>JAJPJA010000159.1 GCA_021324455.1 Pseudomonadota bacterium | reverse complement strand
GGAGTTGCAGTTGGAGTTGCAGTTGGAGTTGCAGTTGGAGTCAGAGTGGGAGTCGGTGTTTTGGTGCGGGTTGGAGTCTGCGTGGGAGTCTGGGTCGGTGTCTGAGTTTGAGTCGCGGTCGGCGGCACCGGCGTCTGGGTTGGCGTTGGCGTCGAGGTATGGGTCGAAGTCGGCGTCGGCGATGGGGTCGGCGTCGGTTCGATCAGCCGGAACGCGCCGTCGCCGTGCGTGCCCGCGAACAGCACTCCGTTGTTGTTTTGCTCCAGATCGTAGACCGGCACGGTCGGAATGGTGCTGGTATTGAAATCGCTCCAGGTCGCGCCGCCGTTGGTGCTGCGGAAGATTCCGGCGTCGGTTCCCGCGATGATGGTCTGGCCGGTCGGGTCGTTGCGATCGACGATCAGCTTGTCCACCGGGATGTCCGGCAGTCCCCCGTCGGCCTCGGTCCAGGTCCCGCCGAAATTGGTCGTCTTGAAGACATGGCCGATCCCGGTCGCGGCGGTAAAACCGGACAGGCCCAGGTAAGCGATCTGATTATTGAACGGATCGGGCGCGATACTGGTGGCCTGAGTGTTGTTGGTGTTGAAGGGCAGGGTGCCGTCCACTTCCACCCAGTTTGTGCCGCCTTCGTCGTTCGAATCGGCATGGTCGGAATTCCAGACCGTAAACGGAGAGGTGGTGCCGTCCAGAAAAGACGCCTGAGCAGTTATCGCCCACGCGTGGGTGTGGTCCAGGGGATTAAACTCAATGTCGGTAATGGCGCAGGCTGAACTCAGGCATGAGCCCAGCGGCGGACTCATCGGCGCCCAACTGAACATCCCGTCGGTCGACACATAGACCGAATCGGCGCCGATCAGCACCCGATGCGCCACGGCGGGGTCGCCGGCGATGGGCGCGGTGAAGGTTCCCCCGGGGTCGCCGTTGGTATAGTCGGGATTGTTCCTCAGCGCGGTGCATAGCGCGCCGGTTTGGGCCCGAAAATTCGCCAACGGCCAGGTGTTGCCGCCGTCGGTGGAGGTCACGATCGACGTACATCCGCTGCCGCCGTAGTCGTGATAGGCGAAGCTCGGGTCATTGCGGTCGAACAGGGCGGAGCCGCCGTCGCCGGTATCCACCGCGGACCATCCTAAAGCGCCGGTGTAGAGTACCGTGCCGTTGTCCTGGGTGCCGGCCAGCACTTTGGAGTTGTTGGTCGGATGCGGACCGATGCCATAAATCTGCACCGCGGAAATGGTGTCGTTAAGCTCGGTAAATGTGCCGGTGCCGGTGTTGAAAACGAAAATTCCGCCGTCGTTGCCGACATACAGGCGGCTCGAATCGGTGGTATCGAACGCCAGCGCATGCTGGTCCGTATGGGTCTGGCCGTTGGCCGCGATAAAGCTCCAGGTATTGCCGTCGGGCGAGCTGTACAGCCCCAAGCCGCCAAAGAACAGCGTGGTGTGGTCCTTGGGCGACACGATAAGCGTCTGATCGTAAAAGGACTGGGAGCTGACCGGCGGCTGACCGTTGGGACCTGCCGGAACAGTTCCGTCCAACGTAACGACGTCTGCCGGAGGGCCATTGTCAGCGCATGGCGAGGTATGCCAACTGGCGCCCTTTTTGGTGGTTTCGGCGCAGGGCACTTTCAACGCCGACCAGCTCGCGCCGCCATTGCCGGAGAAGAAAAATCCCGAATAAACCGACCCGTAGGTCTTGATGCCGCTGACGGTCCGCGACGCCCCCACCATCGCGTAGATGTTGTCGCGGAATGGCACCGGACCGGCAACCGCCAGACTGGCACGGCCGAAACTGGTGCTCGGTATTGGAATGTTCGACCACGGCGACAGCGGCTGCCCCGCCCCGCAGGTGAAGGCTGCGCCGTAAACTCCGTCCAGATCGATCGCCGAGAACATCTCCGGACCTTCCGGAGAGCCCGCCCCGCCGATGATCAGCGAGCGCACCGGTCCGCCGCTGGAAAAGGGCTGCCCGAAGGTTCGATGCCAGGTGCCATTGTTGCCCGCGTCGAGCGATTCGTAAATCGATCCTTGATTTCTGGCTCCCTGAAGCCAGTCCGCGCTGCCCTTGCTGGTGCTGAAACCGAACCCGGTGCCGGCGAACAGGTAAAGGCATGGAATAGAAAGCGTAGTAAAGGACTGATAGGGACCGTTGGTGAAAAACCTTCCTGAGGGTGGCCCTTCAATTTGCGTCCAGGTGGCGCCCATGTCGGTGGTGCGCCACAGTCCCTGGCCATAGTAATTGTCGCCGCCGAACGGGTTGTTCCCCTCGCCGGTGCCGACATAGACTATCGGCCCGGTGCCGTTGCTGTTGTCAATCCCGATTGAGCCTACCGATTGCGTCGGCAAGGCCGCGCTGATCCATTTGAAGTGCGCACCCTTGTCGGTGCTGAGCCATACTCCGCCCGAAGCCGTTCCAACGTAAATGTTGCCCGACGGATCGACCCCGATAGAGGTTACGCGCCCGGTCGCGTTGAAACCCGACCCGAACAGCATGCCGCCAAAGTTGGCCTGCTCCTTCAAAATCGGCTGCGGACCGATAAACGTCCAGGCGGGCGAGGCGCCCAGAGCCCCGGAGACCGACGCCGCGGCTTTTTCCATGCCGCGGCGCTGGGCGATGGCCCTGGCGTAAGCTCCCTGGGGAATCCCAAACTGCACTCCGTGGCGCAACGCCGCGAAGAATCCCTGATCCTTGAGTTCATCGGCGGTGTGGATCGGCGGCCGGACATAGCCCTGATCGAGCAGAGAGACCGGCCGCGAGGAGTGGAGGTCCGGCCGCGAGCCAGCGACAGCGGCCAAAACCAGACCGAAGACGACCGCGCCGATGAGTCCCAGAATTAGAGAACGCATTCCCTTTTTCTGCACTGGATTCTTCCTAATTTTATAGCTCAGCAGAGTCTTAAAACGCATTTAAAAATGCTTGCATCCATGCGCCGGCAAACGCTTTGCCAGAAGACTTCAAAACCAGGAAATGGCAACTGTTACGCACAAGATAGAGAGATTCACTCATCCGTTAGGCGTTTTTGCACGTTATAGGTTGCAAGGTCAAGCTTTGCTAAAATTTTTTTGGTTTATTTTAAGAATGTTTATATGAATGTCTGAATGCCCAGCTGCCAAAAATTCTTGCACATAGCCGCGCCGCTGTTGTTCGTTGCCGCGCTCACTGCTCTGAACGTGTGCCGGGCGGCGGCCGCTTCCCACCAATGTCCCGCCACGCACTCAGTTGCGCGGACTAGCCACCGCTCCGGGGTCGAAGGCCGCTGCGGACCGCCGATGGCGCCGGTATGCTACGGAGTTGTCGGTCCGCCGCAGGAGGTTGCGGACAATCGCGCGACAGTCACTGCCTTTACCGAAAACGGCGCCTACGCGGGATGCGGCGCCTGCCGTTATCCGGACGCGGGATTCGCGCTCCCCTTACCGGCGGGGCGCTATCGCCTCGACTTCGAAGTGACGCAAGCTGACGGCGCGCTGAAACGCGAGTCGCGTATGGTGGAAGTAAAAACCGGGCGATGGGTTGAGATCTACGCTTTGGGCGCCAAACCCGGACCGGTACCGTTTACCCCCTGCCCGCGCCTGCCGTGAGAATCGCCGATTAAGGTCAATGCAGGACGAAGGCGCCCGCGGACGCGTTGTCCGAACTGGTAAAGGGCACGAATGGCGGGTTCAGCGCCTGCACGTAGGCCTGACCCGGTTTGGCCGCGGCCGGCACGGTGAACGACAACTGGTCGGAACTGGTTATCGTCAGCGGGATTTTAGGCGTGCCGTCGGGGTTGAGTCCGCCCAGATCGACCACCGTGCTGCCCTGCAGATTGAACAGATTGATCACGGTAAGCCCGCAGAATCCGGTCCCGAAGACGGTTATCCTGCTCCCGCTCTGCGATACGCCGGTGACCGAAATCCGCTGTCCGATCGGCACCGACACCGCGTTGCTCTTCCTGCTGAATTGGCCGTCGGAACCCTTGTTGCTGACGACAAAAGAGCCGGGACCGGTTACCGGAGCGTTCGGCCCGGAGCTGGGCAGATTGAAGGTTATCTGGGCGGAAGTCAGATTCAGTCCAGGGTTAACGATAAACGGTCCCACCTTGCCGCCGGTGCAGGCGCAGAACAGATCCACCGCCACGCCGTTGGTCGTATCGAAGCCGCTTCCCTGTAATCTGACCACGGTACCCTGCACTACCACCGTCTGAACGTTGGCCGTCGCCACGCCGGGCGAGGTGCTGTCGGGCGCCAGCAGCGCGGAGTTGATCCCGGTGATACTCGGGATACCCAGGGCGGCGTTGCCCTGCAGCAAGGAGAGCACGGCATTGGAAGCGGCGAAGCCATGATCGGTGTTGACCACCTGTACCGCCGCCACCCCCTGACCCAGCGGATTGGCCGCCGGCACCGCCACGTTGAGCTCGGAACTGGATACGAATACCGGCTTGAACGGACCGGTATTGATCGGGCCGCTTGCGGTGGCGACGAAAAAGTTCACCGCCGAACCGATAGTGAAGTTAACTCCCGTGATCTTGAACATCGAACCGGACCGAATCACTCCCGGCACCGTGATGATGAAAGGAACGCCCGGGGCAGGGGTCGGCGTAGCGGTCGGCGTGCCGGTGGGCCGCGGCGTCGGTGTGGGAGTCGGCGTGGGCGTGGAGGTGGGGACCGCGGAGCCGTTGTATTGAAGCACCCGGTTGTCCAGGCTATCGGCGGCATACAGGTTGCCCGAAGAATCCAAACCAATGCCCGATACCCCGCACAAGGTGCCGGCGCCGGCCTGGCTCGCCTCGCATAACCTGGTGCCGATTACCACCGCGGCAGGCGGATTGTCGGACAGCGGCGCGTGGTAGGTCTTGATCTGCGCATTAAGCGCGTCAGCCGCGTAAAGATTGCCCGACGCATCCACCGCCACCCCCTGTGGCTGACACATCGTAGCGCAGGCCACGGCGGTGAAATCGGCTTGTCCCACCACCAGGTTCGCATTGGGGTTGCCCGCCGCGCCGGGAGGATACTGAAGCACGCGGTTGTTAGCCGTATCCGCGATGTACAGGTTGCCGCCCGCGCTTACCGCCACCGCCGCCGGACCGCAAAGGCTGTCCGCCGTCGCGGAACATCCGGCGGGCGTACAGGCGCCGTCGAAGTTGCAAGTGCTTCCAGTGAAGCTTCCACCCTGACCGAATACTGTCTGCGCGCTGTCGCTGGTGGCGGGATGCGCAAATTTCAGCGCCCGGTTGTTGACCGGATCGGTTACGTAAAGGTTGCCCGCCGGGTCGATCGCCAGCCCACTCGGCGCCGACATGCTGGTCGCACTGATGCCGCCGTTGTTGGGCATGCGGCTGGTGAAGTCGCCATGCTGCCCGAGCACCACGGCCGCGGCCTGATTGGCGGTCATGCCGCTGGCGAAGGGAGGATCGTATCCGAGGACGCGGAAATTGCCCGAATCCGATACCCACAGCCCTCCCGCCTTGTCCACCGCGACACCGGCGGGCAAGCACAGCGTGTTGTCCGCCGGCAGCGAATTGCCGCTGCCGTCCACCCGGTTCTGATTGCATCCGGTGGAGAACAGATCGGGCTGACCGATAACCAGGTCCGCGGCGCCGCCGTTGGTAAAAGCCGCCACGCTATGCCAAGCCAGAATGCGGCTGTTGTTGGTATCGGCGACATACAGTCGGTTGGGTGAGACGCTCATATCCAGGGCCACGGCGCCCGGCTGATAGAGACTGTTCGCGCCCGGCGAGTTGGTTCCGTTTCGCGTCAGCGTCTTCTGACCCAAAACCAAATCCGCGCTCGTATTGGGCGGGTCGGTGCTCAAGGGATTCAGATACTCAAGCATCCGTTGATTGCCGAGGTCGGCTACAAAAAGATCGTTGCCGCTGTCGGTGGCCATCCCGAACGGCTGGCAGAGCCCGGCGGCGCTGACCCCGCCGTTGTTGCACAGCAGAGAGTTGAAGCCGGGCTGGCCGAACACGGCGTTGGGCGTGGTGGAGCCGCTGGCCACCGGCGTGTTGTATTCCTGAACCCGGGAAAACGTCGCGTCGGATATATACAGGTTGCCGGCATTGTCGAGCGCCAGCCCGTCGGGCGAGCACAGCGCGCCGGCTACCGGAAACGACGCGCACGAGTTGTTGCGCGAGGTAAAGTCGTTGCCCTGGCCGAATACCATCGTGGCGGCGGAACTCTCAAGCGGCGTGTCATACTCAAGCACGCGGAAGTTGCCCGCGTCCGCAATATACAAATGGCCGCCCGCATCCACCGCGGCGTCGGCCGGAATACACAAGGTCCCGGCACTGGCCGCACCGCCCAGATTGCAGCTCCCGCTGTCGAACCCGTTGGCCTGTCCGAATACCCGATCCGCGATTACATCGGTCGCCAGCGGCAAATCGTACTCGAGCACACGCGAGTTCGAGGTGTCGGCCACGTAAACATTGCCCGCCGAATCAACCCCGACACCGGTTGGATTGCATAAGGTCGCGGCGCTGATGTTGCCGCCCAGATTGCACGCGCTGGAGGTGAAACTGCCGCCCTGGCCGAAAACCATGTCGGGCAGCGTGTCGGTATTGAACGGATCGTCGTATTCGAGCACCCGGTTGTTGCCCTGGTCGACGACGTAAAGATTGCCCAAGGGGTCGACCGCAACGTCAGAGGGAAAGCACAGGGTGGCGCCGGTTACCGCCGCGTTGTTGCATTCCGCACTCCACGACAGAAAATCCGTCTGACCGATCACCAGGTCGGCCGGACTGCCGTTGGTCAAGGCCGCAATACTGCGCCATCCCAGTACGCGATGATTGCCGGAGTCGGCCACATAGACGCGATTGGGGGTGACGCTGCGATCGACGGCGACCGCGTGCGGCGTCCACAGTCCGGCGTTGGACACGATATTGGGGCCGTTATGGACGAAGTCGATTTGCCCCAGCACCCGGTTGGCAATGACCGGCGCGGCCGCGAGAGGCGCGGCATAGAGAATCAAAACCGTCAAAAAGACCAGAAATCTGGCGTGATGCCATCGTGAACGAAGAGCCAGCGACATTTTCCCGGATAATAACTCATCGATGCCCTCTGTACCAGAAAAGAAGAGCACGCAGACCTCAAGTCACTCAATTTCTATTAGAAAGCTAGGTTGGTTCTAATCGATACACTATGCCGCTGATATATTGTCGCCAAAATATACAAGAGAACTCGCGGCGGACTATCAAAACTGGTTAGCTAATACAATCTGTATCAATCTGATTCATCTTCGAACACCTTGCAGCTTGATAAGCTCGCCTGCCAGCAGTCGTTCCATCGCGGCGCCGTCGGCGCATGGGTTTACCCAACCGGCGCCGCCGAACAGGGCGCTTGACCAACGGGGATTTCAAGTCTATATTTGAATTGGTCATTTGAAGAGAGCGCCCGAGGGCGATGCAAAATACCGGCAAAAGATCCCCCGCTACCCGCCAGCGGCTGCTCGAAGCCGCGGGTGAAGTGTTTGCCGAACGCGGCTACCGCGACGGCACCATCCAGGAGATCTGCCGGCGCGCCGGGGCCAACATTGCCGCGGTCAATTACCATTTCCGCGACAAACAGAGCCTTTACGCCGAAGTCTTCCGCTACGCGCATCAGCGCGCGGCGCAGCAGGAATCCGGGATCGCCGCCGGTCTTGTGGCCGAAGATCGTCTGCGGGCCTATATCAGGGCTTTCGTCGGGCGGATTTTGGGCGAGGGACGTCCTGCCTGGCACGGTATTTTGATCGCGCGTGAGATCGCACAACCGAGCGGAATGCTCGACCGTCTGTATGAAGAGGAAGTGCGGCCACGCCACGAGTACCTGGAAAATCTGGTGCGTGAAATCGCCGGGCCCGCGGTGCCGCGCGGCCGCATCCGGATGTGCGTGTTCAGTATCGTTGGTCAATGCATGTTCTATCGCAACGCCCGGCCGGTTCTGGCCGCCCTTTATCCCAAAGAGCGGATGGACCCCGGGCGCATCGCGGAACATATCACTGAATTCAGCCTGGACGCGCTGCGCGAGATGCGCCGCGCGGAGGAGAGCAGCAATCATGGATAGCAGCCTGACCATTCTTCGGCCGCTCGCGGGCGGCAGCAGGGACGGCGTGGCCGCCGCTGGCAGGCGTCTGGTCGCGGCCGGCGCTGGACTGCCGCGATGGATGGTGTTGGCCGCCGGGTTGGCAATCGCAGGGGCGATTTATCTGAGCGCGAGACATTCCGCGCCCCCGCTCTATACGACCGCCCCGGTGACGCGCGGTACCATAGCGATGTCGGTCAACGCCACCGGCACCGTCAATCCGGTCGCCACGGTTCAGGTCGGGAGCTACGTTTCGGGTCCGATCCAGGCCATCTACGCCGACTTCAATGCGCAGGTGAAGCAGGGTCAGCTCATTGCGAAAATCGATCCGCGGCCCTTCCAGATGAAGGTCGATGAAGCCAAAGCTGCATTGGCCAACGCCCAGGCGCAGATGCGCAAGGACCAGGCCGACGCCGAATACAAGAGGATCAGCGCGCAGCGCCAGGACCAACTCTACCAGGCGCAGGTGGTTTCGGCCGACGCCGCGGACAGCGCGCGCAGCGCCTATCGGCAGGCGGCGGCGCAGGTCGCGCTGGACCAGGCCAATATCGCGCAGCAGCAGAGCGCGCTTAAGGAGGCCGAGGTAAACCTCGACTATACCAATATCGTCTCTCCGGTTGACGGCGTGGTGGTATCGCGCAACGTGGACGTGGGGCAGACCGTGGCGGCCAGTTTTCAGACGCCGACCTTGTTTCTAATCGCCAGGGACCTTACCCGGATGCAGGTCGACGCCAACGTCAGCGAGTCCGATATCGGCGGGATCCAGCCGGGCCAGGCGGCGAGCTTCAGCGTTGATGCGTTCCCCGACCGCGAGTTTTCCGGCACGGTCAGCCAGGTACGGCAGGCTCCCATAACGGTGCAGAACGTCGTCACATACGACGTCGTGATAGGCGTGGCCAATCCTGGGTTGCTGTTGAAGCCGGGAATGACCGCCAACGTCAACCTGGAAACCGCGCGGCACGACGGCGTGCTGCGCGTGCCGGTAGCGGCGCTCAGGTTCGAGCCGGATACTGCCGGGCAGCGTCGGCCCTCGGTGCGGGTCGTCAACGGCGGTACCACGCGTCAGGTGGCGGTAACCACCGGCATCAGCGACGGCCAGAACGTGGAGATCGTAAGCGGCGATCTGCATGAAGGAGACGTTGTGGCCACCGGCGCCGCCATGCCGGCGCGGGTGCGGCGGATCAATCCGATCGGGCGGTTTGTTGGCTGAAGGGGTACAATCGAAACCGGCGCGTAAAGGCTGATTATGCCAGGCCAGACCCGGACCGCGGCCAAGCAGGAAACTGCGGCGGCACTGATCGAAATCAGGAACCTCGACAAGACCTATTTGGTCGGCGAGGTCGAAATAAACGCGCTGCGCGCCGTCAACCTGAGTATCGAGCGCGGCGATTTCGTCGCCATCATGGGTGCTTCGGGATCGGGCAAGTCGACCCTGATGAACATCCTCGGATGCCTGGACCGGCCCACCCGCGGCCAGTATCTGCTCGAAGGCGTGGACGCGGCGATGCTCGATGACGAAGCGCTGGCCGATATCCGCGGCCGCCGTATCGGCTTTGTGTTCCAGAACTTCAATCTGCTCGTGCGCGCCAGCGCCGCCGAAAACGTGGAGCTGCCGCTGTTCTACTGCGGCGCGGCGCAGGACGGGCCGGCGCGGGCCGGGGAACTGTTGCGAATGGTCGGGCTGGCCGGACGCGAAGCCAATCATCCCAATCAGCTTTCCGGGGGACAGCAGCAGCGGGTGGCGATCGCGCGGGCGCTGGTCAACAATCCCGCGATCGTGCTGGCGGACGAACCGACCGGCAACCTGGATACGCAGAACTCCAACGAGATCATGGCGATAATCCGCCGGCTCAACCAGGAGCAGGGGCTGACCATAATCATCGTCACTCACGAAGCCGACGTCGCGGCCTACGCCAACCGCGTGATTACGCTGCGCGACGGGATCGTGGTGTCGGACCGCAGAACCAGGCCTCCCACAGCGCCAATTGCTCAGGTTGGCGCCGTGCCGGCTTCGCCGCGGGCGTCGTCTTCGGGGTCGGGGGCGTTTGCGCAGATGGCGCTGGTGGCGGCGTGGCGCGCGCTGCGGCGCAACAAGATGCGGTCGGCGCTGACCATGCTGGGCGTGTTCATCGGCGTGGCCGCGGTGATCGCGACGGTCGCGGTGGGGCAGGGCGCCAGCGCCTCGGTGCGCGATCAGATCCAGAGTTTGGGCAGCAACCTGGTCGTGGTGCTGCCGGGTGCGACCACGTCCAACGGCGTACGCGCCGGTTTCGGCAGTATCTCCACCCTGACCACGGCCGACGCCGACGCGATCATGAAGGAGTCGCCCGCCGTCTCCGCGGTCAGCTACATGAATCGGCAGGTGGCGCAGGTAGTCAACGGCGACCGCAACTGGAGCACCAGTATCAACGGGGTGACGCCGTCCTACCTCACCGTGCGGCAATGGCCGCTGGCGGCGGGACGCAACTTCACTGACGATGAGTCGCGCGCCGGCGCCGCCGTATGCCTGCTCGGGCAGACGGTGGTCAACAACCTGTTCGGCGAGGGGGAAAATCCGGTCGGCGCCGTCATCCGGGTCAAAGGCGTGCCGATTCGCGTTGTCGGCTTGCTGAGTTCCAAGGGCCAGTCCAACTTCGGGCAGGATCAGGACGACGTGGTGCTGATGCCGTTCAACACCGCCGAGCGCAAAGTGCTGGGCACCTCGCAGGTAAGCGCGACCGTGCCGGCCAGTTCCACCGGATCCACCAACCCGGTGCTCAACCCGTACCTTGGCCTGCCCAGCACTACCGCGTCGAGCCCGGTGTATCAATCGGCCTCGGCGTTGGTCAGTCCGTTCGGCAGCGCGCCCAAGATTTCGGGCGTGGTCAACATGATTTTCATCCAGGCGGCCGACGCGGGCGCGATTGACGCGGCGCAGGCAGCGGCGCGCGACACGCTGCATCGCAGACATCACATCGCCGCCGGCCAGGACGACGACTTCACCGTGCGCAGCCTGAGCGATATCGCGCAGGCCTCCGAGAGCGCCAGCCGCGTGTTGACGCTGCTGTTGGGCACGGTGGCGTCGATTTCGCTGCTGGTGGGCGGCATCGGAATCATGAACATCCTGCTGGTTTCGGTCACGGAGCGCACCCGCGAGATCGGCATCCGCAAGGCGATTGGCGCACGGCGCGCGCAGATCCTGATGCAGTTCCTGGTCGAGGCTACCCTGTTGAGCGCGCTGGGCGGGTTGGCGGGAATCGCGCTGGGCGTGGCGGCCTCGAAGATGATATCGGCGCTGGCGGGATGGCCGGTGCTGGTGTCGCCGCTGGCGGTGGCGGGAGGGTTTGTCTTCTCGGCCCTGATCGGGATCTTCTTCGGCTACTATCCGGCCAGCAAGGCGTCGATGCTCGACCCGATCGAAGCCCTGCGCTACGAGTGACGCATCCTGCTCCTCATTCCCTTTCCATCCCCAACCACAGCTCGCGCAGGCCTGCGTTCATAGGGGCTGGAATTTCGGCAGCATGATTGCGGGACCGCACTGCTCGAATACTACTTTGACTTCCATGCCAATCTGAAGCTGCCGCGGCGGGCAGCCGGTGACGTTGGTCAGCATCCGCGGGCCTTCGTTGAGCTGGATCAGGGCCAGCGAATAGGGCGCATCGGCGGCGTAAGCGGGATTGGGCGACCAGTACACGATGGTGTAGGACAGCACTTTGCCGCAGCCTGAGGTTGCGCTCCAGGCAAGACGGCCGCCCGCACAAGAGCGGCAAAATGACTGCGGCGGGAATTGATAACGGCCGCAATCGGCGCAGCGCTGCAGCCGCAGTTCACCCGCCTTGCAGCCCTCCCAGAACGGCGCGGTCTCCTGGGTCGGGACCGGGATCAGTTTGCCGGGCGCGTCCATCACAGGGTCTCCGCGGTTCCCAAAATCGCCGTGCCATGGGTGGAGGCGCGGCCGCCCTGCCCGTGGATTATTGCCAGCTTCGCTCCGTTTACCTGGCGCGCGCCGCATCCGCCGCGCAACTGCCGCACCGCCTCGGTAATGTGAAAAATCGAATTGGCCAGTCCCGCATGGCAATACGACAGCAATCCGCCGTGCGTATTGATCGGAAGCGGTCCTCCCAGCTCGATATTGCCGCCCTCAACAAAGCGGCCGCCTTCGCCCTTGGGACAGAAGCCCAAATCTTCCAGGTAAATGATCGCCATCGGGGTGAAGGCGTCATAAACGAAAGCGAGGTCGATATCGCGCGGCGCGACGCCCGCCGCGGCGTAAGCCTGGCGGCCGGATTGGATCGCCCCCGAATGCGTCAGGCTGTCGGCATGCAGCAGGCTTAGATACGGATGAGCCTCGCCGGCGCCCAGAAAATACACCGGCGGATTGGGGAAATCGCGGGCCCGTTGGGCGGCGGTCATCACGATCGCGGCGCCGCCGTCGGACACCAGGCTGCAATCCAGCAGATGCAGCGGGTCGGCGATCATGCGCGAATTGAGCACGTCGGCAAGCGCGATTGGTTCGCGCTTGTGCGCGCCCGGATTCATCGACGCGTGTCTGCGGCAGGCCACGGCCACGGCCGCGAACTGCTCGCTGGTGGTGCCGAACCGATGCATATGCGCGCGCGCGATGAGCGCATACATCGCGGGCGTGGTCGGGCCGTAGGGTTCTTCGAACTGAGGGTCGTCCCACGGCTCGGGAACCGCGGCGCGGCGCTTGGCGGCCGACAGGATGTTGTCCGCGGAGATCAGCAGCACGGTATGGCACAAGCCGGCCGCGATGGCCGCCGCCGCATGCTCCATCATCAGGACCGGCAGCGCGCCGCCGACCGCTCCGGTCAGACAAAAGCGGGGTGCGATGCCGAGCAGTTCGGCCACCATCTCGGCGTGAAACGTCTTCAGCGGACCGCGCTCGACGCTGGCGTTGCAGGTGATCAGGCCGTCGATTCGATCCTTGCTGATTGCGGCGTCAGCCAGCGCCAGCCGCGCCGCCTCGGTCTGCAACTGGGCGCTGGTCAGTTCGGGCACCGCGCCGACTTTGGTGTCCGCCGCGCCGACGATCGCCATCGCGCCGCGCAAACCGTAGCGGCTCAATTTGGCTTCTCCTGCAGGACACCGGAGCGTTCCAGCGCGGCGATCTCATCGGCGGACAGGTTCAGATAGTCGGAGAGAATCTGGCGATTATGCTCGCCCAGAAACGGCGCCTGCACATCCATCTCGCCGGGGAAATCGGAAAATCGCAGCGGCAGGCCGGGAACCCTGATTTCGCCCAGGATTCGATCGGTCGCGGCGCGGACGGTGCCGCGTTCCAGCAGGATTGGATCCTGGATCGCGTCGGCCAGCGTCAGCACCGGCGCCGCGGGCACATGATGCTTCTCCAGAATCTCCAGCGCGGCCGTCTCTTCGGTCGCGTCCAGCCACGACTGGATAAGATCGATCACGTCTGTTTGGTTGCGGGCGCGCGCGGCGTGATCGACAAAGCGCGGATCGGTGCCCAACTCGGGCCGCCCGATCGCGTCGCACAGCCGGCGCCACAGATGGTCCTGCGGGGCCATGATACAGATGTAATGCCGCGAGCCGCGAAACACCGCCATCGGCACAATACTGGTGCCATGCGCGTCGCCCAGCCCGCTTTCCAGCTGCCGCCGATGCAGATCCGCGGTCACCACTTCGTGGCAGTTGAAGTAGGAATCGAGCAGCGAGATGTCGAGGTATTGGCCTTTGCCGGTGCGCTCGCGGTAGAGCAGGGCGCAGGCGATGGCGCCCACCGCATGCACCCCGGTCATCACGTCGCCGATCGGGATGTTGGGCAGGATGGGCTGGCCCTCGCGATTCGCGTTAAAGGCGCTGATCGCGGCGGCATAGGAGGCGCCGATAAAATCGAATCCGGTCAGCGACGCAAGTCTGCCGGTCTGGCCGAAGGTCGAAATCGAGCACATCACCAGGCGCGGATTGAGGCGGCTGACGGCGTCGTATCCCAGGCCCATCCGCGCGATCGTGCCCGGACTGAAGTTCTCCACCAGCACGTCGACCCTGGCCACCATCCGCCGGGTCAGCTCCAGCGCCTGCGGCTGGTTCAGGTCCAGGCACAGGCTCTTCTTGCCGCGGTTGTGATGGACGAAATGCGAACTGCGTCCGTCCTTCAGCAGCGGCAGCAGCCGGGCGCGATCGCCGGTGGGCGCGAGCTCCAGCTTGATCACTTCGGCTCCCATCTGCGCCAGCAAGCGTGTCGCCGTCGGTCCGGCGATGAACTGCGTAATGTCGAGGACGCGAAAACCGTCCAGTACGTGCTTCATCTGGCCGGGGTTCATCGGAGAGAGGCCTGTTGCGCGTTGCGATCGAAATTGGCCAGCTCGCGCGCGACTTCATCTTCGACCGCCGTGCCCGTGAAGAAATCGGGATTGAGCGACGCCCACAGTTTCACCGGATTGGCGAAAGTGAAGTCGCGGAAATCCTCCGCTGACATGACGCCGTTTTCGACCGGCGCATAAGCTTCGGCCGCGATCTCCTCCATGTCGGGAACATCCCAATGACCGATATCAGAACCCAGGACGGCATTGAGCCGCGCGCCGTACGGATTGACTTTGGAGTTGAAGGCCCACGCGATGAGCGGATCTTCGGCCTCGCAGCCAAAGAAAAAGTTGGGCACGTAGCGGTCGCGGATATCTTCGGGGCGGCGAACGGCGCAGCGCGCGAAATCGTCGAGCTGCTCCGGCGCGCTGTCGCCCATCGACACCTGCGCCGGATCGAACTTCTGCCGCAGCGCGTCGCTGCCGTATTGGCCGACCAGGCGGGTCAACTGCGCGAGGTCGAGATTTTTCGGGTCGATATGAGCCAGCGCCTGGACGTTGCGCACCTTCCAATGCCCGATCAGGTCGGCATACAGGCGGCATCCCCAACTGACGCCGCCTTCCAAAAAAGCGAATCTGAGCCGCGGGAAGCGCGTCGTCACCCCGCCCAGGAACATCGCCTTGCACACGGCCTCGCCGGCCGCGCCGAAGTGCCCGATATGGTTGTATACCATGTTGGTCAGCGAGCTGTGCAGCGCGTAGCCCTGGACCGAGGAATGAAACGTGGGCGCCAGACCGAGTTCGATACATTTGCGCCACACCGGGTCGTAGTCATAGTCGCTGTCCAGCCCCAGCACGTCCATCCACAGCGCATAGCGCAGGTACTCGGGGGCCTTGCGCGCGACCTCCGGCACCGGGCGCCGGATCAGGCTGGACATCATGATCACCTTGAGGCCCAGTTCCTTCACATGCTCCAGTTCGGCGATGGCTTCCTGCGGCGTATGCATCGGAATCACGGCGGCGGGCGTGAGGCGGTCGGAGAAATCGCGAAACGTGTCGGCGAGAAAAATGTTGAAGGCGCAGCAGGCGGCGCGCCGGACCTCCTCGTCGCGCAAAAACGGCGCGAACAGCGATCCGCCGGTGGAATAGACCACGGCGAAATCCATCCCCATGTCGCCCAGCCGCTCGCGCATCAAGCGCGGCATCATCGCGGTGGCGCGGTCCAGAGTATTTCGCGCCGGCACCCCCCACCATGGGAACTGCGAAATCCGCTTGTCCCTGCGCGTCTGCAGCGGCATCCGCGCCAGCGCGCCGAAGGGTGCCGATACTTCCTTGTAGCGGCGCACCAGAGCGGGGCCGCCCACGCGCGACAGGTATTCCAGCGCCAGCGGTTCGTATTCGATCCAATGGCCGTCGGAATCGATTATGGGATGATTCAGGCGCGACCGGATGCGGGCCGATTTCGATACGCGGTCTGGCATCGCGAAAATTTTCCTTTGGACTGATCCTGACGGCGGCAGGATACCGCTGATGGCGCTGGTTTGTCTAAACCGCCATGTCAGCCCGGAATCCACAGTTGTAAAATTGGAAGACGCCAGGGCGTTTGCACGGTCTCCAATGCCTCGCCGTTTCCTCGACTACCTTACTGGGTGAAGCTTATTTTTTCGGCCAGTTGTTTCCGTACCTATCCAGAAAGGTTACATCGCTCAACGGCAGCCGGCGGACGGGACCGTGGCCGTAGCCTTCCATCGGATAGCCCACCGGCAACGCCGCGTACAGACGCATGTCGGCGGGAGCGTTGATGATGTTCCTGACCTCGGCTTCCTTGTAGGCCAGAACCGTGGTCAGAACGGTGCCGAGGCCGACCGCGCGGCAGGCAACGATCATATTCTGGACGGCGGGGAAAATGCTGCCGCCGCTCAGGCGCACAAAAGTCGGCATATGCTCGGGCGGCAACTGGGGGTTCTCCTGTTCGGGAGTGAATTGCAGCCACGCAAGGATCAGCACCGGCACCTCGCCGAAATGCTGAGCCAGATAGGTTGCGGCCGACATCATCGCTTTTTGCCTGTCGTTGGTCATATGCGGCGGCTGCTTGCGATTGGCGTAGGCCCGGCCCGCGATTTCCATCGACGCGCGATAGAGATCCGCGATCTCGCGCCGCAGTTGCGCATCCTTTACCACCACGAAGCGCCAGTTCTGCAGGTTGCTGCCGGTCGGCGCCCGCACGCCGGCGTCGATTACTTTGGCGATCAGGTCATCGGGAACGGGATCGGGTTTGAGCCGCCGCAGCGCGCGGGCGGTGTGCATGGCCTGGAATATTCCCATTTCTTCCATTTTGAGAGTCTCCTTTGCGATTTTTTCAGCCATCGTGTTTCGAGGGAGGAATCGGCGGGGACTGCGGAGAAGCCAACCGCGTCCGTTCTCACTTGTGCTTATACCTGCACAGCACTCCCGCGGATTCCAACTGGCTGATGCGCTCGGGCGAATAGCCCAGGTAGCGCTCGAGGATCTCCGCGTTATGCTGACCCAGCGTGGGGGTTTCCAAAGTCAACTCATCCGGAAAATCCGAGAAGCGGAATGGAAACCCCGGCACCTGGTACTCGCCCAACAGCGGATCGGTAATCGTGCGCACCGTGCCGCGCTGGCGCAGATGCGGATGGTCGATCGCCTCTTCCACCGAGAGCACCGGCGCGACCGGTACGTGATTGGCCTCCATCGCGGCGACCGCCGCGTCGTCGCTGGGCATCGACGCCAGCCATCCCTGGATCGCGTCGATAATCAACTGCTTGTGCGCGACGCGTCCGGGTTCGGTCTTGAAGCGCGGATCGTCGCCCATCTCCGGCTTGCCCATCGCCCGGCACAGCGATTTCCACTGCTCCAATGTAATCGCGATGATGAAAATATAATGTTCCCTGCCCTTGAACAGTCCCACCGGGCAGTGCGTTTCATGATGCAGTCCGGCGCGCCGCGGCTTGATCTCGCCGCGGCTGGAACTGGCTAATACGACGCTCTCCTCATGGCAATGGAAGTATGAATCGAGCAGCGTTACTTCCAGGAACTGACCGCGCCCGGTGCGTTCGCGATGCAGCAGCGCGTAGCCGATTGCGCCGTAGGCGTGGACCGCGGTCATAACGTCGCCCATCGCGGTGCGCAGCGGATAGGGCG
Source organism: Pseudomonadota bacterium (assembly GCA_021324455.1). Taxonomy (GTDB): domain Bacteria; phylum Desulfobacterota; class Binatia; order Binatales; family Binataceae; genus JAJPJA01. Next base: position 92,016 of record JAJPJA010000159.1, on the reverse strand, counting down.
GACCGTCCGGCTCGCCGACCATCGAAACAATGCCGGCATAGCATGCGCCAATCGGATCGAAGCCGGGCTTGAACGCGAGCGGACCGTTCTGGCCGAAGGTGGAGATGGAACACATCACGATGCGCGGGTTGATGCGGCTGACGGTCCGGTAGTCGAGCCCCAGCTTAGCCATCACGCCGGGCGTGAAGTTCTCGGCCAGAATATCGACCCTGGTCAGCAGCTCCTTGATAATCCTGCTGCCTTCGGGATCCTTGGCGTTGACGCACAGGCTTTTCTTGCCGCGATTGTGCTGGCTGAAGTACGAGCTATGTCCATCCTTGTAAACCGGCGCAAAGCGGGTCGGGTCGCCGTAAGGCGTGTTCTCCACCTTGATCACTTCAGCGCCGGTTTGCGCCAACAGCCGGGTCAGGGTTGGACCGGCGATAAACTGGGTCATGTCGAGAACTTTGTAGCCCTCAAGAATATGCCGCTGATTGGGCATGATGCCTCCCTGGCTGGCTCAGATCACAATCTCCTCGCGGCGCAGCGCCGCGATTTTCTCGCGCGAGTAGCCCAGCAGCCGCGTCAACACGTCTTCGGTATCGCATCCCAGCGGCGGTGACGCGCGGCGCACGCCGCACGGCGTCGCCGACATGATCCAGGGGATGCCGGGCTCGGTGAGGCGGCCGCCCTCGGCATGCTCGGGTTCGACCAGAAAACCGCGGGCGCGCAGATGCGGATCCTGGGCGACGTCCTGGTTGTTGAAGGCGGGGAAGGCCGCGACGCCCCGGCTTTGCAGCAGTTTGGCGATCTCCCAGCGGTCGCGCGTGCGGGTCCATTGCGTAATGATGCGATCGAGTTCGTCTTCGTTGCGTTTGCGCATCGCGGCGCCGGCGAAACGCGGGTCGTCCGCCAGCATCGGCTGGTCCATCGCCTGGCACAGCGCCCGCCATTCGGTTTCGTTCCCGACGGCGATACTCACCCATGCTTCCGCGTCGCCCAAAGCCTTGTAGCAGTTGTGCGGCGACATCAGCGCGTCGCGATTGCCGCTGCGCTCAGGATCGCGTCCGGTCATCGCATGCTGCAGCAGCATCTCCGGCAGCACCATCTCCAGCACTTCGAGCATCGAGAGGTCGATGTACTGCCCCGCGCCGGTGCGGCGCTTGTGAATCAAGGCGGCGGCCACCAGATGAGACGCGAACAGACCGCTGGCCGGATCGCTGTAGGCGACCGCCGCCTCGCGCGGACGGTCGCCGGCGTAGCCGGTGACCGACAGCAAGCCCGATTGCGCGCCAAGCTGCGGACCGTAGTTGACGAAGTGGGAGTAGGGTCCGCTGCGCCCGTAACCCGACATGGACACCATGATCAGGTCCGGTTTATGGCGGCTCAGCACGTCGTAGCCCAGTCCCATCCGGTCGATCACGCCGGGGCCGAAGTTCTCCACCGCGGCGTCGCAATGGCGCACCAGTTCGCATGCGATTTCCACCGCTTCAGGCCGGCTTAAGTTCAGCTCGACGCTGAGCTTGTTGTGATTCCATTGGTTGAAGGGACCGGCGCGATTGGGGCCGGGCTTGTCGTCCACGAAAGGCGGCAGGCATCGGGTGGCGCACAGGCGTTTGGAGCTTTCGATTCGAATCACTTCCGCGCCCAGAAATGCAAGCTGCGCGGTGCAGAAGGGTCCCGCCCACACCCAACTGAAGTCCAGCACGCGCACGCCGCTGAGCGGTCCGGGGAGGACGGCGGGGCGATCGAGTGGAGGCGCGGCGGGCGCTTCGTGCGCGGCGTTTTCCAATTCTTCGAAAACTTCCCGGTCGTGTTCGCCCAACTTTGGCGCCGGCCGCTTCAGCCGGTAGGTCATCGCGTTGGACTTGAACGGCACGGTCGGCACCTCGACGCTCCTGCCCGCTTCAGGCGGCATCGGCAGCGGGGCGAAGAACGCGCGCGACCGCAGTTGAGGATCGGCATACGCGTCGCAGGCGCGGTTGACCGGCGCCACCGGTATTCGACGGGCCTGCGCGGCAAGGAACAGCTCGTGCGTTTTCCACTTGCGCGTCAACTCCGAAAGCATCGGCTCGAGTACGTCGGAATTGGCGCCTCTGGCGTAGCGGTCCTTGAAGATCTCCTCGCGGCCCCATTCGGGATTGCCCAGCAGTTCCATCAGGCGCTCCCACTGCGCGTCCTCCAGAAAATTGATGTGGATCCATCCGTCGGCGCACGGCGCGACGGTGCGCGGACCGAACCCGTATTTGCCCAGCCGCGACGCCCGCCGGCCGTTGTAGGTGTAATGGATCAGCGTGGATTCCGACATCGCCGCCAGACACACCTGTTCCGCCAGGTCGATCCATTGGCCGGATCCGCCGTGAGCTATCCGATGGTAGTAAGCGCTGAGCGCGGTCAGCGCCGCGTAAACTCCGGTCTGAAACTCCGCCTGATGACCGAACAGTTTGAGCGGCGGAAGGTCGGGGAAGGGCGAGGAGCCGGGACCGGTCGACGGCATCCCCGACGCGAACGCCGCCGTGATCTCGCAGGCGCGGTAGTTTGCATAGGGTCCGCTGCCGCCGAAGGGCGAGATCGCCGCGACGATAAGCCGCGGATGCATATCACAGAGCCGCGCGCTGTCCATCGCCGCGGCGCCGCGCTCAGCCGGCGGGATGTTATGGACGAGAATGTCGGCGCGCGCCAGCAGACGGTCGAGCTTGGCGCGGTCCTCGGCGCGCGTCAGATCCAGCGCTACGCCGCGCTTGTCGGCGTTAAGGTACAGGAACAGGCCGCTCAGGTCCGGGTCGGGAGTGTCGAAGAACGGACCGCGACGGCGCGTGAGATCTCCCTGGAGCGGTTCGACTTTAATGACGTCGGCGCCCAGCAGCGCCATCAGTTTGGCCGCGAACGCCGCCGCGACTCCCTGGCCGCATTCGACAATCCGAATTCCACTCAGCGCCGGCGATTGCGGGTGCGGTTTGGTTTCCTGCTGCTTGGCGACGGCGTCTTTGCCCATGATCTGGTCTTTCGGCGAATCAGCGAGCAACGGGCATGCGCCCGCTGCAAGGTGCTCTTCCCTGTTTGTCAAAAATGCCGCGACAATACCAGCGCTCGCGGGACGGTTCGCGAAGGTTTGCACTACGGCCGGTCGATCGGTGTAAATTCAGTCATCTGGGCTTGGCAAAAGTGCGGGCGCCGGCGCCGCGGGAGGTCATCATGGATTACGACGTAAAAATCGACGGCGGCTTAATCCTCGACGGCAGCGGGCGCGCCGCCGTGCGCGGCGCGGTCGCAATCAAAAACGGCCGCATGGTCGCGGTGGGCGGCGCGCCCGGCACCGCGCGGCGCACCATCGACGCCGCCGGCCTGATCGTCGCCCCCGGCTTTGTCGATATCCATACGCATTACGACGCCCAGGTGATGTGGGATCGCATGCTGACGGTATCGCCGTGGCACGGCGTCACCACGGTGGTGATGGGCAACTGCGGCTTTGGCGTGGCGCCCACCCGCCCCGAGCATCGCGGTCAGATCATGCGTACGCTGGAGAAGGTCGAGGGGATGAGCCTGGCGGCGCTGGAGGCGGGGCTGGGCTACGAATGGCCGTTCCAGACGTTTCCGCAGTACCTCGACGCGATTGAGCGGCGCGGCGTTGGAATCAACGTCGCGGCCCTAATCGGGCATACCGCCATCCGCATGTACGTGATGGGCGAGGACGCGTACGAGCGCGCCGCGACTGAGGACGAAATCAGATCGATGCAGGCGCTGGTGCGCGAGGCGATGGCGGTCGGCGCGGCCGGCTTCGCCACCTCCAAGGGTTTCGCGCACATCGGCTACATGGGGCGTCCGGTGCCGAGCCGTCTCGCCACGATAGAGGAAATCACGGCGCTGACCTCGGTGTTGGGAGAGAGCGGCCGGGGAACGGTGGAAGTCGCCACCGGCCAGGGTCTTTCCTACGACGAATACGAGCAGATCGCGCGCGGCAACGGGCGTCCAATCAGCTTCTCGTTCCTGGCCGGTCGCGAAGAGTGGACCAGGATGCTGGGGCATCTGGAGCGGATGCGCAAGCTGGATGGCGAAGGCGTATCGCTGGTGCCGCAGTTCTCCGCGCGTCCGCTGGCGATGGAATTCAATTTCCGCGAGCCGTTCCCGCTGGAAAATATCCGCATCTTCAAACCCGTATCCGAGGCTTTGGAGGTCGAGGGCAAGATGCGGGTTTACGCCGACCCGCAGTTCCGCCGCGCTTACAAGGAACTGGTTGACGGTCCCAAAGCCGCCATCAACCGCGCGCTTGACCCGGATCGAATCTGGATCTCCTCGTGCCCGACCGAGCCGCAAATCGAGCAGCGCACGGTGGCGGAAGTAAGCCGCGAGCGCCGCATGCATCCGGTCGATCTCATGCTGGACCTGTCGATCGCGTCGCGGCTGACCGCGCTGTTCAGTATCACGATAATGAACGACGACGAGGACAAGGTCGCGCAGTTGCTCAATCAGCCGGACGCGATGCTTGGTCTGACCGACGCCGGCGCGCACGCCAGCCAGCTGTGCGACGCGTGCGCTTACACCTACGTGCTGGGTCATTGGGTGCGCGAGAAGGGAGCGCTCACGCTGCCGCAGGCGGTGCGGATGATGTCGGCGCGGCCGGCCGAGGTTTACGGCCTGCGCGACCGCGGACGTATCGCGGTGGGGGCGCCGGCCGACCTGGTGCTGTTCGATCCGCAGACCGTGGGCGCGGGTCCGCTGCGCCGGGTCAACGATCTGCCCGGCGGCGCCGACCGGCTGATCTCCGAGCCCTCGGGTATCGAGATGGTGATGGTAGGCGGCGTGGTCATCCGCGAGCAGCGCAGGGATACGATCGATCCGGAGCGTCCGATGCCGGGACGCGTCCTGCGCGGCGGGGCGTAATACCATTGCGCAGCAAACTATAGTTCGCATTTGTAGTCAGCGCCGCGCTGAATCACGATCCCGGCCGCCACTGCACTCCGACTGGCAGCCCAACGCCTGCTTGACCCCGACTGCGACGCCGACCCCGCCCAGCATCGCGCTGACGCCGGGCCAGATGACGGCGTTGGGACGCGCGGCCTACGCCATGACCCTGCTGGCTTCAGGCAAAGTGCTGATCGTCGGCGGTGATGACATGAGCGGCACAACTCTGGCCGTACCTTTGCCGCCGCCGCGAACGAGATGCCCGGCCCGACCAGAAATGAAACCGCCAAGCTTTTGAACGATGGGCGCGTACTGGTCGCCGGAGGCGAGGACGGAAAGGGCGGTTTTTTGGACTCCGCGGTGATTTACGATCCCGCTGCCAACGCGTTTACGCCGCTGTCAACGCATCTTACCGTCCCTCGCTCGGAGCATCGCGCAACCTTGCTGTCCCGGCGGCCGAAGCCAAAGTGCGGTTCGACTGCGCCTTGACGGTATGTTCCAGCGCCGCCAGCCTGGCCTTGAGTTCGGCCATCTCGGCCGAAAGCTGGTTGACTTCGATGGTCCGTTTCTGCAGCTCGTTGAGCAGCAGGGGCACCAGCTCGTGATAATGAACCGACTGGACCCTGCCGTCCGGAGCGTCACCGACCAGGTCGGGATAAACGCGCGCGACCTCTTCCGCGATCAGGCCGTAATGTCGCTCGCCATGGGGGTCGTCCTTGTAGCGAAAAGTCACCGGCCGCAGTTTCAGCAGTCCGTGGCTGCGGTCGCCCATGCTTTTGATGTCGCTCTTGTAGCGCGCCGAAGATACCACGATTCCCAGTTGACCGGAGCCGCTCACCACCACGGCGTCGCCGCTCACCGCAGTGCCGCTGATCCCGGCGATAAAGGCCGCCGTCTGCACGCCCTGCTGACCGATCCTGATACGGGCCGACTCTCCGGCTACCCCCGCGTTGATGATGTCGATGTTGTCGTTGCCGGTAGTAAGGTTGGATCCGCCGAAAAGCCCGAGTCCGACATTGCGGGAACCGCTGGTGTTCGCCCTGAGGGCGGCGAATCCCAAAGCGGTATTGTTGCTGCCGGTGGTGTTGTTCTGCAGCGCGATATATCCGACCGCGGTGTTGTTGCTGCCGGTGCTGTTGTTAAACAGCGAGTTCATTCCGCTGGCCGTGTTCTGAGTCCCGGTGGTGTCGAGAATCAACGCGTTGGCGCCGTTGGCGGTATTATTCGACACGGTGGTGGACAGCAGCGCGTTGATGCCGGTAGCGGTGTTATTGTTGCCTCCCAGATTGCTTCTCAGCGCACCAAGCCCGACCGCGGTATTGAACGAACCCGAGGTGTTGTTCTGCAGCGCGCCGACGCCGTTGGCGGTGTTCTGCGTGCCGTTTTTGTTGCTGAACATTGCGTTCAATCCGGTTGCGGTATTGTTGTCCGCATTGTTGTTCCGCAGCGCGTTGATCCCGGTCGCGGTGTTGCTGGAGCCGCTGGTGTTGAACACCAAAGCGTTGGAACCGGTGGCCGTGTTGCTGTTGCCCGTGATGTTTTCTCTAAGCGCGTTCTCTCCCGTGCCGGTGTTGCTGGTGCCTGTGGTGTTGTGCTTGAGCGCCTCGAAGCCCACCGCGCTGTTGTTGAACCCCGTTGTATTTGACAGCAGCGCATTGAATCCCAGCGCGCTGTTGTTGTTTCCGGTGGTGTTATTCTGAAGCGCGTTGGCCCCGACCGCGGTGACTGCTCCGCCCGAGGTATTGTGGAACAATGCTCCGTCGCCGACCGCGGTGCTTCCGCTGCCGGTGGTGGCGCTGAACAGTGCCGCGTCGCCCACCGCGGTATTGAAGCTGCCGGTGGTATTGCTGGCCAACGCATTGATTCCAACCGCGGTATTCTTAAAGCCGGTGGTGTTGTTTTCCAGAGCGTTCTCTCCCACCGCGGTGCATGAGCCGCCGGTGGTGTTCTCCAGCATCGCCTGGAAGCCGATTGCGACGCTGTTGGCCCCGGTGGTGTTGTTGGCCAGCGCCCCCACCCCGGCCGCGGTGTTCTCGAATCCGCTGGTATTTTCTTCCAGCGCGTTAAGTCCGATCGCCGCATTGTCGAAGCCGGTGCTGTTGACATTGAGCGCGTTCTCGCCCCAGGCGCTGTTGTTGAAACCGCTGGTGTTGCTCGAAAGAGCGCCGGTGCCGCCGGCCGTGTTGCCACTGTCGCTGGAGTCATTGTTAGGCGGCGCGCCCGCGTAACCCCAATTTCCCGCGAGCATGATCACCAAACCGGCGATCGCGGCCAACCCGGATGCTTTTTCGCGCCAGGATCGATTTTTAAACATTACATTCATAAATATCTCCTAAAGCATCGATTACATTGCCAAATCCGTGAAGTCCTGTGCAGACGGGACGCTTCGGCTAAACAGGTGATCGGCCCGTCGGCCTGCGGAAAAAATGTTCGCGCTGAATAAGGACGCGCCGGCTACAGGCGCCTTTTATTCAGCATGTACAACTCAAGTCGTCTAAAATTAATAAAAAATACAATGATGCGCAAGAAAGTCGTTCGAGCATCGAACATCGATTTGCGGATGCGAATTGACCGATGCGCCGGCGCGGTGCAAGGAGCTGCGCCCTCAGCTCCCTGACGATCGCGCCGATAACCGCTGGTTTCGGCCGCCTTGCCTTATGGGATCAGCGCGTGCTTTGAGAATCCCGCACGCGGGCAGGTTAATGCCGCGCCGACAATCCCCCGTCGATCACCAGCTCGGTGCCGGTGACGATCGCGGCCTCATCGGAGCATAGATACAGCGCCCCATACGCGATCTCTTCAGGCGCCGCCGCGCGGCCCATCGGCACCGGATCCGCCAGCGCTTTCTTCATCTCCTCGGGCAGCGCCGACGCCGTGGAGGTCATGGTGAATCCGGGATGAATCGAGTTGACGCGGATGCCGTCGCGCGCATATTCCAGCGCTGCCACCTTACTCATCAGGTGGACGGCGGCTTTGGCCGCGTGATAGGCAACCGCCATCGGGCGCGCGGAAAGCGCGGCCACCGACGAGATGTTGACGATCGCGCCGCCCCCGGCCTTCTTCATTTCCGGAATCGCCGTTCTCATCCCGAACCATACGCCGGTCTGGTTGATGGCGATAAGCTGCTGCCATCCCTCGATGGTCTCGGTCTCGGTGCCTTCGGTGCGGTAGATCCCGGCGACGTTGCATAACGTGGTCAATTTGCCGAAACGCCTTACCGTCTGCGCGACGGCGGCGGTCCAGTCGCGCTGTTCGGCGACGTTGAGATGCAGATAAATCGCCTCGCCGCCGGCGCGGTTGACCTCTTCGGCCACCTTCAGTCCCAGGTCGTCCTGGATATCGGCGGCGGCGACTTTGGCGCCTTCGGAGGCGAATACGCGAACGAACGCGGCGCCCATTCCCGCGGCTCCGCCTGTAATCAGGGCAACTTTGCCGGCCAGCCGTCCCGCCATTTGCGTTCTCCTTTGTTCCAGGCCGCACGCGATTGCGGCGGCGATTTCGGAAACATCGCGTAACCCTTTGCCTGCCAATAATCAAGCGGCCGTGAAGCTTGCCCAAAAGCGGGCGCGCCTTGATGTTCCCGCGCTGCTTTGCTAGCCAAACCGCAATAGCAGCTCTGCGGAGGCTCACCATGGCGAAAATAATGATCGAGTCCGCGATCAACGGAATCGCGATGAAGGACGCCAATCCTCATATTGGCTATACGCCGGAAGAGATCGCCAACGACGCGGTCGCGACCTCCAGGGCTGGCGCCGCGCTGATTCATTTTCATGTCCGCAAGCCCGACGGCGAATGGTGTCAGGACGTGCCCTATTACTCCGAAGTGTACAGGCGGGTGCGGTCCGCGATGGGCGCCGGCGCTCCGCTGATGTGGCCGACTTTTCCCGGCGGCAAGGACGCCAGCGTCCGCTACAGCCATTTCGTGGAGTTGTCCAAAGATCCCGCCACCAAACCCGATTTGGGCGCGGCCGACATGGGGTCAGTCAATCTGGCGGTGTGGAACGCGGAAAAAAAGACGCTCAAGGGCGGCACCTATCAGAACTCTTTCGACACGCTGCGCGATACGCTCAAGCTGATGCGCGAATGCGGGCTCAAGCGGCCGACCCTGCAAATCTTCGACGCCACCTTCCTGCGCACGTCGTTGATCTTCCTGGAGCAGGGCCTGCTGGAGGAGCCGCTCCTGCTCAAATACTACTTCGGCGGACCCGAGCAGCCGTTCGGCCTGCCGCCGACGGTCGAGAGCATCCAGGCCTACAACCAGATGCTCAAGGGCGTGCGCGCGTACTGGTTCGCCTCATGCTTCGGCGGCGACGTGCTGCGCATCGCGCCGGTCGCGGTCGCCATGGGCGGACATATCCGGCTGGGGCTGGAGGATTATCAGTATAGCAAAGAAGGCAAACTGAGTAATCCGCAGATAGTCGAGCGCGCCGTGCAGATAGTCAAGTCAATGGGACATGAAGTGGCGACGCCGCAGGACGCGCGCAGGATGCTGGAGATCTGAGACCGCAGCCAAACCCGAACTGTTCTGGGGCGGGCGCCGCGCCCGCCCGCAACACCAGCGCCGCGGTTGAAAAAATCAGTAGCAGTGCGTGCGGTCGATCTGGTTGATTAACTCCTGCCCGTTCAGAAACCTGCGCAGGTTCTCGGCGAACAGCTCGCAGCCAACGTCATAGTAGGTCTTGCGTGCGCCTGAACTGTGCGGCGTCAGGATCACGTTCTCCATGTCCCACAGTTCGCTTTCCGGATTGAGCGGCTCGGGGTCGGTCACGTCCAGTCCCGCGCCCGCCAGGCGTCCATCCTTGAGCGCCTCGATCATCGCGTTCTGATCGATGATCGGGCCGCGCCCGACGTTGACCAGATAGGCGCCGCGCTTGATCGCGTCGAACTCGCGGCGGCCCAGAAAATGGCGGGTGTCGGGCGTCAGCGGCAGACTGACCACGACGTAATCGCTCTGTGCCAGCAGCGCCGCGCGCTGATCCGGCCCGAACCATCGGCGCGGAATTGATCCCTCCGGATCGCCCACGCCCGGGCGAATCCAGCTCGTGTCCCTGCGATTGCCGGGGTTGCGCTTGAGCGCCAGCACTTCCATGTGATGCGCCTGGCACAGGCGCGCCGTCTCGCGCCCGATCGAACCGTAGCCCAATATACCCACGGTTTTGCCGCGCAGCCCCTCCACCGCGGCCATGAACGACGAGAAGCCGATCCATTCGTGCCGTTTCTGCGCCGCCATCGTGACGTGAAATCGATGCGTGAACAGAAGCATCGAGCCCACCACGTACTCCGCTATCCAGGTGGCTGAAACGCCGCTGGCATTGGTCAGGATGATGCGGTCCTGGGCCAGCAGATCGGTAATCTTGAGATGGTCGATGCCGGCGCCGAGAAACTGGATCCATCGCAGCCGCGGCGCGAACTCCGTCAACGCCGGACGCGCGCGATGGCCCATGAACACGTCGGCATCCTTGATCAACGGATCGAGCACCTCCGAATCCCACACCACCGGATTGCGCAGGCGTTCGGCGGGACAGACGATTTCCGCATCCGGGCATACGGCCCTGATCAGCGCCTTGTGATGATCGTTAAGCGTCAAAGCCGAGGCGATTTTCATAAGCCGATCAATATCCAACCGCTTGAAAAGCTCAAGTCCCGGCGCGAAACGCTGGCTGAAGCGGCGGATACAATGGTACAAAATCCGCTATCCGCAGTCGGGAGGACAAGCGTGGCGGAAACTTTCGTGCTGGTTCATGGAGGAAGTCTCGGCGCATGGAGTTGGGCCGCCGTGATTGCGCAACTGCAAAAAATGGGGCATCAAGCGATGGCCGTCGATCTGCCCGGCCGCGGCGAGACGCCCTACGACCTCGACAGGATCACGCTGGCGGTCCATGTCGACGCGGTCGCGCGCTATATAGAGGAAAGGGATCTGCGCGACGTCGTGATGGTGGGCCACAGCATGGCCGGAATCATCATGCCGGGCGTCGCGGTGAGAATGCCGCATCGGATCAAGCGGCTGATCTTTGTATCCGCCCTGATAATGCGCGATGGCGAGTCGCCGATGGAAGTGTTTCGCGGCGGCGGCCTGCGCGCGGGAGAACGGTTCAAAATGGCGCGCGAGTCGATGGCGGATCGGTTCCGCAAACAGCAACTCAACGACGCCCCGCGCGATCTGCAGGATTTCGTGATGGCGGCGATCGTGCCCGACCAGATGGCAGTGCTGTCGGAACCGGTCCCGATGAAGGAGTTCGAAACCCTCGACCTGCCCACCAGCGTGATTGTTCTGGAAGATGACATCGCGATTGATCCGCTGCGCTTCCATCCGCTGTTCACCGATCGCCTGCGCAGCCCGACCATCCGCTCCATCAAAAGCGGCCACGGCGTGATGTTCACCAAACCGGTGGAATGCGCCCGCGCAATCGTCGAACTCGCTGAACAACCAACAGGCTGAGGACCATCGATCAGGTTCCTGACGCGAAACGTTCGTTGAAAAGCGTGCCGAACCGCTCAGAACCGGCCGAGTCTGAATGGCCCGGTTTGTTTCGCTTCGTCCGGTCCAACCGCCAGCATAATGGCCCGGCATGACCAATCCGGCGCGGAGCCCGAGCGCGAAACGCCGGATTGAAGCTTTATACCGGCGGAATCCAGCGCAATTCCTGGTAGCGCCTGAACCATTTGCGGAACATGTCCTCGGTGTCGATGCAGTCGTGGAAGCCGGCCTGGCGCAGTTTGATCGTGCTGACCAGCGTCGCGCGCAAACCGCTGCCTTCCGTGCTGCCGCCGTAGAAAAACGCGCCGTCGGTCAGCGCAAACGATTCCCCGACAAAGGCGTGCATGTCGGCCGGCGAGGTCAGGTTATACTTGCGCACGATCTCCGCCCACTGCGCCGCATGTCTGGGCATCTCGTGCTCCAGCGAACAGGGCTGCGGCTGCCCCGGATCCATCCCGAGCGTTTCGGCAATCGCGGGCCATACGTCGTGCCAGATGCATACGTCGCCGTTGGTGATGTTGAAGATCTCGTTGCGGGCGGCGGGAGCGGAAGCGGCCCAATGCAGCGCGCGCGCGATCAGGTCCACGTCCACCATTTCCGTGACCAGCCGCGGACCGCCCGGATATGACAACGGTTGGCCCGCCTCGCGCCGGATGGCGGCGTACACGCCAATCGCCGCGACCATGTTCAGGTTGCTGCCGATCGCCTCCCCGATCACCAACTGCGGCCGGAATACCGTCCAATGCCATTTCTGCCCGGCCTGTTTGCCGCGGATGTAATCCTCCTGCAGCCAGTAGAAGTTGTCGTGCGGATGGCGCTGGTAGCGTTCCCGATACGGCATCGGGATGCGGTTGCCGCGCAGATGCACGCCGTAGGCCTTGGTCCCCTGGAGGAAGGAGACCTGCCGCAGATTCCGCGCCGCCGCCGTAAGCGGTTCGAACAGATTGCGCATCATGTCGAGGTTCTTGCGCATCTGATCGCGGTCGCGCCATCCCTTGATCAGGTCGCCGGCCTTTTCATTGACCGCGGCGTAAACCAGATGGGTCACGTCGGACATCTGGCCGAACACCTCGGCGCATTGCTGCCGATCGAGCAGGTCGACCGGAATGAAGCGCGCGCGATAGCCATCGATCGCGAACGGCTTGCGCCGCGATACCGCCGCCACCTCCCAGTCCTCCAACTGCGAGAACAGGCGCAGGGCGGCATGGCCGACCAGCCCGGAGGCGCCCGCGATCAGAACCTTCTGCTTGGGCATCGTCTTACCTCAATCAACTTCGTGTGGGCCTCACTGAACCGTCAACCCGCCGTCGGCTACCAGCGCGTGTCCGGTGACGAACGACGCGCGATCCGAGCACAGCCACGCCGCCGCCTCGCCTATCTCCTCGGGCTGGGCGGTGCGCGCCAGCGGCGTCATCCGTCCCATCACGCGTCCGCGCTGCTTGAGTTCGGGAATCAGCCGCTGGAGCATCGGGGTTTCCGTGCCGCCCGGGCAAACCGCATTGATGCGGATGCCCTCTCTGGCGTATTCGATTGCGCCGGTTTTGGTCAGGCCGATCACGCCGAACTTGGTCGCGCAGTAGATCGCGTGAAGCTCGGTGCCGACGACACCCGCGGTCGAGGCGGTATTGACGATGGCGCCGCCGCCCTGCGCGGTCATCTGATGAATCTCGTGCTTCATGCACAACCATACGCCCTTCAGATTGATCGACACGAGGCGATCGAAGTTCTCTTCGCTGTCGTCGGCAAGTTTGAGCAAAGAGGCCTCGACGCCGGCATTGTTGAAGGCGCAGTCCAGCCGTCCGAAGGCCGCCACCGCGCGCTCGACCATGGCCTTGACCTCGGCGGCCGCGGCCACGTTGCACCTGATGAAGATGGCGTCCCCGCCGTCCGCCTTGATCATGCGGACGGTTTCCTCGCCGGTTTCGGACGCGATATCGGCCACTGCGACGCGTGCGCCGTGGCGCGCGAAACACAGCGCGGCGCCGCGTCCGATTCCCGTTCCCGCGCCCGTGATCAGCGCGCATTTGCCCTCAAGCATTCCCGCCATGGTTTGACTCCCGCTGCCCTGGTTATGTCAGCCGTATGATGGCCGCGGGTGGGTCTTATTGCCAGCCCCGCAACGGCTTGACTTTGCGCCGAGGGGGCGCGCAATGTCCTGATCAGGGAGGGCTGCGCGATGGCCTACGATCTGCTGATCAAAAACGGAACTGTCGTGGACGGCAGCGGCGCGCCGGCTTATCGCGGCAACGTCGCGGTGCAAGCCGGACGCATCGTCGAGGTCGGCGGCGTGGACGGACCGGCGGCGCGCACGATCGACGCCGCGGACCTGATCGTCAGCCCCGGCTTTATCGACCCGCATACCCATTACGACGCCCAGATCTGCTGGGACCCGCTGGTCAGCTGCTCCTCATGGCATGGCGTGACGACCGTGATCATGGGCAACTGCGGCGTGGGTCTGGCGCCATGCCGGCCCACTTCAAAGGAACATGAAATCGCGGCCCGGAACCTGGAACATGTCGAGGCGATTCCCTACGACGTGCTGGAAGGCGGCCTGACCTGGGATTGGCAGAGCTTCCCTGATTACATCGAAGCGGCGCGCCGCCGCGGCAGCGGAATCAACCTGGGCTTTCTCGCCGCGCTCTCCCCGTTTCGGCATTGGGTGATGGGCGAGGACGCGATGAGCCGCGCCGCCAGCGAAGAGGAGACGGCGCAAATCCGCCGTCTGCTCGCCGGCGCCGTCGACGCCGGCGCGCTGGGCTTTTCGCTCACCGTGATGCCGCAGCATCTGGGCTACAAGGGACATCCGCTGGCCTGCCGCCTGGCCAGCGACGACGAGCTGCGCGCGTACGGCGGCGTGCTGCGCGAAGCCGGCCGCGGCGTGATCGAAATCGCGCTGACGCGGCGTCCCAGTACGCTGTCGGATCGCGAGTACCAGTTGATCGAATTGCTGATGGACGCCAGCGGGCGTCCGGTGACCTGGCTTAATCTGCGCGATTCCGACGACCATCCCGAGGCCTGCATGAAGACGCTGGAGATGGCGGCGCCGCTGATCGCGCGCGGCGGACGTCCGCAGGTCGCGGTGCGGCCGCTGATTATCGAGTTCCATCTGCGCAACCCGTTCATCTTCGGGATGCTTGAATGCTGCAAGCCGCTGTTCGCCGTCGATACCGTCGAGGAGAAAAAGCGCATCTATTCCAGTCCTGAATTCCGCGCGGCGTTCCGGACCCAGTTCAGGCGCGCCGCGGACCCGCGATGGTGGCAGAGCATGCAGGTCAAAGAGGTCGGCAGCCCGCGGCTGGAAAGCAATTTGTGGAGCAGCGTGGCGCAAATCGCGCGCACTCGCGCTCAGGATCCGATGGACACGTTTTTCGATTTGGCGCTCGAAGATGATTTAAAGCTGGTCTATATGGTCCCGCTGCTCGACATCAACCCCGAACGGGTGGCGCGCAAGTTCAGCGATCCGCGCACCATGATCGGCATCTCCGACGGCGGCGCCCACGTCGACATGCTGTGCAACGCGGGCTATCCCACCTACCTGCTCGGCACCTTCGTGCGCGAGCGCGCCATGCTATCGCTGGAGCATGCGGTCAGGCGCATCACGGCGGAGCCGGCGGCGTTTTTCGGGCTGCGCGACCGCGGCCGTCTGGCGCCCGGGATGGCCGCCGACATTACGATCTTCGATCGCGACAAGGTCGGATGCGAGGAGCGGCCGGAGATTCGCCGCGACCTGCCCCGCGGCGGCCGCCGGCTGGTGACCAAAGCCGAGGGTATCAGCCACGTAATCGTCAACGGCAGGATGCTGCTGCAGGACGGCAATCACACCGGCGACCTGCCCGGCCAGACCCTGGCGCCGAACAAATAGTTGCAATTCGAGCTGGGGGCTCATGCGCGCGGCTGAGGTCATCCGTTCGATATGCGATGTCAGGCCCGTCGATATCGAGACACGCGAACCGGGACTTCATTTTGCCCACCGCCGCCGCCTGCCAGTCTGCGACCCGCCGATCGCGGCCTCCGCGCGGCCTGCAGCACCAAATGCTCCGAGAATTCCCATCACCGTCGGAAAATCGGTCGTGTAACGATTCGGAATCCGTTTATGGATTGAAGCGCCTATGACCGGAACCTTCGTTGGCAAAGTCGCGCTGGTGACCGGCGCGGGACAGAACATCGGACGCGCCGCCGCCATGCGCTTCGCCGCGGAGGGAGCCAGGGTCGCCGTTGTCGATATCGTGCCTGAGACCGGAAACGAAACCGTCCGGATGATTCAGCAGCGGGGCGGCGACGCGATCTTCATCCAGACCGACGTGACCAAAGCCTCTGAGGTCGAGGCGATGGTGGGCGCGGCCGTCAATGCATTCGGGCGCCTGGATTGCGCCTTCAACAACGCGGGCGGCGCCGGCCAGTACTACGTGCCGCTAACCGAATGCACCGAAGAAAAATGGGAATGGACCATCGCCTTCAATCTCACCAGCGTCTGGCTGTGCATGAAGTACGAGATCCCGCAGATGGTCAAACAGGGCGGCGGCGCGATCGTCAACGCCGGTTCGCTGGTCGCCATGGCCGCCACGCCGCTGCTGGGCGCTTACACCGCTTCCAAGGGCGGCGTGCTGGCGCTCTCGCGCACCGCGGCGCTGGAGTACGCCAAAGCGGGGGTGCGCGTGAACGTCACCTTGCCGGGCGCAATCCGCACCCACAAGCATGAGGAATCGATGCGCATTTTGGGCGCAACCGGCGCGCCGCCGTCGATGCCGATGGGGCGGCCGGGCGAGCCGCGCGAAGTGGCGGACGCGGTCCTGTGGCTGTGCTCGGACGCCGCCTCGTTCGTCACCGGCGCCGCAATAACGGTTGACGGCGGCGCTCTGGCGCAGTGACCTGGCCCCCAATGCCGCGCAACAAGGGGCCGTTTCGCCTGCCATTATTATTGGGTTAGAATGGCCCGACGATGGGTGCGCTTAACGGCAAAACGATCGTCGTCGGCGTCAGCGGAGGGATCGCGGCCTATAAAGCGGCGGAACTGGTGCGGCTGCTGTCCACGCGCGGCGCGCGTATCAATGTGATGATGACGCGCAACGCGCAGGAGTTCATCACTGCGCTGACGCTGCAGACTCTGAGCGGCAATCCGGTCGCCACGCAAACCTTCAGTCTCACCCAGGAATCGCAGATCGGCCATATACGGCTTGCCGACAATGCCGACGCCATTGTAATCGCCCCCGCCACCGCCGATATCATCGCCAAGGCCGCATCCGGTATTGCCGACGATATCGTGACCACCGTGCTGCTGGCCGCCCGATGCCCGGTGGCGTTCGCGCCGGCCATGAACGTCAACATGTATGGGCATCCGGCGGTGACGGAAAACCTCGCCCGCCTGGCCGCGCGCGGCGTCCGCATCATCGATCCTGAAGAAGGCGCGCTGGCCTGCGGATGGGAAGGCAAGGGGCGCCTGTGCGATCCGGCGGCAATCGTCGAGGAACTGGAGCGGATGGTCACGCCGCCCGATCTGGCCGGCGAAAAAATCCTGATCACCGCCGGTCCGACCCAGGAAGCGATCGATCCGGTGCGGTTTGTGTCGAATCGATCCTCGGGCAAAATGGGCTACGCGCTGGCGCGTGCCGCCTGGCGCCGCGGCGCGGATGTCCGGATCCTCAGCGGTCCGTCGGCGCTGCCGACTCCGCGCGGCGTCGAACGCATCAACACGGTGAGCGCGGCGCAGATGCTGGAGGCCACCGCGCGCAACTTCGCCTGGTGCACGACTTTGATCATGGCGGCGGCGGTGGCTGATTTTCGCCCCGCCGCGGTGGCGCCCCACAAGCTCAAGAAACGGGCGTCGGGGATGCGGCTGGAGCTTGCCCCGATCGAAGACGAGATGCCGCGGCTGGCCGCGCGCAAAGGCAATCGCATCCTGATCGGCTTCGCCGCGGAAACCCAGAACACGGAGAGCAACGCGATTGCCAAGCTGCAATCCAAGGGGCTGGACCTCATCGTTGCCAACGACGTCACGCTGGAAGGCGCGGGTTTCGGCGTCGATACCAATATCGTGACCATCATCGCGCCCGATGGCAGCCGGCATCCTTATCCCCAGGCCAGCAAGGATGAGGTTGCCGACATCATTCTCGATCGCCTGGCGGCGCTCAGAAAGAGCTGCGCCGCAAGCCCGGGCGCCCTGCACGCTTTGCGGCGGCCGGTGTGAACAGATCCGCGCGGTGCGCCTTGCGAACTTCGATGGGCCGGTTGAAGATGTCCGCTGAAATGGCAAGCGCTGCCTCCAAGCCGGCACCGATATGAGCCAGGATCCCACGCCCGTTGACAGACGCCTCCTGATTGACTCAATTTCCGACTATCTGGCGCAGCTTGGCGAGGAAGGTCTGGAGGGGATTCCCTTTGAACCGCCCCCCGCCGCGGCGGCGGGCCCGGATGCGGCCGAAGCCGCCCGGCCGGCAGCTCCGCCGCGTCCGGTCAGGCCCCCGGCAGCAGCGGGGCCGGAGTTGTTCTCGATCTACCCGGGAATGGAAAAGACGCAGACTCTGCAGGAGCTGCAGGCATTTATCGGCGACTGCAAACGATGCAAGCTGGCGCCCGGACGCCTCAATCTTGTCTTCGGCGTCGGCGATCCCAACGCCGAGTTGATGTTCGTCGGCGAAGGGCCGGGCGCGGAAGAAGACGAACGCGGCGAGCCGTTTGTCGGCCGCGCGGGCCAGCTTCTCACCGACATCATCGAGCGCGGCATGCGTCTGCGACGGCAGGAGGTTTACATCTGCAACGTCGTCAAATGCCGCCCTCCCGGAAACCGCAACCCCGAACCCGACGAGGTCGCCGCCTGCGAGCCGTTCCTGATGCGCCAGATCGAGCTGGTGCGGCCCAAAGTGATTGTCGGGTTGGGAACCTTCGCGGTGCAGTCGCTGCTCAGGGTCAAGACCCCGATCAGCAGATTGCGCGGCCGCTGGCATGACCTGCGGGGCATCCGCATGATGCCGACGTTCCATCCCGCCTATCTGCTGCGCAATCCCGCCGACAAGCGTCTGGTATGGGCCGATATCCAGGAGGTGATGAAGGCTCTTGGCAAGGAGATCCCTGCGCGCAAAGCCTGAATCCGGCGCGGCCCGGCGCCGGTTGATGTTTCCGATCGCGCCGGGCGTTGCCGCCCTGTGCCTGATCCTGACCATGGCGCGGGCGCAGGCGGCGCCCGCGCCGGTTCTGGTTATCCAGATCGATTCGTCGATCAATCCGGCCGTCGCCGACTTCATCGAGGGCTCGATCGAAGCCGCTTCGCGCAGCGGCGCCCGTGCGCTGGTAATCGAACTGGATACGCCCGGCGGCCTGCTCAGCACCACGCGGCGCATCGTAAAGGACCTGCTGGGCGCGCCGATTGCGGTGATCGTCTATGTCGCGCCCGCGGGAGCGAGCGCGGCCTCGGCCGGAACCTTCATCACCATCGCCGCGAATATAGCGGCGATGGCGCCCGGGACCACGATTGGCGCGGCGCATCCGCTGGAGATGGGCGGATTGGAAGAGAAGGGCGCCGCGGCAACCAAGATGGAAAGCTACGCCGCGTCCTTCGCCCGCACCATCGCCGAGCAGCGCGGACGCAATCAGGCGTGGGTCGAGAAGGCGGTGCGTCAGAGCGCGTCGATTGGCGATAGCGAGGCGCTGCGGCTCAAGGTGGTCGACATTGTAGCGCGCGATCTGACTGACCTGATGCGCCAGGCAAGCGGACGCCGGGTGATTGTCGGCGAGCGTACGCTGACACTCGATCTCGAAGGCGCTCCGATTGTGTATCGCGAAATGACGCTCAAGGAGCGGCTGATCGACAAGCTGTCCGATCCGAATATCGTGTACCTGCTGATGATGGCGGGGCTGCTGGGGCTTTACTTCGAATTCGCGCATCCCGGCGTTTACGCACCCGGCGTGATCGGCGCCATCTGCCTGTTGCTGGCGCTGATGTCGTTTCAAGTGCTGCCGATCAACAACGCCGGCCTGCTGCTGCTCCTGCTGGGAATCGGGCTGCTCACGGCGGAGGTCCTGACGCCCTCGCACGGGATACTGGGGCTGGGCGGCGTGATAGCCTTCGTGCTCGGCTCGTTGTTTCTGATCGATACCTCGCAGACCAACCTGGTGATCAATCGGGGAGCGATCGCGGGTGTGACCGTCGCGCTGGTCGCCGGGATGGCGGGGTTGGCATGGCTGCTGGCGGAGCGCAGAAGGCCGGCGCTCACCGGACGCGAAGGACTGGTGGGAGAAGTGGGAGAGATTCGGCAGGCGGTCGCTCCCGGCGCCGCCGGATGGATCTTCATCCACGGCGAGATGTGGCGCGCGACCAGCGAACAGCGGCTGGAGGTGGGAGCGGCGGCGCGCGTCAAAGCGGTCAAGGGGATGGAGCTGGAAGTGCAGGGGCTGACACAGGGCTCTTGCGGATCGAGCGCGTGAAGCGGCCGGCGGCCGTTTCCCAACAGGCGGTTTCCTGAACAAAGGAGCAATCCAATGGCGGTGGCAATCGGGGTCGCGGTCTTGATCGTGGTGCTGTTTTTATTCAGCGGACTTAACGTGTTGGCCGAGTATGAGCGCGCGGTGGTGTTCCGTTTGGGCCGCCTCACGCCCTATCGGGGACCCGGTGTGATCTTCATCTTTCCCATAATTGAGCGGATGCTGCGCATCGACCTGCGCACTATCACCCTTGAGATCCCCGCCCAGGACGTCATCACGCACGACAACGTGACGGTCAAAGTCAGCGCGGTGCTGTACTTCCGCGTGGTCGATCCGTCGCGCGCAGTGGTCGAAGTGGAGAATTATCTCTTTGCCACTTTGCAGCTGGCCCAGACCACGCTGCGATCGGTGGGCGGGCAGACCGAGCTGGACGAGCTGTTGAGCCAGCGCGAGAAGCTCAACGCGCGAATCCAGGAGATCGTCGACGCGCAGACCGAACCGTGGGGGATCAAGGTGGTGCTGGTGGAGCTGAAGAACATCGATTTGCCGCAGGACATGCAGCGGGCGATTGCCGCGCAGGCCGAGGCGGAGCGCGAGCGGCGGGCCAAGATAATCGGCGCCGAGGGCGAATTTCAGGCGGCACAGAAACTGGCGGACGCAGCCGATATCATGGCGCGCAGTCCGATCACGATTCAGCTCCGCTATCTGCAGACGCTCAAGGAGATCGCCGCCGAGCATAACTCCACCACGCTGTTCCCGATTCCGATCGATATTTTGGAAGGCTTCATGGACATGCGCCGCCGCGCCGCGCAGGCTCCGCCCGCCGCCGGCGGCGCCCCCTTAAAGCAGCCGGCGTAGCCTCAACACGATCGGCCCGAGCTTATTGCCGTCCGTCGAAAAACCAGCGCTCGGACGCAATATCGATCAGGAACGCTCTCTACTTTC
Source organism: Pseudomonadota bacterium (assembly GCA_021324455.1). Classification (GTDB taxonomy): domain Bacteria; phylum Desulfobacterota; class Binatia; order Binatales; family Binataceae; genus JAJPJA01. Next base: position 71,297 of record JAJPJA010000159.1, on the reverse strand, counting down.
TGTTAAGGAGCGGAGTCTCAGAAGAGCCGTGACGGCGGGGGCAGCGCGATTACCCGGTTCCTCGGGTCCTGGCAGGCGGAGGACTCGACCCTTACTTCTTTCGAAACTTGCGGTCGCGCTCCGACAGCGCTCCTTTCAATCCCATCGTGCGCTGCATCTCGAACCAGGCTTTGACCGCCTCGGTATTATGCGCAATTACGTCGATATCGGCGGATGACTGCTCCGCCGCGCGGAAGCCCGTCACTTCCAGGTAGCGGTTGACGGCGGCTTTGTGCAGCGCCAGCAGCTCCACTGAAACCAGCGCCACGCGGCGCGCGTAGTTGAGCGTCTCCTCTTCCAGCTTCTCGCGCGGATAGACGCGGTTGACCAGATGCCAGTCCAGCGCTTCCCGGGCGGTCATCGAATCGCCGGTGAAGAAGTACTCCTTGGACTTGCGCGGTCCCATCAGCACCGGCCACAGCGACAGCGACGGCAGGACGCCGAGTTGGCGGCCCGCGGGATGCCCGAAGGTGGCGTCCTCGCTGGCGAAGACGATGTCGCAATGGCCGACGAACTCGGTCGCGCCGGCCAGGCAAAAGCCATGCACCTGCGCGATGGTCGGCTTCGGCAGCGACCACAACCGCTGCCATCGGTTGACAATGCGCTGGCACATGACGCGGTCCATCGAGACCGTGAAGCGCCGCGGCCGCGAATGGGTCGATGGAGCCGGCGCGGAAGATGACGACGAGCCGGCGTTGAGATCGTATCCGGCGCAGAATGCGCGTCCGGCGCCGCGGATGATCAGCACGCTGGCGTCGGGGTCGTCTTCGAAGGTGTTGAAAACGTCGTCCAGTTCTTGCAGCAGTTTGGGCGACATGGCGTTGAGCTTTTCAGGCCGGTTGAGCGTCAGGCGGCGGATTTTATCCTCGACCTTTTCGTAGATGACCGTGCTGTAGTCCATCGTCCCGCTCCAATCGCATGCTTTTGATTTGGGCTAAACCTCGCACCTTGTGTAGTCATTTGACAAGCCGCGCGGCGCGCCCTGCAGCCCGCGGCACGCTCTCCATTCCCCGGGGTCTTTGGGCTATATTCAGGTTCGGAGGACAGCGCGATGAAGGGAATGATCTCCGCCGATTCACACATTACCGAGCCGCCGGAAACTTACGTGAATTATATCGAGCCCAAATTCAGGGAGCGGGCGCCGCACATGGTGCGCGATCCCAAACTGGGCGATGTTTTCGTGGTCGAGGGTTTTCACCGTCCGCTGCAGATTGGACTGGTCGCCGCCGCGGGCAAGAAACCCGAGGAACTGGCGGTGTGGGGCGCGCGCTTCGACAATTTGCATCGCGGCGGCTGGGACCCCAGGGCGCGGATTCCCGACCAGGAGCGCGACGGTATCGCCGCCGAAGTCCTCTACCCGAGCCTCGGCATGACCCTGTGTAACCATCCCGACCTCGACTACAAAAAGGCCTGCTTCGACGCCTATAACCGATGGCTCGCCGAATACTGCGCCCCGTACCCGGACCGGCTGATCGGGCTGGGGCAGACCGCGATGCGCACGCCGGAGGAGGGCATTTCCGACCTGCGCAAGATGAAAGAGATGGGCTTCCGCGGCGTGATGCTGCCGGGGAATCCGGCGATCAAGGATTACGACGACCCGATCTACGATCCTTTTTACGAGGCGGCGGTCGATCTGAAGATGCCGCTGAGCTTCCACATCCTTACCAGCCGCGCCGATACGCTGCGCCAGCGCGGACCCAGGATTAACGGCCTGATGGCGATCATCCGCGGATGCCAGGATATTCTCGGCGTGTTCGTCTTCGGCGGCGTCTTCGAGCGGCATCCCAGGTTGAAGGTGATATGCGTGGAGGCTGACGCCGGATGGGTCCCGCATTTCATGTACCGCATGGACCACGCTTACAAGCGGCATCGCTACTGGCTGCCGCCGTCGGGACGCCTTAACAAGCTGCCCAGCGAGTACTTCAGGGAAAACGTTTACACCACGTTCCAGGACGACTGGGTGGCGTTTCAGATGAAGAACCTGTGCAACATCCGGCGGCTGTTGTGGGCCAACGACTTTCCGCACAGCGACTCCACCTGGCCCAATTCGCAGGCCCTGCTGAAGGAGCATCGCGAGGGGCTGACCGAGGAGGAGTTCCGGCTGATCGTTCATGACAACGTCGCCGAGTTGTACGGGCTTAACTGATCGGCAACGTCATCGCGGTGATATCGCTGGATGACCCTGGCCAGGAAGAAGCTGATGCCCGGTAAACGAAAATCGATCAAGTTCACGCCCCAAGAGCAGGAAGCTTTTCTTACCAACAACCAGAAGGCCGCGCTCGCCACTTTGGACCAGCATGGATTCCCCCATGTTGTGGCGATGAACTACGTCTATCGCGACGGCGTCTTTTACATGACCTCCTACGGCAAGGCGCAGAAGGTGGTGAATATCCGGCGCAATCCGAAGGTCGGCCTGATGGTGGAGACCGGGCGCATCTACAACGAGCTTAAGGGTGTGCTGGTGCGCGGCCATTGCGAGATTATTGAAGACGCCTCGCAGGTGCAGATGGCGTGGCGGCGGATGGGCGACGCGCAGGGCGGCGCCTCGGGCGTCCCGCGCGAAGCCTCAGCCAGCATGCCGAAGCGGGTCGTACTGAAGATCGTGCCCGAGAAGATTACCAGTTGGGATCATTCCAAGCTGGGCGGGAAGTACTGAAGGACAACCCGTTTTCCGCTCCCTCAGACCGACGCAAACGGCGCTGCTTTTAACATCCGCGCAGCCCGTCCAGCATGCCCAACGCCGTGGCGAAGCGGCGCTCCTCGCGTGCCCGGCGTTCGCTTGACGCGCGCAGCGTACGCGCCAGGGCCGCTCTGAGGCCGGCATACGCGGCGTTCATCAGGACTTCGGGTCGGCTGTGATGCTCATGCAGGATCCGGCAGCGGCCGCGTTCGCGCGCGATGCGTATGAAACGGGCGCGGTCGGCCCGCGCCGCGTCGACTTCGTGATAAAGCAGCGCGTCGGGGCAGTAGCCGATGCGCAAGCCGGCCGCGCGCAGCCGCTTCGACATCTCCGTGTCCTCTTCATGACCGCATGCTCCCGGTCCCAGACGTTCATCGAATAGTCCGACCTGCGAGAAGACGCCGGCGCGAAACGCCATGTTGGCGCCGAGCACGCCCGGGACTTCGCATACTGCCGGGCCGTGATCGACAATCGGCAAATCCATGTAGGGCCATTTGTCGCCCGCGATTTGCGCCGGATCCTGCGCGGGCAGGACTTTGCCTTTCATCGCGGCGAATTGCGGATGATCGCGGAAGAAACTTTCGATTGCCGCGAGGTAGCCTCGGCCGGCGATCAGGTCGTCGTCAATCATCGCGACGATCTCTCCCTGAGCTCTGGAGATGGCGCGATTCTGGACGCGGCATTTGCCCGGCGCGGGATCGTGCAGATGATGCGCAATCGCGGCGCCGGCCGGCACCGGCGAAGGCGAGGGCGTGCCGTTGTCGGCGATCAGAATTTCATGCTCACCCGCAATGATTTGGCCAGCGAGGCTGCCCAGCAGTCTGGAAAGCGATTCGGCGCGGTTATGCGTCGCGATTATGAGGGACAGCTTCAAGTGCCGCCTGGCTGTGAAATTATAGTTTCAAGTCCTGATGTGATTTCCCAACCGACCGAGCGCGGCGAGGCAACTCCCAGCCAATGCCGCGAAGCCAGAATCTTCTCGATTCGGTCCGGCGCCGTTCAGCCGGCCTGGGTTGAGATCCCCCGCTTTGCACACTCCGCTCCGAACAACCGGGGATAACGCCCTGCTGTAACTGTATGCGGCGCCCTTATCTTGAATCTCTCGCACGAAAGAATGCGGGAGCAGGGACCGGAAATGACACTTGCAGAAAAGGGGACCGCAAATCCGATCCAGTCGTCAATTCCTTCCTGAGCGAGGGGAGCCCGCTGCTGTAAGCGCGCCCGGCGCCATCAGCCGCGCCCGTTGAGCAAAGGGCGGAAAGGTAAGAGAAACGACCGGTTTTGCGCCTTTGCTGGCGTTGTTCGACGCTCTTGCGGATCGCGAGCGGATCGGAAACCCGGATCGCACCGAGAAACTCACTTCAACAGCGACTCGACGATCTTATTGAACGCGGCCGGGTCGCGCTCCACTATCTCCACGCGATGCAGGGTCGCGCCGGCGGACTGTTGCGCGGCCAGCCGCTCGCGCGCGGCGCCGACGTCGCCCGGTTCGACCACGCAGCACATCTCGCTCAGCATCCGCGGCGACACCGCCGCGGCCGCGGCCCTGGCGTCGCGCGCGTCCCACGCCTGCTTGATTTTTTTCACCTCGTCGCCAAAGCCGTAGCGGGTAAGCTGCTCCGAATAGAAGGTGCCCATGCGGCCGGCGTAAAAGGCCAGTCCGCTGGCGTGCGCGGTTTTGGCGCGCTCCACGTTGCGGGTCACAACCACCGACCCCGGAGCCATGATGTCGATCGCCATCGGGTCGCGCCCGGCCGCCTGCGCGATGGCGCGGAAGTCGTCGATCGCCTGGCCCAGGCGGCTGACGGGAATATCCACCGGAAACCATCCGTCGGCTTTTTGCGCCGTCAGCGCGACGCTTCTGGGATTCATCGCGCCGATATAAATCGGGATATGTTTGCGCACCGGCTCGAAACGCAGTGTGAAGCCGCGCTGCAGCTTGAACAGCTTGCCGTCATACTTCAGCGGCATCCCCGCCATCAGCAGGTTGATGATGTCGATGTACTCGCGCATCCGGGTCACGGCGGGCTGGAACTTGACGCCGTGAAAATGTTCGGCCACGTTGGCGCTCGTCGTTCCAAGCCCGATGATCATGCGGCCTTCGCTGAGCGCGTCCAGGGTGCCGAAATGCTGCGCGTAGGCGCCCGGAGTGCGGCCGTAAATGTTGACGATGAAGGTGCCGATCAGGATGCGCCTGGTATGCTCGGCCACCAGTGTCAGCAGGGTAAAGGCGTCATGCCCCCAGGCTTCCGCCAGCCAGATGGAATGGATTCCCGCCCCCTCCGCGGTTCTGGCGCGTTCGATCAATCCGGGAAAATCGGGTTTGCCTTCCCATCCGACTCCGATGGTCAGATTGTAAGCCATGTGCGATGCCTCCAGTCGAATACGGGACCGTCTCCCGTCTTCGGCTTACATCTGTCTGTTCCCCGCGGCGGATGTCAACCGGCGTCGGCGATCGGTTGCGGGATTGGGCCGGCAGGCCGGGCCATTGCGGCGGCCTGCCGGGGCAAAGCGGCTTAATGTGTCGGGGTGGAACCGGCCAGCGGGGTCAGGTTGAGCAGGACGTCGAGATTCAGGTTGACGCCGCAGATGCAATCTTTGCCCCCGAGTTTGGGGTCCGGCACGCACGCCGCGGGGGTCTCGGCACAGTTGATCACCAGCCCGTCGCAGCGGTTGAAGGCGGTGGGGCCGGCGTCAATTGCCTGGCAGCCCTTGAAGATGAAAATACCGGATCCGCCGCCGGCCACGGGGGTCGTTGTGGGACGCAGCGAGGCGTCCTGACAGCAGAGCACCGGATCGTCGCCCTTGAGGCTTGAACCGTCCGCCCACGCGGTGCCCGCCACCCACAGGGCAACCATTCCAGCCAGAGTAAATATCGCGGTCTTTTTGCCTGAACGCACCATTTTTGTCCTCCGGCCCCGTTTGTAGCAAAAAGTAGCTTTATGTTCAACAAAGTTTTCCTGGTTGCTCATATTTTTTCCCTTTCAGGCTTTGTTTTCAGCGCACGGAAGCCGGCTTGAAGCTGAACGTCCGTTATCGTATATCCGCACTCCGGAGGCCGCCGATGGCTCAAGACATCAAGTTGAAATTCGCGCCCGTGGTCCATTTCCGAAATCCCGGCAAATGGCGCCGCGATCCCACCCGGCTCTATCATGAAATCATCGACAGCATCGTGATGGCCGAGGACCTCGGCTACGACTCGATCTACATCACCGAGCATCACTTCACCGACGACGACTGGGCGCCGTCGCCGCTGATGCTGCTGACGGCGATTGCGATGCGCACCAAACGAATTCGGCTCGGCACCTTTGTCGGCCTACTGCCGTTTTATCATCCGGTGCGGCTGGCCGAGGACGGCGCCGTGCTCGATATCCTCTCGGGCGGCCGCTACGAGTTCGGCTTCGGGCTGGGCTATCGGCCCGAGGAGTTCATGGGCTACGGGATGGAGATGAAGCAGCGCAGCCGGCGCGCGGACGAGATGCTGGAAATAATCCGCCGCCTGTGGGAAGGCGAGACCGTCACCTTCAAAGGCAGATACTTACAGTGCGAGAAGACCAGGCTGACGCCGCGGCCGGTGCAGCAGCCGCGTCCGCCGATGTATATCGGCGGCTTTGCGCCCAACGCGGTCAGGCGCGCGGCGCGCATGGGCGACGGGTTGCTCTCGGGCGAGCCGGACAGCGTAAGGATTTATCTGGAGGAACTGAAGAAGCTGGGCAAGGATCCCTCCAAAGCGTTTCTGGCCAACGGTCCGGCCTGGCAGTACGTGTCCAACGATCCGGAACGGGCCTGGGACCAAATCGCGCCCTACGTCATCCACGCCATCGAATGCTATTCGGTGTGGATGCTCAACTGGAACACGCCGCCGCTTTACCCGCCGGTCAGCAACAAGGAGGAGCTGCGCAAAACCGGACTGCTGACGGTGCTTACTCCCAATCAGGCGGTCAAGGCGATTCGCCAGTACGCGCAGGCGATGCATACCACGACGCTGACCTTCATCATGAACGAGGCCGCCTGTCCACCGGGCGTGATGCGCGAGCATATGGAGTTGTTCGCGTCCAAGGTAATGCCGGAGTTCCGATGATGATTCAAACCCGCGCTCAATTGATTGGGAGCATCAGATGAAAGGCAAAATCGCGTTCATGCCGGCGGCGCATACGCTGGAATTCCACGAATACGAAGTTTCCCAGGTGCAGCCCGGCTGGACGCTGCTGGAGGTGACCCAGAGCAACGTCTGCGGTTCGGAGCTGCACGTCTGGAAGGGCGAATTCATGGCCGGACGCGGCATGATGCCGGGGCATGAGCTGGCCGGACGCGTGGCGGCTTTGGGCGGCGGGGTCAGCAGGGATTGCGCCGGCGCGCCGATCAAACCCGGCGACCGCATCGCGCCGGTGTACTTCCGGGTGTGCTACCGATGCAGGAACTGTGTGTCGGGAAATCATGCCGCCTGTCTGAATCCGCTGCCCGGCAATCCGCATCCCGACCATCCGCCGCATTTCACCGCCGGCTTCTCGACCCATTACTTCATCCGCCCCGAACAGATCTTCTACCGCGTTCCCGACAATGTGCCCGACGAGGTGGCCGCTTCGGCCAACTGCGCGATGTCGCAGGTGTTCTGGGCGCTGGATCGCGGACGTATCGGTTATGGCGACTCGCTGGTAGTGCAGGGCGCCGGCGGACTGGGGCTGCATGCGATTGCGATCGCCAGGGCCCGCGGCGCGTATGTTATAGCGATCGACGGCGTCGATGGGCGGCTGAATCACGCGCGCCGCTTCGGCGCCGATGAAATTATCGACATCCGCCAATATCCCGACGCGCGCGCCCGCACCGCCCGCGTCCGCGAACTCACCGGCGGCCCCGGACCCGACGCGGTGCTGGAAGTCGCGGGTGTCCCGCAGGCGTTCAGCGAGGCGCTCGCGATGGTGCGCGCGGGCGGCCTGGTGCTGGAGTTGGGCAACATCTCGCGCAGCCTGACGATTGAGTTTCCGCCCTCGACGTTGACCATGAAGTCGATCCAGGTGATCGCGATGACCGGCTATCCGCCGCATTATCTCAAGAAGGCGCTCGACTTCCTGAGCCTGCACATCGACCGCTATCCCTATGGCGAGTTGTGCGACGCCAGATTTCCGCTGTCGCGGGCGGCCGAGGCGCTGGACAAAAGCGAGCGGCGCGAGGTGACGCGGGCGGCGGTGATGCCGCAGTTGGGCTGAACGCGGCCTTCGTCAGGTTTGACACAACGGCACGATGCGCTGAATGATGGGTCAAAGCGCCGCCCGCAGCATGCGGCGCGCAGCTTTAAGGCCGGCACTTGGAATTAGCGAACCAAATTTAAGGGAGATTTCTTAATCATGAGCGAAGCCTGGATTATCGATTGCGTCAGAACGCCGCGGGGCCGCGGCAAAAAGGATTCCGGAGCGCTGTCCGGGATTCATCCGCAGGAACTGTTCGCCCAGGCGCTCAACGCCCTGGTCGACCGCCACGGGATCGAGAAACGCGACGTCGAGGACGTGGTCGTCGGCACCGTCAGCGAAGTCGGCGAGCAGGGCGGATGTATCGCACGGATGGCGGTGCTGGCCGCGGGATGGCCCAACGAGGCCACGGGCGTGTCGCTCAACCGTTTCTGCGGCTCGGGCCTTCAGGCGGTCAACTTCGCCGCGATGGGGGTAATGGCGGGCCAGCAGGATTTGGTGGTCGGCGGCGGTGTGGAAAGCATGTCGCGGGTTCCGATGGGTGCCGACGGCTCCGGTCTGGACGGCCACAACCGCCATCTGCGCGAACTCCATCCGCTGGTCCCGCAGGGGGTGTCCGCCGATCTGATCGCCACCCTGGAAGGCTTCTCGCGCGAGGACTGCGACCGCTTCGCCTACGAGTCGCAGATGATGTGCAAGAACGCGATGGAGAAAGGCTACTTCAAAAAGAGCCTGATTCCGGTCAAAAACGGCGAGGGCAAGGTGGTGCTCGATCACGACGAGCATCCGCGCGCCAACACCACCATGGAAGGGCTGGCCAAGCTGGAACCCTCATTTGCCGGAACCCATCCCAACGGCGGCGGCTATCGCATGAAGGACGGCCCGCTCACCTTCGACCAGAAGGCCAAGACCCGCTACGCGCAGGCCGAAGTGATCAACCACGTCCATACTCCGGGCAACTCCAGCGGCATCGTGGATGGAGCCGGCGTGGTGCTGTTGGCGTCGCCGGATTACGCCAAGGCCCACGGGCTCAAGCCGCGCGCACGCATCCTGCAGACCGCGACCTACGGAGACGAGCCGATCATCATGCTGACGGCGCCGGTGCCCGCCAGCAAGCGCGCGCTGCAGAAGGCGAAGATGACGGCCAATGATATCGACCTGTGGGAAATCAACGAAGCCTTCGCGGCGATTCCGCTGAAGGTGATGAAGGACATCGGTATCCCGCGCGACAAGGTCAACGTCAATGGCGGCGCGATCGCGCTGGGGCATCCGCTGGGCGCCACCGGTGCGATGCTGGTCGGCACGGTGCTCGACGAACTGGAGCGCCGCGACAAGACCACCGCGCTGGTAACGATGTGTATCGGCGGCGGCATGGGGATAGCCACCATCCTGGAGCGGATGTAACCGGCTGTAAAGCGCGGCAAAGAGACGGCCGGAGCACCCCTCTCCGGCCGTCTTTGTTTATCCCGTTTCGATGATGGCGCGGCGTCCCTCCCGGCAACGAGTTTCCGGTTCCGCGGCAGGCTCTCCACTTTCGTCGTTCAGTCCGCGGGCGAGCAATCCCAGGCCGGAGGGACGCAACCAAAGATTATGGCTTCTTGACGTGGCGCATCGCCGGGGTGCCGACGGCACAGGCCAACGCCGCCTGCTGCGGGGACAGGCCGAAATGCCGCGCGAAGTACTGCTGATGATATTCCTCGGCGCGATAGAACTCCGCCGCCGGCACGATCTCGGTTACGATCGGACGATCGTAGCGCCCCGCTTCCTGCAGCGCGCGAACCGCGGCCCGCGCCGCACCTTCCTGTTGCGCATCATGGAAGAAAATCACCGACCGGTACTGCGAGCCGATATCCGGTCCCTGCCGGTTAAGGGAAGTCGGGTCGTGCAGGTCCCAGTAAAGCTCAAGCAACTGCTCGTACGAAATCACGCCGGGGTCGTATTCGACTTGAACCACCTCGGCGTGGCCGGTGCCATCGGTGCAAACCATCTCATAGCTGGGGTTGGGCACGGTCCCGCCCATATAGCCGACCTGTGTTGAGACCACGCCGTCCAACGCGGCGAATGCCGCCTCGACATGCCAGAAGCATCCGGCTCCGAAAGTAGCTAGCTTGGTTCCCTGTGCCATCTTGCTCTTCTCTGCGATCTGTCGTGCGGGCGATAGGAACGTCCCGCCGCCGCTGTTCTAGTCGTACCGCATATTTGCTGCGGCGCCAACAGGTTGAATTGCCGCCGCGGCCCGAATTCACACACGCGGTACACCGCTAACCGCGCACCCCGGGGAATATGTCTTCGGCAAAGCCCTGGATTTCGTCTTCCATGTACGGCGGTGTCATCGAGAAGATGAAATGAGTAACTCCGGCCTTGCGATAGCGCTCGATGGTCTCCAGGCATTCGTCGGCGCCGCCGATCACCATATTCCGGCGCGCTTCCTGCGCAGTACCGCGGCTCATCGCGGCGGCGCGCGCCGTCACCTGCTTCTCCCGGTCCGGGCCGGCGCGATAGCACAGCGACGTGATCAGGGTCTTTTCGATTTCATCGGCGTCGCGGCCGATCGCGTCGCAATGGCGCTTGAGCACCGCGATCAGATGTCCGATCCGCTCGGCGCTGCCGCCCGAGTTCCACAGGTTGGCGTATTTGGCGACGATCCTTAGCAAAACTTTTTCGCCGGTTCCCGCCACCATCAGCGGCGGATGCGGCTGCTGGAGCGGTTTGGGACTGCATACCGCGTCGGTGACCTGGTAATGCTTGCCGTGCAGCGTGAACTTATCCTGCGTGAACATGCCTTTGACGATCTGACAGGCTTCGTCCAGCGCGCGCAGCCGCCATGGTACGGTTTTGAACTCGACGCCGAAGCTGTTGTGCTCCAACTCGTACCATCCGGCGCCGATCCCAAGCACGAAACGCCCGCCGCTCAGATGGTCCAGGGTCGCCGCCATCTTCGCCGTGATGCATGGGTTGCGGTAAGTGTTGCCGTTGACCAGTGCGCCGATTCGGGCGCGGCTGGTCTGCTGGCTCAGCGCGCTCAGCACGGTCCATCCCTCCAGGCACGGCCCGGCGGGGTCGGCGCCCATGATCGGATAGAAATGATCGAAGACCCACAGCGAGTCGTAACCCCATCGGTCCGCCTTCTGCCACAAGCCGCGCAGGTCGCTCCATTGCGCCTGCTGCTGCGGAGTCTGGATGCCGAAGCGCAGTGGATGATCGCTCATAAGTTTTCCTCCGAGGGAAAGGTCCCACAGAGGCCGTGTTAACCGCAAGAATATGCGCGGTGTCCAGCTTGCGGCCGCCGCGCGGAGCCGCTGCAAACGTCTCGCAAATGGATGAAATTCCTGCTCTGTTTGGCTTGATTCCAATTTCGGTGCGGACCTGCGATCTGGCCGCGGTCCGCGGACTCGAGGGCTGGCTATGGACGTTATTGAATTTCTTCCGACTTTGGTTCAGGCGCTGTTGATTACCGCCGTATTCGCCGGTATCACGGTGGGCGGTCTTTACCTGGTGCGGCGCAGGGTCGAGCCGGAGGCGCTCAGGACCGATCATGACGTGGCCGGCTTTACCTTCGGCGTAATCGGCGCGTTTTACGGCGTGGTGCTGGCGTTCGTGATCGTCGCGGTGTGGCAGCGCTTCGAACGCGCCAACGAGCAGGTGCAGGCGGAGAGCCTGGCGGTCTCCAATCTCTTCAATTTGGCGCGGGGACTGGGCGATCCGGTTCGCAGCGAGATGCGCAAGGAGCTGCGCGCCTATGCTTACAATGTGCTGCATTCGGAGTGGCGCGAAATGGCGGACGGAAAGTTCCCGCCCGATCAGACTCCGGTCCAGCGCTTGTGGGAGATCCTTTTCAGGGCCGTACCGGCCAACGCTCAGGAACAGGTTTTTCTGGATAAAAGCATCGACCAGGTTACGCAGCTCAGCGACCTGCGCCGATTGAGATACGTCTATTACAGCGAGGACCTGCCTTCGGTGATCTGGATCGTCATCTACGTCGGCTGCGCGATCACGCTGGGATTCAGTTATTTTTTCGTCACCCGCCGCTTTCGTCAGCAGGCCCTGATGTGCGGGACCTTCGCCGCGCTGATCGGGTTGACGATTCTCGCCATCAGCGAACTGGCGACGCCTTACCAGGGCGCGGTGGTGGTTTCCGACTCGGCGTTCAGGGTGCTCGCGGTCTCCATGGATATTCCCACGCCGGGCGGGATGGCCCGGCCCGGCGCTCCCTGAGACGCCGCCCGGAGTAAAACCTTCTCCCGCATCGGAGCATTCAATATCAGGCGCGGGCGGCGTATGCTTGAGGTTGGACGATAAAGGCCATGGACATGCGCATCGACCGCCGCACGTTTGCGCGAATGAACCGGCGCGAACTGCTCAAGATGACCCCGCTGATCGCGCTGGGCGCCTTCGCGGTGCCGCCGGCACGCGCGGCTCTGCTCAGTGCGGGTGAGCGGTTCAACGGATGGGCGGCGTCGCTGTGGTATCGCAGCGGGCATCGTGCAGCCACCTATCCGGATTCCGCGGTGGCCCCGCTCAAGCGCTTTCCCTACAACTATTACGACGTGCTCGATCCGGAGATCGACACGGACAAATGGCGGCTTAAGGTGGGCGGACTGGTCAAGCGGCCGGGCGAGTACACGCTGGCGCAGATCCAGAGCGTGCCCAAAGTCAGACAGAATACGCGCCACGTCTGCGTCGAAGGATGGGACGTGATCGGCAATTTCGGCGGGGCGCGAATCGGCGATTTTCTGAAGTTCGTCGGCGCCGATCCCTCCGCCCGCTTCATCTACGTCGAGTGCGCCGACAACTACTACGAATCGCTCGATATGGCGTGCGCGATGCAGCCCAACTCGCTGCTGTGCTACGAGATGTACGGCGAGCCGCTGCTGCCGGGGCATGGCGCGCCGCTGCGGCTGCTGCTGCCGACCAAAATCGGTTACAAATCCGCCAAGTACCTCACCAGCCTGGAGGTCACCAACGTCGTACGCCGATGGGGCTACTGGGAGGATCAGGGTTATCCCTGGTATTACAGCCTGTGAATGCGGGCGGATTAAAGCTTGACGTGGTCGAGACCGAGGACCGCTCGAACAATGCCGTGCGCGCCGCGTACGAGCATCCGGCGGTCATTCGATGGTGTCACTGGCTCCTCGGCGTCAGCATCCTGGTGCTGATCTTCAGCGGATGGCAGATCTTCTGGGCGTTCCCCGGGTTCGGACCCAAGATTCCGCAGCGCGATTTCATCCATCTGCCGCGCGCGCTGATGCTGGGCGGATGGCTGGCGGGCGGCCTGCAGTGGCATTTCACCTTCATCTGGATTTTCCTCTTCACCGGCGTCGTCTATCTGATCTATCAGGCGGCGAGCGGGCGCTACCGGATGTTGCTGTTCACGCCATCCGACCTGCCGGGCGTGTGGCCGATGGTGCGCCACTACTTTTTGTTCGGCCCCAAACCGCCGCAGACGCAGCCCTACAATCCGCTGCAGAAGCTCGCCTACACCGGGGCGGTTGTCCTTGGCGTGCTGGCGGCGCTGACCGGGATGGCGATCTACAATCCGAATCAGTTCTCGTTGCTGACGGCAATGATGGGCGGATTCCGCTGGGCGCGGGTGTGGCATTTCGCCGTAATGTCGGCGTTCCTGGCTTTTATCGCGGGCCATTTGGTGATGGTAATCCTGCACGGATGGAGCAACTTCATCTCGATGATAACCGGATGGAAACGCGGCCCGGAGTACCTTTAGGCGCGATTGCCGGTGGGCTGGGGCCGCGGCGCGCGGGCACATCGCCTATGCGAACATCTGCGGCTCGCGGGAATTAAGGATTACCAACCCCCGATACATATATTGCAGGCCCGACACACCGGTCATCAGCACCGTCAGCAGCAGCAGCCCGGTCCAGACATGGTGCACGTGCCCCAGCTGCGGCCATCCCAGAAGCGCGGTCACGATACATGCGATCTGCAGCACCGTGCCCGCCTTGCCGGCATAGTTGGGCCGCACCGGAATGGGCTCGCCGATGAAGAACACCAGCATCAGGTAGCCGAATACCACCACTACGTCGCGCAGGGCGATGACGCCCAGCACCCATCCGGGCATGATGTCCTGCACCGTCAGGATCACCAGCGCGCTGATCAGCAAAAGCTTGTCGGCGAAGGGATCCAGAAACGCGCCCAACTCGGTGCGCTGGTTGGTCCATCTCGCCAGCGTGCCGTCGAGGCTGTCGGTGATGGCGGCGGCGGCGAAGATGCCCAGCGCTTCATGCAGCCGGTTGCGGCTGAGCGCCGCGATGAAGAACGGAATCAGCACAATCCGGCACAGCGTGAGCGCGTTGGGCAGATTGAGCAGATGGCGATGAAGCGCGGCGGCCGACTCGACCGGCCGGGCCGGGCGGGCGGCCGGCTTGGTGGATTGCGTGGACACCCGCTTACCTCGCGCTCGCCTTGAGCGACGCCTTGCGCATCCGCCCCGCCATCGGGCGGGTGACCAGCGCGCGCACCCGCACGCATCCGTCCTGATATTCCTCGCTCAGCACCTGGCCGTCGCGCCGCGCGGCCGCGATCAGGTCGCCGCGGGCGGCGGGCAGGGTAACCGACACCTCTTCGCGCAGCCTGGCAAAAAATCCGGCCATCATCGCCACCAGTTGGTCGATACCGATCCGTCGCAGAGCGCTGATTTTGATCGCGCCCTCGCTATGTAACCTGTAAAGCGGAGTGTCCGCAAGATCACATTTGTTAAACACCATTATACGCGCCAGGGTGTCCGCGCCGATTTCTTTCAGCACCCGCTCCACCACTTCGATCTGATCCGGATGCGTGGGCGAGCCGCTGTCCACCACATGCAGCAACAGGTCCGCCGTGCGCACCTCCTCCAGCGTGGCCTTGAACGCTTCGACCAGTTGATGCGGCAGGCGATGGATGAAACCCACCGTGTCGCTCAGCATCACGCTCATCCCGCCGGGCAGCTTGAGCCGGCGAATCGTCGGATCCAGCGTCGAGAATAGCCGCGCCGCCGCTTCAACTCCGGCGCCGGTCAGCGCGTTCATCAGGGTGGATTTGCCCGAATTGGTGTAACCGACCAGCGCCACGGTTGGATAGGGCACCTCGACGCGGCGGCGGCGCTGGATCGCGCGTGTGCGCTCGACCTCGCGCAGGCGCCGGCGCAATCGCGTCAGCCGCTCCGACAATCGGCGGCGATCGACTTCGAGCTGGGTCTCGCCGGGTCCGCGCGTGCCGATCCGTCCGCCCGCTCCGCCGCCGGCGCTGACGCGCGACAGGTGGGTCCATTGGCGGGTCAGACGCGGCTGCAGATAGGCAAGCTGCGCCACCTCGACCTGCAGCTTGCCGGCCTGACTGTGCGCGCGCTGCGCGAAGATATCCAGGATGAGCTGCGTGCGGTCGATGACGCGCAGCTTGAGCTCGCCTTCGAGGTTGCGCGACTGCGCCGGGGTCAGGCTGTCGTCGAAGATGGTCAGGGTGGCGCCGCGCCGCTGCGCCAGGTCGCGCAGTTCGCTCACCTTGCCGCGTCCGATAAAGGTCCGGGGATCGACTTCCTTGAGGCTTTGGAACAACTCGCCGGCCACGAGCGCGCCCGCGCTTTGGGCCAGCGCGCCAAGCTCGTGCAGCGAATCTTCGGCCGCGGCCCGATCCTGCCCGCCGATGGCCGCGCCGACCAGGACGGCACGTTCGCGCTCGGGTGTTGTCGGTTGATAAATGGGCGCCAGGGTTATGCTCTCACGAGATCAACTTGAGGAGGATTGTATCAGATCGCGGCCCCCTGTTGCGCCCTCAACTCGACCGCGCCCGGCGCCAGCATCTGCTCCACCTCGCCCACGAATCCCTCGGTGGGTGCGACGCGAAAATCGTTGCCGAGCAGGAAGATCGCCTCGCGCGCGGCGTCAAGCTCCAGGTGCAGGTAGATGGGGCATCCGCCGCCATAGCGGCCGAACAGCGCTTTCAGTTGCCGCAATGATTCATCGTCCAGACGCGTCTTTGGCGCCCGGATATGGACTTCGCGCACGCTGTCCACCATCACCACGCTGAGCGGTTTGAGCTCGTCGAGCAGGATTTGCGCGCGTTCCTCGTCGATATCCAGTTTGCCGCGCGCCACCACCGGCTCGTCGCTGTTAATGACCGGCTCCACCCGCTGATAGGTCTCCGGCCACGCGATTACTTCAACCGCTCCGTTAAGATCTTCCAGCGTGAAAGTGGCGTAGCGCCTGCCCGCCTTGTTGTTCTTGAGCTTCACCGCCTGCACCACGCCGACCAGCACGACTGAACTGCCGTCGGGCGCCGAAGCGAGATCGGCGGTGGTGACGCCGCCGGTCAGAGGTCCGATCCTGTCGGTGTACTTGTCGAGCGGATGGGCGGTGACGTAAAAGCCGAGGGCTTCTTTTTCCGCGCGCAGCAGTTCCTTCAAGTCCCACGGCGCGGCGGGAGCGCGCGGCGCGGTGCGAATCGCCGGCGCCATCGCGCCGAACAATCCCATCTGATTGGCCGCGGAGGGGTCGGCGCGCCGCGCCAGCAGCTTGAGCCCGTCCTCGATTTGCGCCATCGCTTCGGCCCGGCTGACGCCGGTTGAATCGAACGCGCCGCACTTGACCAAAGCTTCGAGCACCTTGCGGTTGATCTGCTGCGGGTCGGCGCGCATGCACAGGTCGGTCAGGCTGGTGAAGCGCCCGCCTTGCTCGCGCGCCGCGATAATCGCCTCGGCCGTCTTCGCGCCGACCCCGCGTATGGCACCCATTCCGAAGCGGATTGCGTCGGCCACGACCGCGAACTTGACCCGGCTTTCATTGACGTCGGGCGGCAGCAGCCTGATTCCCATCTCGCGCAGCGCCGCGATATTCTTGTAGGTCTTGTCGACGTCGTCCATGTCCAGCGAGGTGAGCGCGGCCATGAACTCGCAGGGGTAATGCGCCTTGAGATAGGCGGTGATGTACGTTGTCAGCGCGTAGGCGGCGGCGTGGCTGCGATTGAATCCGTATGACGCGAAGGTTTCGATCTGCTCGAAGATGCTGTGCGCGGTATCGTGGTCGATGCCGTTGTTGACCGCGCCCTGGATGAAGCGCTCGCGCTCCTTCTCCATCACCGCCTTGTTCTTTTTGCCCATCGCGGCGCGCAGGATGTCGGCTTGCTCCAGGGTGTATCCCGAAAGCGCCTGCGCCACCCGCATCACCTGCTCCTGGTAGATGATCACGCCGTAGGTGTCGCGCAGCACCGGTTCAAGCAGCGGATGCGGATACTTGACCTGCTCTCGGCCGTGCTTGCGATCGACGTAATGCTGCACCATCGTCTTGCCGTCTTCCACCGCGTCAAGCGGGCCGGGACGGAAGAGCGAGCCGGCTGCGATGATGTCATCGAAGCAGGTCGGCTTGAGATCGGTCAGGAAGCGGCGAAACCCGGAACCTTCCACCTGGAACACGCCCACGGTATCGCCGCGCGCCAGCAGCTTGTAGGAATCGGCGTCATCCAGCGGCAAGCGGTTCAGATCGGGAGGCGTTTTGCCGCCCGCCTTGATCAATTCCAGCGTATCCTCCACCAGGGTCAGGTTTTTCAGCGCCAGAAAATCGAACTTCACCAACCCGATATCCTCGACGAACTTCATCGAGTACTGGGTGATGGCAGGGGCGCCCTCGGCGCGTTCCTTATCGGCGTAGAGCGGAACCATCTCATCGAGCGGACCGTCGGCGATCACCACGCCTGCCGCATGGCGCGAGGCGTGGCGCAGCAGACCTTCGAGCTTGAAGGCGAATTCGAACAGCTCGGGATATTTCTGCCGCTCCTCGCGCAGCCGCGGCTCCATCTTGAGCGCGTCCTCCAGCGGGAAGTCGCGGCCCTGCTTGGGCGCCGGGTAGAGCTTGCAGATGCGGTCGGTCTCGCCGAAGGATAATCCCAGCACGCGGCCGACGTCGCGAATGGCCTGCTTGCCCTTGATCGTCCCGAAGGTGATGATCTGTGCGACGCGCTCCTCGCCGTACTTGCGCCGCACGTAGTCGATCACTTCGTCGCGCCGTTCAAAGCAGAAGTCCACGTCGATATCGGGCATCGAACGCCGCCCCGGATTGAGCCATCGCTCAAACAGAAGCTTGTGCTCGATCGGATCCAGTTCGGTGATGCGCAGGGCGTAGGAGACCAGACTGCCGACCACCGAGCCGCGGCCCGGTCCGACCGGAATTCCGAGACCGCGCGCGTAATTGATGAAGTCGGCGACAATCAGCATGTAGCCGGAAAAACCCATCTCGCGGATAACCGGCAGTTCGCGATCGAGCCGCTCATGATAGGGCGTTTCGTCGAAATCGCCGCGCCGCGCGTGCAGTTCGTCCAGCCGCCGCTGCAGTCCCTCGCGCGTACGCTGCTCCAGCACGCTTTGCAGCTGCGCTTCCTCGTCCCCGCCGGCGCGGGCGCGGCCGAGATCGTCCGCCGACAGCTCGTAGCGCGGGAAATGGAACTTGCCGAAGTCGAACTGAAAATCGACGCGGTTGGCGATTTCCACCGTATTGCGTACCGGCGACAAATCGTCGGCGAAAGCCGATTCCATCTCGGCGGGTGTCTTGACGTAAAGTTCGTCGGTGTCAAACCGCCATCGGGTCTCGTCCGCCATGGTCTTGCCGGTCTGGATGCAGAGCAGGACTTCGTGTGCGCGGGCGTCCTCGCGATGCAGATAATGGCAGTCATTGGTGGCCACCATCGGCAGGCCGACCTTGTGGGCAATCTCGCGCAGCGCCTCGTTATAGGGGCCGTGCAGCTTGTTGTCCTGCAGCTCGATGTAGAAGCGGCCGGGGAACATCCTGGCATAGGACTGGGCCACTTCATACGCCTTGTCGGTGCGTCCGGCGCGCAGCGCACGCGCCAGCTCCCCCGACAGGCATCCGGACAGCACGATCAGCCCCTCGGAGTTTTCCTGCAAGATCTCCTTGTCGATGCGCGGCTTGTAATAGAGCCCTTCGCGATAGGCGGCGGTGAGCAGACGGCACAGGTTGCGGTATCCGGTCTGATTCTGAACCAGCAGGATCAGATGATAATTGCCGGCGCCTTCGACGTCATCGGCTTTGACCGCGAAACCGCGGTCGGTGCGCTTGCCCGGCGCGAGATAGGCTTCACATCCGATGATCGGCTTGATCCCGCGTTCCACCGCTTTTTTGTAGAATTCGACCGCACCGAACATGTTGCCATGGTCGGTGATCGCCATCGCCGGCATCCCCGCGGCCCTGGCATGGTCGAGCAGCGGACCGAGTTTGTTCGCGCCGTCCAAAAGACTGTATTGGGTATGGACGTGAAGATGGACGAAACTCATTGAAAACCCCTCAACCCCGAAAACCCCTCGGCGTCATCTTTTTTTTGCCACCTCGCCCGCTTCATCGCGGGTGCCGCTTGAAGTGGATCGGCCGCCCGCATCCTGACCCGCTCCCACGGACGATCGTGGGAGCGGGTAGCAGAGATTACTTCTTCGCGGCGGGTTCCGCCTTTTTGGCTTCCCCTTTGCCCTCCGCAGCCGGTGCGGCGGCAGCCTCGCCCTCGGCGGGAGCGGCCGCGGCGCCCTCTTCGACCGCGGCTTCCGCCGGCGCAGGTGCGGCTTCGACGGTGGGCGGCAGCACGGTGACCAGCGCGATATCGCTGTCGAACACCGGGGTAATGTTGGCGCCGAACCGCAGCGAGGAGATGTGAATCGCGTCGTGAATGCCCAGTTCCGTCACGTCAACATCGATTCCCTCGGGAATATCCGTGGGCAGGCATTCGACGTCGATAGTGCGCACCAGCGGCTGCAGGATACCGCCATCGGCCACGCCCTTGGGCTTGCCCTGAAAGCGCAGCGGCACCGTGACCTGAATCTTCCGCGTCAGGTCCACTTCGTACAGGTCGGCATGGAGCAGGGCGCCGGTCAGCGGCGCGCGCTGCACGTCTTTGATGATGACGTGGCGGCCGTTGAGGTCAGGCTCGGAGGCTTTGAGCCGGAGCAGACGCTGACTGGCGTCGGTGGTGACCGAGGCTTTGAGGCTCAACCCGGCGACCGCAATCGGGGTGGCCGAGCGGGTGCGGCCATAAACCACGGCGGGAACCATTCCGGTGCGGCGCAGGGCGCGGACCTTGCCTTTGGTTCCCAGTTCGCGTTTCTCACAATTAAGATCGAGTGTCTCCATCAGCTAAAACTCTCCGGATAATTCATCTTGCCGGTTGGGGGGCGCCGATTCCAGGCGAACACGCAGATAGGCGCGCGCATCTACAGGAACAGCGAGCTGACCGACTCCTCATTATGGATCCGGCGCAGCGCCTCCCCAATCAGCTCCGCCACCGACAGCACCTTTACGTTGCGCAATTCGGCCAAAGCTTTGGGCCGCAGCGGAACGGTATTGGTAGTGATCAGTTGCTGGAGCTGACAATGGTTAAGCCGCTCGCACGCGGGGTCGGACAGGATCGGATGCGTCGCGCAGGCAATCGCTTCGATGGCGCCCGCTTTGAGCACCACTTTGGCGGCTTCGGTCACGGTGCCTGCGGTATCGATCATGTCGTCGAGCAGGATGGCGGTGGCGTCATTGACGTCGCCCACCAGCTGCATCTCGGCGACCTCGCTGGCGCGCCGGCGCCGCTTGTCGATAATCGCCAGGCTGGCGTTGAGGCGTCCGGCGAAGGCGCGCGCCCGCTCCACGCCGCCGGCGTCGGGCGAGACCACCGTCACGCGCTTGCCTTCGATGCGTTTACGCAGGTAGGGAATAAGCACCGGCATCGCAAACAGGTTGTCGACCGGGATGTTGAAGAAGCCCTGGATCTGGCCGGCATGCAGATCGACCGTCATCACGCGCGAGGCGCCGGCGGTGGTGATCAGGTCGGCGACCAGCTTGGCGCTGATCGGCACGCGCGGCGCGACCTTGCGGTCCTGGCGGGCGTAGCCGAAATAGGGGATGACGGCGGTGATGCGCTTGGCGGAGGCGCGGCGCAGCGCGTCCATCAGCAGCAGCAACTCCATCAGGTTGTCGTTGGGCGGTGTGCAGATCGACTGCATCACGAAGCAGTCGCCGCCGCGCACATTCTCCCGAATCTCAACCATTACTTCACCATCGGGAAAACGGCCGACCTCGGCCTGACCCAGGGTCACGTCGAGCACCGCGCAGACTTCGCGCGCCAACCCGGGATTGGAATTACCGGTGAAAATCTTCAACTCGTCTTTGGCCCGCTCAGGCATCGATTCCTGCGACCTCTCTTGCGGCTGCCGCGGCCCGCCGCTCCCGCGTGCGGTTGACGCGCCTTGTGTATCCTTCATGCCTTGGGCTGGGCGGGAAGGATTCGAACCTTCGAATGCCAGGTCCAAAGCCTGGTGCCTTACCAGCTTGGCGACCGCCCAACACTAAAAATCTTCACAGCGACGGCGGTCATGGCCGCCATCAACACTTTTACCCGATACCCACCCCAGCATCGCCATCATCAGCACCTCCGGCAGCGTCTGATCCGGAAAAGGACGGGGGGAACCCGGCGTCAGTCCAACCGCGGTTCAGGCCGTCTCGCTCAGCTCTGATAGGGATTTCGTCGGCGATGTTATGGCCGGGTTAAACCTTTGTCAATTATGATTTTTAACATAGGTCAACAAGCGTGCCAAAGAGCTGTTGACGAATGGTTCCGGGGCGCGATCCGAGCCGCAAAAAAACGCCCCTGCGGCATCCGCCGCCGCGCCGCGGCGGCCGCCTGCACCGCGCGCGCCGGGTCCTGAAAGATGCCGAAAACGGCACCCCCGCTGCCCGACATCAAGGCTTCCGCCGCACCCAGATGCTTAAGCAGTACTTTAACTTCACCGATTTGCGGATAGCGCGCCAGCGCCGGCCGCTCGAGGTCGTTGACCAGCAGGCCCGCGGCCGCGGCGTCGGCGTCCACCAGCGCGGGCAGCGCCTCCGGTCCCGGACCGCTCCAGTCGGCGCGTTTCAGATAGCGGTAAATCTCCGCCGTCGGCACCGCGATGGGCGGTACGCCGATCACCAAATGCAGGTCGAAACGGCTTGCGATATCGGTAATCCGTTCACCCACTCCGCCGATTCGGGCTGGGCGCGGATCGAGAAAAAACGGCACGTCGGCGCCCAGCCGCAGCGCCGCCGCCGCCAGCGCTGGTACTTCGATCCGGGCCCGCTGCGCCATCAGACGCAGCACGGCGCCGGCGTCCGACGATCCGCCGCCCAGGCCGGCGGCGGCGGGGATTTCCTTGTGCAGGTTGATGCGCACCCGCCAGCGCAAACCGGTCTGATCCAGGAATAAAGTCGCGGCGCGCAGGGCCAGGTTGCGCCCGTCAAGCGGCAAGTCCGCCCAGTTGCATCGCAGCGACACCTCGCTTGCCGGCGCCGCCCGGGCCTCCAGTGTGATCCGGTCATAGAGTGAAACGGGAAGGAAAACCGAGTCGAGCTCGTGATAGCCGTCAGATCGACGTCCCGTTATGCGCAGGAAGAGGTTGATTTTGGCGGGGGTCAGCAACTCCGGATGTATGGCCATCGCGATGCGGCACGCGCGAGCGCGATCTCCTTTGCAAAGCCTCGCGGGCGTCGCGCCGAATTACGCTGATAAAGGATAGCAGCGTAATCAGCAAGCCCAGCGCGAACAATATACAGCCGGTCAGGTAGACGGCGTGATAGAAGTCCATCTGCGCGGCGGCGTATGAGATGGTTCTTTCATCCTGCGTAAGCGGCGCGAGGACCGCGCCGTCGGTGCGCGCGTCGAGCTCGTCGAAATTGCGGTAAAGCTCGGCACTGGGCGGACTCGCCACCACCATTCGCCGGTACTGAACGATACCGTTCAGTCCCACCAGCCAGTTGCCGATTCCGAGCAGGATCAGAACCACGCCGGCGACCACACGCCAGTCGCCATACAGCTCCGGCGGTTTCATGAACGCACCATACGAAGCGCTCGGGACAAAAACAACACGCCGGCCCAACGTAAATCAACAGCCAGCTTCCGGATTTGTTTCCCTTCCGATCCTGTGCGAGTCTGATTGAGCCGGTTGTGATACACTTGGATCGGCATTTCGGCTAACCTTAATACCTCAATGAGCGATGCAAGCACCAACCGGCTCGAGCAGCTGCTGGGCCGTTTCGCCGCGGGCGACCGGCTGGCGTTGGCCCGCCTGATTACGCTGGTGGAAAATCGCCATCCCAGCGTGGCCCGGGTAATGGAGCGGCTCTACAATCCCGCCGCTCAGGCCCACGTCGTCGGCGTCACCGGACCGCCTGGAGCCGGCAAGTCAACGCTGATCGACCGCCTGGTGAACAGGCTGCGCGCGCGCAAGCAGCAGGTCGCGGTGCTGGCCATCGATCCGTCCAGCCCGTTTTCCGGCGGCGCCGTGCTCGGCGACCGCGTGCGCATGGGCGACCATTACGCCGACCCCGGAGTCTACATCCGCAGCCTGTCCACGCGCGGCAGCCATGGCGGACTGAGCCGCGCCGCCCGCCAGATCGTCATCCTGCTCGAGGCGTTCAAATTCGACGTCATCATCGTCGAAACCGCGGGGGTCGGACAGACCGAACTGGACATAATGGATCTGGCGCACACCACGGTCGTGGTGACGGTGCCCGAAGGCGGCGACGGTATCCAGATAATGAAGGCCGGGCTCAACGAGATTGCCGATATTTTCGTGGTCAACAAGGCCGACCGCGACGGCGCCGATCGGGTCAAGGCCGAGCTCGAGCTCAACGTGCATCTGCGCGCGGATAACGGATGGCGTCCGCCGGTGCTGCTGACGCAGGCCGCCAATGACCGCGGAGTCGAAGCGCTGGTGGCGCAGCTGGACAAGCATCGTGAATATCTGCGCGAACACACCGACCCGCAGGCGCAGCGGCAGCATCGCGCCCATGAGTTCATCGAAATCCTCACCGGCCAAATCGAGGAGCGCACCCGCAACGCGATGAGCAACGGACGCGCGCACGAGATCATGGAATCGGTCAGTGCGGGCAAGCTCAACCCTTACGCCGCCGCGCGGATGCTGCTGGACGACCCGTCGGCGCTCGGCGCGCTGCTCAGCAAATCCGGGGGAGACTGCTGACATGGCGTGGAGAAGGGAAGATCGCGTCTTCGCCATCGGCGATATCCACGGATGCCCGCAGGAGCTCGATGCTTTGCTGCGCGCGATCGAGGCGGGTCCGGGCGATACCGTGATCTTCGTCGGCGATTACGTCGATCGCGGACCGTCGGCGCGCGACGTTATCGACCTGCTGATTGAATTCAAGCAGTACAACCCGAATACCGTGTTCCTCAAGGGCAACCACGAGGACATGATGCTGTCGTTCCTCGGGATGCCGGGGCATTATGGCGAATCCTTCCTGTTCAACGGCGGCTTCGCCACCATGGCGAGCTACGATATCGACGAATCCAATCTCGACCAGGCGCTGGCGCTACTGCCGCACGGCCATGTCGATTTCCTGCAGAAGCTGGAGACCAGCTACCTGCGGCCGCCCTACCTGTTCGTCCACGCCGGCGTGCATCCGCTGCGCGCGCTGGAGGACCAGGAGGCGGAAGACATGCTGTGGATTCGCCAGGAATTCATCGCCAATCCGCATGACCTGGGCCATACGGTGATCTTCGGCCATACCCCGATGCGCGATGTGATGCTGGATCTGCCGTACAAGATCGGGCTCGACACGGGTCTGGTTTACGGCGGCAAGTTGAGCTGCGTCGAATTTACCGAAGGCCGATGCTACCAGGTCAATCGCGGCAGCAGAAAGGTGAGCAGCCATCGAATCAAGGCGCTGCGCTAGCCCCTTTCGTCCGCCGCGGCCCCCAGCTAATCTGTCCTGTCCAGTGGCGGCGTAGCTCAGTTGGTTAGAGCACGCGGCTCATATCCGCGGAGTCGTAGGTTCAAGTCCTACCGCCGCCACCATCCGGTCTCCTGCAGCGTGGAACTCCTGTCGGTGCGCGGCCGCACGCACGCCGGGGTGCGCGCCTTCTGAAATAAGGTTACGACTCGACCCCCGCCTGGCGCGCGATCGCATCGGTCTTTGCCGCCATGATGAAGTCGTTGCGATGCAGGCCGCGGATCTTGTGCGTCCACCAGGTTACCGCGACCCGGCCCCATTCGGTCAGCAGAGCCGGATGATGCCCCTCCTCTTCGGCGATCGCGGCCACGCGGTTGGTGAAGGCGATCGCCCCGGCAAAATCGGGGAATGTGAAAATCCGCTCCAGGCGTGGGATTCCGTCGCGTTCGATTACCTGCCATTTCGGAATCGCCGCGCCCAGCTCTTTCATTTCGGCCTCGGTGACGCGCGGCGAATCGCGCCGGCATGCTACGCATTTCTCTCTGAGCAGGTCCGCCATTTCAGATTCCTCGGCGAAGTTTTTGCGTCCCGTACTTTCTAATCGCCCATAAAAGAGGTTATACCAGAACATCGCGGCGCCGTCCGCGAAGACGGCTGCGGGCGTTGCGCCGAAAGCCGCGGCAAATCGTGGCATAAACGGTTTTCAGAAGCGATTGCAAGGCATCCGGAGCGGGAGGAAACGATGGGAACACTGACTGACAAGTACTGCATCGTGGGCGTGGGAGAAACGCCCCACATGCGGCCGTCCAACCGGACCACGCTGTCGATGGGCTGCGAGGCGGTGCTCAAGGCGATGGCCGACGCCGGTCTGCAGCCGCGCGATATCGACGGCATGACCAGTTACCAGGCGATGGATTCCACCAGCTCCAACCATATCGCGACCGCGCTCGGCATCCGGCTGAACTACTCGGTCGATATCATGGGCGGCGGCTCCAGCACCGAAGCCCTGATCATGAAATGTATCGGGTTGCTGGAAGCCGGATGCTGCCACACCATCGTGGTGTTCCGCTCCATGAACGGAAGGTCGAACCGGCGGATGGGCGGGCAGAGCCCCGGCGGCCCCGTGCGCCAGGCCCCCGCCGCCGGCGACGGCCAGTTCAACATGACCGTCGGATGGACCACGCCGGCGCAGCGCTTCGGCATGTCGGCGATGCGCTGGCTGCATGACACCGGCAACACCACGGATGCGTTCGCCGAAGTCGCCGTGGCCCATCGCTACCACGCCACGCTCAATCCCAAGGCGATCATGCGCAAGCCGATCACGAAGGAGGATCATCATCGCTCGCGATGGGTCTCCAAGCCCTTCCGCCTGCTCGACTGCTGTCTTGAAACCGACGTCGCCGCCGCGCTCATCATCACCTCGCGCGAACGCGCGTACGACCTGCGCCAGCCGCCGGTCTATATCATGGGCGGCATCGCGCGCATGACCACGGACAATCCGATGTGGAACTATTCGCGCCCGGTGATTCATTACGTCGCCGGCAA
Source organism: Pseudomonadota bacterium (assembly GCA_021324455.1). Taxonomy (GTDB): domain Bacteria; phylum Desulfobacterota; class Binatia; order Binatales; family Binataceae; genus JAJPJA01. The sequence goes on along the minus strand of JAJPJA010000159.1, from coordinate 45,150 downwards.
CTACGGGCGCCAGCGGCTGTTCGGGATGGCCGGGGTCAGCCAGAAAGACATTGACTTTGTCTCCGCCTACGACGCCTTCACCTTCACCAGCCTGATCAATCTCGAAGCGTATGGTTTCTGCGGCTACGGCGAGGCGGGGGATTTCGTCAAGGATGGCGCGCTCAAGATTGACGGGCGGCTGCCGTCAAACCTCTCCGGCGGGCATCTGTCGGAGGGCTACACGCATGGCATCGCGATGGTGATCGAAAACGTGCGCCAGCTCCGCCATCGCGCGGACGACTACTGTCCCAACTGGGCCGAAGGCAAGCACACCTATGATCGCTCCAAAGGATGCCGCCAGGTCAAGGACGGTCATATCGCAGCCTGCCTGGGGTGGGCGTTCGAGAACCAGGGCAGCGCGGTCATCCTGCGCAACTGATTGCCCGCCGAGCGCGCCGGTGCGGGTCGAAAATTCATGAAGTTCACGGCCGAGGAACTGCGGCGCAGGCATCCGCGCTTCATTTACCGCAGTTATGCCCTGGAGCGGACCGCCAACCGCCTCAGGATCGCGTTTTGCTTCGAGCTCGAGCCAGACCTGATCTTCACGCCCGGGATCGTAATCGAGTCGATCGACCGATCGCGCATCGACGACCTCGATCCCGCGGTCGTCGAGCGCCTCGCCTTCCATCTCGGGATGGTCGAGATGCTCAGCTACTGGAAGGCCGCCTGTCCGCGCGATGTGCTGATCGAGGCGGGTGCTTTGGATGATTGGCAAATCCAGTGGTGGCGGGAGGTGTGGCTGCGGGGGATGGGGGAATTTTTTTACGTCAACCGGATAGATTTCAGGCCGGCCGGCTATCTGAATATTGCCGCGCCCACCCCCCGCCGGCGCGCCGCTCCGCCGCCGTCCGGACGGCGCGCACGCCGCACCCTGGTGATGGTCAGCGGCGGCAAAGACTCCGCCTTGACGCTGCACGAGCTGCGCGAATTGGGCGAGCAGTTCGACTGCCTGATGCTCAACCCGCTGCCGGCGGCGCTTGAGGTCGCGGCAATCGGCGGCTGCGCGCGGCCGATCATCGTGCGGCGCACCCTCGATCCGGCCCTGCTGGAGCTCAATGGCCGCGGCTATCTCAATGGACATACGCCGTTCTCGGCGCTGCTGGCGATTTTAGGCCTGAGCTGCGCGATGATTTTCGACTACGACCGCGTGGTGGTCTCCAATGAACGCAGCGCGGATGAGGGCAACGTGGAATTCCTCGGCGCCGAGATCAACCATCAGTATTCCAAGACCTTCGCGTTCGAGACCGCGATGCGCGCCTATGCCGAAAGGCACCTGGCTCCGGGGATCGGCTATTTCAGCCTGCTCCGGCCGCTGTTCGAAATCCAGGTGTGCCGGCTGTTTGCCGGGTGCGGCGAGTATTTCCATGCCTTCCGCAGCTGCAATCGCGCGCAGAATCAAGGCGCATGGTGCGGCAGCTGCCCCAAGTGCCTGTCAGTATTCATCTCGCTGTCGCCGTTCCTGCCGCTGGATGCGATGCGCGCGATCTTCGGCCGCGACCTGTTCGATCAGGACCACGCGATCGCGCTGATACGCGCGCTGCTGGGAACCGGCGGACCGAAACCGTTCGAATGCGTCGGCACGCGGGAGGAGACCCTGGCCGGGCTGCATCTGGGCGTCAAGCGGCGGCGGGAGCGCGGCGAGCCGCTAACGCCTGTGCTGGCCGCCGTCGAACGCGAAATGATCGCGCAAGACAACCTCGACGCGCTCTCGCATTCGATTCTATCCGCGTGGAGCGACAATCATTACCTGCCGCCGCACTACGCGGCGCTGCTCAAAGGGCAGCTCTCCATCCGATGAAGCTCGATGTTCTGGGGCGCAGCCGGATTGTGATTTTGGGGATGGGGCGCGAGGGACTGGAGACCTATCGTTTCCTGCGCGCCGAATTTCCTGACCGCATGATCGGCGTCGCCGATCGTCTGGAGGCCGATCGGCTCGCGCCTGAAGTGCGCGGCGCCATCGCGCACGACCGCAATCTGGCCGCCCATCTTGGCGAGAATTACCTGCAGTGTCTGCGGCAGTACGAAGTGATCGTCAGGTCGCCCGGAGTGCCCCTGATCACGCCGGCGATCCGGCAGGCCATCGGAGCGGGCGCGCGGGTCACCTCGCATATCGAAATCTTCCTGGCCAACTGCGTGGGGACAACCGTTGGCATCACCGGCACCAAGGGCAAGAGCACTACGGCGTCGCTGATTCATGCGATACTTAAAGCCGGCGGTCTCGATTCGCACCTGGCAGGCAACATCGGCGTGCCGCCGCTGAGCCTTTTGCGCACCGCCGGCCGCGGCAGCTATCTGGTTCTGGAGCTGTCCAGCTACCAGCTCGACGGTATCAGCCTGAGCCCGCACGCCGCGGTACTGCTCGACATCGTGCCGGAGCATCTGGACCTGCACGGCGGATTCGAAAATTACGTGCGCGCCAAGCAAAACATCACGCGGTTTCAGACCAGGCGGGACTTCCTGATCTACAACCCGACGCATCCGATACCGCGCGAGATTGCCGCTTCGTCCCTGGCGCGGCGGTTTGCATTCGGGTTGGACGGCGTGCCGGGTCCGGGCGGCTGGGTGGAAGCGGACCGCGTGCTCTATCGCGATGAAAGCGGGCGGACGGAGACAATCCTGCCGCTTGAACAGGTTCCTCTGGCGGGGCGTTTCAACCTGCACAACGTGTTGGCGGCCGTAACCGCGGCGCGCGTTCTCGGCGCTGCGCCCAACGCAATCGCGCAGGCGGTGCGCGCATTCAAGCCGCTGCCATACCGGCTGGAAAAGGTGGGGAGCTTCCGCGGCGTTGCTTTCTACAATGATCCGCTGGCGACCATTCCCCAGGCGGCTATCGCCGCTTTGGACGCGCTCGGAGAAGGCGTCGCCACGATGCTGCTGGGCGGATACGATCGCGGGCTCGACATGACCGGGCTGGCGCGGCGGCTGGCGCAAAGCGCGGTGGAAACCGTCATCCTGTTCCCGCCCTCGGGAGAACGCATCTGGCAGGCGATGGAGCGCGAATACCCGGCCGGGAAACTGCCTCGACGCTTCGTTGCATCCGATATGCGCACGGCGGTATCGATCGCATACCGAAGCACGCCGCCGGGCCGGATCTGTCTGCATTCGCCGGCCTCGCCCAGCTTCGGTCTGTTCAGGGACTACATCGAACGCGGCGACCTGTTCGCGCGCTATGTTCGCGAATTGGATTGGAAAGACGAATAACAGCCGGAGGGCGAATCATGGTCAGAAGAGTGGTCGGCGGACAATCCCAACCCCACGCGCTGATCGACGGAGCGGCGCCCAAAGTCTTCGGGCAGGGCGGCTTTTCCGTCACCGAAATCTGGGCCACCGGCGGCTCCGTTCCCGACCTGAAAAACGAACGGGATATCACTCCCGGCTTCGATCGCATGCGGATGGACCTGCAACCGGGCGAGACGCGCTTTCGTATCGTGGAATTTCCGCCGACCGATTCCGCCGGCGTGATGCATAAAACGCCGACCGTCGATTACCTCGTCGTACTGGAAGGCGAAATCGATCTGATCTTTCAGGATCGCACCGAGGCGCATCTGAAGCAGGGCGACTGCGTGGTGCAATTGGGCGGGATGCATGCATGGCACAACCGCAGCGGCCGCCCCACTAAAATGGCCGCCATTGCCGTGGGCGGAGTCGGCGGCGAACACACCCTGCGCTGACCTCCTCCGTGCGCTGTTGTTTTGCGGGATAACGCAAGGGGTGGGGCTGAACCGGGGGTCATCCCGATGACCCCGGTTCAGCCCCACCCCTTGCCGTGGCATTATCGTGACATGCAACCGCTGTCGCTGCTGCTGGTTGAGGACGAAGCCCGTTTGGCGGAGAGTCTGCGGCGCGGGCTTGCCGAGGAGGGCTTTGCGGTGGCGTGGGCGCCCAGCGCCGAGGCCGCGCAGCGCGAACTGAGCGCCGGGGCCCGCGATCTGATCGTGCTGGATCTGCGGCTGCCCGGCAAAGACGGCCTGGAATTTCTGCGCGATTTGCGCCAGCAGGGCAATACCACGCCGGTGCTGATTCTGACCGCGCGCGGTTCGGTGAGCGAACGCGTTACGGGACTCGACTCGGGAGCGGACGACTATCTGGTCAAGCCGTTCGCCTTCGCTGAACTGCTGGCGCGGGTCAGAGCGCTGGCGCGGCGGCGCAGCGCGGCGCCAGCGGCGATGCTGAAAGTTGCGGACCTGGAACTCGACCCTATCCGGCGCAAGGCCTGGCGGTCGCGGCGTGAGCTGGCGCTGTCGCCCAAGGAAATGATTCTGCTGGAGCTGCTGATGCGCCATGCGGGCGAAGTGGTGACGCGCGACATGATCGCCGAAGTGGCCTGGGGCACCGGTTATAACGGGTTCACCAACCTGATCGAGGTATTCGTCAACCGGCTGCGCCAGAAGATCGACTATGCCGGGAGCGAATCCCTAATCCTAACCGTCCGCGGCGCCGGCTACTCGCTGCGCCGCCCCGCATGAGTATCAGGCAGAGGCTGACCCTGTACTGGGCCGCGGTACTGGCCGCGATTGTGATTGCGGCGGCGGGCGCGGTGTGCGCGATTTTCAGCCGCCAGCAATGGGCCGCGCTCGACGCCGCATTGATCGAGGAGGCGGACACCAGTGCCGGCGCGATCGCGCGTAGCGACGATTCCGGCGCGGTTTCGATCGTGCGGCGGCTCAGCCGCGAGCGCGATCTCGGTCCCGGCAAACGGGTGCGCCTGATCGCGGCGGGCCGGGTGCTGGCTGACGCCGGCGACCTCGGCGCGGGCTTGCCCGCGATCTCCGAGCGCGGCGCGCGCGAAGGTGTGGTGGAGGGCGCCGACGGCGTTTTCAGGTACGCGGTCATGCCGCTTCTGATCGGCGGCCGCCCCGCTGTCCTGGAAGACGGCGTTGACGCCACCGCGGTGCGCGATTCGATTGCGCGCCTGCGCGCGATTGTGCTGCTGGGCACTCCGCTCGTCCTGCTGGTCTCGGTGGCGGGAGGCTATTGGCTGGCCGGACGCTCGCTTGATCCGATCGCCGCGCTGGCCGCCGAACTGGCCCGTATGGACGCCAGGGAAATCGGCCGGCGCATCGCCATTGCCAATTCGCGCGACGAGATCGGCCGCCTGAGCGCCGCGATAAACGCATTGCTGGAGCGGGTGGAGAGCGCGTCGATCGTCGAGCGGCGCTTTGTGTCCGACGCCGCTCATGAACTGCGCACGCCGCTCACGGTCCTGCGCACCGGGCTGGAAATAGCGCTCAATCGCGAGCGCGATCCGGAGGAACTGCGCGGCGCGATCCAGTCCGCCCTGCGCGAGGTTAACGCGCTGTGTGCGACGGCGGAGGAATTGCTCACCATGGCGCAGCTCAGCGAGGAGGCGTACGTGCGGCGCGATGCGGTCAATCTGGGCGAGCTGGCGCGCGAAGTGCTCGATGCCATCGAGCCCCTGATTCAGTCCAAACATCTGAGCCTGAAGGCGAGCTGCGAGGGCGGCCTGACGGTGGCCGGAAATCGCGACCATCTCAAGCGTCTGATCATCAATCTGCTCGACAACGCGATCAAATTCACGCCCGAAGGCGGAATTGTGGCGTTGGCTCTGAAACAGGACAACCAGCATGCGACGCTTCGCGTGCGCGACACCGGACCCGGCATTGCTCAAACGGACCTGCCCCACATCTTCGAGCGTTTCTTTCGCGGCGCGGCGCCGGCGGCCGGCGGCAGCGGCCTGGGTTTGAACCTGTGCAGGGAGATAGTGCGGCTGCATAAGGGCGAGATCACCGTGCGCAACCTGCCGGACGGCTGCGAGTTCACGGTATGGCTGCCGTTGGCCGGCGTTTGAATTGATTTCGATCGGTCCAACCGTTCCGGGTTGGCATCAAAACTGCTCCCTGACAGATCCGAACCCACAGTGTCTCCAAAACACCCTGCCAAGCCGGACCCAGAGGGGGCGGGATTGCGCAATGGGCGTCGCAAGGAAAGGACCAGTTATGAAATTCGGCATGCTTCATCTATTTGAGAACCCGGCAGGCAAAGGCGAGCGCCAGGTGTTGAAGGAGGAAATCGGCCTCATGCGCGCGGCCGAAGACCTCGGCTTCGATTCGGTATGGGCCTCGGAGCATCATTTTTCCGAATATGGTTTCTGCGCGTCGCCGGCGCTGACCCTGGCCGCGGTGGCGCCGCAAACGAAAAACATCCGGCTGGGAACCGGGGTCACGGTGCTCCCGTTCAACCATCCGGTGCGCATCGCCGAGGAAATCGCGCTGTTGGACCTGATCAGCGACGGGCGGGTCGATTTCGGCGTCGGACGCGGATTTCAGCCGATAGAGTATCGCGGCTTTCAGGTCGATCAGAGCCAGTCGCATGAAATCTTCGATGAAGCGCTCGACATCGTTCTGCTGGCGTGGACGCAGCAGAAGCTGGACTATCCCGGGCGGCATTTTCGCTTCCAGGTCGAGCGCGTGAGGCCGCGGCCGCTGCAGCAGCCGCATCCGCCGGTATGGGTTGCGGCGGTGAGCGCGGACAGTTTCGGCGCGGCCGGCAAACGCGGCCTCAATCTGCTTTGCGCGCCCGCCTTCGGCTTTTACGGCGGGGCCGCCGCGCGCATGATCGAGCGCTACCGCGACGGATTGAAGCTGGCGTCCGATCCCGCGGCGCCGCGTGAAATCGGCGCCCTGTGCATGGTTTACTGCGGCGAGACCGAAGAGCAGGCGCGGCGCGATTTCACCGGTCCAGTGCTGTGGACGTATCGCACGCTGGCCAAGTACATCGCGCCGCCGGCGGGCCAGCAGCCCTCACAGGGCTACGAGATCTACGAGCAATTGCGCAGCATCTGCGCCTCCATAAACTGGGACCAACTGAAGGCCGCGGGCGCGGTTATCTGCGGCGACCGCGACTCCTGCATCCGGCAGATTGCCCAGCTCCAGCAGCGTTACGGCTGTACCCAACTGCTTTGCTGGACGCGCATGGGCGGGCTGGAGAGCGACAAGGTGAGCCGCAGCATGGAGCTGATGAGCAAGTACGTCATCCCCCATCTGAAGGACGCGCAGGCCTGAACACGATGGCGCCGGCGGACACAGTTCGATGGCCCAATCGGAGCCATCGTGCCGGCGCGACGGTTGGAGACGGAGGTTAGGCGGCGGCACGGATGATGCTCATCAAAGCCGAACAAAGCGGAGGTCAGGTTATGTTGGAAATCGACAGGATTCGAGAGCGTTTGTTGGCCGAACGGCGCGCGCTGGTCGCCAAGGTCGCCGAGGTCGACGATAACCTGCGCTGGCTGGAGGCCAACGCCGACCAATACGAGGCGCAGCTACAGGCGGAAAACATCGTACGTGCATTGGGCAACCGGCTGGACGACAAGGGCCGGGCACAGTTGGAGGCGATTGGGCGCGCCCTGGTGCGGATCGCGTCGGGCGAATACGGCCGCTGCAATACCTGCGGCGGCGACATCCCGCATGAGCATTTAGAGCAGACCCCGACGATGGAGAACTGCGCGCCCTGCGCCGATGCAGCGCGCCATCAATAGCCCGTCGGCGCTGGCGCGCGGCTTGTTGCACGTCCGCTCGCTTTGGACTAACACCGGTGCTGGAGTGCAGGAGCTGCGTTGCCGATGCCGAACAAGATTCTGACCGACGAGATGCTCAACGCGGTGGGCTTCGCCACCACGCCGGTGACCTACGAGATAGAACGCGGCGCGATTCGCAAGTTTGCCCAGGCGATCGAAGATCCCAATGCGCTGTTCAACGATGAACAGGCCGCGCGCAAGACGCGTTTCGGCGGGATGATTGCTCCGCCGACGCTCGGCCGGATGCTGGGTGGAATTTTCCTGAAGCTGCCGTTTCAGTTGCCCAAACGCGGTCTGGACGGCGGTTCCGAATGGGAGTTCTTCCATCCGATTCGCCCCGGTGACCGCATCACGGTGCAGACCAAACTGGCCGATTTGCGCGAATCCGAAGGCAAGATGGGCGCGATGATCTTCCACACCTACGAGGTCAGCTACACCAATCAGTTCGGTGAAGTATGCGTGCTGCAGCGCTTTACCCTGATCAGCTACTGACCATACGCCTCCACAATACGGCGTGATCGGCGCGGCCGCCAGATCGCCTGATCGCGTAGACGCCCGAGCGGCAAAAAAATAAGCTGGCGCGAGGGAAGATCTCGCGCATCGACGACAGGCGGGGACGCCCGTCCTACGGTCCTGAACCAGGCCTCACGGGATTGGCGACGGGAGGGGCGGCAATGCCCCTCCCGCGCTTCGATGATCAATTTACGCGTCGATGTTGTAGCAGCGCTTGACGTTGTCCAGGATGATCTTGTTCCTGATGTCCTGACCGATGCCGGCGAAATCCTTTTCGATTGCGCCCCGTGAGCGCGGCCAGGTCGAAACGCCGTGCGGATAATCCGACGCCCACATGTAGTTGTCGGCGCCGAAGCGCTGGAGCGAATCCGCGCTCAGCGGTTCGTCCTCAAAGGTGCCGAAGAGCTGATTCTTAAGATAATGGCTCGGCATCTCCTTGAGCTTCTTGCCCGACAGCGAGCCATAATGGCGGTAGGCATGGTCCAGCCGCCAGACCAGATGCGGCAGCCATCCGATGTCGTTCTCCGCCGATACGATCTTCAGCCCCGGATAGCGCTCCAGCACGCCGTTTAGGGTCAGCGCCGTGATCGCCTGCTGAATCGGATGAATCGCATTGGCGAAGCCCTCCATGCGCGACGTGATGGCGTTGCCGCCCGGCCGCCGCGGCATCACGCTGGTCCCCACGTGCAGCGAGATCGGCATGTTGAGGTCCTGCGCCGCCTGCCAGAACGGATCGTACATCGGATTGGAGTAGGGCTTGTCATCGGGCGCATTGCCCCAGATTTCGGCGCCGCGCAGTCCGATCCGGGCGCATCGCTGAAGCTCCTTCACCGCGTAGGAGATGTCCCACATCGGAATCAGGGCGAGGCCAATCAGCCGCTTGGGATTGCTCGAACAGAATTCTCCCAGCCAGGTGTTATAGACGCCGAAGCAGGCCGCTTGCAGCTCCTGGTCGGTGATCTGAAACAGAGGCATCCCCAGCGACGTGTACAGCACCTCCGCGCTGACGCCGTCCATCTCCTGGTCCTTGATGCGCTCCACCGGATCCCAAGCGCCCGGGCGCGCCTGTTCGTATCCGGCCGAGGAGGTAACGAACTTTTTGAAATCGTCGGCCGATTCGCGCAGCAGCTCGCCCGAGCGCCCCACGTTCTGGCCGGCGGCGAACAACTCGGCCAGGATTGGCAGGTCGAACAGCCCCGGGATGCGGAAGGCGTAGCTGGGCCCTTCCTTGCCTTCCTTGACGATTACGCGCGGCGCCTGGTCCTGGTACTTCTTGTCCAGGCGCGATACCCAGAAGTCGGCGGGCTCGACCACGTGCGAATCCGCCGAGATGTACTTGAGCGCTTCCATAGCTGACCTCTCCTTTCGGCCGCCGGATGAGGGTGGGCCGGGGTTTCCTTGAGTTGATTCGGGGAGCGGACGCGGATCTGGATTGCGCCGGAACTTCGTCCATCCCCGCAGACAGTTCCATTTGTTGGCGGACCAGCCAACGACGGATGGCGGCCCCGCCCCCGATGCGCTGGTACGTCAATCGAAATCAAAGTACGCTTTTCGTACCGTTGCCGTCAAATTGATCCCTCTTTCCCCTGTCTTGTGTCCTCAACTTCAAATGCCTACCTTGAACTGACCGTGGCCCAGCATCGTGCAGTCGGCCGGATCCGCGTTGCCAGGTCCGCACGCCGTCGTGAGCGGAGCGCAGAGGCGCTGCGGCGGCTGCTTCGGCTCCTGCGCGGGCTGTTCTTCGCCAGCAGGCCTGAAGATGGCAGAAAAGCCTTGGGCGCCAAGGGCGAGCGAATCGCGGTGAGGCGTCTGCGGCTGCGCGGCTATCGGATTCTGACCCGCAACTATCGCGCCGCCGGGGCCGAAATTGACGCGGTCGGGCTCGACGGCCATACGCTGGTGTTCATTGAAGTGAAGACCCGTCTGAGTGGTACGGCGGGCGCCCCCGAGGAGTCGGTGAACCGGCTCAAGCAAAACCACATCCGGCGCGCCGCCGCGATTTACGCCCGCGCCCATCGAATGGAGCATCGGCCGATGCGCTTCGACGTGGTGGCGATATCGCGTCCGAAGTGGCGCTGGCGGCTGGACATCATCAAAGACGCATTTTGAACCGCATATTCCAAGGACGTTGAATGCTTGATATCAGGTTGATTCGCGACAATCCCGGCCAGATCAAAACCGAACTGCAAAAGGTCGGGTTTCCCGCCCAGGACGTGGACGCGCTGCTCGCCGCCGACGCGCGCCGGCGCAAGCTCCAGCACGACCTTGACGAGATGCGCGCCCGCCGCACCCGCGAATCGAAGGAGCTGGGCAGGATGGAGCCGGCTCAGCGCGAAGCCCGCCGCGCCGAGATGCGCGCGCTCGGCGATCAAATCACCGCTGCCGAGCGCGAACTGGCCCAGGCCGAGAACGAATTCACGCGTCAGATGCTGTTGGTGCCCAATCTCCCGCGGCCCTGGGTTCCCGCAGGCGAGGGCGAGAGCGCCAACTCGGTGGTGCGCAGCGAGGGCGAGCCGCGCAAATTCGATTTCACTCCCGCGCCGCACTGGGAACTGGGCGAGAAGCTGGGCATCATCGACTTCGAACGCGGGGTCAAACTCTCCGGCAGCCGTTTCTATTTTCTGGTGGGAATGGGCGCGCGGCTGGAGCGGGCGCTGATCGCGATGATGCTCGACCTCAAGCGCGAGCAGGGCTACCTGGAGCTGGCGCCGCCCCTGATGGTCAACACCGAGACCGTGACCGGCACCGCCCATCTGCCCAAATTCGCCGATACGATGTACCGCGATGTCGAGGAGGACTACTGGTTCGTACCGACCGCGGAAGTTCCGCTGACCAACTTCTACGCGCGCGAGATCCTCGACGCGGCCCGCCTGCCCATCTATCTGACCGCCTACACCCCCTGTTTCCGGCGCGAGAAAATGTCCGCCGGACGCGACGTCCGCGGCATCAAGCGCGGCCATCAGTTCGACAAGGTCGAGATGGTCAAGCTGGTGCATCCGGACAACTCCGACGCCGAACTGGAGTCGCTGGTGGAAAACGCCTGCGAAGTATGCAGGCGGCTGGGGCTGGCGTTGCGCGTCATCCGGATGGGCACCGGAGATCTGGGCTTTGCCGCCGCGGCCAAGTATGACGTCGAGGTATGGGCGCCGGGATGCGGCGAGTGGCTGGAGGTCAGCTCATGCTCGAACTGCTGGGATTTTCAGGCCCGCCGCGCGCAAATCCGCTTCCGCAGCGAGAAGACCGGCCGGAATGAATTCGTTCATACTTTGAATGGATCAGGGCTGGGCCTGCCGCGTACGCTAATCGCGGTACTGGAAAACTATCAGCAGGCCGACGGCAGCATCGTGGTGCCATCGGCGCTGCGGCCGTACATGGGCGGGGTTGAAGCGATTGTTGGGTCTTCGCGTTAAATTCGCCCTTTCGTAACAAACTCGTAACATTTTCCGATTATCCTGAAATCCAGGAGGACTGGTAACCTCGATCATATGGAGGCTTCCCGGAAACTGTCCGCGCCGGCCCAACCGCAGGTCGCGCAGGAGATTGTACAGCCGGCGGCAAAGCCGCGGCGGCGTCTGGTGCCCAGCTTTCTCGGCGACCGGCTGTTCCGCTCCCTGACCGGCTTTCTGGCTCTGTTGGTCGTGCTGCTTCTGATCGGCTTCGCCGTTGTCCTGTGCATGCAGTCGCGGCTTTCCCTGGCCAGGTTCGGTTTCAGCTTTTTCACCGGCACCAACTGGGATCCGGTCAACGAGGAATTCGGCGCCTTGCCGTTCGTTTACGGCACTTTGGTCACCTCGGCAATAGCGCTGCTGATAGCCGTGCCGCTGAGCCTCGGCGTCGCTTTGTGCATGGTGGAGATGCTGCCGCAGTGGATCGCCGGCCGCATCGGATTTTTGGTCGAACTGCTGGCCGCTATTCCCAGCGTGGTTTACGGACTGTGGGGAATTTTCGTTCTGGGTCCGTGGCTGCGCGACCACGTCGATCCTGTATTGGGGCGCTATTTGGGCTTCCTGCCGATTTTCCAGGGACCGCACATCGCCGTCAGCCTGCTGACCGCGGGCGTGCTGCTGTCGATCATGATCATCCCTTACATCACGGCGGTCTGTACCGAGGTGTTCCGGGTTGTGCCGCAAACGCAGCGCGAAGCGGCGTTGGCGTTGGGCGCCACGCGCTGGGAGATGGTTCGGATGGCGGTGATTCCTTACGGTTACTCGGGTGTGGTTGGGGCGATAATCCTGGGTTTGGGCCGCGCGCTGGGTGAGACCATCGCGGTCGCGATGGTGATCGGCAACCGGGCCGAGATTGCCGCCTCGCTGTTCATGCCCTCCTCCACTCTGGCCAGCGTGATCGCCAATGAGTTTACCGAGGCGACCGGCGACCTGTATCTGTCTGCTTTGGTCGAATTGGGTCTGGTTCTGATGCTGCTGGCGGTGTTGCTCAACGCCGCCGCGCGCGCGCTGGTGCTGGGTGTGGTTGGTGGGCAGGGGGAGGGTCGATGAGGACCGCACCGCGTAAGGAACGGCCTTACCTATATCGCAAATTCAAGAGCAACCTGATGATGGGGTTGACGTGCGCCGCCACCCTGCTCACCCTGCTGCCGCTGTTTCTGGTGCTGGCCTATCTGGTGAGCAAGGGGTTCACCAGCCTTAATTTCGCTTTCTTCACGCATCTGCCCAAGCCGGTCGGCGAGCCTGGGGGCGGGATGGCGAACGCGATCGTGGGGACTTTCGAATTGATCGGTCTGGCCAGTCTGATCGGGGTGCCGATCGGGATCGGCGCCGGCTTGTATCTGAATGAATATGGCGGGGCGTTTAGCGCGCCGGCCCGGTTTGCCGCCGACGTGCTGATCGGGATGCCGTCGATTGTGGTGGGTATCTTCGCCTACGCGATAATCGTGCGTCCGATGCGCAGTTTCTCGGCGCTGGCCGGCGGTTTCGCCCTGGGCATCATCATGATTCCGCTGGTTACGCGCACCACCGAGGAGATGGTCCGGTTGGTGCCGCAGGAACTGCGCGAAGCGGCGCTGGCGCTGGGCGTTACCCGCTGGCGGACGACGGTTTCGGTCGTGGTGCGGACGGCGGCGGCGGGAATCGCGACCGGGGTCATCCTGGCCATCGCGCGGGTGGCGGGGGAAACCGCGCCGCTGCTGTTTACCGCGTTCAGCAATCGCTTCTGGGCCCGCGGCCTGCGCGAGCCCATCGCGTCTTTGACCGTGCAAGTTTATACTTATGCCATCTCCCCCTTCGCCGACTGGCAGCGGCAGGCGTGGGCGGGCGCGCTCGTGCTGACCGCTATCGTTCTGGCGCTGGAACTAGGAGTCCGATGGATAACGCGAGGACGGCTCAAGCCGCTTCGATAGTTCCCGTACCGGCGAGCAAGCCGCGAGAGGCCAGGCTGATCGTGACCGACGCGGAAAAGCTCAAGGTGGTGGACCTCTCCGCCTTCTATCGCGGCAAGGTTGCGCTGCGCAACATCAATCTGAATATCGCGGCCAATCAGGTCACCGCTATTATCGGACCTTCCGGATGCGGCAAATCGACCTTGGTCCGATGCCTCAACCGGATGCATGAGGTGCAATCGGGCAATCATGCTGAGGGACAGGTGTGGCTCGACGGCGAGGACATCTACGCCCCCGGCGTGGATCCGGTGCAAATCCGCCGGCGAATCGGAATGGTGTTTCAGAAGGCGACTCCGTTTCCCACCATGTCGATCGAGGACAACGTCACCGCCGGCCTGCGGCTCAACAACCGGCGGATGGGCCGCGCCGAGCGCGACCGGATTGTCGAGCGCAGCCTGCGCCAGGCGGCGCTGTGGGACGAAGTCAAGGACAAACTGCGCGACCCCGGTATCAGTTTGTCCGGCGGACAGCAGCAGCGGCTGTGCATCGCGCGCGCCCTGGCGGTGGAACCCGAAGTGCTGCTGATGGACGAGCCCTGCTCGGCGCTCGATCCGATCTCCACCGCGCGCATCGAAGAGCTGATTGTGGAGCTTAAGGCCTCTTACACCATTGTCCTGGTCACGCACAACATGCAGCAGGCGGCGCGGGCCTCGGACTATACCGCCTTTTTGTTGAACGGCGACCTGATCGAGTTCGGCGAAACCAATCAGATTTTCACCAACCCCAGTCGCCGCGAGACCGAGGAATATATCACGGGCCGGTTCGGCTAAGAGAGGCTCTGGCGATGGAAAACACACATCCGCAGCACACTAACCGCCAGTACGAAGAGGAACTGCGCAATCTGAGAACCAGTCTGCTCCAGATGGGCGGCCTGGTCGAACGCCAGATCTCCAACGCGATCGATTCCCTGGTCGAACGCGACTCGGAACTGGCGCGGCAAACGATTGCGCGCGACGCCGAAGTCAACCGCATGGATATCGACATCGACGCCCTGTGCATCCGCCTGCTGGCCCTGCGTCAGCCCGCCGCCAGCGACCTGCGCTTCATCACCACCGGGCTGAAGATCACCACCGACCTCGAGCGCATCGGGGACATGGCGGTGAATATCTGCGAGCGCGTGCTGGAGCTCAATCATGAGCCGGTGCTCAAGCCCTACATCGATATCCCGCGCATGGCGGCGCTGGCGCAGTCGATGGTCAAAGACAGTCTGGACGCTTTCGTCAACAACGACACCGATCTGGCCGAACAGGTGATCGAGCGCGACGACGAAGTCGATCAACTCAATTACCAGATTTTTCGCGAGCTGCTGAGCTACATGGCCGAAGAACCCAGAACCATCGGCCGCGCCACGCGCGTATTGTTCGTTTCGAAATACCTCGAGCGGATTGCCGACCACGCAACCAATATCGCCGAAATGGTGGTCTTCATGGTCAAGGGCAAAACCATCCGGCACATGGACAAAGACAAGAAATGAACCGCGTCGAAGCAGTTGAACGCAAGGGGCCCCGGCCGCGTGTGCTGATTATTGAGGATGAAGATGACATCCGCGGGCTGGTGCGCTACAACCTCGAACAGGAGGGGTTTGCGGTGGACGACGCGCGCGACGGCGCGGAAGGCTACGAATCCGTCCGCCGGCGCGCGCCCGACGCGTTGGTGCTCGATCTGATGCTGCCCGGGATGTCGGGGCTGGAGTTGTGCCAGAAGCTGCGCGCCGAATCCGCCACCCATACGCTTCCGATCGTGATGCTCACGGCGAAGAGTTCCGAAGTGGACCGCGTGCTGGGTCTCGAGATGGGGGCGGACGATTACGTGGTCAAGCCGTTCAGCCCGCGCGAACTGGTCGCGCGCATCCGCGCCGTTTTGCGCCGTTCGCACGCCCAAAGTAACTCCGACGCCGGTCCGGTTTACGAGCGCGGCCGCCTGCGCATGGACATGGGTACTTACGAAGTCTTCGTCGACGGCCGCCAGCGCCAGCTCTGTTTGCGCGAGTTCGAGCTGCTGCGCTTTTTCGTCGAGCATCCGATGCGCGTGTACAGCCGCGAGCAGCTTTTGGACCTGGTCTGGGGACGCGACGTTTTCGTCGAGCCGCGCACAGTCGACGTCCATGTGCGCCGCCTGCGCCGTCAGATCGAACGCGACGACAGCAAGCCTGAACTGATTCTCACCGTTAGAAGCGTGGGGTACCGCTTTAACCCGGAGGCCCTTGGGTAGAACGATCGTCCGCCGCCTGGCGGTGGCGGTGCTGCTGAGCATCCTGCCGCCCGCCGTGCTGCTGGCAGTGCTGGCGGCAAGAGGAGCGGTCGCGCTCGCCCTGCTTATCGTCGTGCTGCTGATCGGGATGGCCGGCGGTGTGATTGCCGCCGCCAGCGTGGTCCGTGTGCTGATCGACCGGCGCGAGAGCCTCGACGCCGCCGCCGACGAAGTCGAAGCCCGGCGTCTGCCCCTGCGCCTGGTGCGCGGCGACCGGCTGCTGGGACTGGCCGAACAGCGTCTGGTCGCCGCCGCCGACGCGATGATTCGCGATATCGAGGAATTGGCCGAACAGCGCGAGGAGCTCGAAGTCATCCTGCGCAGCATGTCGGAAGGCGTCGTGGTTACCGACGCGCATGGACAGGTGATGCTGATCAACCGCGCCGCGCGCGAGATGCTGCAGCTCAGCCCCGATCTCGATTACCGCAATCGCAGCCTGGTCGAAATATGCCGCGATCCTGCCGTGCAAAAGCTGGTGTCCGGCCACGCGGAGCGCGCCGAACCGCCGCCCCAAAGTATCGAACTGGCGATCCAGCGCTCGGGTCCGCTGCGCCGGGTGCGCGTCACCGCCGGCGCCGTCAGCGCGGCGGCGCATGCCCGCGCGGCGTGGGTGCTGGTGCTTTACGACATCACTCAGCTCAAGGCCTATGAAGGTTTGCGCTCGGATTTCATCGCCAACCTCACGCATGAGATCCGCACTCCGTTGAGCGCGCTGTGCGGCTATACCGAAACCCTGCTGGCGGGGGTTGACGATCCTGAAACGCAGCGGCGCTTCCTGACTATCATAGAACGCCAGTCCCATCGCCTGGCGCGGCTGGTGGATGACCTGGTTTCGCTGTCCGATCTGGAACGCGGTCTGACTCCGCTGCGTCCGCAGGAACTGGAACCGCGGCGGCTGTTCGAGGAGGCGGCGGAGTTGATGGGCGAGCAGGCCGCGCGTCAGGGCGTTGCGCTGGAAATTCAATGCCCCGGCGATCTGCCCTCTGTAAACGGCGATCATGACCGCCTCTACCAGGTGCTGATTAATCTGCTGGACAACGCGATCAAATACACCCCGCGCGGCGGCCGTGTAACGATGTCCGCGCGCAGGGTGGACGCCGCCGACGGCATCGGCAAGGCTGCGCTCGAAATTGCGGTCGCGGATACCGGCGAAGGGATTCCGGCCCAGCATATCCCGCGGCTGACAGAGCGCTTTTACCGCGTGGACCGCGCCCGCTCGCGTGAACTGGGCGGCACCGGTCTGGGGCTGGCGATCGTCAAGCATATCGTTCAGCTTCATCAGGGAGAGCTTCAGATCGAGAGCCGCGTGCGCGAGGGTACCACGGTCAGAATCAAACTGCCCCTGTCCTCTCAACCCGCCGAACCGATCCCGGCAGCCTCAGCTGCGAGCTGACGCGCCGCAGGCGGAAAGCTTTATGGAATTTCCGCGCTTGCGGAGATTGTTTCACTGTTTGTCATCTTTAACCGCGCGGCGGGGGATAAAGGCAAAGGTTCCGGCCGCCTGATGCCGCGGCGCCTGCGCATCTCAACCGCTTGCCCGGCGCCTTCATCGCGTGTACTTCACCCGCATACTAGCCAGGGCGGTAAGCGCAATGCGCAAGTCATTCGAAGATCTTTCCGGTTACGGTCTGAGCCGCGAGGACGAGGAGCGGCTGCTCAATACTCAAACCGAATGCACCTTTATATGGAGCCGCAAGGACGGATGGCCGGTCGGGGTCACGATGAGTTACATCTACCGCGGCGGTAAAATCTGGATGACCACCAGCGGCCAGCATCCGCGGGTGCTCGCGGTCAGGCGGGACGATCGATGCTGCGTGGTGGTATCCAGCGCCGGAGCCGGCGAAATTCCAATGGTGGCGGGCAGCAAAGCAACGATGGAAAAGGGCAAGGCAACCACCATCAAGGGCCGCTGCAAGGTGCTGACCGATGACCCGACCAAGCAGTGGTTCTTTCGCGAGTTCGCCGCCGCGACGTTTCCCCGCGATCGCGCCCGGCAGGAGGGGTTCATCCGTATGATGGATTCGCCGCGCCGCGCCATCATGTGTATCGAGCCCGAGGGCGAACACATCACCTGGGACAACGACAAGTTGTTGGCCGCAACCGGCGGCGCGGTGGGCGAGGAGAACTGAATTCGGCAAGGGGGCGGCCGGCGGACTTCAAATCGCTCCGCGCAGCAGATGGACGGTGCCGACCAGCACCAATGCGCCGATCGTGGCCATCGCCAGAAAGCCGATCGAGCCTGGCGCGGCGATCCCCAGTTGGCGGAACAGCCAGCTTCCGATCACGGCTCCGACCAACCCCAGCGCCAGATCGGCAAAGATTCCGTAACCGCTGCCGCGCAGGAGCTTGCCCGCGAGCCATCCCGCCACCAGGCCGGTTATGAGAACTCCGATCATGCTTTTCCCCTATGGCGCGTGGACATGCGCGATTGCCCGGTGCGGCCTCATTTGCCGGGAGTGCGGTCGAAATCCGTGGACATATGAACCTTGCGCGATTCAAACTTCCACTCGCCATCCACCTTGCGGTACACGTCGCGATAGTAGCCGGCGGCCAAATAAGCAGCGCCGCCCTGCTCCAGGATTTCGTAGTAGGCGTAGCCGGTGGCGCGGTCGGGACCTTCCAGGTTTACGATATGGTTGTGGATGAAGGGCTGGCTGGCGTAGCGGGCGTTGACGCGGCGGAACACCTTGGCCAGCTTGTCGCGTCCGCTGATGGCGTAGTCCTCCATCCCCTCGATACAGATGGTGGCGTCCTCGGTGAACAGGTCCGCCATCTTAACCGGGTCTTGGATCCACAGGTAATGGCAGTACAGACGGGGCAGTTCGCGGATTGCCTCGCGGTCGTACATCTCGGCCACCAGTTGATCGATACTCTTTTCGGCCATGTTTCAAATCAACGCGGCAGGCCGTAGATGCGTTCGGCGATCAGGTTGCGCTGGATGTCCTGGGTACCCCCGTAAATCGTGACCGATCGCGACGCGAAGTAATAATTGTTCCAGGAGCCGTCGCACAGCGCCGCCGGCGACCCGGTCATCGCCAGCGCTTTTGGACCGCCCAGCGTCATGCCGAGGTCGTATAAGCGCTGCTCAGTCATCGACCAGTGCAGCTTCATCAATGAGGATTCCTCGGCCGGTTGAACGCCGCGCTGGTAGCGCGAGATGTAGCGCAGGTTGGTCAGGCGCATCAGCTCGATATCGGCGTAGGACTGCGCCAGTTGTTCGCGCACGCGCGGGTCCTCGATCATCGGCCTGCCGCGGCGGCGGGTGCGGCGCGCATACTCGGCCATCTCCTCCCAGCTGGTGCGGTACTTGGCCTGGTTGATCATGGTGTAGAGGCCGCGCTCGTAGGTGAGCGCGCGCATCGCGACGCTCCATCCGTTCTCCGCGCCGCCGATAATATTGTCGCGCGGGATCCTGACATTCTCGAAGAAGATCTCGTTGAACTCCGACGTGCCGCCGATTTGCTTGATCGGCCGCACCGTGATGCCCGGCGACTGCATATCGACCGCGAACATGGTGATCCCCTTATGCTTGGGGACCTCCGGATTGGTGCGCGCCAGCAGCATGCACCAGTCGGCGTACTGCGCCGTCGTGCTCCAGATTTTGTGGCCGTTGGCGACGTAATGATCGCCTTCGAGTACGGCGCGGGTGTGCAAGCCGGCCAAATCGGATCCGGCGTTGGGCTCGGAAAAACCCTGACACCAGACCATCTGACCGGTGACGATACGGTTGAGGTAACGCGCGCGCTGTTCCGGCGTGCCGACGTCCATCAGGGTCGGACCGAGCAGGCGCAGCCCGACCCAATCCAGCGGCAGCGGCGCGTCCGCATGATGCCCCTCGGTCAGGTAGATCGCCTGCTCCATCAGGGTGCCGCCGCGTCCGCCATATTCCCGGGGCCACGACAATCCCAGCCAGCCGGCCTCTCCCAGCTTGAGCTGCCATTTGCGCAAGGTTGCGGCGGCGTCGTCCTCGGACAGTTTCCTGACCTGCGCCATTTTCCATTCATGGGGCAGGTTTTCGGCAAACCAGCCGCGGATTTGCTGGCGGAATTCCTGTTCGGCCGGAGTCAGATTCAGATCCATCAACCAGTCTCCTTCGTGCGCCAGGCGCGCATCGCCCGGCCTTGCGCGATGCCGGCGGGTGCGAACGGCCGCGCGGATACCATTGGCACACTAAATCAGATCCCCAGAGCCGACAAGCCATCCCGGACCGGGTGCGGGTCAGGATCGCGCAATCAGCCGTTGGCGCCGATTCTCAATTACCCTGGCTGCGATCGCACCAGTCGTCCTCCTTCTCGCCCAGAATCTCCGCGGCGAGCCTGGTCAGGACCATCCCGGCCAACTGGTTGCCTGGCGGACTCCAGCGGGCGTCGTCGCGCCATTCATCGAACGTGGCGGAGGCCAGCGCGCGCCAGGAAAGCAGTTGGCGCAAATGCTTGATTCGGAGCGCGCGCTCGGTCGTCATCAGGGGGCGGATTTCCAGTTCGAAGAGGTCGTAGGTCCGCCTGGCCGCCCGGGCCAGCTCCATCAGAGCTTCCTTCGACGTAATTTTGAAGCTCTCGCCCGTGGTCAACCGCTGGATTTCATCCTCGGTCACGTTCCTGTCGCCGGTGAGAAGAAGCGGTTTTCCGGTGTCGTCGTTTTTATTCATTGTGTCGCTCCGCCCGCTTGAGCGGTACGATAAGGGGTCGCCGGTCTGTCTCTGATGGACGTTTTATCAGCGCGCAGGCGGCCGCGTTTACGGCGCCGACAGAAGGGAGTCAGTCGCGCAGGAAGCGGCGGATTTCGACTTCCATCGTGCCGCTGTCAAGAATCGCGTACGATCCGCGCCGATCCTGATCGCGCGGCTCCGAGCATGACCCCGGGTTGACCACCGTCACGCCGCCGCTCTTGTGGATCATCGGCATGTGCGTATGGCCCAGGATGATGAACTCGTAGGGCAGCGAACCGACCTGCTTCAGAATCGGGCTGCCCGCGTATACGTAGTCCTCGTAGGGCGGCAGCGGGCTGGCGTGAGTGACGAGGATGCGCGCTTCATCGGCCCGGGTTTCGATCGACAGCGGAGCGGTGGACAGAAACTCGAGCAGATCGGCGGGAAACTCGGCCTGGCATTTCCTGAGGTACTGCGGATTGCGTCCGCCCAGCAGCACCGCCTCGTGATTACCCCTGATACATTGCACGCCCGCGCCGCGCAGGATTTCGACGGTCTCGGGACAGAAGCGGTACTCGCTGATGGAATCGCCGGCGCACAAAACCATGTCGGTCGAGCCCATATCGTCCAGCGCGTTGCGCAAGGCCCGCGGATTGGCATGGATGTCGGAGATGATGCCGATTTTCACGTTAATGCCCGCTTGCCTGAAGCGTATGCGGTTTCACGGCGCGGAGCAACGCAAGTGTGCCGCGCTGTATGCCTCCACTGAGTACTCCCGGTTGCCGTCTGTGCGGGAGATTGAAGAAGGGCGCGGCGCTTTACAATTTGGCCAGCACGTCGTTGGCGATTTTTTCCAGATCGCGGGTGATCTGCTGCAGGTCGCGGCTGAAGAAGATTCCGGTGGTGACGCGCACCGCGCCCAAATCCTGCGCCTGCTTGATCCCGTCGAGCGTCGGCTGCGCCGGATAGCAGAACTCAATCTCCTTCGGATCGCGGCCGATCCTGGCGCATTCCTCGCGCACCTGTTTGAACATGTCGCCGATATTGGGGACCGGCACCGGCAGATAGCCGTCGCCCAGCCGCGCCGTGCGGCGAATGGCGGCGGGCGAGATGCCGCCGATAAAGATCGGCACGCGCTTGTTGACCGGCTTGGGAAAGGCGTGCAGCGGACCGAATCGGAATTGCGTGCCCGAGTAGCTCGCCGGATCGTCGCGCCACAGCGCGCGCATGACCTCAATTGCCTCGTCGGTGCGCCTGCCGCGCTTGTGGTAATCGACGTTGAGCGCGTCGAATTCCTCCTTGAGCCATCCCGATCCGATACCGAGGATGACGCGGCCCCTTGACAGCACATCGAGGCTCGCGACTTCCTTGGCCGTGTACAGCGGATCGCGCTGCGCCAGAATCATTATATTGGTGGCGAACCTGATCCGCTTTGTGACCGCGGCGGCGGCGGCCAGGGTCAGCAGCGGGTCGGGAAACGGCATCTCTTCATCGTTGGTGGGCAGCTTGCCGTCGGCGGAATAGGGATAATGCGCCTGGTAGCCGTGAGGAATAACCGCGTGCTCCGGAATCCAGATCGATTCAAAGCCCAGCCGGTCGGCTTCCTTCGCGTAATGCAGCAGCACTTCGCGTTCAAACGGCATCGGCTTGATGAAGAACCAGCTCAGTCCTACTTTCATAGCGCCTCACCTGCTCTTTGGCGCCCCACCGGGCGCGGCACGATGGCGAAAACCATAGCCTGTTTCATGCGATTGCCGCCAGCGCCAGCAGGGTGGGCAGCCCCAGATGCCGCTCGAGCGCGTCCGCCATCAGATCGTAGGCCCGCTCGCGCATCGCTTTGAAATCCTCTCCCCCGCCGTCGAGCGGATTCAGACTTCTGGAGGCGCGCACGCGATTGATGAAGCTGCGGCGCAGCGCGGCCGAATCGAACAGTCCATGCACCGAAGTTCCCACTACACGGCCATCCTCGGAGCACGCTCCTTCGAATTCATCGGTCGCGGCACCTTCTCTCTGGACCAGCCGCAGAAACGGCCGCGTGTTTGCGCCGCGGCTAACGCGTCCGCAGTGAATCTGGTAACCGCAAACCGCAACACCGGAGAACTGCTCCTGCGCGTTGACGCGCGAGGTGATCTTTTCGCGCTCAAAACGCGTCCGCACATCGAGCAGACCCAATCCGGCGGTGGAATGCGAGCGCGATTCGACTTCGTCGGGGTCGGCGATTTCATGCCCGAGCATCTGGTATCCGCCGCATACGCCCACAATCCAGCCGCCGCGCCGGCGATGACGCTGGATGTACGCGTCCCATCCGGCGCGCCGCAGCCATTGGAGGTCCGCGGTGGTGTTCTTCGATCCGGGCAGCACCAGAACGTCGAGCGACGCCGCGGTCTGCGGATACTCCAGATAATCCACCGCGACGCCGGGCTCGTCCTCCAGCGGCTCGAAATCGGTGTAGTTCGAAATCCGCGGGAACCTGATCACGCCGACGGTTATATCGTCGCCGGCGCCCCGATGACTGATGCGGCCGCTAAGCGACGCTCCGTCCTCCTGCGGGATGCGCAGGCCGCTGATGTAGGGCAGCACACCCAAAACCGGCACCCCGGTCTTCAGTTCGAGAATTTCCGGGCCCGGGCTCAGCAGCCGGCGGTCGCCGCGGAACTTGTTGATGATGAACGCTTTGACGCGGGCCCGCTCCGCCGGCGCCAGCAGCTCGAAAGTGCCGAACAGCGAGGCGAAGACGCCGCCCTTGTCGATATCGCCCACGATCAACACTGGCGCATCGGCCATCTCGGCAATCTTCCAGTTGACCAGGTCGCGATGGCGCAGATTGATCTCGGCCGCGCCGCCGGCGCCTTCGATCACGATCAGGTCGAACTCGCGCGCCAGACGCGCATAGCTGGCGGCGATTACCGGCCACGCCTCCCGCGCGTAGCGTTCATGCTCGAGCGCGTGCATGTGGAAGCGGACGCGTCCGCCGATTACCACCTGGCATCCGAGTTCGCTTTCGGGCTTGAGCAGCACCGGATTCATGTCGATCGCCGGCTCCAGTCCGCAGGCTTCGGCTTGTGCGGCCTGCGCGCGCCCGATTTCGCCGCCGCCGCAAACGGCGGCATTGTTCGACATGTTCTGCGACTTGAACGGGGCGACGCGGATTCCGGCGCGGCGAAAAGTCCGGCACAGCCCGGTGACCACCGCGCTCTTGCCCACGTCCGACGCCGTTCCCATCACCATCAGGCTTTTCGCGCCCATGCGGATATAGTGGGGCAGACGCAAACGTTTGTCGATGCGGCGCGCTTTGGTGCAGCGGCCGAGGCTCGCGCGGCCAGCCGCTATCCGGCTACAGCATCCGTTCCAGCAGCCAGGCGAACGTTTCGGCGAGCCGCTCAATCATCCCGCGCTGGTTCCATTGCCGCGGATCGATCGCATCGGAATTCTCCAGGTCGTCGTTGAACATCAGGTTCATCCGGTCGCCGAATTGATGGCTGAGGATAACGGCGTTGATTTCGTTGTTTCGCGCCAGGCTCCACCAATCGAGGTTGGAGGTGCCGACGGTGGACCACACGCCGTCGATGGCGGCGGTTTTGGCGTGAAGCATCCTGCCCCGCCATTCGTAAATCTTCACCCCCGATTTCAGCAGCGCCGCGTAATTGGAGCGCTGCGCCGAGACGATCAGCGGCTGGTCGCTCTGGCTGGGCAACAGCAGCCGCACGTCGACGCCGCGCCGCGCCGCGTGTTCAAGCACGTGCAGAAACTGGCGGTTGGGCGCGAAATAGGCGTCGGTGATGTAGACATTGGTCTCGGCGTTGACGATGGCGGAAACCAGCGTGACGTAAATCAGGTTGAAGCGTTCGGGAACGCTGGCGATCACCCGCACGATGTCCCTGCCGCGCCATTGCAGCTTCGGGTAATAGTTGCGCGGACTCAGCGGCGCCCCGCCCTGGTGCAGCCATTCGTTGATGAAGAGGTTCTGGAACTGCGCCACCACCGGCCCTTCGACCTGGATATCGGTATCGCGCCAGTACTGGGGCGGCTCGCCGCTGGCGGCGCTGGAATGCAAGCCGCTGGCGTAAACCTCCGAGATGTTGATTCCGCCGGTGAATGCGATGCGGCCGTCCACTACCAGCATCTTGCGGTGATTGCGATGGGTCAGAGTCCATGGCAGGCGCGCCTGGAACGGATTGACCGGACGATATTCCAGCACCGCAACGCCGGCGCTGCGCAGCCGATCGAAATAGCTGCGCGGCGTGGTCAGGCAGCCGAAGCCGTCGTACATGAGATTGACCTGCACACCGCGGCGCTGGCTCTCGATCAACGCGTCGGCGAACAGCTGCCCGACCGGCCCATCGGAAATTATGTACATCTGCAGGTTGATGCTGTCGTGGGCGTTATGGATCGCATCGAGCATCGCCCGGTAGGTCTGGGCGCCGTTCTCCAGCAGCTGCACCTTGTTGCCCAGGACCATGGGCTCGCCGCTGATCGCCTGTTCGAACGCGATATGCCGCTGGAGGATGTCGGTGGGGGTCTTCTGGCGGCGCTCCAGCCCGGCGACGATTCGCCGGCCCTGCTCGGCGCTGAGCGGTCCGCGCGGCCCGACGAAACGGGGATGGCGCAGGTAGTAGATGCGCGCGCCGATATAGTCGCGGGCATCGGGTATCGTGCCGCAGCCGCCCACGCACGCCGCAACCAGCAGCAGTAGGGCGAGGGACAGCCGCCCGCGCGCATCGCAAAGGCGGCCAACGCAAACTGCTCGCCCCCGGCCTGGAGTTTGCGCGCCGGGATCGCACGGAGGATGAGGGCGGCGGCGATCGGTCCGCCTCAATCTGTTGGCGCAACTGAAACCCGCGTTTTTTCGTTCCGTATGCAGATTTGAGAAGCTTGCGATCCGCACCACGATCATTACGCCGGCGGGCGAATGAAAACCCGCCCCCAATTCCGATCGTAACGGCTTTATCCGCGCAGGCGAAGAAATTTGTCGGCGCCCCAGGAGGGCGGCAATGCGGACTTGCAGAAAAAGAAAAAGCCTCTCCCGCACGGGAAAGGCTTTTTACGGCACCCTGTGCGCTAGCGCTTGCCGTTGCCGGTGATGGCACGGAAGATCCGCGTCAGCGGATCGAAAAATTGATCGACCACGCGCTCCTTGAGCGGAATGATGGCGTTGTCGGTGATGTGAATCTCCTCGGGGCAGACCTTGGTGCAGCACTTGGTGATGTTGCAGTAGCCGATGCCGTTGAGTTTGCGCAGGTCGCCCAGGCGGTTCTCCGTGTCCAGCGGATGCATCTCGAGGGCCGCGCTGAAGGTGAACAGCCGCGGTCCGATGAACTGCTCCTCCAGGTGATGCTCGCGCAGCACGTGGCATACGTCCTGACACAGGAAGCATTCGATGCATTTGCGGAATTCCTGGATGCGTTCGATGTCCTCCTGCGCCATGCGCCAGGTGCCGTCGGGGGCGTCGGGCGGACGCGGCGAAAACGGTTTGAGCGTCTTTTTGGCGCGGAAGTTCCACGAAACGTCGGTGACCAGGTCCTTGATCAGGGGAAAGGTATGCATCGGCTCGACCGTGATCGGCTGATCGGCCGGCAGATCGCTGATACGGGTCATGCACATCAGCCGCGGCATGCCGTTGATCTCCGAACTGCACGATCCGCATTTGCCGGCCTTGCAGTTCCATCGCACGGCCATGTCGGGGGCCTGCTCGGCCTGGATCTGATGGACCGCGTCGAGCACAACCATGCCTTCGTCGACGCGGGCCTGGTAGTCGCGGAACTCGCCGCCGTCGGAGTTGCCGCGCCATATTTTGAAGGTTGCAGTCGAGCTCACTTTTGTTCCTCGATAATCTGTTTGAGTTCCGCCGGCATCTCCCGCAGCGGTTCCATCGAAATCCGCATTCCTTCGGGACTCTTGCGCACGATTACGTTGAAACCGCCCAGGGCAGGGTCCTTGTTGGGAAAGTCGTCGCGGAAATGCGCGCCGCGGCTTTCCTTGCGCACGAGCGCCGCGCGCGTGATCGCCTCGGCCACCGTCAGCAGGTTGTGCAGGTCGATCGAGGTATGCCATCCGGCGTTGTACATCCGGTTGCCCTCGACGCGCACGTGTCCGGCGCGCTGCTTGAGGGCGGCGATAACCTCGAGGGCGCGGTTCATTTCCTCTTCGCGCCGCACGATTCCGACCAAATCCTGCATCTGCGTCTGCAGTTCCTTCTGAATCTGGTAGGGCGATTCCGCCTGGCCCGAGTTGTTTTCAAATGGCGCCAGCGCGCGCCGCCCCAACGCTTCGATCTGGTCCCGATCGATCGCGACCGGACCGTTCTCCTTGGCGAACCGGGCGGCGTACTCGCCGGCGCGCTTGCCGAACACCAGCAGGTCGGAGAGCGAGTTGCCGCCCAGGCGGTTGGCGCCGTGCAGTCCGGCGGCGGCTTCGCCCGCGGCGAACAATCCCGGCACGGTGGACATCTGGGTGTCGCCGTCAACCCGCACCCCGCCCATCATGTAATGCGTGGTCGGACCGACCTCCATCGGCACCTTGGTGATGTCGATATCGGCCAGCTTCATGAACTGATGATACATGCTGGGGAGCTTGCGCTTGATATGCTCCTCGGCGTTGGGGAGCCGCTTCTTGATCCAGGCGATATCGAGAAACACGCCGCCGTGCGGGCTGCCGCGTCCTTCGCGGATTTCGCGCACGATGCATCGGGCGACGTGATCGCGGGTGAGCAGTTCGGGCGGACGGCGGGCGTTCTTGTCGCCCTGCGTGTAGCGCCATCCCTCCTCTTCATTGTCGGCGGTTTGCGGGCGGTAGTTTTCCGGGATGTCGTCGAACATGAAGCGGCGGCCTTCCTTGTTGACCAAAATACCGCCCTCGCCGCGCACACCTTCGGTGACCAGGATTCCGGCCACGCTCAGCGGCCACACCATCCCGGTGGGATGGAACTGCACGAACTCCATGTCCATCAGCTCGGCGCCGATATCGTAGGCCATCGCGTCGCCGTCGCCGGTATATTCCCAACTGTTGCTGGTGATTTTGTAGGCGCGCCCGATGCCGCCGGTGGCGATGACCACGGCCTTGGCGTGAAACAGATGGAACAGTCCGCGTTCGCGATCGTAAGCGAAGGCGCCGGATACCCGGGCGCCGTCCTTGATCAGCCCGACAATGGTGAACTCCATGAAGACGTCGATGCCCTGATGGATGCCGTGATCCTGCAGGGTGCGGATCATCTCCAGGCCGGTGCGGTCGCCGACGTGGGCCAAACGGGGGTAGCGATGGCCGCCGAAGTTGCGCTGCAGGATGCGGCCGTCTGCGGTGCGATCGAAAACGGCGCCCCATGCCTCCAGCTCGCGCACCCGGTCGGGCGCTTCCTTGGCGTGCAATTCCGCCATCCGCCAGTTGTTGACGTACTGCCCGCCGCGCATCGTGTCGGCGAAATGAACCTTCCAGTTGTCGCGGTCATCGACGTTGGCCAGCGCCGCCGCCACGCCGCCTTCGGCCATCACGGTGTGGGCCTTGCCCAGCAGCGATTTGCATACCAGGCCGACCTTGGCGCCGTGCGCGGAGGCTTCGATAGCGGCGCGCAGACCGGCGCCGCCCGCACCGATCACCAGCACGTCGTGCTCATGGGTGTCGTATTGGACCATTAGAAGAACCTCCAATCCGTGATGACACCCATACAGCACAAGCGCACGTAGACATCGGTGAAGGCGACGAAGACCAGGCTGGGCCACGCCCACGCCATGTGGCGCGCGTTCAACATGCTGACGCATCCATACAGCCGGCTGCGCATCGGGCACGCGGAGAGCTGATTGATCTTGCCGCCGCACAGATGGCGCATCGAATGGCATCCGAAGGTGTAGCCGGCCAGCAAAAAGACGTTGATGGTCAACACCAGCGATCCGACGCCCATCCCGAAATGCAGGTTGCCCGCGGCGTCGGTAAAGCGGAAGCCGTCCCACGCGTCGTGGCCGAGGATGAGGATGAACAGCAGCGCGATGTACAGGAAGTAGCGATGGACGTTCTGCAGGATGAGCGGGAAGGAAGCCTCGCCGCGGTAACTGCTGCGCGGCTCTTTCACCGTGCACGAGGGCGGATCGGCCCAAAAGGCCTTGTAATAGGCGCCGCGGTAGTAGTAGCAGGTCACGCGGAAGAAGGCCGGAAAGGGCAGAATCAGCAGCGCCGGCGAAAACACCAGCCATCCGGGCCACCAGGCGGGCTTGCCGCCCAGCCATGCGGTTTTGGGGTCGCCGAAAAGCTCGGGCGAGTAAAACGGCGATAAATAATTGGCCCCGCCGGCCGTGTAGCGATAATTGTTGCCCTGAAAAGCCGCCCAGGTCGCATAAGCCACAAATGCCGACAGCCCCAGGAATACGACCACCGGCTGGACCCACCAAGCGTCGCGGCGGGCCGTTAACCCGACATCAGCCGGACGTACCGCCCCCGCAGCCCCGTTTGCCATAGGTTTTGTCCCTTCCTCTAAAAAACGCGGCGTAGCATACCGCTGTTGTTACCGGTTTCCAAGATAACCTGCCCGGGAAAACGGCCAACTATTAGCTCCACTACTACATCCGCATCCGCAGCCTGTCTATAACCGTGACTTAAAAAAGTGAGATCGCGCTGCTCCGCGGCAGCTACCTTGTGATCCGATCCGCCTGGGCTTTAAGACCAAAAGCAAACCTGACACAATTGCGCGCCGCAACGCCCCTGATTTAAATCGAGGCGCCGATATGGAACCACGCGACTATGCCTATGACCTGACCGATCCGGCCTTCTTTGCCGCCGGCGACCCTTACGCCATCTGGCGCCGGATGCGCGCCGAGGACCCGGTGCACCTGACCCGCGGACGCATCCGCACCCCCTTCTGGTCGGTCACCAAACATGAAGATGCGCTCACCGTGTTTCGCAATCCGGGCATTTTCAGCTCCCAGCGCGTGTCGCCGTTGCTGCCGGTCGATACTTACGCCGAAGAGCATGAGCATGAGCGCGAGGACGGCAAGGGCGCCATCCTGGTGATGACCGACCCGCCTTTTCACACCGCCATACGCAAATCGTACAACGCCTCGTTTCTGCCGCGCGCGGTGGCCAGGTGGGAGGAACCCGCCCGGATACTTGCGCGCGAGATCATTGCCGAGGTCGCGCCCAGGGGCAGATGCGACCTGGTGTCGGACGTCGCGGCACGCTTCCCGCTCACCATCATCTGCCGGATGATGGACGTGCCGCGCGGCGACTGGGCGTCGCTGCTGCGATGGAGCAACATGGCGATTGCCAGCGACGAGCCTGAGTACCAGATAGGTACATCCGAGCAGACGCGGCGCGAAGGTTTCCTGCGCATCAGCACTTACTGCCATCGGATGGCGCTGGAGCGGCGCGGCCGGGGTGGCAATGATCTGTTGTCCGCGATGGGCAACGCGGAGGTGGGCGGCCGCAAATGGAACGATCGGGAGATCGCGTTCAACGGCGTCCTGACGGTGCTGGGCGGGATCGACACCACGCGCAATACGACGGCCGGCGCGATGCTGGAGTTGATCCGCAATCCGCGGGAGATGGCGCGGCTGCGCGCCAATCCGTCGCTGATGCGCACCGCGGTTGAGGAGGCGCTGCGATGGACCAGCCCGATCGCGCACGTGCGGCGCGAGGCCACGCGCGACTTCGAACTGCGCGGCCGCACTATTCGCGAAGGCGACTGGGTAGTGGTGTGGATCGCGTCGGCCAATCGCGACGAGGAAGTGTTCGAGAATCCGGATCGATTCGACGTCGCGCGCACACCCAACGAGCATCTCGCGTTTCTGTACGGCGAGCACTATTGCCTGGGTGCCCATCTGGCGCGGCTGGAACTGCGCGTCATCCTCTCCGAACTGATCAAAGGGCTCCCCGACCTGGAGCTGGACGGCGAGGTGCAATGGACGCAATCGACCCAGGTCCCCGGCATCAAGCACATGCCGGTGAAATTCACGCCGCAAACGGCCCGGAACTGAGGAAGAAAATGCCTTTGGTGCCTCTAATCTCCGCCAATCCGCTCAGGGCAAGTGCGAATCAAAGCATTATCAAAGGGTAGGCGGAGGCCGCCAACACACGCTCGCGCGCGCCCGGTTGCGCTAAGTTGAACGCAAGCGGCGGCGCTGGCGGGCCTGCGGGAAAATCTCCCGTTTCCGGCGCAGCGTCTGTCTCCGTGCCGGCGCGGGCCGCTTGTCAGATGTCCGCCGAACTTCCACCCGAGTTTGCGCCATCGCCGCGGACAGCCAGCAGATAGATTCCGGCGGCGAGCGGGGTTGACAGCATCAACGCGTAAACCAGGCCGCCAATCACCGCGACCGCCAGCGGCTGCTGCACCTTGGCGCCCGCGCCGATTCCCATCGCCAACGGCAGCAGGCCCGCCGCGGTGGCCAGCGTGGTCATCAGGATTGGTCTGATCCTGATCTGCGCGGCGTTCAGAATGGCGGTTCGTGCCGGCGCCCCGTCCGCGATTTCGCGCTGCGCATGATCCAGCAGCAGGATGCCGTTCTTGGCGGTGATGCCGGCGACCATGATGATGCCCATGAAGGACGAAATGTTGAGCGTGATGCCGGTCAGGTTCAGTCCGATAAAGCTGCCGGCCAGGCAGGCCAGCGCGCCAATCAACACGGCCAGCGCCGGTCCGACGGCGGCGAATTCCCAGACCAGCACCAAAAACATCGCGACGGTCGCCGCAATCAGCACCATCTCCAGCTGTGCAAACGCTTTCTGCTGTTGCGCGTAGAGTCCGCCGTACTCCAGCGTGACTCCGGGCGGCAGCGGCATTCCGCTCAGGCGCTGCTGGATGCGGGCGATCGCGCTGCCCAGATCCACGCCCTCGATCCGGCTGGTGACGCGCACCACCGGGCGCAGCCGCTCGCGGTCCAGTTCGGTCCGCTCCCCCATCCAGCGCAAGGTGGCCAGCACGGACAGCGGCACGCGTCCGCCGTTGGGGGTATCGATCAGCGTCTGGTTAAGCAGCTCGAGGCTGCGATGGAAACTGTCGGGGTAGCGCACGCGGACATCGAGCAGGCGGTCGCCGACGCGCAGCTGGGTCGCCACGGTCCCCTCGACCACGCTGCGCAGGGCGGCGCGGATGTCTTCGGCGGATACGCCGTAGCGCTGCGCCGCGGTCTCATTGACCAACACCTCTTCTTCGGGATTGCTGAGCACGAGTCCATCGAACATATCGACCAGGCCGGGAATATTGCGCAGCCGCCGCGCCACCTCGCGCGCCACGGTTTCGATCGCCGCCTGGTCCGCGCCGAACACCTTGATCTCGACCGGTTCCGGCGTTCCGGAGAGGTCGCCGATCAGATCCTGCAGCACCTGGGAGAACTCAATCCGCACGCCGGGCACGCTGGAGAGAATACGGCTGCGCACCGAGTTGATGATTTCCTCGATACCGCGGCGGCGATTGCGCTTGAGCAGCACCGAGATGTCGCCGCGGTTGGATTCGGTGAGAAAAAAGCCGAGCTGCGTGCCGGTGCGGCGCGAGAACGCCGAGACCTCGGGCGTGGTTTTCAGAACGTCCTGGATTTTCGCCAGCAGCGCCTGCGTATCGGCCAGCGTGCTTTCCGGCGGCGTCGTGTAGTCGAGGATGAAGGCGCCCTCATCCAGCGCGGGGAGGTAGTCGGTGCCGGTACTGCGGTAAAGCAGGACGGCCACAGACAGAGAACCGGCGGCCAGCACCAGCGCCAGGATCGGAAAGCGCAGAAATGGCTTCAGGCTGCGCAGGTACCCGCTCTGCACCCATCCGTAAAGACGCCCCGGCGGACGCCCCTTGCCGCGCCATCGTTCAATCCGCAACTCCAGCGCGGGGGTGAAGAACAGCGCCAGCAGCAGCGACACCGCCAACCCGCCGCCCAAGGTCAGCGCGAGCGCACGGAAGAAGACGCCGGTTACGCCGGAGAGGAAGATCAGCGGCAGGAAGACCACGATTACCGTGGCGGTGGACGCGATCAGCGGGCGCGTCAACTCGCCCAGCGCGCTTTGCACCGACGCCTGCGCCGCCGTTCCGGCCGCGTGCGCGCGATGCATCGCTTCGATCATGACGATGGCGTCGTCGATGAACAGTCCGATTCCCGCAGCCAGCCCGCCCAGCGTCATCATGTTGAAGCTCATCCCGATCGCGGCCATCACCGCGAACGTGATTAGAATGGTGCACGGAACCACCACCGCCGCGATCAGCGCGCTGAGCGGACTGCGGGTAAAGCCGAACACCACGGCGACCGCGAGGATCAATCCCAGCACGATCGCGTCGCGCACGCTGTTGAACGATTCCTGCACCAGCCGTGCCTGGTCGTAGGAGAAGGAGAAAGAGACGTCGGGATAGCGGCGGCGGAAGTCATCGATGATAGCGTGCGCCTGGCGCGATATCAGTGTGGTGTAGCCGTCGGGCTGCTGCGACACATTGACCAGCACCGCCGCCCCATGCTCGGACGCCGTGCGGATATAATCCTCCACGATGTCCAGCTGCACGCTGCCGATGTCGCGGATGTAGATCGGCTGCCCGGCGGCGGCCGCAACCGGCACCGCTTCGAGCTGCTCCACGCCATGCAGATCGGTGGTGACCACCGTCAGCAGCATCCGATGGGCGTCGAGCACGCGGCCGGCCGACTCGATAACGTTGGCCTTGACCAGGCCGTTGACCACGTCCTGCGGCGCCAGCCTATGCTGCAGCATCCGCGCCGGATCCAGCCGCACCACGTACTCGCGATATTTCGCGCCGACGGTTTCCACCCGGTAAACGCCGGCAATTCGATGCAGACTGGGAACCAGGTCGTACTGTGCGATATCGGTCAGCTCGGCGAGATTGCGCACGCGCGAACTCAGACTGATATCTATGATTGGAAAGGTGCCGGTGGTCAGCAGGCGCGTGTCCACCCGGGTGTCGGCAGGCAGCCGTGAGCGCACTTCGCCCAATGCCGCGTTGAGCAACTGGAAGGTCGAGACCGGATCGGTCCCCTCGTTGAAAGTGACGTCGACTTCGGAGCTGCCGCGGGTGGTGGTGGAACGAACCAGGTTGACTCCGACAACGCCGTAGGCGGCTTCCTCCAGCGGACGGGTGACCGCGACCAGCATCTGCTCGGGCGGCAGATCGCCGCTGTCGGCCAGAATGATCGCGCGATTGAACTGGATCTGGGGAAAAACCGCGCTGGGAATCGACCGCGCCAAAAGCGCGCCCAGGATCGACGCGGCGATAACCGCGCATAGCGCAAGACTGGAATTGGCGCGGCTCAACTCTGCGCCACCGCCACCTTTACGGCGAGGCCGTCCGACAGCGCGTAGCCGCCCGAGGTGATTACGAGCTGACCTGGCCGCAGACCGGAGGTGACCTGGACTTCTTTCAGATTGCGGATTCCGATCGTGATGGTGGTTCGATGCGCCTTGCCGTCGGGGCCCGCCACGAATACGTAGAAGCTGTCATTGGCGGCATTCTGAAACAGGGCGGGTGCCGGGATGACGATCGCGTCGGGAACGCTGCGCACCGCGACGCGGATTTCGACCGGCGCGCCGGCCTGATTCATTTTGCGCGGACCGATGAATTCCAACCGCGCGGATGAGGTTGCCGCGGCGCCCTGGGTGAAGTTTGGCGCCAGCGCCGCGACCCGCGCGGGAAAAACCACCCCCGGATCAAGCGGCGACGTGACCGTGGCGCTCATCCCCGGCCGCACCATCGAGATATCGTCCACCGGCAGGGCGGCGTCGACGTAGATGCTCCTGGGATCGATCAGGTCGGCGAGCGGGTCCAGATCGTTGACCATCTGACCGCTGCTGACCATGCGCTGCGATACCACGGCGCCTTCCGGTGCGACTACCGCGATGCCGGCATTATTGGAGTAACGGGCGACCGATTGCGCCATCGAGGCGGCCTCAGCCGGATCGATCTGGCGGGCGACCTCGAGTCCCTGCTCGGCGGCCTCCACTTCGCGGTTCAGCACGCGCGCCACCACCTGGCCCGCGCTTACCCGGTCGCCGTTCTGCAGCTTGAAATCGATGACGCGTCCGGCCGCGGGCGCACGCAGCGTGATATGCCGCAGGGCGACGGTGGTGCCGAGCAGCCGCAACTCCTGGCGCATCGGCGCAATCCGTACCGGCGCCGCAGTGACCGCCATCATGGCGGCGGGCTGCTCCTCCTGGGTCTGCTGGCCGGAGGAAGCGCCTTTGCCGCATCCGGCTACCATCAGCATCAGCAGCGCCGCGCACGGCGCGGCAAATCGCGGCGCGCGCTTCATTGCGCCAGGCCCAGCAGCAGTCGAACCTGCGCCACCGCCTGGCGTGCGGCGAACTCCTGGTCAAGGCGGCTCAGATGCAGATTCTCCGCCTGCTGGAAGGAGTCGAGTACCTCAAACAGGGTGACGTTGCCGCCGCCCAGAAAGCGGGCCCAGTCGAGGTTGAAGGCGTCGGTCGCGGTCGGTTTTGAGTGCGCCAGAACGTCGAGCTGCTTAAGCGCGCTGCGATAGTTGGCATAGGCGTCGCCCAAATCGCGTTTGAGCTGCTGCTCGATGATGCGCTGGTTGGCGCTGGCGGCATCGACGGCCGCTTGCGCCTGCTGGATATGCGATCGGATTAGACCGCCGTCGAAAATCGGCATCGACACGGCGCCGTCATACGAAGCGCCCAGCCGATCATGGAAAGTCTGCGGCGGATCCACGCCTTCCCATCCGCTGGTCAAGGCGAGGCGGAAAGTCGGGTAGCGCTCGGCGTAGGCGGCTTGGAGGGCAAGCCTGGCCGACGCGACCTGACGCTCCGCGGCGCGCAGCGTGGGGCTGGCGCGCAAGTCGCCGGCCGGGAGGGAAGGCAGACCGTTGACGGCGGCGATTTTAATATCGGTGCGGCCGAAAACGCCCATCAGTGAGCCCAGCACGATTGAACTATGCGCGCGCGCCTGGCGCGCCGCCGCCAGCGCGAGTTGCTCCTGGTCGCGCGCCGTGCTTACGCGCAGCACGTCGTTGGCAATCGCGCGGCCGCTGCGCTGCAATGCCTCCACGATGGTGACGTAGGTATTAAGCCGCCCGAGCCGCTTGATGTGCTCCTCCACGGTTTCGTCGCTGCGCAGCAGATCGAAATAGGCCACTGTGGTATCGAAGACGATCTGCGCCTGCGCCGCCTGGATGCCGAAATGGGCCGCCTGCTGCGCGTATCGGGCCGCGCGTACCAGGGCTTCGCGCCGGCCGCCGTCATAGACGGTGTAGGTGCCCTGCAACTGCGCCAGTGTAAGCCCGCGATTGGTGATGCGCGGGTCGTAGCCGGGAGCCTGGTTGTACTCGCCGGCGCCGGAGATATCGGGATAAAAGGCGGCGCCTGCTTCGGTCACTTTGCCGGTATTCAGATCAAGGTTGGCAACCGCGGAGCCGACCGAAGGCGCATACTTCAGCGCGCGGGTGATGGCCTGGGTAAGCGTGATCGGCTCTGCGCAATTCGAAGCGGTGGGAGAGATGAACGCAACGAGAACCATCAGGATCGCGGCGGTGACTTTGGAATAGCGGTCCACGCAGAAATGGTACCAGACCGGGAATGTCGCGGCCTAATTAATGAACGTTAATGATCGCAATCGGGCGGGAAGCGGGTTCGGATCACCGCAATGACAAAGGCAGCGCGGTTTGGGTGATGTCCGCGGGGCGCTGTTGCAACCCGGATTTCTCACAGTTCGCCGCCCGCGTTGTCGCCCAGCAGCGCGCGGCGAATCAGCTTGATCGGCAGTCCGCCCTGGGCCAGGAACGCGTCGTGGAACTTGCCCAGATCAAACGCCGCACCCTGACGGCGTTGCACGTCCGCACGCAGCTTGAGAATCATGAACTTGCCCAGTTGATAGCGCAGGTAGCCGGGATCCTGGGTGCCGCGCAGCGCCTCCATGCGGGCGTTGTTAGGCGTCATGTAGGCGTTGGTGTGGAAGAACTCCGCCGCCTGATCCACCGTCATCGACCCGGTATGCATCGCGATTGCGACCAGGTAACGGCATACCCGCTGCAGCGCCATCTGCAGTTGCGCCAGCCGGTATTGCGGAGCGCCGTGATGCAGCCCCTGGTCCAGCATCATCTGCTCGCAGTAAAACGCCCATCCTTCGACATTCGCGCCCGAATAGTACAGCGAGCGCACCAGGTCGGGGTCGCCGCGATTGTCCAAAAACTGAACGAAATGGCCGGGATAGACCTCGTGGACCGAAGTATTGGAGATGGCCGGGGCGGAGAAGAATTCCAGCAGCTGTTCGGTGCGCCGCGCCGGCCACGAAGGATCGGGAAGAGTGACGTAAAAGTACGCCTGGAGCGCTTTTTTCTCCAACGGCCCCGGCGTGTCCATCGACGCGAAGGTGGTCGCGCGCGCAAACGGCGGAGTTTCGCGCACCAGCGGGCGCTGGTCGGAGTTGATCGCGGCGATGCGATGCTCGATCACGAATTCGCGCAGCTGCGACAGTCCCGCGCTTACCGCAGGAATCAGTTGAGCCGCATCCGGATGCTTGCCGGCCAGCGACTTGAACACCTCCCGCGGCGCATGGCGGCGATCGATCAGCGCGGCGGTCCGTTGGAATTCACCCTGCAGCCGAAGGAGTTCCGCACGGCCCAAATCCTCAAGGCGGCTGATTGGCGTATCGACCATATCGTCGTCGGCGAGCATGCGGCGGAACGCGTGCGGACCCAGCCGGATTGTGCCTGAAGCACGGGCGCGAAAGCCCTCGAGCCAATGTTGATAATCGACGATTGCGGCAATCAGCCGATCGTTGGCGGCGGTGAAATTCCGCCTCGCTTCGAGGTCGGTTACGGCGGCAAACGCCTGCGGCACGTCATTGCGGAAAAACTCCACCGTGCCAGGCATCTGCTCCAGCGCGATATCGACGGCGATTTTCGAGGTCGAGGCCGGGTTCAGGTTGCGCCGCGCCTGCGCCAGATTGGCCAGCGCGGCCCGCTCGCGCGCGGCGACCGCTCGCATCCGGTCCGCGGGCGGGGCAAAATCGCGCTTGATCAGACTGTCGATCGCCGCGGTGGGCAGGTACAGACCGGGGTCGCTGCGATAGAATTTTACTTCCTCAAACCACAGCAACTCTCCATCCAGATGCGCCGCGAGCCATTCGCGGTCGGCTTGGTCGGCGGCGGGCAGCGCGCCGCGCCAATTGGCGAAGCGCGCCTTCCACCGGCGGGCATGCTCGATCCGCGTCCGGATACCGGCGGCGGATAGGTCGCTGAGCCGGTCGTCGAAACGATGGTCGCCGTCTTCGGTGGCGCTTTCGGGAGACAGACGCATCTCGCGGTCGATAAAGCTGCGGACAAGGTCGCGGAAAGCGGATGCGGACTGGGTGGCCGGCGAAGTGGAGGGCGCGGCGCAGAGTATCGCGACGCTCAGGAGTGCGAAGACTGCCGTGTATTTTACGGCCGATGTTTTCCGCAACATGGCAGCGGTGTTCACTGGAGCGACAGGTCCACGCGCGTCTGGCTGACATTATCCTTTGCACCGGCGCCGATATTGGGCGGTCCTACCGCAAGGCGGTCCGAATTGATGGTTTTGCTGAGCAATTTGCGCACCGCCACCGCCCTGGAGTTGGCCAGTTCTTTCAAATCCCGATCCGTAACTTTGGTATTGGCCAGCATGAGTTTTTTCATTTCGTCGGGCGGGATGGATTTATCCAGGCCCAGGAAATTGCGCGGTTTGTCGAATTTGGCGTGCTTGTACGCCATCTTCAGGTACCTGTCGTATTCGTCGGGCGACAGCGTGACGCTGGCCAGCTCGACGGTCTCGCCGCGATCGCGCAGCTCATTGACCTTTTGCGCTTTGACCCGCGCATCGACCATCGCGTCGCGCAAACCGGGCCGGTCCACGGCGGGGTCCGCGCGTCCGGAAATCGTCAGGCGCAGCGCGGGCCGGTCCTGCATCGCCTTGGCCAGTATGGACAGTTTCTGGACTGCCGCGGGCGTCAACGCGGACTGACCCGGGGCAAATTCGACGTGATCGAGTCTTTCCTTTGACGCGCCCGCAATTGAAGCCAGCATCGAAAACGGCGACGAAACCACCTTCAACACCAGGTTTTTCAGCGCCGTCAGGATGACCGCACCGAAGCTGAATTCGGGATCGTTGAGCGAACCGGAGACCGGTACGCTGACGTCGATCTCGCCGCGCGCGTTCTTCAGCAGGTCAACCGCCATCGCGATCGGCAGGTTGATCGCGTTGGGACTCTGTACTTTGCTGCCGAAAGTGAGCTGACTGATAAATATGTGATTGGTGGCAGTCAACTGCTGGTTTTCCAGCAGATAATGCACGTTGACGTTCAGCGTGCCTTTGGTGATCGGATAGCCGGTGTACTTGGCCGAGTATGGACTGAGATTGCTCAGTTCGACGCCCTCGGCCTTGGCCTTTAAATCGACAAAGGGTTGCGGCGCCAGCGGACTTATCGACCCGGTAATGTCAATCGGCGCGCTGGAATTGAGCTCGCCCCGCAGTTCGACGTCGGCCGGGCGCGTTGAGCGGGTGCTGACAGCGCCGATTTTGCCCTCGATATGGGTGAGGTTGGCGCTGTAATGAGGGCGGATGAAGTTGTCGGTGTAATTTACCGCGCCGCCCTGCAGCGTAATCCGGGCGACTTTGACGTCGGCGCCGATGCCGGGAGCGGTTTTGGGTTGCGTTGCCGCCTCCGGGCGCGGAGCCTCGCGCCCGGAGGCGGCCGGCGCTTTGCGCGCGGCGGTGAGGTCGCGCAGGTTCAGTTTACCGTTGCTGTCGAGAATCAGCCGGGTGTAAAAATCCGAGAAAATCGCCTCTCCAATAGCGACACGCGGCGCTCCGTTGCCGATCTCCGCGTCCATGCGGGCGGCGCGCAACGCGTTCCAGCGCAGGAAACGCTCGCCCGTAACCTTATCCTGCACGCGCACGCGCGCCAGCATCACATCGCCCCGATACCGCATCCGCATCGCATCGCGGGCGCGTTTGAGTTCGAAGTCGCCGTTCATGTCCAGGCCGGCGCGTGTGATTTTGGCGTTGATGCGCTCGCCCAGATAAACCTCGGCCGCAGTGAGATCGAGTTTGGTCGTGGTGATGTGAATTTTGGCCGCAAGCGGATTGATGGCGGCGGTGCCCTCGGCCTTGAAGCCGCCCCCCGGTTTCAGCGCGCCCTCGGCCTCCAGCGCAAAAGCCTGGCTGAAATCGCTGGAGACGTTTTTCAGATGCAAATTGAGCGGCGCGATTTGGATCGTGATTGGGGTGGGCGCGCGGTCGTCCTCAACCCCCGCATCCACGTTCTCCACCGCGATCGACTGGACGCGATACTGCCAGGCGGAGGAGGGCGCGGTTGCGGATTGAGGCGCCGCGCCGGGCATCGACATCACCGGCTGATGCTGAACCTCGGCGGGCGGCGGGCCGGCGCTGGACGGCGCGGGCCGGGGCCACAGAAATGAACTCAGGCTGATCGAGCCGTCGGCGGCGCGGCGCACGAACAGGCGCATTTGGTCCACATGCAGCAGCTTGACGTCGGCCCGGCGCGCCGCAAGGTCGAAGTCGTCCACCGTCGCCTCGAGCTGATTTATCTGCAGCGGCTGCTGCGCCTGCCCGGGGGCGCGCAACTCCACCCCGGTCAGCGACACGGTTGCCGGCCGCACCTGGACGTTGAACCTGGTTAAATCGGCCTTCAGTTTGGCTTGCGCGCTGAGCTTGCCGGAGCTTAAAGTGCCGGCCCAAAACGGCTGTGCCAGAGCCTGCAGCGGCGGCAGGTCGATCTTGTCCACGCCGGCTTGCGCCGCGGCTGCCGAATGCGCCAGGTCGAAAGTACCGCTGATGGCAACGGAACCATCCCCGATATGCGCCTGGGCCTGAAATGGAAACGGCGCCGCCCGGCGGTCGGTATCGAAATTCCTGAACCCAAAACCGACCTCCTTCAGCGTCACGGTCAGCGGTGCGGCGCCGGTGTTGTCGCGCAGATTGAATTGACCGCCGCTCAGGTTGAACGACTTCACGAACAGGTAAGTGGACGAGCCTGGCGGCGCCGTTGACTTGGTTTGGCCGGACTTGCCCAAGCCGGCCAACAAAGGAGTGAAATTGGTTTTGCCGTTCGGATCGCGCACCAACCCGCTGCTGAACCCATCGACGCCGATATCGCCCAGGATGACAATCCGATGAATCGGGTCGACGTTGATCAGCGCGATGCGGGCGGTTTTAACCCCGGCCAGCGGGGCGTTGGCGGCGTCGCGTAGATCGAGTCCTTCAACTTTTACCTTGCCGGCCAGCCGGATTTCCGGACCCGTCAGGGGCCGGCGGAACTGAAGTTGCAAGTTGGTTGACAGCGCGCCGGCCGGAATTTTGATCGGGATGGTGTGTTTCAGATAGGCCGCCACGCGGGTGAGGTCGAAGCGCTTCAGCCGGAACTCGAGGATGGATTCGGGCGTGGAGGCGAACGGACGCGCGATCCCCGCCATCCGGAACGGGCTGCCGTCGACCACCATACGCAGGAGCGGCTGCACAAAAATCTCGACATCGGCGGGCAGGTTGGCAATGAACGGAATTCCGGCATCAATCCGATCCACCGTGTGATGCTCGTTGAAAGCCTCGTCGTCGAAACGGATCCGGCCGCCGCGGACCTGGATGTTGGAGACCGAGAACAGCCATCGGCGCGGCGTCGAGGCCGGCGCGGGTTTCGAGGACTCGGTTAAATCGGCGAAATTGAAGCGCTGGTCGCGCCCGCGCGCCAGATGCAGCGCCGGACGTTCAATAATCAGTTCCTGAATTATCGGAGCGCGGCGATAGACCGAACTCCACGAGGCTTTGACCATCAGACGGCCAACGCGGGCGAATTCGCCCGAGCCGGTGCGTTCGTCCACGTGGAACCCCTCCGCCGCCAGCCGCAGCGTGTAGGGATTGAAGCGGACAGCGTCGACGGCGGCCCGGCGATGCAACTGTGCGGACAACGAAGTGCTTACGTAATGCCGCAGCAGGAGCGGAACACCGAAAAATCCGCCCAGGGTAAAGATCGCCCACAGGGCGGCGATGACCAGCGCGGCGATGCGCACGCGGCGTCCCGGATGGACCGCGCGGGCAAAGAAGGATCGTACATGGTCCATCGTCTTGGCGGACTCCTAACCGGCGATTAATCGATGCGCGCCGCGCTTTGTTCCGGCGTTGCGCCGATATTACAAAGCCAGGCGATCTCCGTCCACGTCTCCGCACCCGATTACCGGACCTACCGGGTTTACCTTGACTTCGCTGTCTGGATTTCCTTTACACACAGTTTGACAGTCGAGGCCCGGTTGCGATAGACCGGGCCAAACGCGCGTTCAGGAGGTGAGTCATGGCCCGTATAACCTTCCTGTGCTCTGTGGTGCTGTCCGTCTTGATGACGGTTTACGCAACCGCCGCCGCCGTCAACCTCGATACCTACGATCCCAAATTGATTGAGCAGTTCGTGTCTGCGAACTCGAGCGAGACAATCGCCCCGGGCACCAAAATCAATACCGCCAATTGGCAGCAGTATCGCAATTTCATGCCGATCAGCCTGCAGGCTTTCATGAGCGGCAACTACTTCTGGAAGATGGGGACCGGCCCTGAGTATTACCTCGAAGTCGCACCGACTCTTCCCACTCCCCTGCCGACCAAATATTTGGCGGACACGGAAAAATACGCCGGGCAGGCGCAGCTGGTGAAACTGCCTTCGGGTAGTTACAACGTAAAGAGTTATACCGCCGGCATTCCTTTTCCCAGTCCCAATCCAAACGATCCGGATATCGGAGGAAAGCTGCTGTACGATCTCTATTACACCTACATCCCGAGCATGTACTGGTCAGGCTACCCGGTGGCGTTTGTCGACCGCTTCTTCAATGCCACGGGAAGCGTCGGCATGCAGTTGTTTTTTAAATTGTCGCACGTAAGCGACGCCGGCCAGCCGATTACAAATGCGCAGGCAAACGGAATCTACCTGTCGATCTATGACCAGCAGATAACGCCTGAGCAGTCGAAATATCTGACCGCGATGGCGATATTTCCCGA
The DNA here is from genome assembly GCA_021324455.1 of Pseudomonadota bacterium. Lineage (GTDB taxonomy): Bacteria > Desulfobacterota > Binatia > Binatales > Binataceae > JAJPJA01. The sequence continues at coordinate 2,841 of JAJPJA010000159.1, read as the reverse complement.
CGATCCGAATCGGGTTCCGGAACAGTATGTGTTCCTGCCCTCGCTGCGCCGCTCGCTGCGCTTATCGACCACCGCGCGCTGCTCGCCGTTGCAGGGCACCGATTGGACCAATGACGATCAAAGAGGCGGATTCAGCGGGATTCCCAACTGGTTCGTGCCGCATTTCCTGGGCGAGAAGAAAATGCTGTTTGTGGTGCATGGCGAATGGAACGCAAACGCCAGCGACAGCCAGAATTATCTAAAGGACTGGGTATACGGCGGAAACGCAAGCGGATTCGCCAGGCCGCAGCGGCAGAAATTCGAATTGCGCGACGTTTATGTGCTCGATCTTGTGCCCAACCCTGAGGTCAAGTCGTTTTACTGTTATTCCCATCGGGTAATCTATCTGGATAAGCAACTGGCCTATACCGGGGATCATGTCGACACCTGGGACCGCAATGAAAAGCTGTGGAAATTACAGTTTGTCTTTCGCGGTCCCACGACCGCGATCCCGGAGGACCTCAACGGCCAGAAAACCTTTGTACAGCCCTCCGGCGGAGAAAACGCCGTCATTTACGATATTCAGGCGGATCATGCCAGCATCGCCTGGCCGTCCTCGCCCCCGACGCTCAATTCCAGGGTTCCGCCCGAGTACCACAACATCTCGCTGTACGCCCTGCCCAGCGGTCTGAACCAGATCATGAAGTGAGGACAGAAGAAAAATTCCGCTTAAGGGGAGCCTGCGCAGCCTGAGCCGCAGGCTCTCTTTTTTCCTGCTCGGAGCAATCGAGGAAATCAGGATTCGGCAATCCAGAGCGCGCCGGGTGAGGGGAGTTGGCCGGCGTTTGACAATCAATTGAGCGCTAGATAACTAAACCCAAACCCAAAGGAAGGGCAAAATGGCTCGAAAATCTTTAACCAAATGGCTTATGGTCCTGATCGGAGGAATCGCCCTCCTAAGCGGCGCGGTCGCGCTTGCTCAGGACCTGAGCATCTACGACGACAAACTCGTCGCTCAACTCAATCCTGCCGATTCTTCAGACTCCCTCGCGGTGGGAACCAGGATTACCGCCGCCAACTGGCTGCAGTATCGCAAATTCCTCACTATCAGCCTGCAGGCGTTCGCCAGCGGGCAATTTTACTGGAAGCTGGGTACGGATCCGCAGAACTACATCGAAGTCGGCCCGACAATCCCGACCGAACTGCCGCCCAAGTACCTCTCTGATACCGAGAAGTACGCCGGACAGGCACAGCTGGTGAAACTGCCGTCGGGCGCCTATGACATCAGGAACTACGCGGCCGGAATTCCATTCCCGCATCCTTCCGGTCCCGAAATGGCGGCCCAGTTGCTGTACGATTACTACTACACCTACATCCCGGCAATTTACACCGGCTATTACAATCTGGCCCTGATCGACAAATACGGCAGCATGTCGGAAAACCAGTCGCGGCAGATTTTCTTCAAGTTGTCCCACGTCAGCGACGCCGGCCTGCCGATGACCAACCCGCAGGCGAACGGACTTTATCTGTCGATCAACAACGAGGTGCTGGCGCCGGAGCAGTCCAAATACACTACGGCGTTGGCGCTTTATCCCGACGATCCGCAGCGGGTGCCGGAAATCTACGCCTTCCTGCCCTCGTTGCGGCGCTCGCTGCGGCTCTCCAGCGTGGCGCGATGCGCCCCGCTGCAGGGCACCGACTGGACCAACGACGATCAGAGGGGCGGCTTCAGCGGTATTCCCAACTGGTTTGTCCCGCGCTATCTGGGCGAGAAGAAACTGCTGTTCATGGTGCATTCGTCATGGCAGGCCAACGCCAATCGCGACGATAAGTTCATCGGGCATTACACCCTGACCGGTACGGCCATGGGATGGCCCAAGGCTGACCAGACCAAAATGGAGCTGCGCGATGTGTATGTGATCGACCTGGTGCCGACGGCCGAGGTCCGTAACAGCTACTGCTACTCGCATCGCCTGCTGTATCTGGACAAAAACCTCGCCTTTACCGCCGATCAGGCCGATACCTGGGACCGCAACGGCAAGCTGTGGAAGCTGCAGTTCATCCCGCGCGGCCCGACCACGGCAATTCCCGCCGACCTGACCGGGAAAAGCACCTTCGTGATGCCGTCGGGGGGCGAGTTGGGCGTGATTTACGACGTGCAGGCGCTGCATTCCAGCGTGGCGTGGCCCAGCACTCCGCCGGCGCTGCTGTCCAAGGCGCCCCAGGAACTGCATGACGTGTCGATCTATGCGCTGCCCAGCGGCCTGAATCAGATCATGAAGTAGAAGCAGCGCGCCGACCTGTCGATCCGGGGTCGCGGCCGCCCGCCGCGGCCCCGGTTAGCTCCGCCGCGGTTTTGCGCGGCGGTCGATGGCTCAGGCTGAGACAGCTTTTGCTTTCGGGGCGGCGTCCCTGCCCGCTGGTTACAGGCTTCGAGCCTGCGCCATCCAAACGCGGCTTGAGATTTCCGGCCAGACGGTTGCTCAAGATGCGGGAACGTGTCAGAAAGATAGTTTGCGGCGGGGTCGTAGTTCAGCTCGGTTAGAACGCCGGCCTGTCACGTCGGAAGTCGTGGGTTCAAATCCCATCGGCCCCGCCAGTTGTCGCTCTGTTGCGGGCGCTGGTCCGGGCGGGGTGTTAAGACGGAAGTGAGACCTTGAAACTCAGCGAGCAAACCAAAAGCATGTCGCACCAGGCCGCTTTGGCCCACCGCCATTGGGTGGTGATCGACGCCGCCGAGGCATCTTTGGGCCGGGTGGCGTCGCGCGCCGCCAGTATCCTGCGCGGCAAGCATCGACCGGATTTCACCCCCAATCAGGACGCGGGCGACTTCGTGGTGATTATCAACGCCGCCAAGGTGCG
>JAJPJA010000024.1 GCA_021324455.1 Pseudomonadota bacterium | reverse complement strand
CGGCAATCGCGGCACCGGACCGTGCTTGTAACCGTCCTGCGGAAAGCCGATGGGCAGCAGCGCGTAGGTGGTGACGCCGGCAGGTAAATGCAGCAGCGACGCGATCTTGTCTTCCGCAAAAGTATGGAGCGTCGTGAGAACCGTTCCCAGGCCCAGGGCGCGGCAGGCCAGGATCGTATTCTGCACGGCGGGGTAGATGCTGGCGCTGGCGGTGCGCTGGGTCATCGCGGGAACGCTGCCGCCCGCGCCGCCAACTGCTTCATCGGCCTTTCTCGCACGCAGGCAGGCAAACAGCAGCACCGGAGCTTCGCCGAGGTGCTCGCGCAGGTAGGCGGCCGAGTTCATGATCCGTTGAAATTTATCCTGGCTCAGATGGGTGGGGCGGTCCCCAAGACGGGCCGAGTACCCGGTGCGGATGCGTTCGCCGGCGTCGCGGTAAATCCGGCCGATACGCGCTCTGAGCGCGGCATCCTTGACCACAAGGAAGATCCAGTTCTGATATGGCGGCATCATGGCCTCCTTTGTTTCGGCAGCCGCCGCGGTTCGCTGCGCGGTCCGGATTCTGGGCGCTCTGGCCAGATATCAGGAGGAATGCAAGGGAAAATCCGCTCAGGGTCCGAATTGGCATCGCGGCCGGTGAGCCGGTCCAGCGCGAGCACGATCTTTTCGGGGCAACTGTTTAACTGGCGGCTCGGCTCTGTTCTCACGCCGAACCCGATCAAATTCTGGTATCCAACGTGGTTGCCGAGTTGTGCCTGGGCAAAGGGCTGCGCTTCAAGGAGCTGGGGGATCATTCATTAAAAGGTTTCAGCCGCCCGATCCGGGTTCACCTCGTTGAGTGGTCGCCGGCAATTTAGAGCCACCAAATCGCCTTCAAGACCCAATCGCCCAATCGCTTTCAAGATAGATGGTTTCGTAACCCGAAAAAAACCGGCGGAGCGGCTTTTGAGTTCTTCACCGGAATTTCTGACTGCCCGCCGCCAAGCCGAAGGGCGTGGTGCGGCCGGTGCATTTTCGTTGCTCCCCATACCGGCGCGCCCATACTCGCAAATTTTTCAAGGCTCGGATAAATTGCGGCCATGGGAGCTTCCTCGTCCCAGCGCCTGAGAGCGCCTGGCAGGGTGTTAAGGACGTTCATCACGGTGTCGGTCGTCCTCGTTTTTCAACACCCTGCTAGGCGGCTCGGCAAGCCCGCCGATCGCGGTTGTTTCACCGCAGGGTTTGGCGGTCTGCGGCGCCGGCCAGAACGAGGGCATCGTTACTCCTGGAGAATTTTCCCCTCCTGGGCGCAAAAGGCCCTGATGACCCTGCTGATCTGTCTAACTCCGGCCGCTGTCCTCGCGCAGCCGGCGGCGGGTCAACCCAACCTTAAGGCTCTCTTTGAAGTGGTCGGCCGGATGCACAACATCGACGCCGATCTGCTGGCGGCGATGGCTGAAGTGGAGTCCGGCGGCAATCCATGGAGCGTTTCGCCCAAAGGAGCGCTCGGCCTGATGCAGCTGATGCCGGCCACCGCCAGTGAGTTCTCGGTGCTGGATCCGTTCGATCCGGTGGCCAACGTGATCGGCGCCGCCGACTTCCTCGATTATCTGCGCAATCGATTTGCCGACAAGCTCGATTTGCAAGGCCTGCCGGTTCTGCTGGCGGCGTATAACGCGGGGCCGGGCGCGGTAGAGAAATATGGCGGCATACCGCCCTACGCGCAGACGCACAATTACGTGCGGCGCGTGATGGCGCGATATGCCGGCGACCGCGGCACCTATCCGCGTACGGCGCCCGTCCTGATCCTGACGCCAACTCCGTACCTCATAGAAATCGACCCTCAATCCAACCAGGCGCGGGCGGAACCGGTGCTGATAAACGCCGGCAGCGGCGGTGCGACAGTGCAACTTACCGGTTCTGAACCGGTGCTGGCGGCGGTGGGCACCGGCACCGCGCCCTGGATACGAACTCCGGTTGGCTTGCCGCCGCATCGAGTCCACGGCAACGGGCACCGGGGCGGCGCAGTGATGCATCTGAGTAAGGCACGGCCCTCCACGGCGCAAAAAGCTCGCTCCCTTAGCCGGGCCACCTTGCACAGATAATCGCGAGATCTCTCCACTTCGGTCCAGACCGTCTCAGCGCTGAACCGCGTGTTGCACTTCGACGCGACAGCGCCAGCGGCTTTATCAGGAGCGTCAGCGAGGAATCCCGGAGCGTTTGGGGAGTACCGAGCGTTCGGTGGGCACTTCCACCCGCATTGCTCAGCCCTGCATCGCTGCGATTCCTCACTACTCCGTTCGGAATTACATTGATGATGCAGCGCTGATTTTTGCCCAGAGAGGCTGAGGGTGGATGCGGTGGGGACTCACTCCACCACCAGGTCCTCCCCGAAGTACGGTCTGACCGTCTTACTGGCTATCGCTTCCGGATCGCCGGGGCGTCCTTCGGTTCGGCCGTCAGCCGGGTTGCGCAGCCAGGTCCAGATCTTCCGTACGTCGATTGGGCAATTGCACGCCGAGCGTCCGCTCTCGTTCTGATAGTAGTTATTGGCGCGCTTATCCTTGTAGATCATCATCGCCTCGTAGCGATCCAGCTCATTGTTGTAGCGCCAATAAGCGTCGGGCTTGACGTCCACGGTGTGCTTTTTCTGGGTGATGACGCGGCTCATGCATTGCAAGGCGAACCGGGTAACCATCTCTTCGAAATCGACAATCTGAAGTCCGCCGAAGTTGTTGGTGTTGGGGCCGTAGATCATGAAGAAGTTGGGGAACCCGGGCAGCATCGTGCCCAGATACGCGCGCGCCCCGTCCTTGGCCCACAGCTCCTCGATCCGCTGCCCGCCGCGCCCGCGCACCTCCATCGGCCACAGAAAATCGTTGGCCTTGAAGCCGGTGGCATAGACGATTATGTCGAGCGGATACTCCACCCCGCCTTCCACCTCGATACCATTGGGCGTGATCCGCCGGATACGCTCGGTGACCAGGGTAACGTCGTCGCGCAGCAAAGCGTCGTAGATGCAATAACTTCCATCGACGATAATCGGCCGCGCCGAATAGGGGGGCGCGACCGGGGTCATCTTCTCGATCAGATCGGGGCGGCCGGCGAGCTTGCTGTGAATAAACGCGAGCTGGGCTTCCCTCACCTTTTTGTTGTGCGCGCTGCGTGCGTGTTCATCCTTGAACTCGGGATCGGCCCGCATCGTCTTCATCACGAATTCCGGCCCGGTAAGATAACTGACCCGGAAGCGAATGAAGTTCGTGATGTAGGGGAAGTTGCGGTCAAGCCAGTTCACCTGCGGGGGAAACGGCTCGAGGTAGCCCTTCATGTCGAAACACCAATTCGGGGTCCGCTGGAACACGTAGGTGTGTCCGACCATCTTGGCCAGCTCCGGGATCATCTGATACCCGGTCGCCCCGGTCCCAATCACCGCGACCCGCTTGCCCTTAAGCTCCAGCTCCCGCGGCCAGCGCGCGGTATGGAACGACTGCCCCTTGAACGTCTCCATGCCCGGGATGTCGGGCAGGTTCGGGCGCGACAGAAATCCGACGCTCGCAATCACCGCGTTGACGCGCCAGGTGCGCGGGCCGTCGGGACTTTCAGCTTTGATTTCCCACAGCCTGGCGGTCTCGTCCCACAGGATCGACTTGACCTCGGTCTTGAACGTAATGTCCTTGCGGACGTCGAAGGTGTCGGCCACCCACCTGAAATACTTCAGATTTTCGCGCTGCGGACAGTACGCGTTGGGATACTCGAAATTGACTCCGTAGGTATGGGTGTAGGTGCGGCTGGGCGAATCCACCCGCGCGCCGGGGTAGCGGTTTTCATACCAGGTGCCGCCAACGTCTTCGTTCTTTTCGATCACAAAGTAGGGAATGCCGGCATGCTTCAATTGAACGGCGGCGTTCAGCCCGCCCATGCCGGCGCCGATCACGGCGACCTTGAAATTGCTCAGATCCTTCTCGGAGGGTTTCTCCGGCCACTGAAGTTCCCGCACCCACGGGTCCAGCGCCAGTTGCTCCACCCACAAGTCGAACTCGGAGGCCGGAAGCTCGGTTCCGGCGGCAAGGTTAAGGCTGCGATGGAGACGCTCGGGCGGACCCCAGGAGATGTCGCCGGCCCCCTGGTCGCGATAGGACTTCAAAAATGCCGCCGCCTTGGCTTGAATCAGCTCCACGTCCGAAGGTTTCTTGACCACGCTCACTTCGACATTTCTGACCGTGATGGTAGCGGCCTCGGTGGCCGCGATACTCTCGTCGCCGGTGAGCTGATAGAGCAGCCCGCGCAGCACCATGGGGTCGGCGTGCCTTACCGCGTCCTCGATAGTTTCATCGGTTGCCGTAAGCAATTCGGTTCGTACCGTCATCTGTGGAGCCTTTCTGTCGATAGCAGCCTGTTTCCGCTCTCCACTTTCAATTAGTCCAGAGCCAGCCCCAGCCGCAAGGCCTTCAGCCCCGCGCTTTTCCTTGATCGTCACCCCGGCCCCGGAAGCAACTGCCCGGGCGCGTAGATCGGAAGTGCGACCTGCAGGCGGTGGCGCGCCTCGCAATTTGAGCCGGCGTAAAAACAGCAGGACAGGCGTCCCTGCCTGTCATGACGCGCAAGCATCTTTTTGCTTGCGCCACCTCGTGGTCCTTAATTCGGTGGCGCGAGCAGAAAACGCTCGCGCATCGATGACAGGCAGAGACGCCTGTCCTGCTGGAAAAAGAATCAAACCAAAAAGGAGGCGGGGCATCGTTGTGCGATGCTCCGCCTTTGGATTGTACAGCCGCGTCCTACTGTCCCGTATGACGGCCACCCAGCACTACGGCGTTTTCGCTATAGAGGAAGTCAGATACCATGGCTCGCTTCAGGCGAGGACTCTCATTCACTCCACCACCAGATCTTCGCCGAAGTACGGCCTCACATTGGGATTGGCCAGGGCCTCAGGATCGCCGGGGCGTCCTTCCAGATGGCCGGCGGCCGGGTTGCGCAGCCAGGTCCAGATCTTCCTGATATCAATCGGGCAGTTGGTGGCCGAGCGCCCGCTCTGGTTGGTGTAGTAATTTTTGGCGCGCGGATCCTTGTAAATCATCATGGCCTCGTATCGATCCAACTCATCGTTGTAGCGCCAATAAGCGTCGGGCTTGACGTCCACGGTATGCTTTTTCTGGATGATGATGCGGCTCATGCATTGCAAGGCGAACCGCGTCACCATCTCTTCGAAATCGACAATCTGAAGGCCGCCGGAGTTGTTGGTGTTGGGCCCGTAGAGCATGAAAAAATTCGGGAACCCCGGCAGCATCGTGCCGAGGTACGCACGGGCTCCGTCCTTTGCCCACAGCTCCTCGATCCGCTGACCGCCCCGCCCGCGGACCTCCATCGGCCACAGGAAATCGTTGGCTTTGAACCCGGTGGCATACACGATAATGTCGAGCGGGTACTCAACGCCGCCTTCCACTTCGATGCCGTTGGGTGTGATCTTCCGAATCGGCTCCGTGACCAGGGTGACATCGTCGCGCAGCAGCGCATCATAGATGCAGTAACGGGCATCGACGATCACCGGCCGTGACGAATATGGCGGCGCAACCGGAGTCATCTTTTCG
>JAJPJA010000099.1 GCA_021324455.1 Pseudomonadota bacterium | reverse complement strand
GCGGTCACGTTGATCCAGAAAGTATGGCGATGCACGTACTCGAACGCGTAGCGGCCCGCAAAGGCCCACGGCGGCTCCCACGTGGGATGGATGCCCAGCGGAACGTCAAGCTCCTGCGCCTTGGCGAACAGCACGTCGTGGTCGGGATGCGCATGCGGCTTGCGCGTCATGGTGAATTGCGCGACCCATCCGCCCTTGTGACCGGCCTTGACCGCCCGTTCCAGTTCGGCGGCGGCCGCCTGCGGATCGCCCAGCGACAGATGCGCCGCGGCAAACAGGCGGCGCGAATCGCCCTCGGCGCACCAGTCGAGCACCGCGCGATTGTAGGCGCGGCACATCGCCTGCGCATAATCGGCGTCGTCGCATTCGGTTTCCCATTGCAGCGCCAGGGTCGGATAAACGATGGCGGCCTTCAGTCCTTCGCGGTCAAGGCGTTCAACTCGTCCCCTGGCGTCGAACGCGCCCATGGCCGGAGCGGGGCATTCGCCGTAAGGGACTTTGGGATCCCACGGCCCGGTGTCGCGGGTAACGCCGAAAGTGCCGAAGACCTGTCCGGAAATGGTGGCGCCGCGCGAAACCTTGGACGGCCGGCCGTTGATCTCCAGGTACTGAACGCCGTCGTCAGTCCATTTGAATTGCAGTGCGCGATCCTTGTACTTGGACTCGCTGTAATCCAGCCACAGCCTGGGGCCTTCGCAGAAGTGGCCGTCGGCATCGATCGCGCCGGGATACTTCAGCTTATGGAAAGTCTCTTCCTGGTATTTCATTGACGGACTCCCTCGACCATGACGGGCCGCTTGGTGACCCGGCCTTCCTTACGGTTGTTAAACCAAAACTTCCGGCTTCACAAGCTCACCCGGGCGGCGTCCGGGTTGGTCATCGGCTGACGCGCAGAAGCTCGTCGCGCTTGAACCAGGGCAGGCGGGCGGGCTTGCCCGCGCGCATCGCCACAACCCCCTTCCCGCTTTCAAAGCTGCCGATCGCAGCGGCGCGAATATCCGCTTCGGCCAGCCGCTTGAGGACTTGCGCTGCACGTTTTGAATCGATCGCGATCAACAGCGCGCCGGAACTGGTGAGGCCCAGCGGGTCGATTCCGAATACCGCGCAGATGTCGCGCGTCAGTTTCAGTATCGGGATGCGATCCAGGTTGACCTTGATGCGCAGAGCGGCCGCGTAAGCCATCTCGTGAATCGCGGCGCCCACGCCGCCTTCGGTCGGATCGTGCATCGCATGCGCGCCAAGCGAAGCCGCAATACGCGCGGCCTGCATCACCGAGATGCCGGGTTTGACCGCCAGGCGCCGCGCCTGCCTGCGGGCCCTCGCCCCCAGCGCTGCCTCAATGGCCGAACCATGATCCTCGGCGAGAATGGCGCTGCCCTCGATTGCGGCCGCGCCCGCCATCAGCAGCACGTCGCCGGCTCTGGCTGCGGAGGTCGAGAGCAAACGGTGCGGCGCGACAAACCCGAGCATGTTGCCGACCAGCATCGGCCGCGTAACTGCGGTGGTGACTTCGGTATGCCCGCCGGTGATGGTGACGTCCATTTTCGCCGCCTCGGCTTGCAACTCCGCAAAACATCGGCGGATCGCACCCGCTCGCGTTCCGGGCGGAAAGAAGGCGGCGACCTGCAGATAGCGCGGTTGGGCGCCGCGCGTAGCCAGATCGTTGGCATTGACTTGCAGCAACAAAGCGGCGGCGCGGCGGCTGGTAAAGGTGATCGGGTCGGTCTTGCAGATCAGGCAACGCCTTGCGTCGAGCTGGATTGCCGCCGCATCTTCGCCCATCGCGGGCCCCAGCCTGACGGTAGGATCATGCCTACCCAGAGTTCCTAACAGCTTGATCATGATGTCCGGCGGCAGCTTGCCGGCGGCAAATCCGGGCTTTGTGGCCATGGCGCTCCAGTCTAATCCCGCCCTGTGCCTGCCTGGAAACAGGGGGGCTCGCCAGCGGATTGCGGGTCGTGGAATGTCACCGAACGCGTCATCCTGATTCCTGGCGCAACATCGATGACGCGCTTTGGCGGTAAAAGCGGTGCGATCGGGCTGCTCGACTCCCGGCGTGCGCGGCTTTGGCCCTCGGCACGATTAGTGCTCATACAGGCCGGTGAAGCCGATGAGGAACAGCGCACACGAGGAACAAATCCGATGCTGATAACTGACCTGATACATCATGAGTGGTTCCTGCGTGCCGCGGCAGCCGCCGCCGCGCTGGCGTTCATGCCGCTAAAGGGGGGGATGAGCGCCCTGATCGACTGGCTGAGAGGCTTGGCATATCCCCGGCGCAGTCCGGCCGAGCTATGCCCGGCGTATGTCCGAGTTCCGAGCGCGAATCCGCATACGTTGCGGGCGGCCGCGCACCAAAGTGCCTCGCTGCGCGCAGCGGCAATCCGGGCTGGCAAAATCGGATGCAATGGCGGGCGCGCATGAGCAAGTCGCGCCGGTAAAAGATGATCGCAAGCGCAGCGATGCGCCGCAACAGGTTTCCTTCCTCGTTCTCCTAATCTGGGAGTTCACAGGGCTTCGGCCTGCGCACCCAACCCCTCTCCCGCATGATGCGGGAGGGGGCCCCTTCCTTTTCCAATGCGGAGTTACAAAAGGGCGGCGGATTACCAGCGGGTAAAGGGATGCGCCACCAGGTTGGCGTTGAAGTAACGCGGGTCGCGGGTGACTTCCTCACCGACCCAATCCGGAATCGTTACCTGCTGATCTTCCTTTTTCAGTTCGACTTCGGCGGTAATCAGGCCGCGGTTGTCGCCTTCGAATTCGTCAACCTCCCAGACCACCCCGTCGCGCGCAATTCGATAGCGCGTCTTTTCAATCAGCGGCCGCTCGCACAGCCGGTCGAGCATCTCGTTGGCGTCCGCCAGCGGGATTTCGTATTCGTACTCCGAGCGTGTGGCGCCCACGGTCACGCCTTTGACCGTGATGTACCCCTTGTCGCCGGCGGTGCGCACGCGCACGGTGCGTTCCTTGACCGTGCTCAGGTAGCCCTGACGATAGCGCACCCCGCCCTCAGGTCTTTTCCAGAGCTCGCGTTTGACCAGGAATTTGCGTTCGATCTCTTGCGCCATGTGACGGCCCCGATAATCAAAGCTGCAGCAATTGCTTGATCTGGCGGACGTAACTGGTGTTGGGTCTGCCGCCGATACCGAGCCGCTGCGTCAGTTCTATTACGGCATCGGCGTCGGCCGACTCCACAGCCACCGTATCGCGCGCGACCTGGCCGAGCGTCACGGCCGCGAACTCCGCCTGGCATCGGTCGATTTCAAAATGTACGCGCGCTTTCGAGACCGGCACTATCCTGATTGGTCCGTGTACGGCGCCTGCATCATGCAGGAACTCGTCGATTGAATAGCGCTCGCGCGACAGCTGCGGCGCCGGCAAGCCCAAAGCGGCGAATACTTCGCCGATCGCCGCGCGATCGAGCGGGAATTCGCGCTTGAACACCGGCTTCCACTGCTCCAATCCGCGCTCCACGGCGACCATCTGCTTGATATCCATCAGACCGCCCCGGATCTTTGCGTTGCACTGTTCAGCCGCCGGCACGATCAGATAGGTCTCGCGGCTGTTCTCGGTTCGCGACGGCGCGGCCAGAGCCTCCAGGCGCGCGCGCACGTCCGCCAGGCTCGATCCCCAGACGCGAAATTCATAGCGCGGTTTGCTGTCCGGCATGGTTCTCTACTATTGCTTAGCGATCATATTATGCCGGCGGCTGAAACGGCAAATCTT
>JAJPJA010000152.1 GCA_021324455.1 Pseudomonadota bacterium | reverse complement strand
GAATACCACGTTGGGCGACTTGCCGCCCAACTCCAGCGAAACGCGTTTGAGGTTGCCGGCCGACGCCTGCAGGATTAGCTTCCCGACTTCGGTCGATCCGGTGAAAGCAACCTTGTCTATGTCTGGATGGGCGGCGATTGCGGCGCCGGCCGTCTCGCCGAACCCGGTTATGATATTGACCACTCCTTCGGGAACTCCCGCCTCCAGCAGCAATTCGCCCAGGCGCAACGCGGTCAGCGGTGTTTGTTCCGCCGGCTTGAGGATTACCGTGTTGCCGCAGGCGAGCGCCGGCGCGATCTTCCACGCCGCCATTCCCAGCGGCGCGTTCCACGGGATTATCTGTCCGCAAACCCCGACCGGCTCGCGCAGCGTGTAGTTGAACATCGAGGGATCCGACGGATTGGTTTCGCCGTAAACCTTGGTCGGCCAACCCGCGTAGTAGCGGAAGGTGTCCGCCGCTTGAGTTATCATCCCCCTGGTCACCATCAGCGGAACGCCGTTGTCCAGGGTTTCCAAAGTCGCCAGCTGATCCACGTTGCGCTCGATGAGGTCGGCGATCTTGAGCAGCAGGCGGGTGCGCTGATGCGGACTCATCGAAGGCCATTTGCCTTCCTCAAAAGCCGTGCGCGCGGCCTTGACCGCTTCATCGACGTCGGCCTTGTCGCCCTCGGCGATAACCGCGAGAACCTCTTCGTTGGCGGGGTTGATGCTGTTGAACGTCCTGCCCGATTTGGCCGGCACCCACTTGCCGCCAATCAACAACTGCCTGGGCCCGGCTTTCACGAACTCGACCGCGGCGGATGACGTTGCTCCTTTGGTCGCCAGTTCAATGGGCGCTGCTGCTGCCATTGTTCATCTCCCTGTGCGTTGATTGAAGCTGGGAAGGGCGCGATAGAGCTCGAGCGCTCCTACCGCGCGCCGGTGGAAATCAAAGTTTGACGAACACCGACTTCACCTGGGTATAGAGCTCCAATGCTTCCTTGCCCATCTCGCGTCCGAAGCCTGCCTGCTTGTAGCCGCCGAAGGGTGAAATAGGGTCCATCGCCATGAAGCAATTGATCCAAACCGTGCCGGCCCGCAGCCTGCGCGCGACCGCGTGTGCGCGGCTGATATCTCTGGTCCATACCGCCGCGGCCAGGCCGTAGGTGGTGTCGTTGCCCTGCAGCACCGCGTCGTTTTCATCCTTGAAACGAATCACCGCAGCGACCGGCCCGAAGATCTCCTCGCGCGCGATCTTCATGCTGTTATGGACCTCGGTGAACACGGTGGGTTGCACGAAGTAGCCGCGCTCCTGGGGCCCGCGGTCTCCGCCAATTCTGGCTTGGGCGCCTTCCTGCTTGCCCGCTTTGAGGTAGCCCAGCACCCGCTCATGCTGTTCCTTTGATACCAACGGACCCATCGTGGTGCTGGCAGAGAACGGATTGCCCAACCGGATTTTGCTGGCGAAATCGACCAAGCCGTCCGCGAAGCGCTCGTATATCTTTTCCTGAACGAACATGCGCGACGCCGCGCAGCACACCTCGCCCTGGTTGGCGAAGATGCCTGCTGCCGAGCCGCGTACCGCCGCCTCCATATCGGCGTCGGCGAAGATGATATTGGGAGATTTGCCGCCCAGCTCCAGCGAAACGCGCTTTAAGTTTCCGGCCGAAGCCTTTACGATCTCCTTTCCCACGGCGGTCGAACCGGTGAAGGCGACCTTGTCGATATCCGGGTGGCTTGCGATTGCCGCGCCCGCCGTTTCGCCAAAGCCGGTGATGATGTTGACCACGCCCTCCGGAATTCCGGCCTCGAGCGCCAGCTCGCCCATGCGCAGCGCGGTCAGCGGCGTCTGCTCGGCGGGCTTCAGCACCACCGTGTTTCCGCAAGCGAGGGCCGGCGCCCACTTCATTGCGACCACCGCGGCCGGCCCGTTCCACGGGGTTATTTGACCGCAAACGCCAACCGGCTCGCGCAGCGTGTAGTTGAACATCTCGGGTGCCGACGGGTTGGTCTCGCCGTAAATTTTGCTCACCCAACCCGCGTAATAGATGAACTGCGCCGCGCTCGCTGCTACTTCTCCCTGTGCTTCCGCGATTGGCTTGCCGCCTTCCAGTGACACCAGCTCGGCCAGCTCATCGGCATTGTGCTGAATCAAGTCCGCCAGCTTGAGCAGGATGCGGGTGCGCGCATGAGGGCTCAGGCGCGGCCAGGGTCCTTCTTCGAACGCCTTGCGCGCCGCCTTGACGGCCTCGTCCACGTCTTCCTTGTCTCCTTCGGCGACCACCGCCAGGACCTGTTCATTGGCGGGATTCTCCACCTCGAAGGTCTTACCGGACTTCGCCGCCACCCACTTGCCGTTGATTAACAGATTTCCTGCCGGCCGCTTGAGAAACTCGAATACTTTTGGATTCTTTGCTCCTTCTGCCGCGAGTTCGATCGATGTTGCTGCTGCCATGGCTGACCTCCGTTGCTGGTTTTGACCGGACCACGCCCGATGCCGGAGCGGCGGTCCGATTGCGCTCAGAGTCGTGGTTCGTTGTGCTTTGAATCGGATTTCGCGCGCAGTT
>JAJPJA010000066.1 GCA_021324455.1 Pseudomonadota bacterium | reverse complement strand
GCCGCCGCGATCACTTCCGCATCGCGCACCGCTCCGCCCGGCTGCGCGATTGCGGTCGCTCCCGCCTCCGCCGCCAGCGTGGGGCCGTCGGGAAACGGGAACAACGCCTCCGACGCCAGCACGCTGCCGGCCAGCGAGATGCCCAGGCGCGCGGCTTTGTCACGCGCGGCGTAAACCGGATCGATGCGCGAGGTGGCGCCGCCGCCGATCGCCAGCGTGCGGTCCTCCTTGACGAAGGCGATAGCGTTGGACTTGACGTGCTTGCATACGCGGATACCCAGCGCCAAAGCGCGCAGTTCCGCCGCGGTCGGCGCGCGCCGCGTCACCACTTTGGCCCGCCGCGGATCCTCCCAGGTCAGGTCGGGAGTCTGCACCAGCAAACCGCCCAGCACGCGCTTGATGTCGAGTTCGCTGCGCTTGACCCGGTCGGCATGAAAGCGCATCACGCGGCGGTTTTTTTTCTTGCGCAGGAAGGTCAGCGTTTCGGGGCTGAAATCGGGACCGATCAGGACCTCGGTGAAAAGCTCGTCCACGGCGCGGGCGAATTCCAAATCCCACGGCCGGTTGGCGATAATGATACCGCCGAAGGGCGAATCCGGATCGGTCGCGAACGCCTTGTCCCACGCGCCTTTGAGCGTATCCGCCACCCCCACGCCGCAGGGCGTGTTGTGCTTGAGAATCGCCACGACCGCTTCGCGGTAATCGGCGAAATCAAGCATCAGGTTGATCGCCCAGTTGATGTCAACCACGTTGTTGAAGGACAATTCGCGGCCGTGCAACTGCTCGGCGATCTGAAGGAAATCGCCGTAAAGCGCGGCCTGCTGATGGGGATTTTCGCCGTAGCGCAAATCCTGCGCGCGATGGAGCGCAAGGCCGAAGCTTTCTCCCAACGCCTGCTCGCCGCCGGCCGCGCCCAGATAATTGGCAATCGCGCAGTCATACGCGGCGACGCGCTCGAACGCCTTGCGCGCCAGACGCCATCGCGTCTGCGCCGAAACGCTCCCGCCGGTGCGATCCAGCTCCTCGATCAGCGCCCCGTAGTCGGCCGCGTCAACCACCACCGCGACGTGGGCGTAATTCTTGGCCGCCGCACGGACCATCGCGGGGCCGCCGATATCGATATTTTCGATCGCCGTCTCCAGACTGACATCGGGCTGCGCGACGGTCTGCTCGAACGGATAGAAATTGACCACCACCAGATCGATCGGCTGAATCTGATGCTCGGCCATTTCGCGCCGGTCGGCGGACATGTCGCGCCGGGCCAGGATGCCGCCATGGATGCGCGGATGGAGCGTCTTGACGCGTCCGCCCAGGATTTCCGGAAAACCGGTAAAGTCGCCGACCGCGGCGACCTTGAATCCGGCCCGCTCCAGCGACGCCCTGGTGCCGCCGGTGGAAAGCAGTTCCACGCCATGCCGCAGCAGCGCGGCGGCCAAACCGTCCAGTCCGCTTTTGTCTGCGACTCCCAGCAATGCGCGGGAGATCTTGATGTCGGTCATAACTCAGTTCCGATAAACTCGCGGTACGCGGCGGCCTACCGTGCACAGCAATTCGTATGAGATGGTGCCCACCAGATGCGCCACGTCGTTGGCGCTGATCGCGTCCTCGCCGCTGCCGCCCCACAGCACCACCGGATCGCCCGCCGCCGCTCCCGGAACCTCGGTCAGATCCACCATCGTGAGGTCCATGCATACCGCGCCTACCACCGGCGCACGATGTCCGCGAATCAGCACCTCGCCGCCATGTTGCAACCCGCGCCGGTAACCGTCGGCGTAGCCCACCGGCATCACGCCGATAACGCTCGGCCGCCTGGTAACGAAGGTGTGGCCGTAGCTGACTCCGGTCCCGGCCGGGACGCGCTTGACCTGAAGCAGCCGCGTCTTGAACGTCATCACGGGCGTCAGCTTTACAGTATTGACGACGGCCGGAACCGGTGGAAGCCCATACAGCGCCAGTCCGACCCGAATCATGTCGAAATGAGCGTCGGCGCGCAGCACGGTCGCGGCCGAGTTGGCGACATGCAGATAGCGCGGCGCCAGTCCGGCGCACCGCAGCATCTCCACGCCCTGGTCGAAAGCCCCGAGCTGCCTCTGCGTCACCGGGCTGGAGGGGTCGGCAGCGCTGGCCAGCAGCGTGCACACGCCTTCCACCGTCAGGTGCCGGCAATGCTTCAGGGTCTGGATGGCGTCGGGCAGGTCTTCCACCGTGATACCCAGGCGGGTGGCGCCGGTGTCGAGTTTAAGATGGATCGGGAAGCCGCCCGCGCGCCCGGCGGCGGCCGAATCTAGCACCGGCAGCGCGCTCTGGTCCGCGACGAATGGGACGATATCCAGCTCGACCAGCTCGGGCGCTTCCTGGGCGAAGAAACCGCCCATCAGGTAGATGCGTTCATCCAGGCCGGCGGCGCGCAGTTCCTTGGCTTCGCCCAGCGTGGCCACGCCGAAATGGCGGCATCCTTCGCGCGCCAGCGCATGGGAGACTTCGACTGCGCCATGCCCGTAAGCGTCGGCCTTGACCACGGCCATGAACTCGGCCTCGACGGCCAGCGCCCGCAGGGCCTGATAGTTGGCGACCAGGGCGTTGAGGTCGATTTCCGCCAGAGTCGGGCGGGCACAGGAAAAACTCAGTATTTTTGGCTGTTTTGCGGCTTCTCTTTCCGCCATTGACCTTAATGCTCCGCCTTACCCAGGCGCTTTCAGTAATTCATTGTCCCAAGCGGCGTGTCAATGAATGCCAATTTTGACTCTCCCCAGCCCGCTTGATATACACAGATCGGGCTGGGGGTGCGCGCCGACGTCGCGCTGAGAGTGAACCCCTTGAACCTGATCCGGGTCATGCCGGCGTAGGGAAGCCGCAAGCTCGCCTGCTCCACTTTGCTTAAAGCTCCGCACGCCGCGTCATTCCGAATCGGTTGCAGTCCAACATCCGGGGCCCAACGAGGTCAGCGCCCATTTTTGAGGCCGTCGCTTTTACGGTCCGCTTGCATGCCGATGATCACGATTGAACTGAACGGCGAGCCCTACGCGCTTGAAGCCGGAACGCCGGTGGCGCGGCTGTTGACCATGCTCAAGCTCAAGCCCAACCGGGTCGCGGTGGAAATCAATCAGGCGGTGGTGGCCAAGGCCGAATACGAACGCACCATCATCAATCAGGGCGACCACGTCGAAGTCATAAATTTCGTCGGCGGCGGATGATGGCGCCGTCCGGCAGGAGCATAGATGCAAAATGCATGACGACAAGTTTGAGCTCGGCGGGCGGGTCTTCAGGTCGCGGTTGATCGTTGGAACCGGCAAGTACCGCGATTTCAACGAAACCCGCGCGGCGGTGGAGGCCAGCGGCGCGGAAATCGTGACCGTCGCCGTACGCCGCGTCAACATCAGCGATCGCAACCGCGAAAACCTGCTCGACTACCTCGATCCGCAGCACTACATGATTCTGCCCAACACGGCCGGATGCTACACCGCGGAGGAGGCGATTCGCACCGCCAGGCTGGCGCGCGAAACCGGCGTCAGCGATTTCGTCAAGCTTGAAGTTATCGGCGACCAGCAGACGCTGTTTCCCGACGTCCCCGCGACTATCGATGCCGCGCGTGTGCTGGTCAGGGAAGGTTTCAAGGTGATGCCCTACATCACCGACGACCCGGTTACCTGCCTGCGGCTGGCGGAACTCGGATGCGTTGCGGTGATGCCGCTGGCGGCGCCCATCGGCAGCGGCCTCGGTATCCGCAATCCCTACAACCTGCGCATCATCCTGGAGCAGATGCAGAACATGAAGGTTCCGGTGGTGGTCGATGCGGGAGTCGGCACGGCGTCGGACGCGGCGATGGCGATGGAACTCGGATGCGACGCGGTGCTGATGAATACGGCGATTGCCGGCGCGCGCGAGCCGATTGCGATGGCGCATGCGATGCGGATGGCGGTCGAGGCCGGACGTATCGCCTACCTCGCCGGGCGCATCGAACGCAAACTGTACGCCACCGCTTCCAGC
This sequence comes from Pseudomonadota bacterium, assembly GCA_021324455.1. Classification (GTDB taxonomy): domain Bacteria; phylum Desulfobacterota; class Binatia; order Binatales; family Binataceae; genus JAJPJA01. The sequence goes on along the minus strand of JAJPJA010000066.1, from coordinate 11,851 downwards.
CCCTTGTCGGGACTGATCGAGTAGCCGCATATCGCGGCCTCAAAGACGCCGCCGTTGCGGGCTGCGCGGGATTACGCAGCGGTCAGAGCTTCGATCTCCGCGACGCTCTTGGGCACCGCGGCGGAGAGCACTTCGTGGCCCTGCGGCGTCACCAGCACGTCGTCTTCGATGCGGATTCCGATGCCGCGCATCCCTGCGGGCGCTTGCTCGTCGTCGGGCGCGATGTAAATCCCCGGCTCGCAGGTCAGCACCATGTTGGGTTCCAGCAGACGCGGCTTGCCGGCCTTGCGATAGTGTCCGACGTCGTGCACGTCCATCCCGAGCCAATGGCTGGTGCGATGCATGTAAAAGCGGCGGTACAAACCCCGGGCGATAATCTCCTCTGCGCTGCCCTCGAGCATCTTCAGCCAGCGCATTCCATCCACCAGCACCTTGAGCGCGGCCTCGTGCACGTCGTCAATACTGACGCCCGGCTTTACGATCTCGATTCCCTTGAGCTGAGCGTCCAGCACCAGTTGATAGAGATCGCGCTGCACGGGGCTGAAGCGCGCCCCGATCGGAAACGTACGGGTGATGTCGGAGGCGTAAAAATCGTATTCGCATCCGGCGTCGATCAGCAGCAACTCGCCCGTGCGCATCTCGCGCTCGTTGTTGATGTAATGCAGGATGGTGGCGTTGGGTCCGCTGGCCACGATCGACGGATACGAGGGTCCCGCCGCGCCTTCGGAGCGAAACGCGTAATCGATCGCCGCCTCCACCGTCCATTCGCGCTTGCCGCCGCGCGCCTCGCGCATCGCCCGCTGATGGGCCTGGTTGGAGATCGCGATTGCGCGGCGCATCACCTCGAGCTCCTCGGGCTCCTTGAACAGCCGCATCTCGTGCAGGATCTCGCGCGGGTCGAGCAGCGAATTGGCGCCGGCGCCGCTGCGCGGCCGGGTCGCCTGGCATTGACGCAGCCATCCGACCATCCGCTGGTTCATCGGCTCGTTATTGCCCAGCGGATAGTAGATGCTTTCCACCCGCGCCAGGATGTCGGGCAGCACGTGGTCGAGCTCGTCGATTCGATAGGCCCGGTCGGCGCCAAAATCCGTCACCGCCCCTTCAACCCCCGCCCGTTTGCCGGTCCAGGTCTCGCGCTCGCGATCGCGCGGCCGCACGAACAGGATGTATTCGCCGTCCTTGTTGCCGGGCGCGAATACCGCCACCGATTCGGGTTCCGGGAATCCGGTCAGGTAGTAGAAATCGTTGTCCTGACGGTAGATGTATTCAACATCGTTGGAGCGCACCGCTATCGGCGCGCTGGGGAGGACCGCCACGCCGTCCGCAATCGCAGCCATGAAACGTTTGCGGCGGGCGGCAAAAATTTCCGCTGAGAGGCTCATACTCCTGATTTTAGAACCATCGGCGGCGGCGCGAAAGCGCGCCTCAGGTCAAGGCGCCGGCTTCGCGCAGTTTGGCCACTTCTTCGGCCGTGTAACCCAGCACCCGCATCATCACTTCGTCGGTATCCTGACCCAGCAGCGGCGCCGGATGGTGCACGCCCGAGGGCGTGCGCGACATCTTCCACGGCGGCCCGGTATGCTTGCGGACGCCGACCTCCGGATGCTCCAGCTCGACGAAGAAGCCGCGTCCGTTCAGATGCGGATCCTCGAACAGGTCCTTGTTGGTGGAAACGATTGCCGCCGCGACGCCCGCCTTCTGCAGAATCTCCTCGGCTTGGCGCGCAAAGCGCTGCGAGGTCCAATTCGTGACGATCGCCTCCAGTTCGTCCTCGTTGCGCTTGCGCGCCGCCAGCGTGGCGAAGCGCGGATCGCTGCCCAACTCCGGACGCCCAATCGCCGCCGCCATCGCGCGCCATCGCTCGTCGTCGGTCACGGCGATCGATACCCACATGTCGATCGAGCGGCCGGCGACCTTCTCCGCCATGTCCTTGCAGCGAAAGACTCCGTGCGGAGCCATCCAATGGTCCCGGTTGCCCATCCGCTCCGGCTCCTGACCGGTCATCTGATATTCCAGGATGCCCTCGGCGACCATCCCGACCGACGTTTCCCACTGACTGAGATCGATGTACTGCCCTTCACCGGTGCGCGCGCGATGATAGAGGGCGGCCAGCACCGCGAAGGCGCCGTGCACTCCGCCGTTGGGGTCGCCGTAGCTGAACCCGACATGAAGCGGCGGTCCGCCCTTGTACCCGGTCAGCGCGGACAGACCTGACAGCGGGACCTGCGCCGGACCATAGGCGACGTATTCGCGCAGCGGCCCGGTCTCGCCGAATCCCGACATCGTGATCATGATGATGTCAGGCTTGGACTTGCGCAGTTCCTGGTAGCCGAGCCCGAGCCGATCCATCACACCGGCGGCGAAGTTGTTGGTGACCACGTCGCTGGCCAGCGCCAGCCGCCTGGCCACGGCGATCCCTTCGGCGCAATGCAGGTTGATCGAGACCGATTTCTTGTTCTGGTTGTACTGGTTGAAATAGCCGGATCGATTGGGTCCGGCCTTGCCATCCGCCATCGGCGTCATATGCCGGGTCACGCACAGACGCGTGCGCGTCTCGACGCGAATCACCTCGGCGCCCATATAGCCAAGCTGGAGCGTGCAGTAAGGTCCAGCCCAAACCCAGGTAAAGTCCGCGACCCGAATACCGGCCAGGGGTGGTGCTGCCATGCTAGATCACGCCTTTGTCTTTGAGTTGCGCCATTTCGGAGTCCGATAGTTTCAGCTTATCGACGAATATTTCACGATTGTGCTGCCCCAGGGTCGGCGCCGGACGGCGCAGTTCCCACGGCGTGCGGCTCATCTGGAACAGCGGCCCGGGATACTTGCAGGCGCCGGCCTCCGGATGCCGGATCTCGACGAAAAAGCCGCGCGCGTTGAGATGCTCGGAATTCAGCAGATCGCCCATGGTCGATACCGGCGCAAACGGAATCCGCCGCGCCTGCGCCTTATGGTAAAGGTCCTGCACCGTCTGTTCGTTGAGCCATTCCTGCACGAACAGGCGTCCCGCGTCCCAGTTGGCGGTGCGCCGGCCGCGTCCCCGGAACAACTCCTCGTCGGTCCACGCCGGATGCCCCATCAGTTCGACGAACGCGTTCCACTGATGGTCCTCGACACAGCACAGAAAGATCAGGCCGTCCTTGCATTCCAGGGCTTCCAGCGGCTGGACCGGTTTGGCCCCCAGCCGCGACGCCACGCGCTGGCCGTAGGGCCAATAGACGTAGGTCAGTTCGAGCTGCGACGCGCACACCTCGTAGACCGACACGTCCAGATGCTGCCCTTCGTTATCGCGCAGTTGCGCCATCAGCGCGCCCGCCGTGGCCACCGCGCCGTGGACCCCGCCCTGGTATCCGGCCTGCTGGCCGAACGCTTTCAGCGGCGGGATCTCCCGCGTATCCGGTCCGGCGCCGTTGAGGTAGGTCAAGCCGCCCTGCGACCACAGCGTCAATTCCTCCGCCGCCCGATCCCGATACGGCCCGCTCAGACCGTAAGGCGTGATCGAGGTCATCACCAAACGCGGATTGTTCGCGCGCAGGCGGTCGTAACTGAGCCCCGCGCGATCCATCTCCGGCGGCGGCAGGTTGTGGATCAACACGTCGGCGTCCGCGGTCAGCCGCTCCAGCAACTGCATCCCCTGGGGCTGAAAGATGTCGAGCGTGATACCGCGCTTGTTGGCGTTGAGATAAAGAAACAGGCCGCTCTTTTCCGGATGCGGCTGATTTTTCGGATAAGGTCCGCGCCGGCGCGCCCGATCGCCGACTCCCGGCCGTTCGACTTTGATCACGTCGGCGCCCAGGTCGGCCAGCAGCTTGGACGCATAGGGGGCCGACGCCAGCTCCCCGACTTCAACTACCCTGAGGTTCGCAAATGGCCCGCTCATCTTGTCTTCACTCTTGCCTATTCGGGAAAGACTTTGCGCAGCGGCTTTACTTCGACGCGCTCGAACACGCCCTGCGTAACATAAGGATCGCTCGCGGCGAATGCGCGCGCATGGGCTTCATCCTCGACCTCGAGGACGATCAGGCTGCCGCTGCCGTCGGTAAAGGGGCCGGCCAGCACCACCCTGCCCTGCTCAACCAGCGGACGCAGGTTGTCCAGATGGGCCTGACGAAGTTGCGGACGCAGCCGCGCCCCGTCGGGCCCGTCGTGACCTATAATCACGAATAACATATTGGATGCTTGTAAAACGGATGCCGGCCCGAGTCCATAGGCGGCAGCGGCCTCAGCGCGGGGCGATTGCGCCATAGCCGGTGTAATAGATCAGGAAGTAGGCGGCGCCCAGCAGGGCCACGCCCAACAGCATCGCGAAGTCAAACGGGCGCATCTCGTAGTGGACATAGCTGGTCGGGCGCGCGCTGTAGCCGAACCCGCGCGCCTCCAGCGCCATCGCCATGTTGTTGGCTTTGCGCAGCGCGCCCATGAACACCGGCACCGTCACCGGAACATAGCGGCGCACGCGCGTAATCAGGCCGCCGCGGTTGAAGTCGTAGCCGCGCAGCGATTGCGCCTGCACCACCGTCAGCGCCGAGTCGATAAACAACGGCACCAGCCGGAACGCCAGCGTAATCGCAAATCCGACCCGATACGGCACTCCCATTTCCGCCAGCCCGAAGGCGAATTCCTCAACTTTGGTCGTGGACAGGAACAGCACCGACGTCGCCAGCAATTCGGCCAGCTTGATGCCGCGGCCCAAGCCGTACTCCAGCGAGGCGCGGCTGACGAACAGCGGCCCCAAATGGAGCAGCGGCTTGCCCTGCCGGTAGAAGATAATCCAGGTCACGGTGGTGGCGAAGATCACCAGGATGAACAGCCATCGCAGGCTGTAGAAATTGGGCCACGCGCGGGTCAGCTGCGCTCCGGCCAGCAGCAGCAGCCCCAAGGGCAGCAGCGAGACTGGATTGTCCACCCAGTATACCGACCAGAAGATGCCGATGATGGTGAGGATCTTAACCGTCGGATGCAGCCGATGGATGAACGTGCGGCGGTCGAGGTACAGGTAGATCGGCATCAGCCCGCACCGCGCAAAGCGCCGGCCAGCTCGGCCGCGGTCAGCGCCACCATCCCGAAGCGCCGCGACAGCGCGGTCACTTCCGGCACTCTGAACGCCGCGCTCGCCAGCAGTTCTTCCTGCGCGAACAAATCGCGCACCGCGCCGTCGAACAATTTACGCCCCTTGCGCATCAGGACCGCGCGGCGGGCGTATTCCGCCACCAGCCACGGAGTGTGCGTGATGATCACGATCGCGGTGCCGGCGCGGTTCAAGTCGGCGATCAGATCCATCATGCGGCGCTGCTGCGGATAGTCCAGTCCGGTGGTGGGCTCGTCCAGGATGAGCAGGCGCGGCTGCAGCGCGAGCACGCTGGCCACGGCCAGACGCTGACGCTCGCCGCGCCCCAGCAGAAAGGGGTCCTGGCCGCGCATCGACTCCAGACCGACGGCCTTGAGCACGCGGTCGCAGCGGCGTTGGATTTCGCCGGCGTCCAGCCCGAAGTTGCGCGGGCCAAACGCCACCTCGTCGCCGACCGTGCCGGCGAATATCTGATGGTCGGGATTCTGGAACACGTACCCGACCATCGCGGCGGCTTGAGCCGGTTGCATCGCGGCGCGTTCGCGTCCGCCCAGCAGCACCCTCCCCGCCGACGGTTTGAGCAGGCCGACAATATGTTTGGCCAGCGTCGTCTTGCCCGATCCGTTCTGGCCGATGATGGCGACGAATTCGCCCGCGTCGATGCGCAGACTGACCTCATCCAGGGCGCGCACCTGCCCGCCATAGACGTGCGTCAAGTGGTCGATTTCGACCAGCGGCGGAGCCTGGGGAGAGGACGGCGGCTGGAAAGCCGCGGACCGGATGCCGGCGGTTTGCGCCGCTTCAACCTTGAAGTCCGCCGGCAGACCCAACGATCGCCGAATCAGCGCTTCGGCCTCATCGACGCTCGCCGCGTACGCATCGATTCCCAGTTCCGCCAGCACCAGATTTATCCCGGGCGGGCGGATACCGCACTGGTTCATCAGGCGCGTATCGGCCAGGATCCGATGGGGCGGTCCTTCGGCGGCGATACGCCCGTCGCGCAGAATCAGGATGCGGTCGCATTGGCGCATCTCTTCGGTCTCATGCTCGATGATGAGCAGGCTGAGTCCGCGCCCGCGCAACCGACGGATCAGGTCGAAAACTTCGGCGCGGCCCTCGGGGTCGAGGTCGGTGGTGGGTTCGTCGAACGCAATCACCGCGGGCTCCACGGCCAGCACCGAGGCAATCGCGAGACGCTGTTTTTCCCCACCCGACAATGAGGTCGGATCGCGGTCCTGGAACCCCGCCAGTCCCACCGCTTCCAGCGCGGGACCCAGTCTGCGGCGGATCTCCGCGGGCGGCAGCCCGACCTGTTCCATCGCAAACGCCACTTCATGCGCGACGTTGGTGGAAAAAAGCTGCGCCTCGAAATCCTGGAACACCATCCCGACCGCCGGCGCCATCTCGCACACGCGCGCGCCGTCAACGGCGCGTCCCAGCACCGTGACGCGTCCCTTGAACTGGCCGTACTCGAATCCGGGGATGATCGCGTTGAGGCATCGGGCCAGGCTGGATTTGCCGGTCCCCGCCGCACCCATAATCCCGACCATCTCGCCGACGCGCTGGCGGAAATGGATATTCTCCAGCGCGGGATGGGCGCCGATACGAAACCTAAACGAGACACCCTCCAGCGCCGCCGCCTCGCCGGCAGGTTCGCCCGCGGCGCCCGCATCGATCGCGCGCTGCGATTCCATGGCCGTCTTCACATCAGCTCCAAACCCAACGCCGCCAGCGCCACCAGCGGTGTGACCACGATTGCAATCGCGCGATCGTACGGCGGCTGCGTCATCGAGGCGGGCAGCGCATGCGGCGTCCAGTAGCCGGTCGAGATGAGATTGCCGGTGACCCACGCGCCCGCCACTCCGGCCGCCAGCAGAACCAGCCCCAGCGCCGCGGTCCCGCGCCGCCGCTGCGGACGATCCGGCATTACGTCCTGGTACAGCAGATGCCCGGCTTTGACCCGCGGATAGATGGCGGCAAGCAAAAACGGCGACAGCAGCATCGCGGCCAGCATGTTGTTGAACACAATCGCGTTGCCCAGCATCAGGAACGGCCGCAGGGCGAGCAGGTTTTCGCCCCATCCGACGATATCGGCGCAAAACGCGCTCGCCAGCAGACAGGCGATGACGTATTTCACCAGGGTCAGCGGCGAGCGAATCACCGGCTCCTCGCCCTTCGCCAGCACCTGCCACACCTTGTATGGCACATAGCCGTAAACGAGATTGGCGAAGAAGCCGAAGATGTCGGCCGGACCGACGCCGCCGAAAAAATCGCCGATCATGTTGCCGATCGCCGCGCCCCACGCCGCCGCCGGCCCGAACATGAATGAGCACACGACGGGAATCGCGTTGGCCGGCCGCAACTCGGTGACGCCGGGGATAAATGGGACCACCTTGAAGGGCACCAGCACGGCGGCATACAGCGCCGCCGCGATTGCGCTCAGCACCACCATCCGGGTGTTGCCCCACATCGAGCGCAGTTCGTCCATGGGATTTCCCTGCTCAACGCGTAGGACGCGCGCGGGGTTCGAAACGGCTGGAAAAGCAGGTTTTCACCGCCTTTCAGTATGCCAATAGCGGGCGGGCGATCCAATTGGGAATTTCAGCCGAGCTGTTCGGCGCGCCACGATTTTGCCACACTGCGCCGCATAAGGACGCGATCCATGGCAAACCAGATTCGGCTGGATAATCGGGTGGCGATCGTGACCGGAGCGGGACGCGGACTGGGGCGCTCCCATGCGCTGGCGTTGGCGCAGCGAGGTGCCCGCGTGCTGGTCAATGACGTCGGCGCGGAGCTGGACGGCAGCGGCGCCGACCCCGCGGTGGCCGGCGCCGTGGTGGACGAAATCCGGGCGGCAGGCGGTGTTGCGGCGGCAAATCATGATTCGGTTGCCACTCCGCAGGGCGCGCGCAACATCGTCAAAGCCGCGCTGGAGGCTTTCGGCACGGTCGATATCGTCGTGAACAACGCCGGCGCGATCCGCAAAAAGCCCTTCCTCGAGCATACCGCCGACGATCTCAACGCGTTGTTGGCCGTCCATCAGGCGGGCTCGTTCTTCGTCTCCCAGGCGGCCTTTGAAGTCATGATGAAGCGGCGGTACGGCCGCTTCATCTTTACGACCTCGGTCGGCGGGCTGCGCGCCAATCAGTATGTCGCGGCTTACGGCTCGGCCAAGGCCGGCATCGTGGGCCTGGCCTGGGCGGTGGCGCTGGCCGGCGCTCAATACGGAATCGCGGCCAACGTGATCTCGCCCTATGGATACACCCGGATGGCGAACGCGCCGCTGACGCCGTTGGATCCGGCCCGCGGCCATGTGACCCGGCCCGAGCTGGTGTCGCCGGTGGTGGTGTACCTGGCCTCCGAGGAATGCAAGCTCAACCATGAGATCCTGACGGCGGGCGGCGGCGCCGTCGCGCGCACGATTATCGCCATCACCGCGGGCTGGCGCGCGGCGCCGCCCGGCGGCATCACGCCCGAAGCGGTGCGCGACAACCTGGAGCAAATCATGGACGTATCGAAGCTCTCCAATCCGCTCACCAGCGACGATGAAGGCGCCATGTTTTTGGGCCCCGCGATGGCCGCGGCGCGCTGATTGCGCCGCCCTTGCCTTGCGTCGAGGCGTTGCTCAAGATTTCAGACCAGGGAGCACGGATCGTACCGTCGCAGAGGAGGCAGGCGCATGCCCATCTATGAATATGAATGCGGTAAGTGCGGCAAGCGCAGCAGTATCCTGACCCTCAGGGTCAGCGAAAAGGTGGACGAGGTATGCCGCCATTGCGGGGCGCGCAAGCTGCGCCGCCTGATGTCGCGCTTTGCGATGCCGCGCAGCGAGGAGGCCCGCCTCGACGCGCTGGGCGACCCGTCCAATTTCGGCGACCTGGACGAAAACGACCCCAAAAGCATGGCCCGCCTGATGCGCAAGATGGGCAAGGAGATGGGCGACGAATTCGGCGGCCCCGAGTTCGATCAGGCGGTCGAGGAACTGGAACGCGGCGGCGACCTCGGCGACGACGAGATGGGCGGCGGTTCCGACGACGGCGACCTCTAATCCTTGCGGCGGCCGCAAGCCCCCGCGATAATTCTCCCGGGCCCAATGCTACGCGTACAGTATGACCGGCTTGATGTCGCGCAGCTCGTGCATCGCGGTAAACGCCGAATGGATGTCCTTGAGCTTGTAGCGATTGGGGAACATCGCGTCGAAATCGAAGCGGCCGCAATTATTCTCCAAAAAGCATAAGGCCTTGTAATAATCCGACACATTGCCCGACAGCGATCCGATTATGTCCAGCTCCTTGCCGACTATGGCGGCGGGCAGAAAAGTTACCGCGTCGGGGCCGACCTGTCCGATCACCAGGTAGCGGCCGCCGCGGCGCACCAGCTCCACGCCTTCGACAAATGCGTTCCTGGCGCCCGAGCCTTCGATCACCAAATCCGCGCCGAGACCGGCGGTAAGCTCCTTGACGCGCTCGACGCGCTGCGCATGCGGGACCTCGATCGAGATGGTGTAATCGGCACCCCATTTCCGCGCCACTTCAAGCCGGTCCGCCGGGGCGCCAATCGCAATCACTTTGGCCGCGCCGCTGCGCGCCGCCATCGCCGTTGCGAACAGGCCAATCGGTCCGGTCCCCTGCACCACGACAATCTCCGGTTCGCGCAGCGCGCCCAGACGCTCGAAGGCATGCACCACGCTGCGCAGCGCGCACGAGGCGGCGGACGCCCAATGGTCCTTGACCGCGTCGGGCACCTTGACCAGACCGCATCCGGGAAAGACGTAGGTGTATTCGGCAAAGGCGCCGGTGATGTGGGGATAGTTTTTCACCGATGAAACGCCGAAGTAGCGCCGATTGGGACACAGCGAAGGCCGTTTGGCGACAGTGCACCAGAAGCATCGCCCGCACACACCGGGACTCCAGATGATGCGGTCGCCTTCCCTGAGCGGGCGTCCCAGCGAGTCGTGCGTGACGGTGCCTAAATCCGCGATGCGGCCCATCATCTCGTGTCCGGGCACCACCGGCAGCGAGACGGCGATACCCATGCTGGCGGGCGGCGGATTTTCCCACGCGTGCATGTCGGAGCCGCAGATCGAGCTGGCGTCATTTTTGACCAGCATCGCGCCGGCCTCCAGCTCCTGGGGCAGCGCTACTTCCTCCACCGCCAGCGGTTCGCGATAGGCCTTGAGCAGCGCGGCCATGCAGGTCTTCGGTGCATTGGGCATCGACCATTCCTCCTGTTACTCAATCGGAGCCAGGCGCCACATCGATCGGGTGTTAGTGACGGTAGTACAGATGTGTGTCCGGATCGCTGATAGATCGAATAACTCGTGCTGGATCTTTTCAGTATCTCCTGAATTGCCGGTTCGAGTCCGAGCAATTCAAGGTGATCGTTTATGTGCGCTGACCATTCTTCCGTAAGCCTGATTGCAAGCCTGTTATAATCGTGCGGCAACTTCGTGGTCAGCCTCAATCGCTGACTGGCTCCAACTCCAGGACGCTGCCGTCGGCGTCGGCAGCGATGTAGATGCGGCCGTCCGGACCGGCTGCGAGGCCGGCAAAGGGGACGAACGGGCCAGGGAAGATACCGGGGATTCCGGGCATCGACTTGACCGGCAGACCGCCGCCGCTGCCTACCGGCAGATTCGACGCGAGTACTTTACGCGTTCGATCCCTGATTTGGATTTGCAGCAATTGCCGCAAGCCGGCGTCCAGCACGAACAACGCGCCGCCCCTGACCGCGATTCCCTGCGGAGTGTCGAGATTATCGGCAATAGTTTGGACGCCGCCGTCAATTGCGACCACGCGGCGCGCGCCGGTCTCGCTGACGTAGCATTGACCGTCGGCCGCCGCCGCCACGCCGGTGGGAAAATCCAGCCCCGACGCGATGGTTTTGAGCTCCTTGTTGGCTGAGATCTCGATGACGCGCCCGGTCCCGTTTTCCGCGGCGATTACCGTGCCGTGCGCAGACCGCGCAATTCCCAGCGGGCGATCCAGCCCACTCGCCAGCACTTGCGCGCTATGCGTTTGGGGATCGAACAGCGCCACGCTGCCGGCCGTGGTGGTGAGATGGAGCGCCGCGCCGGGACCCGGGCACAAGCCGCGGATCATGCCGGGAAAGCCCGCGTCGCCGACCCATCCCGCGCGATCCCATCCGCCTTGAGGCCGGACCCGAATCAGGCTGGGGCCGTCGCCGATAAACAAGCTCCCGCCGCTGCACGCCACGTCCCAGGGTCCGATCAGGCCATGCGGCACAAGCACTTTGCTCTGTCCGTTGGGCGCGATCTCCCAGATTCCGCCGTGCGCGAAGCTGGACACGAACACGCGGTCATCCGGCGCGATCACCAGATTGTCGAGTCCCGATTCCAGTTTTGCGAAGCGGGTTTTCCGCCGTGACGGCAAATCGATCCGCGTCACTTCGCCGGTATGCGACTCGAGCACCATCAGGGCTCCTCGATTATCGAACTTCAGCGCCGGCGGCGTATGCAGTCCGCTGATGAAACGTTCGCGCTCGCCGCCGTCCAGGGGTACGCGCCAGATATCGCCGCTCAGCACCTCCGGGAAGTACAAAAATCCGTCGGGTCCGACCGCGCACGCATTCGGCATCGCCAACCCGTCCGCCATCAGGCGCGGCGCGCGTCCGTCGGGGAAGAGTTCCAGCAGGCGGCCGCCGGCGCGGCATTCGTCGATGAACACGCGATCCTTGTACACCGTGATACCGTTGGCGCCGGGCACCTGATCGGAAATTACGCGCACCTCGCCGTCGGGCATCCGCGCGCATACCCGCTGGTTGAGG
>JAJPJA010000132.1 GCA_021324455.1 Pseudomonadota bacterium | reverse complement strand
GTGCGCCGGTTTACTCGCCGAGTTGCCCCGACTTTCTCCCACGACTTGCATGTCTCAGGCACGCCGCCAGCGTTCGTTCTGAGCCAGGATCAAACTCTCCATAAAAGGCTCTGTGTCTCCTCCCGAAGCCGCGAACTCGCGGCTGCTGCCGCAGGCTCAGGCTTTGGGGGGTCGACCGCTGATAATTCAAAGAAAATTGGACGGGCTGATTTATCCGTCACGGATTCCCGCCGCCCAATCTCATTGGGCATGCATCACTATTCAGTTTTCAAAGACCGGCACCCCGTCTTGGGGTAAACGTAACTTCTATCGCGCCCTCGCTTCGGTGTCAAGCTCAGTCAGCCCGGCGGCGTGGGATTTTTCAACATGCCTTGCTGTTGGAAGGCTCCGGCCGCCCTGCACCACAAAGCGAAACCTCACGGCGCCTGCCGTGAGGTGCAGGGGTCAATCTAGCCGCGTATCGCAGCCGGCGCAAGGGGGGAGGGCGAAAAATTCGCGGCTGGCGGATCAGTTCCGCTCGATGCGTGCCCAATAATATGCCGCGCTGGCCAGCGCAATCAGCGACGCCAGCACGAACATCGGCGGGTAGCCGGCCGCGTCCGCCATCAAGCCCAGTCCGTAGGGCGCCGCCATCCCGCCGACATCCAGCAGCGAGTTGAAAATGGTCGAGGAGCGGCCCATCTGGTCCTCCGGCGTATGCCCGATTACCTGCGCGCACAGTGCGGGATAGAAATAGGCATGGCCGACGCCGCCGGCCAGCGCCGCCAGGTAAAGCATCCCCGGGCGCCCGGTCCAGGTCAGCAGCACCAAACCCAGCGCGGTAACCAGCAGCATCGGCGCCAAAATGCGCGCGAGGCCCACCCGATCGATCAATCCGGCGGCGAAAATCCGCAGCACCACCGCGACCCCGCAGTAGAGCATGAAGTACCATCCCACGCGCGCGATTGCATGCTGATAGGCGCAGGGAATCACGAAGGTGCGCGCCGCCAGCGCCGCCGACCACAGCAATGTGATCGCCCACAGCGGCGTCAACGCCGGATCGCGCAGCAGCGCCAGCAGGCCGGCCTTGTTGCGCGCGGGGCGCGCCGCGGCGTGTGCGCCGCAATCTCCGGCCTGCGCGCGCGCCGCGATTGCGGCCCCGATCAGGCACAGAATCGCGGCGGCGCCAAAGAACCATCCGAATCCCAACCGATCGATAATCTCCTCGCCCAGGATCGGACCGATCGCGGCGGGAATCATGCTGCACAGCGTGAAAGTCGCCATCGCCTCGCCCTGTCTTCCCGCCGGCAGCAGTTCGTACACCAGCGCGAACAACGCCACCCGCGCGGTGCCGTCGATTGCGCCATGGATCACGCGCACCGCGAACAGCGGCCAGCGCAGCGCCCTCAGGCCCGGATAAAGCGCGATCGCGATGGCGTCCAAAATCAGAAAAACTACGGCGACGCGGCGCGATCCAAAGCGGTCGATTGCAACCCCGTTGAGCGGCCGCACCGCCAGCGCGGCGACGCCGCCCGCCGCGATCACCGCGCCGATCATCGCCGCGTTGCCGCCCAGATGCATCACGAACGCGGGCAGCATCACGAACAGGCTGACGGACAGATTGAGCGCGAAGCTGGCCGCGAACACCAGCCAGAACCGCCGTCCGTAAAGCGGGACGACTAGAGCGGCGCCGGCCATTGCGCGATCGCCGGCGCGCCCGGTGAAGTTGCGCGCCTGCCTGTTGGATGGCGGATTCAATGCCTCAGCAGTGTAGCTTCGCGCCCGGGGCGATTCCCAGCATGGACCTGACCAAACCGTCCGCAGCCGTTCGCAACAGCTGCGCGTTTCATGCTAGCCTGCAACGAGGTGATGTTTACCTCCATGTGGACCACGATCGATCGATTTCGCACATACACCCGCGGAGGTGCGTCCGGCGTTTTTGATTAGCTGATTACCGAAATTATTTGCCGCAAGCGGCCGCGGGTGCGCGAGTTGACGCATTCGCGGCCGCTTTCTTTTCGGGCGCGTTGCAATCCTGTTCGCAGGCAAGAACGAAAAAGGCATTTCGATGCTTCTGGAAGTAAGCCACCTGACCAAGCGCTACGGCGAGTTCGCCGCCGTGGACGACGTATCGTTTTCAATCGCGGCGGGCGAAATCCTGGGCCTTTTGGGGCCCAACGGCGCCGGCAAGACCACCACCATTCACATGCTGCTCGGGCTGATCGCGCCCAGTGCGGGCGAGGTGCGCGTCTTCGGCCGGCGCTTTGACGACCATCGCGAGGCGATTTTGGAGCAGATGAATTTCAGCTCGCCCTACGTGTCGTTTCCGCTGCGGCTGACCGTGATGGAAAACCTGGAGGTATTCGCGCGCCTGTACAACATCGCGCAGCCGCGCAGGAGAATCGCCGAGATGCTGGAGCTGTTCGGAATCCAGCACCTGGCCCGCAAACCGATCGCCAAACTCTCCTCCGGCGAGAACACGCGCGTGGGGCTGTGCAAGGCGATGCTCAACAATCCGCGCCTGCTGCTGCTGGACGAACCCACCGCTTATCTCGATCCGGAAATCGCCTGGCAGGTTAAGCAGGTGCTGCTGCGGGCGCAGCGCGATATGGGCACGACGATTTTGTTCACCTCGCACAATATGCTCGAGGTCGAACGGATGTGCGGACGGATCGTCTTCATGCATCGCGGCCGCGTGATCGCGGCGGGCAGTCCGATCGAAATCACGCGCGCGATTCTCAAAGAGGAACGCAGCGAACCCGCGCTGGAAGAAGTTTTTCTGCGCGTGGTGCGGCTTGAGGAGGCAGGTGTATGAAGCGCAACCGGGTAGGCGCGATCATGCTGCGGCACGCCTATGAAGTGCGCCGCAACTTCGACCGCATCACCGACATGGTCTACTGGCCGGTGCTGGACATTGTCGTGTGGGGCTTCTTCACCGTGTACCTGTCAAACCGGGCAGGCGCCGGCGGCGGCATCGCCGGCTTCCTGCTCGGCGCCGCGATCCTGTGGGGGATGTTTTACGCCTTCCAGCGCGACATGGCGGTCGGCTTTCTGGACGAATTGTGGTCGCGCAACCTGATCAACCTGTTCTCCACGCCGCTGGCCGTGTCCGAATACCTTTGCGGACTGATTGTAGTAAATCTCTTCAAGGTGGCGGCGGGAGCGCTGTGCGCCGCGCTGGTGGCGTGGGCCTGCTACGCCTTCAACATCTTCCCCCGCCTGCTTGACCTGGTGCCATTCATGATCGACCTGATGCTGTTCGGACTGGCGCTGGGCGTGTTCACGTCGGGGCTGATTTTCCGCTACGCGACCAGAATCCAGGGGCTGGCGTGGAGCTTCGCCGGCCTGTTGCTGCCGGTCTCCTGCGTGTTCTATCCGCTGAGCGCGCTGCCCCGCCCGCTGCGTGCGGTGGCGTGGATGCTGCCGACGACGCATGCGTTCGAAGGGATGCGTCAGGTGCTGGCCGGCGGCGGCTTTGCCGCGGCACATTTCTGGTGGGCGCTCGGTCTGGACGCGCTCTATTTCGTACTGGCGGCGATGTTCTTCCGCTGGATGTTCGAATCCTCGCGCCGCCTCGGCCTGCTGGTCAAGCTGGAGTAGCTTTCCGTCCGCTCTCCCGCATTTTTCTCTGGTCCCCCCTCTCCCGCATTCCTGGTGGGAGAGGGCCGGAGGCCCGGGCGGGCTTTCATCAGATGCGCCTTTTCCGTTAAAAGTGGTAGGTTATCGGCCGCGCCTTTGGTTTGGGAAATTCAGGGCGGGGCGAAGTCAGGTTTTGGATGAAGCCACGGATCCACGACGTTCACGTAGCCGCAACGCAGCGCCTGATTGCGCCGCGCGCGCTCAAGGAAGAACTGCCGCTGACCGACGAGCTGGCCCAATGGGTCGCCGACTCGCGCGAAATCGTCCGCCGTATCATCAACGGCGAGGATGCGCGCCTGATGGCGATCGTCGGTCCCTGCTCGATTCACGACCCCGACGCCGCGGTCGATTACGCCCGGCGCCTGGCCAACCTGGCGCCGCGCGTGGCCGATCGCATCCACGTCCTGATGCGGGTGTATTTCGAAAAACCGCGCACCACCACCGGATGGAAAGGGCTGATCAATGACCCGCACATGGACGACAGTTGCGACATGGAGCTGGGACTGCGCATCGCGCGGCGGCTGCTGATCGAAATCAATTCCATCGGTTTGGCGGCGGCGACCGAACTGCTCGACCCGATCACGCCGCAGTACATCGCGGATTTGATTTCATGGACCGCGGTGGGCGCGCGCACCACCGAATCGCAGACCCATCGCGAGATGGCCAGCGGGCTGTCGATGCCGGTGGGGTTCAAGAACCGCACCGACGGCGACTTGCGCATCGCGCTCAACGCGATCGAGTCGGCGCGCGGCACGCATTCGTTTATCGGTATCGACCAGGACGGTCAGACCGCGATCATCCGCACCACCGGCAATCCGCTGACGCATGTCGTACTGCGCGGCGGCGACAAACCCAACTACGACGCCGAAAGCATCCGCGAATGCGAGCAGATGCTTGCCGCCGCCGGACTGCCGGCGCGGGTGATGGTCGATTGCTCGCACGCGCAGACCAACAAGGATTACACCAGGCAGCCGGCCGTGCTGCGCGCGCTGATCGACCAGATCGCGGCTGGCAACCGCTCGATCATGGGCGTGATGCTGGAGAGCAACATCGAAGCCGGCAATCAGAAGCTGACCAGGGATCACGCCGCGCTCAAGTACGGCGTGTCGATCACCGACCCATGCATCGACTGGCCGACCACCGAACGATGCCTGCTGGAATCGGCGGAGCTGCTGACCCGCACTATGAAGTAAGCCTGCACAGGGAAACGGAGTGATGCGCACTTCTTTCAGCATCCGCCGAATTCGCCTCACACATAAAGCCGCCGCGGCAACTCTTTGCGCCGTCCGCGCCGGTTGCGCAACGCCCGCTCCATCCAAATACGGAACGCCGCAGTCTCAAAGCGGCCTGCCTTCAAAGCCGCAGAACTGCCCAAACATCGCGGCGCCGCCCGATCTGATCAAACAGCCAAATTACCGCCAGATCGAAGTTTCGGCGCAAAGTCAAAATAACCAGCCGTTTCCCAAGCTGACCGCCAAAGACCTTCGTCTCTACCAAGCTGACAAGCAGCTTCAAATTGCATTCTCCAAACCGCAACCGGCGACGGTTGGAATCCTGGTGGATATACCTCCGGCGCGCGCGGGAAGAAGTAAACTGAACTTCCAGCACATCCAAACGCAGCTTGATTGGCGTTTTCCCCCGTTCGGACCTAACCCCCTTACCTGCGAGGGAAGGGGTGGCGGCAGGGAGATACCGTAACACAAAAAAAGGAAGAGGGGTGAGGATTGGGGTTGCCGATGCCGATTGAATAGATCGGTACGTTCATCGTTCGCGCCAGATCCTCGGTCTGCTCGTCGAGTGCGCTGCTTTCAAAGCTTAGCGGGCGTACCGCGAAGTGTGGAGCGGCAACCCGCATCCATCGCGGCTTCAGCGCTGGCGTTCCGCGACTTTCAGCTTTTCCGCCACCTGCATCGCGCCCAGCGCGGCGGTGTAGCGGACCTTGTACAACTCCGGACGTTCCAGCGCCTTGAGCGGCGAGTCCAGTTTGGCGAAGCCTTCCAAAAACAGTTCACGCGCCTGAGCCAGGGTCGGATTGGGTTCGATACGCGCGCCGCCGCGCATCCGCGCAACCAGCAGTTCGGTGACTCGGTCAGGGGTCGGCTTGAACTCGCGCGCCACGGTGGCCGGACTCTCCTCGACCAGTCCGATCAAATCGCGATAGGGAGCGCCGGCCCGGCTCCAGGCGCGGAACACCTGCTTGCGGCCGGGCAGCGTCAGTTTGTTGCGCGAAGTCTTCACGCGCGGCCGCCCTTTGTACTCGACCAGCTTGTAGGTCAGGTCCAAAGACGGCGCGTCCGCGCTGGTCACCATCGCCGTGCCGACGCCGAAAGCGTCGATCGGCGCCTTACCCCTGACCAGTTCGGCAATCGCGTATTCGTCGAGGTTGCCGCTGGCGAAGATCGAGGTCTGCCCCAGGCCGCGCGCGTCCAAAGTCTTGCGCGCGCGCTTGCTCAGATCGCCCAGGTCGCCGCTGTCCAGCCGCACGCCAATCAGCTCCGCACCCGACGGTTTCAACTCCAGCGCCACCTGCGCCGCGTTTTCGGTGCCTTTGAGCGTGTCGTAGGTGTCGACCAGCAGCGTGCTCAGCTTGGGAAAGCTGCGGACGAAATCCGCGAACGCGTCGCGCTCGCGGTCGTGCGCCATGACGTAACTGTGCGCCATCGTGCCGTAAACCGGAATTCCGTAGCGCTTGCCGGCCAGGACGTTGGCGGTGCCGTTGAAGCCGGCCAAATAGCTGGAGCGCGCGGCGACCAGGCCGGCGTCCGCCCCATGGCACCGGCGCAGCCCGAATTCGATCAGACGCCGTCCAGCGGCCGCATGGTAGCAGCGCGCCGCCTTGCTCGCGATCATGGTGGCCACGCCGACCTGGTTGATGGCCAGGGTCTCCAGCATCTGCGCCTCGATCATCGGCGCGTCCACCTCGAGGATTGGTTCTTCGGCGAAAAAAATCGCGCCCTCGGGCATCGCGCGGATCGCCCCGGTGAAGCGAAAGCGGCTTAGGTAGTCGAGGAATTGCGGTTTGAAGAGTTTGAGCGATTCCAGATATTCCAGCGCCTGCGCGTCGAAGCGCAAAGCCTCGACCGCTTCGAAAAAGCGCTCGGTGCCGGCGGCGACCAGATAGCCGCGCCGCGGCGGCAGGCGCCTGACGGAAAGACTGAAGCAGGCCGGTTCGTTGAATCCATGCTCCAGGTAACTGGCCGCCATCGTGAGCTGATAGAGGTCCGTCAGCAGGGCGACTTCGCCCGTATCCAGATGCAGATCGCTGGTCATATTCCGGCAATCATGCGTTGGGCACCGCGCTTAAATCAACCGGAGCATTGTTCCGGCCCGCCAGCGGCCGGCTGACGCAAAGCGGTTCACGGCACGCGGTTCGATCAGGACGGGCACGCGCCTGATTTGCCTGGTTGAACCAGGCTTCCAGCCTGCGAAGCGCGGGCGTTCACCCGCGCCACCGCTCAGTGTCATTCCGACCGGCCGGACGCCGGCACTAGCGCGGAGGGGTCGGAGGTTCGGGCGGAGCGGGAGGTTTGGGTGGAGCCGCCGGTTCCGCGATTACCCGCATCTCGCCGCCCGCTCCTGGACGGGTCTGCTCCGACATGCGCTTGAGCCGCTGATGCACCAGGTAGTTGATCGTGCCCGGCTCCTTGATGGTTCCGGCTTTCACCCCGGTCAGCAGCTCGATACCCATATCGATGTTGTCGATCGGATAGATGTGGAACTGCCCCTGACGCACCGCATCCACCAGCTCGGGCTGCAGCATCAGGTTGTTGACGTTGGAGCGCGGCAACAGCACTCCCTGGGTACCGGTCAGCCCCATCACCTTGCACACGTGGTAGAAGCTCTCGATCTTCTCGTTGGCGCCGCCGATCGCCTGCACCGTGCCGTACTGATCGACCGAGCCGGTCACGGCCAGGTCCTGGCGGATCGGAACTCCGCTCAAGGCCGAGAGCAGCGCGTAGAGCTCGGTGGAGCTGGCGCTGTCGCCGTCGATACCCGAGTAGGACTGCTCGAAGCAGATGCTGGCGCTCATGGCGAGGGGAAATTCCTGGCCGAAGCGATAGCGCAAAAAGCCCGACAGGATCATGATGCCCTTGTCGTGGGTCGAACCGGAAAGGCGCGCCTCGCGTTCGATATTGATGATCCCGGCCTGGCCCAGCGCCACCGTCGCCGTCACCCGCGACGGGCGCCCGAAGGCGTAGCCGCCGACGTCGATTACAGCCAGTCCATTGATCTGGCCGACTTTGGATCCTTTCAGATCGACAATGATGACGCGCTCGGCGATGAGCCGGCGCAGTTCCTCTTCGACATAGTTCAGGCGCAGGATACGCTCGCGCAGCGCCTGCTCGACCTGCTGCGCGGTGACTTCGGCGGCGCCGGCGGCGCGGGCGAAATACGCCGCCTCGCGCGCCAGGTCGTCGATCGGCTCCATCTGCGTGAGCACGCGTCCGCGCTCGCCCGCCAGACGCATCCCGTACTCCACGATTCTTGCCAGCGCGGCGCCGTCGAAGGGCGGCAGCTGCTCCTTGCGCGCCAGCCACGCGACGCGCGCCGCATAATGACGCACGGCGTCGTCTTCGGCGTCGATCACCGGCCTGATCTCGGATTTGACCTTGAACAGCTCGGGGAAATCGGTGTCGTAAAAATAGAGCAGATTGTAGAGATAGCGCGTGCCCAGCACGATCACCTTGTTCCTGATCTCGATCGGCTCGGGTTTCAGTCCGCTGGAGAAAAAGAACTGGAAGGGCTCGAAGGTTTCGATGGTCATGAAGCCGGTCCTGAGGCTGCGCTTGAGCGTCTTCCACACTCCGGGCTCGACAATCGCGTCTTCCAGGTCGATGACGAGGAATCCGTGATGCGCGCGCTGGAAAGATCCGGCGATGATGCGGGTGAAGTTGGTCATCGCGCGGCCCATCGGATCGACCCATCGCTCGATCGTGCCGAACAGGTTGCGATAAGTGGGCGCACTCTCGTCGATCACCGGCGCCCCCTTGCGTTCGGAGTTGTCCACCAGCAGGTTGACCTGGTACTCGGGAAAAAGCGGCATCGCCTGCTCGGACATCATCATCGGCGGAGCGTTGTCGGGGCCCGGATGCCCTTCGGCGGGCCCTTCGCGGAAGCGGTCCAGATGCTTGAGCATGTGTTCGGCGACCTGCCGCAAATAGTCGGTGACGGCGGGATTATCGAAGTGGCGCGACAGCCCCTCGATTGCCGGCGTGATGACGCGGCTGGCAAAGGCGCGTTCGATACCGCGGATGTCTTTGACCAGCTCCTGCATGATCTCCTGCTGGCGGCGCACCACGCCCAGAAATTCTTCCTGCAGCTCGCCCTGACGCTTGGCCAAATCGGCGCGCTGCTCGTCGGTCAGCCGGCTCATCTCACGCTGCAGCATCTCCGGGTTTTCCGGCATCTTGCCGTCGAACAAGGGAATGAAGATCAGCTGGCCGTTGGGCGCGGCATTGATGGCGAAGCCTTTTTCGCGGGCGCGGGCTTCGAGGCGGTTGAACAGGTCCTGGGCGATCTTATTGTACTTGTCGCGCAGCGCGTTGCGCTCCTGGTCGAAATCCTCCTGGCGAAACGCCTTGGGCAACTGCTCCCTGACGTAGTTGACCAAATCCGTCATCCGGTCGCGCAAGTCGCGGCCCTGGCCGGGTTTCAAATAGACGGCGATGGGCGCCTCGGGGCGCTGAAAGTTGTTGACGTAAACCCAGTCGCCCGGCGTGGGCATCGAGGCCGCCTTGTCGCGCAGCAGGCGCAGGATCGCCTCGCGCTCGGCGGAGCCGCGCACGCCGGTGGCGAACACATTGTAGCCGGGCGCCTGGATACCGATTGCGAGGCGGATAGCGTCAAGCGCGCGATCCTGTCCGAGCAGTTGCTCGTCGGTGACATTGGCCGCCGCTTTTTCCAGTTCAGCGGGCGCCAGCGGCGCCAGCCCGCGCAATTCGGCAGCGCTGAGTTCGTGCGCTGCCGCCGCGGTCTGCAGATTGGCGCCGGGATCCGGGCTGTGATCGGTTTCTGAAGGCATAATAGCACCCTGTCAGGTTGGAGTGCGGAGCCGGCTATTTGCTTTGAGCGCCGGCCGGCTGACTCTTTTTGGGAAGGATTACAGTAAGGATACGATTGGCCCACTTGGCCGTCACCAGTTCGGTCTGGAGCGGCTGGCTGAAGCCGATCAGCCGCTCCCACGAGTTCTCGCCGCGCCGGCCGCGCACCGTGAGGTTTTTCTCGTTGACCACAACTTCCAGCTCCGGCGGCTTGAACGCGCCCGTACACAGGCGGACCTCGAAGGCGTTGTCGCGCTCCAGCACGATGGCGGGTTCGTTCTCGGTGGCCGGCGAGCACCATCGGCCGACCAGGAGCTCATCGAAGAGCTGGTCGATATCGCGCTCGAAATCGGCAATGGTTGGCGGAAAGGACCTTGGCACGGGCGCACCTCTTTCGGACCATTGTGGAACAATCGGCGGCATCCGGTCCAGTTCCAAGGGCGATCAGACTTGCCCGTCGAGGCGCTGGGGCGTATGTTCGCTTACGATGCCGACCATAGCCAAAATTCTCGCGCCGACCGATTTTTCCGAAGATTCCGCCAACGCTCTGGGATACGCGGAGGAACTCGCGCGCAAGTTTGGCGCGGAAATCATCCTGCTCCATGTCGCTCAGGCGCTGGCCCCGGTCAGCTTCGGCCTCGAACCCGGCATCACTCCCGATCCGCTCGCATTGGAAACCATCGGACGCATCGCCGAAGAGCAGCGTCTGGCGGCGCAGCGCGAACTGGATCGCACGGTGAACCGCCTGCGCGAGAGCGGACTGAAAGCGCGCAGCCTGCTGCGGGTCGGAGCCGCGTTCATGGAGATCATCGGCACCGCGCAATCGGAAAGCGTCGACCTGATCGTCATGGGCACGCACGGACGCACCGGCCTGGCGCACATCCTGCTGGGCAGCGTCGCGGACCGGGTGGTGCACAAGGCGCCCTGCCCGGTGCTGACCGTGCGGCATCCCGATCGCAAGTTCAAACATCCGCTGGATAAATAAATTTCGGAAGTTTGCGCAGCACCTTTACCCTGTGGCTGTTCGCCGGCGTTCCAACGCTGTTCATTGTGGCGCTGCTGTTGGCGCCGGCGGCGCAGGGTGTCGTGCTATCCTTCGATCGCGGCGGGCCGTCGATTGCCAACTACGCCGCCGTGCTGCGCGACCGATTGTTCTGGCGCGCCGCGGCCGGCAACCTGATCGTTCCCGCCGGCAGCCTGCTGGTCGAATTCGCCATCGCCCTGGCGCTGGCGCTGACCCTTAACGCGCGTAACGGGCGTATTGCCGCGGTGGCGGACGTCGCCTCCATACTGCCCTTCGCAATTCCGGAGATCGTGCTGCTGGCCCTCGCGCGCTATATCTTCATGCCGCGCGGATACCTCAACGGCGCGCTCTACGCCGCCGGCGCTGCCGCCATCCCCTGGCTCGTGCCCGGCTCGCTTTGGTCGTATGCCACCGTGATCGTCGTGGACGCCTGGCACGTGACGCCGGTAGTGATGCTGATCATGGTCGCCGGACTGCAAACCATCCCGCCCGAGCTTTACGAGGCGGCCCGGCTGGACGGCGCCGGCACGCTGGCCACCTTCAGATACGTTACGCTGCCGATGCTGGCCCCGGCGATGCTGGCCGCGCTGGTGCTGCGCGGAATCGACGCCCTGCGCATCTTCTCCACCACTCTGGTGCTGACCGGAATCGAAGGCGTGCCGGTCATCTCGACCTACGCCTATCATCTGTGGACGGACGCGCAGGAACCGCGGATGGCGATGGCGGCGTCGATCATTTTGGCTTTTGTGATCGTAATCACCGCGCTGGCCGGACTGATCGCGCTGCGCCGGCGCGCGGTTTTGACTCCGTTATGAAGGCGGAGGCACAGATTACGGCTGCGCTCCCCCGTTCCACCGCCGCGCGCTGGATTGGGCCGGCGCGTCTGGCGGTCGAGTCGATCGCCGTGCTGGGCGCCGCTATCCCCATCTACCTGCTGATCAAACAGGCGATCACGCCCGATCTCGAAAGCTTCGCCTGGCCGCCGCATTGGCTGCCGCGCAATGTCACCTCGGCCAACCTAAAAAGCGTCTTCGAACTGGCCGAGTTGCGCTCAGCCTTGATTCTGAGTGTGGCGGTGGCGGCGGTCGCGGGCCTGATTGCGACCGCGTTGGGCACGATGCTCGGCTATGCGATGGCGCGGCGGGAGCGGATGCGGCAGGCGGGGATGGCGGGTGTCACAGCCGCGCGCCTGTTGCCGATGATTGCGGTGGCGCTGCCGCTTACCGTGGTCCTCATACAGGTGGGACTTTACGACAGCCCGACCGGGATGGGTCTGGCGCTGATCCATGCCGCGCTGGCCATCCCGACCGCGGCGCTCACGACTTACGGCGTATTCGCGGCGATTGCGCGCGAGCAGGAAGAGGCCGCGTTTCTCGACGGCGCCTCGCCCCTGCGCATCTTTGTCGCCATCGCCGTGCCGCAGGCCAAAACCGCAATCGCGGCGTCATTGGTGCTGAGCTTCATCATGAGCTGGGATGAATTCGGCTTCGCCCTGCTGATCCAGGTAACGCATCGCACGATGCCGCCGCTGCTGTACTATTACACGGTCTTCGGCGACGTCGGACCGGCCAGCGCTTTGGCCCTGGTGATGCTGGTGCCCGCCCTGGCGGTGATAATCGCGCTGCGGCCTGTGCTAAAGTCCGGCCTCATCGCGGGCACTCAACGCTGAACGCCCGCGAATTAACCGGCGTTTATTAACATGGCTGAACTGGAGATCCGCGACCTGGGCCGGCAGTTCAAGTCGGGCGGCGGCGTCCGCGGCGTGTCGCTGAGCGTGGAGGCCGGCGAACTGTTCGTGCTGGTCGGACCCTCGGGATGCGGCAAGAGCACGCTGCTGCGGCTGATCGCCGGCCTGGATTATCCCGAGCGCGGCGAGATTCGCGTCGGCGGCCGCAACTGCGGCGACCGCCGCGACCTGATCGCGATGGTGTTTCAGAATCATGCGCTGTACCCGCACATGAGCGCGTTCGACAACATCGCTTTCCCGCTGCGCCTGCGCCGCACACCTAAAGCCGAGATTCAGCGCCGGGTCGCCGACGCCGCCGCGCTCGCCGCATTGCAAATCGACCTCGCGCGGCGCCCCGCGGAACTGTCCGGCGGTGAGCGCCAGCGGGTGGCGCTGGCGCGCGCGCTGATCCGCGAACCGCGCGTAATCCTGATGGACGAGCCGCTCTCCAGCCTCGACGCGCAACTGCGCGGGCGTCTGCGCGTGGAGTTGAAGGACTTCCAGCGCCGTACCGGCCGCACCATCATCTATGTCACCCACGATCAGCTCGAAGCCCTGACCCTGGGGGACCGCATCGCCGTGATGCGCGCCGGCGCGATCGAGCAGATCGGCACTCCGACCGAAGTCTATCAGCGGCCGGCCAATCTGTTCGTCGCGACTTTCATCGGACAGCCGCCGATGAATATCCTGCGCTGCCGCATCCGCCCGGCCAAGGCCTCCGCCGCGCCCCCGGAGCAATCCGTACCAGCCGAGCCAGCGCTGGAAATCGGCGAGAAGCTGGCATTGGCGATGCCCTTTGGGATGAGCGGCGAAGTGCTCCTCGGCATCCGCCCCGAAGACCTGACCTACAACCCGAATCCCGACGCGGTCGCGTTTGAGGCCGGTTTCAACCGGGTTGAATTTGTGGGCGGCGGCTTTCTCGCGTACGCGACGGTTGCCGGCCAGGAAATCACCGCGCTGCTCGACCAGCCAGTCGAGCCGGGCCGCACGCGATGGCTGTATGCGCCGCGCCGCTCACTCCACTTCTTCGACTCTGCCACCCACCGCCGCGCCGGCTAGCTTCTGCTCGTGTTAAGCGCGGCAGGCACGCTCACCCTGGGCCTCTCCCGCGGAAGAATGCGGTAGAGGAGGCGGCAGATCAGGCAGCGGTCGATCACGCGGCGGCGCTGGGGCGGGCCGATACCGTCTGATGCCATCGCGTCAGGTTTTTCAGCCCGGGATCGGGTTTGATATTGCCCAGCGCGCCGCCGATATCGATCGCGACCAGCGCCGTAATGTCGGCGATGGTGAAGCGGTCTCCCGCGATATACTCCCGCTGGCGCAGTTCGCGATCCATGCGCTGAAGCCGTTCGTATGCGCGCGCACGCTGCGCTTCACCATATTCGGGGAATTGCGGCAAGAACCCGCTGAACATCGGATGCGTGTTCACCACGGCGCCGCCCACCGCTCCCATCAGTTCGAACTCCATCCGCCGGTTCCACATCTCGATTTCCACCTGTTCGCGCAGCTCGCGCCCGAGCAGGTTGGGGTCCGGCCTGAGCCCCTCCAGGTAGCGGCAAATGGCAACCGATTCCGACAGGCAAGAGCCGTCGTCGAATTCCAGCACCGGCACCGCACCGGACGGATTTTTGGCCAGAAACTGAGGCGTGCGGGCCTGGCCGGCGAGCAAATCCACGTTTTCGAGTTGCAGTTCAATGCCCTTCTCGGCCGCGAATACGCGCACCCGGCGCGGATTGGGAGCCAGCGGATGGTTGTAGAGCTTCATGGACGATCTCCTTCCTGGTCGGTCTGCGGCGCCTTCCAGCCTCGATGACCGGCGCCGTCAATCCTTAGTCGAACGACGATAGCCAGGATCGACAGCACGTCAGGCTGTGCGGCGCCGCCCGCCATCGTCATCGATCGGCGGCCGCAGCGGCGCCGGAATGCCCCAGAACCTGTTCCAGCGCCTCGGCGATCTTCTCCCAGCCCTGCCGGCGCCGCCGGGCAATCTCCGCGTCGGGCAGCCGCTCATCGGTGATCGTCAGTTCGGTCTGCGCTCCGACGGCGCGAAACTCCACTGTCACCCGGCTTTCGAACCTGCGCAGCGTGTTGGCCGCCCAGGTGAACACCAATCGCGACGGCGGCGTGACCTCGCGGTAGACGCCGTTGATCTCGAACTCCCCGTCCTCTTCATTGCGCGCTTTGATGTGCAGGCGGCCGCCCGCACGCGCGTCGATTTCCACCGCCAGCGCCGTTACCGTGCCCGGCACGAACCATTGCTTGAAACTGTCCGGGTCGGTCCACGCGGCAAACACGCGCTCGGGCGGCGCCGGCAGCGTCCGGCTTACTCTCACCATCAGGTTGGCAGCATCCCCTGGACCAGTCATCGTTTCTTTCTCCTCTGCGGCTGCACCGGCTTTCGCGCCGGCGGTTGAGGTCGTGATTCACGCAGCAGAAACCGCTCCAAAGCGTCGAGACGCCCTTCCCAGAACTCTCGGTAATGCTCGATCCATTCCGCCGCCTCGCGCATCGGACGCGCATCCAGCGCGCAGTAGTGATCGCGTCCGCGCACGCTGCGGCGCATCAGCCCGGCCCTCTCCAGCACGCGCAGATGCTTGGAGACGGCGTTGAGCGAGATGTCGAACGGCGCGGCCAGTTCGGTCACCTTTGCCGCGCCGCGCTTAAGGCGCTGCAGGATTGCGCGGCGCGTCGGATCGGCCAGCGCGGCCAGGGTGCGGTCGAGCGCGGCGGCGCGATATTCAACCATGAGGTTGAATATCGCCGAAACCCGCATGCGCGTCAAGAGGCCGCGTGAACCAGTCCGGCTGTGCATAGCGGCGCGCCTGGTCGGTTGTCCTTTGACCTCGCCCGGCACGCCAAATAGTCTTGAGCAATGCCCGCCTGGCGGGCGATTTTTGCGCAGAGAGGGATCGCAGTGGATCACCAAAACGGCACGGCGGCGCAAACGCTGAAAATGTGCGAGGCGCTGGCTTTCAGGTTTCCCCTTGCGATGATGCGCGCGTTCGGCACCATCGCCGACATATCCGCCGCGGAGATGCAGCTGTGGTGGCGCGCGGCGTCGCTGCCGGCCGGCGCCTTGCTCGCCGCCCTTGGCCGGCAGCGGCCCGGCGCCGCCGAGGTTGACGCCCTGACGATGGAGATCGAGCAGATACGGGCCGAGTTGCGCGCCGCCGCCGTTCAGCGGCGCGAATCCGAAGACGCCCTATCCGCACGCTTCGATCGACTGCGCGACGAGATTGCCGCGCTGCGCAAAGAATTCAACGCTGTGCTGGCTCAAAAGAGCGACCGCGCCGAAATCGATCGGTTGCAGGCGGAACTCAGCACGTTGCGCCAGGAATTGCGCAACGCGCTGGCGGAGAGGGAAGCCGCCCACGCCGCGACATTGGCGGGATTGGAAGTGGAGCTGCGGGCTTTGCGCGACCGCATGGACTCGCCGCCCGGCGCCGAACCAGAGTCAACGCCGGCTAAAAGCGGCCGCCAGCCCAACGACGAATCTCCGCGCAGACGCCCGCGCCGCTGACCCGGACCGGTCGGAACCGATTCGCCGATCACTCACCTTTTTAGCCTTGCGGCAGTGGTGCGGGCGCTCCTGCCCGCTGTCAAGGGCGAATCTCTACATTGGAGTTGAGCGGTTCACAGGCCGGAAAAGCGCGCCGCGTTTCAGGCCGGGACCGCGGTCAGCGAGTGGCTGGTGGCGGCGACGATTCGAACGGCAATCAGATCGCCGGGATTAGCCCGCGCCGGGAACGCCGCGGTTTTGAATTGCGGCGTCTTGCCGCTGAGCATTCCGGCGCCGCGGCGGGCCGGACCTTCGACCAGCACCTCGCGTATGCGGCCGATCTCGGCCTGATTGCGCGCCGCGGCGATCGATTCCTGCAGTTCGATCAGGGCCGAGAGGCGGCGCGCCTTTTCCTCCTCGCTTACCGTATCGCCCAACTTGAACGCGCGCGTATGTTCGCGGACTGAATACTTGAAGGTAAAAGCCGCGTCGAAACCGACCTCGCGCATCAGCCCCAACGTCGCGGCGAAATCGTCCGGCTCCTCGCCATGGAATCCCACGATAATATCGGTGGAAAGGGCCAGCTGCGGGACCGCGCGGCGCAGCCGATTCACCAAATCCAGGTATTCGGCAACGCTGTAGCCGCGCTCCATCGCGGCCAGCATCCGATCCGAACCCGACTGCACCGGCAGATGCAGATACGGCTGCACCTTGGGCTCCGTCGCCATCGCTTCGATCACCGCATCGCTCATGTCGCACGGATGCGGCGAGGTGAAGCGGATGCGCTCGATGCCATCTATCTGTGCGATCATCCTGAGCAGCCGGCCGAAATCAACTTCGCCGGCGCGATAGGCGTTGACGGTCTGCCCCAGCAGGACAACCTCTTTGACGCCGCGGCCGGCCAGCTCGCGGCATTGCTCCAGCACCGCCTCGGGCGCGACGCTGCGTTCGCGTCCGCGGACGTAGGGCACCACGCAAAACGTGCAGAACCGATCGCATCCGCGCATCACGGTGACATAGGCGCGGGGCCCCGGCTCATGGGCCGAGGCCAGACCCGCGTAGGTTTCATTGCGATCCAGCCGCACATCGACGATCGGATCGAAGCCGCCGCGGCCCAGGAATTCGGGCAGACGCCGGTAGCTGTCCGGCCCCGCCACCAGGTCAAGGTAGGGCGCCCGTTGCGTCAAATGTGCGCGGTTGTGCTGCGCCATGCATCCGAGCAGCCCCAGGCGCAGGCCGGGCCGGCGACGCTTGAGGCGGGCCAGATCCGTTAAACGGCCCAGCACGCGTTCCTCAGCGTGTTCGCGGATGGCGCAGGTGTTGATCAGGATAACGTCGGCGTCCTCGGGCCGGGCGGCGTCGCCGTATCCGGCGCGGCGCAAAATCCCGCCAATCAGCTCGGAATCGGCGATATTCATCTGGCAGCCGTAGGTCTCCAGATAGACCAGCGGCTGCCCCCTGTTTTCAACCTTTGGCATCGAAGCAAACACCAATCTTACGCGAGCGGGATGGCCCAAGACAACGCGGCGCAAGGACCTGAGCTGAGCCCGCCGGTTGCGCGTGGGGCGGTTTGATGGTTAATTTTTCCGCATGGCTCAACGTCAAGCCGCTTTCAAGCGCATGGAAGCAACGCTGCTGGCCTGCCCCAAGTGCAAGGTGGCGGTGCCGGTGCGCAAGCGCCTGCTGCTGATTCTGCCCGAAGGCGACAAGTACGAGTACGTTTGTCCGCAATGCGCCTCGACCTGCGGCACCACGGTGGAATCCGACGGCGAGCGGCGCATCCTGTCCTGAAGCCGCGCGGGCCGATTATGCGAGCGCTCAAGTGGTTTCGGTGTCAGCGCGCGAACGCATCCTGATTGTCCGCCTCAGTTCCTTGGGCGACGTCATCCAGACCTTGGCGCTGCCCGCCGCCATCCGGCGTTCGTTCCCGCAGGCGAAAATCGGATGGGCGATCGACGCCGCTTTGATGAGCGCCATCGAGGGCCATCCCGATATCGACTATATCCATGCGTGTCCGCGCGATCGCTGGCGCATTCCGACGCGTCTTCCACAGGCGATACGCGGCCTGCGCGGCTTTTGTGAAGACATCAGGGCGGCCGGCTATGACGCCGCGATCGACGCGCAGGGACTGCTGATCTCGGCGATGATTCCCTGTCTGGCCGGCATCAAGCGGCGCATCGGATTCGACCATCGGCGCGAGCTGAGCCATCTCTTCTACACCGAGAGGTACGTCTCGCGGCGCGAGTATTTCGCCTCCGGCGCCGCCCACTCGGCGCACATGCTGGCGCTGGCGCACGCGTTCGGATGCGACGTCGGCGGATGTGAGCCGGCGCTGCCCCGGGCGCCGGCCCATGCGCGCGAGAGTATCGCGGCGCGGCTGGATCGAGTCGTGGAGCGCGCGCCGCTGGTGGTCGTGGCGCCGGGTACCCAATGGCCCAGCAAACAATGGCCGTTGGAGCATTGGCGCGCGCTGCTGGAAATGATCCTGACCCGCACGGCGGCCAACCTGGTGATGGTTGGGTCCGCCGCCGACGCGGCGCTCGCCGCGCAAATCATCGCGCACGCAGGCGAGGCGCGCGCGCGGGTCGTGAATCTCGCCGGAAAGACCACGCTGCCGGAGCTGTATGCTGTAATCGAAAGAGCGTCGATGGTGATTGGTCCGGATAGCGCGCCGCTGCACGCGGCCGGCGCCGCCCGCTGCCCCCATCTGGTCGGCATTTACGGACCCACGCCGCCATGCAGAACCGGCCCTCGCGGCAGCCCCGATATGCAACTGCTCAGCGCCCATCCGGCGCTGCATTGCCAGCCGTGCCGGCGTGCGCGATGCCGCTACGGGAGCAATCAATGCCTGCGCGAGGTGACTCCGGCCGCGGTGTTCGCCGCGGTCGAACAGGCCCTCGGCTAGCCGCCCGCGGCGCGGCAACGACGGATCAACAGCTGTCGGCGGCGGCCCGCGCCAGCCATCGATCCAGCATCTCCTTGAGCTGCTCGATCCTGATCGGCTTGGCCAGGTAGTCGTCCATGCCCGCTTCCAGGCATTTCTCGCGATCGCCGGACAAACCAAACGCGGTAAGCGCGATTACCGGCGTATGGTCGGGAGAGCCGGCTTGATATTTTCGAATCTCCCCGGTCGCCTCGTAGCCGTCCATTTCCGGCATCTGGCAATCCATCAGAACGAGGTCGTAGCGGGTGCGTTTGATCGCCTCCAACGCTTCGCGGCCGTTGCCGACCACGTCGACCGTGTAGCCCAGGCGTTTGAGCTGAATCGTCGCAACTTTCTGGTTAACCGGATTGTCCTCGGCCATCAGAATGCGCGCCTTACCTGCCGGCGCAGTAGTGATGCTTTTGGAGGGCGCAGGCGCAACCGGCGGCTGAGGGGCCGCGGCTTGCGCCGGATGGCATAAGGCAGCCAGGCGTTGCGACAGCTCGGCGGCTTTCACCGGCTTTGTCAGCCAGCCATCGAACAGTTTCCCTCGCGGATCATTGCCGGGCGCGGGGCCGGCGGATGACATCATGACCAGCCGAATCTTCGCCAGGCCGGGAGCGGCTTTGATCCTGGCGGCCAACTCGAGCCCATCCATCCCGGGCATCTGCCAATCCACCAAGGCGATCCGATAGGGATCGACATCCGCCTCTCTGAGCATCGCCGCCAGGGCCTCGGCGCCGCCGGCGGCCGCGTCCACGCGCATTCCTTGCGCTTGAAGCTGCAGCCGCAGGAGTTTGCGGTTGGTGGCGTTGTCGTCAACAATCAGGACACGAACGCCGGCGAGATCGACCGATTTGGCGGGGGCGTCGGCGCCGAGCGCCGCCTTTTCCAGGCTGGCCGTGAACCAGAACGTGGAACCCTTGCCGGGTTGGCTGCTGACGCCGATTTTCCCGCCCATCAGCTCGACGATTTGCGCGCTGATCGCGAGCCCAAGGCCGCTGCCGCCAAAGCGCCGGGTGGTGGAGGCGTCGGCCTGATGGAAGGGCTGAAAGAGGCGCCGCTGCGCATCCTCGGCGATGCCTATACCGGTATCGGTCACTTCGAAACGCAACCTCACGGAGGTATCCGCGGCGCTTTCCAGGCTGACTCTCAGCACCACTTCGCCGGCGGCGGTGAACTTGATCGCGTTGCCGATCAGATTGACGATCACCTGGCGCAGGCGGCCCGGATCGCCGCGCAGTACGGTTGGAAGATCGTCGGCCAGATGGACGGCCAGTTCGAGATTCTTCTTGCGCGCGGCATCGGCCAGCAGATCCGCCGCGCTTTGAAACACCACGCGCGGATCGAATTCGGTATTTTCCAGAGCCACTTTCCCGCTGGATATTTTGGAGAAGTCCAGCACGTTGTTGATGGTCTCCAACA
This sequence comes from Pseudomonadota bacterium, assembly GCA_021324455.1. Classification (GTDB taxonomy): domain Bacteria; phylum Desulfobacterota; class Binatia; order Binatales; family Binataceae; genus JAJPJA01. Next base: position 34,325 of record JAJPJA010000132.1, on the reverse strand, counting down.
GCACGTCGCTGCTGAGGCGGATGGTCTGGGCGAAGTCGCGCTGTTCGGGCGACAGGTCCGTTTCCAGCAGCAGCGCCGACAACCCGACGATGGAATTGAGCGGAGTGCGGATCTCATGGCTCATGTTGGCCAGAAACGCGGTCTTGGCTCGCACCGACTGCAGCGCCTGGTCGCGCGCTTCCCTGAGTTGCTCTTCGGCGGCCCGGCGTTCCAGCACCTGCCCCAGCACGAACGCGACCGACTGCACGAAATTGACGTCGTCGCGGCTGAACTCGCGCGCCTGCGCGCACTGCACCGCCACCACCCCGAAAGGCTGCTTGCTGTCCGGTATGACAACGCCCAGGCCGCTCACCGCCTCGGGACCGGCCAGCAGGTGGCCGCGTTGGAAGCGAGGCTCGGCGGCGAAGTTGCGGACCACCACCGGCTCGCCGGCGCGCAATATATACTCGGCGTAAGGGTCGGCGTGGAGCTCAACCGGTGTGCCGCGGTCCGCGATATCGCGCCGCACCAACGATTTGCCGTCCGGCGTCAGTTCCGCAATTGCGCATGCCTGGGCCGACAGCGTTTGCGCAATGAGCGCGGCCGCCTCCGCCATCAACGTCCCCGGTTCGATTCTGGTCAGCGCGCGGCGGCTCAGCCGCGCCAGCGCCGCTTGCTGGCGCATCCGCGCGCGCAGCTCAGTCTGGGTCCGCAGCAATTCGCGCTCGTAGCGTTTGCTTTCGCTGATGTCGCGGGTGATCACGGCCAGGCCGCCGACCATGCCGGAATTGTCGTAGATCGGAGAGGCGGTGACCGATACGTCGAGAATGACGCCGTCCTTGCGCCGGCGTTTGGATTCGAACTGGACCGTCTCTCCGTAATCCATGACCCGGCGCAGCATTTCATCGAGCTGCTCATGGCAATCGGGGAGCATGGTCGGAGAACGGCGGCCGATAACCTCTTCGGCGGTATAGCCGAACATGCGCTCGGCGCCGGCGTTCCAGGTCTGGATGATGTGCCCCGGGCCCAGGCTGTAGATGGCGTCGGTGGAGGATTTGACGATCGCCGCCATCTGCGCTTCCAGCTTGCGCGCGCGCACGCGCTCGCTGATATCGCGCTCGATTGCGCCGACGCCGGCGATGCGTCCGTTGGCCTCGCGCACCGGGGCTTCACTCAACGAAACCTCAATCAGGCGGCCGTCCTTATGGCGCCGCAGCGTTTCGTATTCGCGAATGACCTCGCCCTTGAGCGCGCGTTGGATGATCTGTTTGAGTTCCTCGACCCGATCGGGCGGCGCCAGCATCGTCAGCGGCCTGCCCACCGCTTCGTGCGCCGAGTACCCATAGAGCCGCTCGGCGCCGGCGTTCCAGCTGCGAATCGTGAGATCGGGGCCCTCGGAAATGATGGCGTCCTGGGAGGATTCAACAATCGCGGCGAGCATCGCCTGTTCGCGTTGGGCGCGGCGCCGCTCGCTGATATCGCGATGGACCGCGGAGGCTCCCAGCACCTTGCCGCTGTGATCGCGCACGGCAAAGGCCACCAGCGAAACATCGACCAGACTGCCGTCCTTGCGCTGGCAGGGTACTTCGACGCGGTTGGGGCGGTCGGGATGTTCGTACAACTCCCGCACCATGGCGCCGGCGATTTCACGCATGTCGGGCGGCACGGTTATGGTGAAGGGTTTTCCGATCGCTTCGGCCGCGCTGTAGCCGAACAATTTTTCCGCGCCGCGATTCCAGGCGGTGATGCGGCCGTCGGCGCCGGTGCTGACGATGCCGTCGTCGGAGCATTCCACTATCGCGGCCAGTAAATCGCGCGCCTGCTCGGCGCGTTTGCGCTCGGTCATATCGCGATGCATCGCGGACATCCCGAGCAGACGGCCGTTGGCGTCGCGAATGCCGCAGCATACGGTCCACACCTCCACGCGGCTGCCGTCTTTTCTCAAACATGGCACTTCGAAGCTGTGCACCCGATCGAGCTTGCCCATCAGGTCCTTAAGAAAGGCCTCGCCCCATTGGCGCATCTCCGGCGGCATGTAGATGGTGGTGGAAGCGCCGATCGCCTCGTGCGCGGTGTAGCCCAGGAGTTTTTCGGCGCCTTTGTTCCAGCTCATGATGCGCAGGTCGGGAGAAAGACTGACGATGGCATCTTCGCTGGACTCGACGATCGCCGCCAGCAGCGCCTGCTCACGCCGGGCGCGTATCTCATCGGTCACGTCGCGCGCCAGGCCCAGTATCAGCTTGAACTCGCCCGCGGGCGACGTTAACAACGGGACCGCAAGAACTTCGATGGTGCGGCGATGGCCCTTGAGCGTGACCATTTCGAAGCGGGACGAATTGACCATCGACTCGCCGGGCAGACGGCCTGAGGCTGCCGCGGCCTCGCCTTGTACGGGGTTTGCGAGCAGGGTGAAAATTTCCCGTCCGGTGACGTCGCTCTCGACCGACGCTTCAACCAACTCCAATCCGGGCCGGTTCAGCGCGACGATAATTCCGTGCTGGTCGGCCAGCAATGCCGGCTGGGGGAGACGATCGAGCAAACGCCGATGGGCCGCGGTGTACGGCGCGCCGGTCTCAGAGCGTTGGGCGGATAAGGTCATGGCCGCCATCCGGAACGCCGCTCAGGCCGATGCGAATTTGGCGCGCCCAAAGACGGACCGATTGCGTCCGAATCGGCCAATGACTCCGTTTGGCCGCGCCGGCGTGCGGCCGCGCTCTCAGCCGCCGCGATCCGATCTAAAAACGGATACAGGTCGTGAACCATAGCTCGTTGCCCGATGAGCGGTTTTGCTCGGCGAATTCAAAGTCGTATTTGAAGGTGAAGCTGATTGGCTTTTCGTTGATGTTGACGGTCTCTCCCAGGAGCGGTCCGAGGCCGATTACGCGCCCTTTAAACGGCCCCAGGCGCGCGCCGGAACCGGAATCGGCGGTGGTTTGCTGAAAGGCGTAACCCGCTATCCCCAACAGCAGTCCATGCGGCAGATGCTGCGCGAGCGCGAAATCGGCGTGGAATTCCTGGCCGCTGTAGTAATCGCCGGCCTGATTTTTGGTGTTTACGGTGTAGCCCGCGAACAGCGACGCTTCCGTTCCCCTCCCGCTCATCCAGGTCAGGCCGACATCGGGCTCCAACGCCCATCGGTTGAGCCCGGTGTTGATGAGGCGCGAGGAGCTATATTCGCCCGTAGGCGCATAGAACGAAAACGCGCTGGTGACATGGAACTGTCCGAAGTTCCAGTTCAACATCGCGGGAATGAAAATGCCGTCGCCCAGGCCCGCGATGGTGGTGCTCTGATTGTGCAGCGCTCCGCCATGCAATCCCGAATCGGCGGACTGTGACGCGATCCGGACCATCTGGATGGTGCCGAAAGCCCAGTACGCGCCCAACACCCGCAGCCGGGTTACGTAGGCCGCGAATATCGCCTCGTTGTAGGTAACGGTGTGAGTATCGAATTCCACGCGGCCATCTTCCGTAACCGCTTTGGCGCGGGCGTCCTGGTACAGGAACAGGCTCTTGACGATGGTGGTGCCCGGCGGCGGCAGCATTCCCGCATACAAATCCATCAGGCCCGGCCGATAGGTGCTGACGCCATATTCCGAAGCGTTGGCGAGTGCGGCCCACAACCACAATATCGCTGCGGCGAAGGCCGCGGATGCGGAAACGGCGGCGCCGCGCGAGACTCGTTTCGGCATGGCCTGTTGGTGAGCAAGCTCGATACCAGATCATGCGCCGGCGAGGGGGAAAACGTCTTTTGGATTACTTCTTTACAGGAACATCAGAACCACGCTGTGGCATTATTACGGCGCCCAACTCATCGGTCCGGCGCCTGCACCGCTCCCGCCGCGTACGCTACCGCCGCCGACGCGCTCAGCAGATCGGCTTTGCTCTGGATCAAAGTGTAACGTGCCCCAGCCAGATCGTTTCCGGCCGACAACAGTTCCACGATCGTGCTGAGTCCCTGCCGATAGGCCTCGAGATTGGAGTCGTAAGCTTCGCGCGAGGCGGCCTGAATGGCCTGGGCATATTGGTATTTTTCAAGCGCGGTTTTGAACTGATAATAAACGCGCCACATCTGTGCGGTCGTGTCCACCGCAAACGCTTCAACCTGGGCGCGGGCTGCTTCGCGCTGCGCCTCGGCCTGCCGATCGTCGTTGAGGCGCCGCAACCCCGTGAACAGGTCCCAATGCATCGTCAGCAGCGCGGAGTACTGCGGTATGCGGGTGTTGACCACACTGAGGCTGTTGAAGTTATAGCTCCAGATATCCTCCCCGTAGCCGGCTGCGAGCCCCACTGTGGGATACCATTGCGCACGGGTCCCGCGCACCTGGGCCTCGCGCTGGCGCAGCGCCGCCACCTGCGCGGCAAGGTCGGGCCGCTGCTTCATCGCGGCGTCGATCAACTGGTCGACCGTCGCGCCCAGCGCCCGCGGCACCGGCTGGCGGTCGAGATTCTCCACCTCCAGCGGCGCGGCGTTGGCGGCAACCCCCAGGGCTACCGCGAGGTCGGCCTGCGCGTCGCGCACCAGGACCTTGGCGTTCTCCAGATCGTATTCGGCCTGCGCCTGGCGCTGACGGGCGAGCAGCAGCGCCGGCTGGGTCGCCAGTCCCAGTTGCAGGCGCTGGTCGACCGCTTCCACGTCGGTCTGGGCGAGTTCCACGTTCTTGCGCGCGGCCTCCACCGCGGCCTTTGACGCCGACAGCGCATAAAACGCGCGCTGGGTGTTGAACACCACGTCCTGGATTTGGCGATCGAATGCGAAATTCATGGCCGCGAGCTGCTCGCGGGCGGCGTCGGCGGATGCGCTGCGGCGCCCGAAATCCAGCAGCGTGTAGGTCAACTGCAGCGCCGGAGTGTACTGCCATTGCCGGATGACGATTTCGTTGCCCTTGTCCTGGAACTGAAACTTGTCATAGCCGGCATCGCCGTCGTAACTCAGAGCCGGATAATAGGGCGACCGCGCACCGCCGTAAGCGGCGGCTGCGGCCCGCGCCGACGCCCACGCCTGGCGCGTGGCGGGGTTATGGCGCAGCGCGAGGTCAATCAGTTCAGGGAGCTGGTACGTTTTGCCCGCAGCGGCAAGCGCTTGCGCGCTGCTGGTCAGCGGCGCGGCGGGCGCAACCGAATACTGTTGGCGGTCGGCGGCGGGCGGACGCCAGGAGCGTTGGACGCTGCGCGGCGCGAATCCGTCCGGATTTACTTCAGGCTGCTGTTCGAGATAGGCGCATCCGGCCAGCCATAAGCCCAGCCCCACCGCCCAAAGGCTCGTAGCCAAAAAACGCCTATCCCTACGTTTGCTCTGTTTCATATCGCCTCGCAATAGGAACCGGTTAACTACACCGCGCAAATGGCCGAATGTGAACCCGGCGGTTGTACTTAAGCCAATTGGCGCGGGCCGTTGAATATCGTCGGCCGCTTATGCACAATCTGCTCGTTGAAAGCATCCGCCGTTTGTAGAAGCACGGCCCGATGGGCGGGATGGCCGGCGGTCGCGCTGTGCGGCTGCGACCCGGTGATCAACATCGCCGGCGCGGATTTTCCGTCATGGCTGGTGTGCCTGATCGTGGGGGCGATTGCCACCGCGATCCTGCGTCCATTGTTCCTGCGCCTGCGGCTTGAGCCCTACATGGGACCGCCGCTGCTGGTTTACCTGAGCCTGGCGCTGCTGCTTTCCTGCGTTACCTACCTGATGTTCTTCAATCGCATCTGAAGCTGGTGGAAGAGCAAGTATCAAGCGCAAAGGATCCGCTGGTGCTGCGCCTGGCGGGGCGGATACTGGGGCTGGCGATCGTTGCCGGAGCGGTCATCGCGCTGAGCTATGTCGGCAAGCTCTACTACCTGTACCCGCGCACCGACGACGCTTACGTGCGCGCCAACAGCGTCGGCGTCGCGCCCCACGTCAGCGGGCCGATCGTCAAGCTGCCGGTGGTCGACAATCAGCACGTGAAGGAAGGCGAGCTGCTGTTCGTGGTCGATCCGCGTCCCTACCAGTCGGCGCTGGACGCGGCGCAGGCGCGGTTGGACCTGACCAATTTGGAAATCCGGGCGCTGGAGGATGCGATTCGGGCGGCGCGGGCCGAACAGGTACGGCGCGCCGCGGACGCCGCCTACGCGCGCCAGTACCTGGAGCGAATCGAGCCGCTGCTTAAACGCCACTTTGTCACCGCCAACGACGTGTTCGACGCGCGCAGCAAGGCGCGGGCGGCGGAGGCGGCGGTGGACAACGCGCAATCGGCGGTGCGCCAGGCGCAGAATCAGCTCGGACGTCTGGGCGATATCAACGCGCGCCGCAAAGCCGCCGAAGCCGCGCTCTACGACGCCAAACTCAATGTAGACTACTGCTACGTAAAGGCTCCGTTCGACGGCTATGTCACCAATCTCAATATCGCGGTGGGTCAGTACGCCAACCAGGGCCGCGACGTCCTGAGCCTGATCGACAACCGCACCTGGTACGTGATGGCGAACTTTCGCGAGAACTTCCTCTCCCATATCCGGCCCGGGATGGCGGTGGACGTGTTCCTGCTGAGCTATCCGAACAAGCGCTTTCGCGGCCGCGTGCAGGGAATCGGATGGGGCCTGTATCAGCCCAACGGCGCGACCGTGGGCGGTCTGCCCGAAGTCGAGCCCACGCTCAACTGGGTGCGGCTGTCGCAGCGCTTTCCGGTCCGCATCATCCTCGGACCCAACAACCCCGAGCTGCCCTTCCGGATGGGCCAGACCGCAGTCGTTACCGTGCAGGGATATCGATGACGCACGCCGCGGTCATTAAGCGCGCCGCACACCTGTTTTTCTGTTCCCCTTCTTTCAAGGCAGGCGGGAACATGCCAGATCGCACGGCTAGCGGGTGCGCGCCATGTACTCGTGGGTTTCGGTATTGACCGTAATGGTGTCGCCTTCGGCCACGAAATGCGGCACCTGGATCACCAGCCCGGTCTCCAGCGTCGCCGGCTTGAGCGTATTGGTCACCGCCGCGCTTTTCATCCCCGGATCGGTCCGCACCACTTTGAGGTCGATCGTCTTGGGCGGCTTGACGTTGAGCGGAGTGCCGTCGTGAAACTCCACCTCGACCTGAAGATTGGGGGTCAGAAACGGCACCACATCTTCGATAAGATCGCGCGGAATAGTGGTCTGCTCGTAGGTTTCCGTGTTCATGAAATGGAAATCGTCGCCGTCCTGGTACAGAAACTCCATCTGGACCTGGCTGAGGATGACGCGCTCGACGCGATCTTCGGAACGGAACCGGTTTTCAGTCTGCGAGCCGGTTTTGATGTTGCGCAGTTTGGTCTGCACCATCCCTCGCCAGTTGCCCGGGGTGATGTGGGTGATGGTCATGATGCGCCAGAGATCCTTGTTGTATTCGATGATCATGCCCGGACGTAACTGTGTGGCCTGAAGCAGCATAAGTTTCCTATTAGCGGTGATCGAGGGGATTTAGAATAATGTTCTGCAAAACCCGCGGATTACTTATACCGTAATCCGCCTTGATTTTTCAGGCAAGCTCAGAACTGGCGCATTCCCGATTTACCATGGCACCGATCCGACACCCGCTCCACTGGAGCGCGGCGCCGTGCCGATTCCCGGCGCCACACCGATTCCCGGACTGCCGTAGCCAGGCGCCATCCCGCCGTACGGATTGCGCATGTACGGATTGACGCTACCGTATGGATTCACGGCGCCATATGGGTTCACGCCGCCGTATGGGTTCACGCCAACATACGGAGCGGCGCCGCCGTACCCCGACGCCATCACCGGCTGTTCCGCCATCATGCCGTTGCTGTCGTATGCCCGCACAGTCGCGTAGCCCTGCGCCGGATTGAAACGCCCCGTAAACGACAACTGACGCGCCATCCCGGGTACCAGGCCGGAGATAAACCCGCCGATACCGCCGCCGCCAAGATTGAGCGGCTGAGTCAGGACGCCGTTCTGATAGATCCCGGCGGAGACCACGTTATGTCCCGAGATGATCCCGCTGACCACGTACAGCGAGGGCGACGCCGGCTGGACCGAGGTTATCTGCACGGCCAACTGCCCGGCACCAAATCCGCCGGCATAGCCGCCGTAACCGCCGATACCGGAATTGATCACCACCGGACCGGTCATGTCGTTGCTCATGCCGGCATTGGCCAGATTGAGCGAAGTCTCGGTGTAATCGCGCCGCGTCCGATACACCCGGATCGTGGTTTCCGATCCGGACGCGGTGAAACTCTGGGCAAAGCTGCTGGTATGCGGACCGGCGCCGCCGCTAAGGGGGATTTCCTGTGCCAGCCTGCCATCGACATAGATCCCGGCCCGTTCCAGGTCGCTGCCGCTGATCTGACCCCGGACCATGTACTCGCGGGCCCCGGGGTCAACCGCGGTTACGTTATCGATGCGGATATTGACGTCATTGGGGCCGCGCGCCCGCAGATGGCTGCGCATCCGGCTTTTGGGTCTCGACGGCGGCGGCGTTGCGGCGGGAATTTCCTCGGTGTTCCCTTCGTTCTCTTCCGCTGCGCCGCTTGCCACCGGATTTGTCTCAGGGCCGAAATCGCCGCCGCTTCTGGCCGCCGCATCCAGCGACGGCGGCGAGGCGGCGATGGACGGCCCCGATTCGGCCATCGGCCCGCTCGCGGCTCCTTCCGCGAACAGCGGCGCCTGCGCGACGCGGCCCGCGGAATCATACACGCGCAGCATCGATCCCGGCCCCGCGTCATGGATTTCGAGGTTGAACCGGATCATCTGCTCGCCCGGCACGCGCTTGATGTCGAGCCTGGCTACCCGGCTCTCGCCGACGTAGATGCCGGCGGATCGCAATCCGCGTCCGCTCATGTAGCCTTTTACGCGCACGATACCGTTGCCGACCGGGTCGGAGGATTCAATATGGACCGCCGGTCCTTCGCGCGAGGTATCCGCCACCGGCGCGGGAGCGGCAGCGGGCGGAGCCGTTTTGGCGGAGGCGGCGGCAGCGGGCGACGCGGCTGGTATCATCGCGGCGAGCGCGTCGATCTCATGCTTGATCATTCCCCAGGTCGAACGGTCCAGTCCGCCGGCTCCGGCAGCCTTCTCGATTTCCGCGGCGTCGGATTTGACCGACGCCATCGCCGCGCCCGCCGCGCGCCGGTCGCCGGCTGCGAGCGCGGAACTGAGCTTCTGCGAATCGGCCGCAAACACGCCGACCGGGCCCAGCAAGGGGCTGGGGGAGTTGTGTCCGGCGCTGACCGCGTTGAGCATTCCAAAGGCCTGGTCGCTAAGGCGCGCCGACAACGATTTGGCGTCGTCCGCGCAAACGGCGAGCGCCGACATCAGCGCACACAGCAGGAGCGCGGCACCGCGGCGGCGGAGCCCGGACTTTTGCATCGGCGGATTCAAACGCACTCCAGGTTTATGCAACTCTCAATTGACGCGCGACTGCTTGTAACGCGCGGTCACGTCGCGCACGTGCGCGCCCAGATTAAGAAACATCCGGCCCTCGTCATAGACGAAGGTGAAAATCGTCGCGCCCACGCCGCAAATAAAGCCCAAAAGAAATGCACCCATGTTCGCGCCCTCCGCCATATTATAATCCATCTCCGGCGGGGCTAGAATGAGCTGAGAGACCCGCCGCACACCGTCGCAGCCAACGCTAACCAATTAGACGCAGAAACGCAGGCTTATGGATCCAACCCAAAACGCGCAAGTCGATGCCATGACCGCCGCCGCCGGGATTTGCCGGCGCGAGGACCGCCTGATGGTGCGGATGACCGGCGATGACCGCGTCTCCTTTCTCCACGGCATGTGCAGCAACGATATCGTCAGGCTCAGGCCCGGCGCGCTCACCTATGCCCTGATCCTGACCGACCATGCCCACGTGGTCGCCGACCTCTACGTCTGGGCCGAGGAGGACGCGCTGTACCTCGACATCGATCGCGGGCTGTGGCCGGGAACGCGCGCGCATCTGGAGAAGTTTCTGGTCGCCGACGATGTCGAGATGGAACTGCAGGACGACCTCCTTATCATTGACGTAACCGGACCAAAGGCAGGCGCGGCGGCCGCCGCTCTGGTGCCGGCGTCCAGCGGCCTTGCGCCCTGGAGCCTGCTCAGAGCCGATCGCCAACTGATTGCCAATCTACCCCGAATTGGACTCCCGGCTTTCACTGTGGTAGTTCCAAAAATTCAGGCGGAGGGCGCCTTGACGCGGCTGCTTGAGGCTCATCCCGGAATCCGCGAAGTCGGCGCCGGCGCGCTCGAAGTGCTGCGCGTGGAACAGGGCATTGCCCGCGTCGGCGTGGACGCCACCGACAAGACGATAGCATTGGAGGCCCGGCTCGAACGCGGCATCTCCTACCACAAGGGATGCTACGTCGGGCAGGAGACGGTGGAGCGGGCCACGGCGCGGGGCGGGGTGAAAAAGCGGCTGTACGGCGTCCGAATCGACAGACCCGGCGTACGCGCCGGCGCGGCCGCATGGCTGGACGGCAAGGAAGTCGGAACCGTCACCAGCGTGGCCGCTTCGCCGCGCCTGGGGCTGATTGGCCTGGGCATCATGCATCATAATGCATGGACGCCCGGCGCGAAGCTGATTTTGAAAGATGCCGACGGCGAGAGTTCCGCCGTCGTCAGTGATCTGCCGTTTGAATGATTATATTCAGGCGCCAGGCGCGATGCGCGGCGCGATCGAAGAAGGAGACTCCATAGCAATGGCGAACGCATTGGGTAAGCGCTATATGTGCGAAAAGTGCGGCACCGAGGTGTTGTGCAACAAACCGGGCGACGGCTCGCTCGAATGCTGCGACGCCTCGATGAAAATCAAGGAAGCTAAACCGCTGCCGTCCTCGGATTAGACCGGCTCGATACCGGCGGCGCCCGCTTGTCCTGCAACGCCCGTCTGCGCCAGCCTCTCCAGCTTGATGGCGCGGCGGCCGCGCGGCGGGACCGGCCGGCGCCGCCTCGTTTTCTGAAACTCGCCTGCGCCGCTCGCCTGGCACCGGCCGGATTGGGAAATGAGTAGTGAAAAATCCGATCTGATGCTCCACGAAGGCCGGATCTCCGGGCATCCGCAAAGCGATACCATTGCGATTGGCGGCGGACGCATCATGGCCTGCGGACGCTACGAAGACCTGAAGCCGCTGGTCGGGCCCGCAACCCATCTGATCCGCCTTGACGGCCGCACCGTCGCGCCCGGTCTGATCGATTCCCATCTGCATTTCCTTGAAGCGGCGTCGGTGGCGGCAGGGGTGAGCGTATCTGACGCTCGCACGCTGCCCGATATGCTGACGGAATTGCGCCGCGCGGCCGCCAGATCGGCGCCCGGCAACTGGCTCAAGGCCTTCGGATGCGACGAGGCGCTGCTGGCGGAACGGCGCGGACCCTCGCGCGCCGAACTGGACGACGCGGTGCCGAAAAATCCGCTGCGCCTGCGCCATCAGACCCTGCACGCCTCATGGCTCAACTCGCGTGCCATCGGCCAGCTCGGTTTGGAAAAGCCCGATTTCAAGGCCCCGCCGGGAGCCCGGCTGTATCGCGGGATGGATAATCGCCTGACCGGGCTGGTAAGCGGGATGGAAGAATGGCTGACGTCGCGACTGCCGCCGCTGACTACCGCCGATCTCGAAGCGCGCGCGAAAAGCTTCAGCCGCGAACTTAGCGCCGCCGGCCTGACGGCATTCACCGACGCTACCGTACGCAACAGCCTCAGACATATCGCAATCTTCGGCCAGTTGCGTTCATGGGGCGCTATCGCCCAGCACGTCGGCGTGATGCTCGGTGAGGATTACATCGATAGCTGGAGCGAAGCCTGCCGCCTGGGCAGCACCGCCGGATTGCGGGTCTTAGCCATCAAATTCCGCGGCCGACGCGCGCCCGCCGACGCTGAACTGCATTCCAGGGTCGAGAGCGCGATTCGCGCGCAAGCCGGATGCGCCTTTCATGCGACCGAAATCGAAGAAGTCGAGGCCGCCCTGTGCGCGCTGGAAGCCGCCCAGTCGCGGCTCGGACGCGACGCGATGGCCCGCGTGGTATGCCGTATCGAACACGGCGGCGTCATCGCGCCCGAGCAGATCCGCCGCATCGCGCATGTGGGCGCCTGGGTGGTGACGAATCCCGGCTTCATTTATTACCGCGGCGAGAAATACCTCTCCGAACCGGGCCTGATTCCCTACACCTATCGATGCCGCAGCCTGGTCGAGGCCGGAGTGCCGGTCGCCGCCGGCAGCGACGCACCGGTGACTCCGGCCAGGCCCCTGATCGCGATCGCGGCGGCGGCGGCGCGGCGCGACATTTTGGGGCGCGAATTGGCCCCGGCCGAGCGTATCGACCTGCCCGCGGCCTATCGCCTGTTTTGCGGGGGCGGCGCCGAACTGGCCGGACTTCATGCGGGTAGCATCCTGCCGGGCAGAGCTGCGGACCTGATTGTGATGGGCCGCGACCCGCTGCAGATGGAGCCTGAACAGCTGGGCCGCGCCGCCGTCGACCTGACCGTAATCGGCGGCCGGATAGTTTACGAACGCGGACGCCCCGCGTCGTTTACCGGTATCCCGGAGTCCGTCTGAGGGGAGGAATAGTTGGCGCCGGAGGACAAAATCGCAGGCCGCGGCCATCAATCGCCCCCCGCCGTACTGTACCACAAGCGCGGCAGCATCGCGTGGGTTACGCTCAATCGTCCGCGCCAGTACAACGCCTACAACGTCGCGATGCGCGACGGGCTGTACGAAACATTGTGGGCGATTCATCAGGATCCCGAGGTCAGCGCGATGGTTCTGACCGGGGCCGGACCGGCTTTCTCAACCGGCGGCGATTTGCATGAATTCGGCCAGGCGCCATCGCCGATTATCGCCCGATGGGTTCGGTTCCGGCGCGACGTCTGGGGTCTGCTGCGCAGCCTGCCGATCCCGACCATCGCGGCGGTCCACGGCTTTACGGTGGGGGGCGGGCTGGAGATGCTCCTGCTGTGCGATATAGCTGTGGCCGCCGATGATACCCGAATCTGCCTGCCGGAGACCGGAACCGGGATGATTCCGGGCGTCGCCGGGACGCAAACCGCGCCGCGGCGGCTGCGGCTGGGATGGGCGCTTGACCTGTGCATAACCGGCCGATGGATTGATTCGACCCAAGCGTTATGTATAGGTTTGGTCGCCGAAGTTGTCCCGGCGGCGAAACTGGAAGACCGCGCGATGGAGATAGCGCAGGAATTGGGCGCAGTTCCCCGGCCGGTCGCGGCGATCGTCAAAACTGCTATTTGGGAAGGGCTGGAATTACCCCTCGATCGTGCGCTGGATCTGGAACGCCGGTTGGCTGCCAGGCTGGGCGGCGGCGCGGCGGCCGTCAGCGCCAGCCGCCTTCATTCCCCCGCCTCTGGCGGCGGAAAGCGAATTTGAAATGGAGCTTTGCCCGTGAACACCATCAGCTTTCTTACCATTCCAGCGGCTGTGCTACCGGACCAGGAGATTCTCGTTTTTGGCCAGCGGCGGCATAACTATGCCGGCTTGGCCGACCTCACCAGCCGCATCAGTGCGGTCTTCAAACAGGCCGGCCTTCAGCACAACGACGTGGTTGCCGCGCTGGACACCAACTCCGACCTGTACGTCGCGTCCTACTATGCGGCGGCGAAATGCGGACTGACCTTTCTGCCGCTCAATTATCGAGCCAAGGCGCTTGAGCTGGAGTACATGATCAATACGGCCAAGGCCAAGATGCTTCTGGTCGGCGATCGCTACCTCGAACTGATTACCCGCCTGCGTTCCGATTTGACCACCATCAAGGAATATCTTTCGCTGGGCAACGCTGCCAGCCACATGCAGAAACTGCTCACCCTGGCCGAAACCGCGGCGCCCGATGACAGCGAAGCCGAAGTCGACGAACAGGACGTATCCGTCCTGATGTACACCAGCGGCACCACCTCGCTGCCCAAGGGCGTGATGCTCAGCTTTCACGACTTCACCGCCTATGTGACGGCGAATGTCGAGATGGCGGACGGCACCGATCGCGGCACCGCGCTGGTATGCGTGCCATTTTACCATATCGCCGGCACCACCGCGATGATGACTTCGATCTGGACCGGGCGGCGGATGATCGTGATGCCGCAGTTCGACGCCCGGACCTGGCTGGAACTGGTCGAGCGCGAACGGGTGACGCACGCGTTCGTCGTGCCCACGATGATGAAGCAGCTGCTGGACGAGCCCAGCTTCGCCACAACCGACCTCTCCAGCCTGCAGAATTTGGCCTATGGCGGCGCGGCGATGCCGCTGCCGGTGATCCGCAAGGCCATCGCCGCTTTTCCCAAAACCGTCGGCTTCGTCAACGCTTACGGACAGACCGAAACCACTTCGTCCCTCACCGTGCTGGGCCCCGACGACCATCGGCTGGAGGGCAGCCCCGAGCAGGTCGAACTCAAGCTCAAACGCCTCAATTCGATCGGTAAGCCGCTGCCCGACGTCGAAGTGATGGTGCGCGACGAATACAGCAACCGGCTGCATCCGGGACAGGTGGGCGAAATCTGTATCCGCACCCCGCGCATCATGAAGGGCTACGCCGGCCGCACCGACGACGCCGCGCTGAGCGACGGATGGCGCGCGACCGGCGATTTGGGCTGGATCGACGAGGACGGCTACGTCTTCTTTGCCGGCCGCAAGGACGACATGATCATCCGCGGCGGCGAAAATATCGCCCCGGCCGAAGTCGAATCGGTGCTGATGAGCCATCCGGCAATTGAAGAAGCCGCGGTGGTTGGCGAGCCTTCCGAGGAATGGGGCCAGGTGATCAAAGCGTTCGTGGTGGCGCGCGCCGGACAGCAGGTCACAGCCGACGACCTCAAGGCGTTTTGCACCTCGCGGCTGGCCAGTTTCAAGCGGCCGGAGATTTACGAATTCCTGCCCGAACTGCCCAAGAACGCGCTGGGCAAGATCCTGCGCAAGGACCTGCGCAAAGGAGCTGCCGCATAGACCGTATGCCGCGGCGCCGCCCGCATCCAACCGGCGCTGAACCAGCACGGGTCCGACCGTCCATGAAAAAAACCAAGCATCGCGCCGGCGCATCGATGCGCAAGGCGGCCGCCACCGGCCGCATGGCGCCGTCACGGATCATTATCAGCCGGCATCGCGACTACATCAGCGCGGCGCTCTCGGCGCCTCGCATCAGCGCCGCCGCCGCGCAGCAGTTGATCGACCTCGCCTCCGAGGTCGAGGATGACGACGCGATCAAACTGCTGGTGGTTGAGGGCGCCGCCGAGGCGTTCTGCATCGGGTTCGACGACGGCGTCGATCCCAACCTGGTCGAAACCGTGGCGGCGGTGGCGAAACCCACCCTCGCGCTGATTCGCGGCGACGCGATGGATGAGGGGCTGGAACTGGCGATGGCGCTGGATGTGCGCGCCGCCCTGGCCGGAGCGCACTTCGGCCTGCGTCAGCTGGCGCGCGGCGCCCTGCCCCGTTTCGGCGGCACCCAGCGGCTGCCGCGGCTGATCGGTCCCGCGCAGGCGCTGCGGATGATCCTGACCGGCGCGGTGATTGACGGCCGCCGCGCGATGGAGCTGGGACTGGTGACCTACCTGGCGCCCGGCGAGGATGAATTTTCCACCCTCGCGGCCGATCTGATTGAATCGATCACCAGCCGTGGTCCGATTGCGGCACGGTTGGTGAAAGAAGCCGTGCTCAAGGGCTTCGATATGACGCTCGGGCAAGGTATAAGGCTGGAAGAGGACTTGTACGCGCTGCTGCAAACGACGGAGGACCGTGCCGAAGGGGTGCGGTCTTTTCTGGAAAAGCGCAAGCCACTGTTCAAGGGCGTGTAGGCACTTAAGCCTTTAATGATTAGATTTCGACAGGAGGAACCGATCTCTCGCATGGCAAACCAGCTCGGCAAAGTCTATATCTGCGGCAAGTGCGGCTCGCAGGTGATCGTGACCAAGGGCGGCACCGGCGCGCTGAAATGCTGCGGCGCTCCGATGGAGCAGAAGAAGTAAGCAATGAACCCCGCGGGCCCGCCGCGGAGCAATCCCGGCGGGCACCGCAAACCGGCGGGCCCGCCGCGGTTGCGCCCGCCGCCGACCTGCGGACGTCGATTCCAAAGCGTCCGCGCCGCTCAAGCAATCTCCCCGGCCGATCAGGGCCAGCCCCATTTATTCCCGGTCTCCGGTTGGTTCAGCGCCGCGCGAAAGCTTTAAGGCACCCAGCCGGCCTGCACACGCTTACGGCAAGTGACACACCGCCTCGATGTTATTGCCGTCTGGATCCAGCACGAACGCGCCGTAATAGTTGGGATGATAGTTCGGGCGCAGACCGGGCTTGCCGTTGTCGCGCGCTCCGGCTGCCATCGCCGCCTTGTAGAAGTCATCCACGACACTGCGCTGGGCCGCGGCAAACGCAACGTGGCTGGTTCCGGCGGCGTTGCCCTGCCCGATCCAGAAATAGGGCTTGCCGTCCTTGCCGAATCCCGCCGCTTCGCCGAACTCCATCATCAACTGATAGCCGAGCGGGGCCAGCGCCTGTTGGTAGAATTCCTTGCTGCGGGCGAGGTTGGCAACTGCCAGTCCGATATGGTCGAGCATGACCGCCTCCTTAAATGACGGAATGCACAAGCAGGTAGAGCTATGCTAGGCGGCCCGGTTATGGTTTACAATTCGGCGCGCGGATAGCCACATGAATTTCACAATCGGAACCGGCCCTTGAGCATCGAGCAGAACCTGCCACCGATACGATCGAAACCTTCACGCCTGGCCGATCCCGGGCCGGCCCGCGGACCGCTTGCCGGATGCGTTGTGATTGAATGCGGCGAGGGAGTCGCGGCGGCTTTTGCCGCGCGTCTGCTGGCCGATTTGGGCGCCGGCGTGATCAAGGTCGAGCCGCCGCGCGGCGATATCCTGCGCCGGCGCGGTCCGTTTCCCGGCGATCTGCCGGATCCGGAAAACAGCGGGCTCTTTTCCGCGCTCAACGTCAACAAACGCGGTATCGTCCTCGACCTTGAGACCGCCGCCGGTCGCGCCCGTCTTGGAAATCTGCTGGGCGGCGCGGATGTTCTGATCCACAACGTGGCGCCGGCCGATCGGGATTGTTTCGGATTGAACAGTTCCGCTCTGTGCGCGTCGCATCCGCAACTGATCGTCGCGACCGTCTCGGCATACGGCGCCAGCGGGCCGCGCGCCAATTACCGCGCCTATGAACTCAATGCGTTCCACTCCAGCGGCGCAGCCTCGGTAAGCCCGCTCACCTCGCCCTACCCCGAACTGCCGCCGCTGCGCCTGTTCGGCAATCCCGCCGAGTTCGAAGGCGGACTGCACGCCGCGATGGTGACGCTGGCGGCCTTGTGGAGCCGGATGCAATCGGGCCGCGGACAGGCGATTGACGTCTCCGAACAGGAAGCGCTCGCCGCGACGCTCGAATCCAATTTCGTGCTCTACACCTACGCCGGGGTTGAGAGTTCGCGGTTTCGGCCGCGCCGTCCGGGGCCCTGGTTCATCGTCCGATGCGCCGACGGCTACGTGCTGTTCTCGCTGCTTTACGAAAACGACTGGAGCCGCTTCGTGGAATGGATCGGGCATCCGCAATGGACCGCGGATCCGGAGTTCGCCGACACCATGGCGCGCGGACGCAACATGGCCCGGCTGCAGCCGCTGATCCAGTCGTGGGCGCGCCCATGGAAGGTGGCGGACCTCTTCGCCCAGGCGCGCGAGCGTTCGGTGGCGATCGTACCGCTGGCGACCATCGCAGACGTCTATGCCAACGAGCAGTTCGCGGCGCGCAATTATTTCGTGCCCATGCCTTCGCGCAACCCCGAGGCCAGACCGCTCCTGATACCCGGCGCACCGTTCAAATCCACCGCCGAAATGTGGTCGCTGCGCCGTCCGGCGCCGCGGCTGGGCGAGCATAGCGCCGAAATCGAACTGGCGCCTGAGGATGGCGCCGGGTCGGCCGGCGCGCGGGTTGTCGCGGCGGACGCCGCGCGCCCTCTGCCAGCTCCGCCGCTGCGCGGGGTGCGCGTGCTGGATTTCATGCAACTGTGGGTCGGCACCTTCTGCAGCCTGCAACTGGCGCATCTGGGCGCCCAGGTGATTCGGGTCGAGAGTTCCAGCCGGCCATGCCGCCAGCGCTTGCTGCCGCCGTTTGCCGACGGCAAGCCGGGTCCCAACCGCGCCGGCATCTTCAATCAATGGAACCAGGGCAAGCGCAGCATCCAGCTCGACGTACGCAATCCACAGGGACTGGAAATCGCGCGCAGGCTGGCCGCCCGATGCGACGTGGTCACGGAAAACTTCGCCCCCGGCGTGATGCAGCGGCTCGGACTCGACTATGCCTCGCTGCGCGCAATTCGCCCCGACATCATCATGCTTTCCGTCACCGGCAACGGACAGACCGGTCCCTGGCGCAACGACATCAGCTACGGCACCACCGCGGGCGCGCTCTCCGGTATCTATGGCCTGTGCGGATACCAAGGCGGCGAGCCGATGGAGCCCGGATGGATTTGCGCCGAATCGGTCGCCGCCGTCACCGGCGCGATGAGCGTAGTGGCCGCGCTGATCCATCGCGCGCGCACCGCTGAAGGACAGCATCTGGACGTCGCGATGCTCGAGACCACGGAGATGGTGATGCCGGAGGCGCTGATGGAATTCGCGATGAACGGGCGCGAGCCGCGGCGGCTTGGAAACCGCGACCGCACGATGGCGCCGCACAACTGCTACAAGACCAAAGGCGGTCCACTGGATTGGGTCACGATCGCGGTTGGCAGCGAACGCGAATGGCTGGCGTTATGCGGCGCGATGGGCCGGCCGGACCTGGCTTCCGACCCGCGCTTCATAAATATGGCGATGCGCAAGCGCAACGAGGACGAACTCGACGCGACCATCACCGCGTGGACCGCCGCCCGCGACCGATGGGAAATCACGCGACTGCTGCAGGACGCCGGCGTCGCCGCGATTCCCACCATGAGCAGCAGGGATCTGGCGCAAGATCCGCATCTGGCATATCGCGGCTATTTCCCGGATTTGGAGCATCCTGAAGTCGGCCGCCGCATCCACACCGGAATCCCATGGACGATGTCCGGCACGCCATGCCGCGTCGAGCGTCCGGCGCCCCTGTTCGGCGCGGATACGGACGAAATCCTCGGTGAGATGCTGGAGATGTCCGCGGCGGAAATCCAAAGACTGCGCGAAAGCGGTGTACTGACTTAGAACTGAAGCGCGGCTTGCGGTTAATGTGGTACGGGCTTCTGATCCTGCTGGCGTGAATCAAGGCAAAAGCTGCGCGGTGGGCAGATAGCACCAGCAGCAAATTTCGCCGGTCCCGGTGTCAACCGTAACTAACCCGCGCGTATAGAGGTTCGGCACGTCCTCGTACGAATCCAGCGCCGCCAGCTCGCGCGCGTCAAGGTCGAGCAGGATGGCGCCGGCGGTTTCGGCTTGCGGATGCGGTACGACATAGAAGTAGCGTCCGCGCCTGCGTTCGTAACCGGCCAGACGCGCCGGCAGCATCCGCAGCTCACGCCCAACCACCGCGCGCTGACGGGCGCGGTCGAGCAGGCTGCCATAGACGAACACCGGTGTCGGCGGATGGTTGCCGGGCATAATCACACGGCGTAGCGTGCCTGCTAGACTGTTTCAAGCCATGGGATTCCTGCAACGGCAACTGCTGTCCGAACTCGACGCGTTGGAGCGCGGGGCGCTGCGCCGAAGGCTGCGCACCATCGATTCGGCCCACGGCCCGCGCATCGCCTACCAGGGCCGCTCGATGCTGATGCTGTCGTCCAACAACTACCTCGGACTGGCGTCGCATCCGGCGCTGATTCGCGCGGCCGCCGCGGCCTCGGAGAAGTTCGGTACGGGTGCGGGAGCGTCGCGTCTGATTGCCGGCAATCTCTCAGTGCTGAGCGATTTGGAAGCCCGGCTGGCCGAATTCAAAGGCGTCGAGGCCGCCCTGGTGTTCGGCTCCGGTTACCTCGCCAATCTCGGCACGATTCCCGCCCTGGCCGGTCCGCAGGACGCGATCCTCAGCGACGAACTTAACCACGCCAGCCTGATCGACGGATGCCGCCTGGCGCGCGCACCGGTGATGGTCTATCGGCATTGCGACCTGGATCATCTGAAGGCGATGCTGGAGGGCGCGCGCGGCGCCCGCCGCCGCATCATCGTGACCGATTCCGTCTTCAGCATGGACGGCGATCTGGCGCCGCTGGCCGATATCGTGGAATTGGCGCGCCGGCATCAGGCTGCGGTGATGATTGACGAAGCTCATGCGGTGGGCGTGCTTGGACCCCACGGCGCGGGTTTGGCCTCCGCGCTCAACCTCGAGCGTGAGATCGATATCCACATGGGCACGCTCAGCAAAGCGCTGGGCAGCTACGGCGCGTATGTCGCCGGAACGCGGACGCTGATCGACTGGCTGATCAACCGCGCGCGCAGCTTCATCTTCACCACCGGGCTGCCGCCCGCCAGCGCCGCCGCCGCGATTGCCGCGATCGATCTGATCCGCTCGGAACCCGAGCGCCTGCGCCGCTTGTGGGACAACGGATGCTATCTGTCGCAGGGGCTGAAAGCGGCGGGATTCAGGCTGGGCGCCACCGCCACCCCGATCCTGCCGGTAATTGTCGGTCAGGCGCGCCCCGCGCTGGATCTGGCGGAAGCGCTCATCCGGCGCGATGTCTTCGTGCTGGCGATTCGTCCGCCCACGGTGCCCGAAGGCACCGCGCGCCTGCGCGTCACGCCGATTGCCGACCATACCCGCGCCGATCTCGACCAGGCTTTGGCCGCCTTCGCCGCGGCCGGACGCGAAGCTGGATTGATCCAAAGATGAGCGAAGAGAGATACCGCCGTCTCGCCGCGGCGGACCATCGCCATGTCTGGCATCCGTTTACCCAGATGCAGCTCTGGATGGCGGAGGAGCCGCTCATCATCGAGCGCGGCGAGGGCAACTACCTGATCGACGCGCGCGGCAGGCGCTATCTGGACGGTGTGGCGTCGCTGTGGTGCAACGTCCATGGCCATCGCCATCCCCGGCTCGACCGCGCGCTGCGCGATCAGATTGATCGGATTGCGCATTCGACGATGCTGGGATTGTCGAACACGCCCGCAATCGAACTGGCGCAGGCGCTGATCGAGATTGCGCCGGGCGGCCTCAGCCGGGTTTTCTATTCCGATTCGGGAGCGGAAGCGGTGGAGGTGGCGCTGCGCATCGCGGCTCAATACTGGCAACTTGCGGGGCAGCCCGAACGCACCGTTTTCATCACGCTGAACGAAGCCTATCACGGCGATACGATTGGCTCGGCCAGCCTCGGTTACAGCGAACCGTTTCATCGCCATATCCGTGCGCTGCTCTTCCCGGCCGTGAAGATACCGCCGCCGCACGTCTTTCGGTTCCATCAGCGGATGGCGCCCGACGCCGCCGACGCCGCCGCGCTGGAGGCCGCGGCCGGAGTTTTCACCCGCGACGGAAAAAAAGCTGCCGCGCTGGTGATCGAGCCGCTGATGCAGGGGGCGGCGGGCATGTGGGCGCATTCAGCCGCCTACCTGCAATCCGTCACACAGATGGCGCGGGCGGCGGGAGCATTGATTATCGCCGACGAAGTCGCGACCGGATTCGGCCGCACCGGCGCGTTGTTCGCCTGCCATCACGCGGGCGTCAATCCCGACCTTATGTGCCTGGGCAAAGGTATCACGGGCGGCTACCTGCCGCTGGCGGCAACGCTGACCGCGGAGCGCATCTTCGAAGCGTTCCTCGGATCGCCGCAAGAGTTTCGCGCGTTTTACTACGGCCATACCTACACCGGAAATCCGCTCGCCGCCGCGGTCGCGTCGGCCAACCTGGCAATCTTCCGCGAGGAGCATCTGATCGAAGCGATTCAGCCGAAGATCGCCATCCTGCGCCGCGCGCTGGAGTCGCGCTTCGCTGCTCATCGCAACGCCGCCGATATCCGCCAATGGGGCCTGATGGCCGGAGTCGAGCTGATGGAATCGGTGCGCGAGCGGCGGCCCTTTGCTTACGCCGCCCAGACCGGCGCGCGAATCGCCAGCGCCGCGCGCAAGTTCGGCGTCGTCGTGCGTCCGCTGGGCGATACGCTCATCTTCATGCCGCCGCTGTCGATTACCTCCGATGAGATCGAGATGCTGACAGACGCCGTATTCAGAGCCACTTGCGAAATTGTGGGAACCTGATTTTTCCGGCAGGGACGGCCGCCCCACTGAAAAAGACCGAGGTCAGAGACGATGACAACCCGCCTGCTCATAACCGGCACCGACACCGGCGTCGGCAAGACCATGGTCGGATGCGCGCTGGGCTTCGCGATGAAAGTGCGCGGTCTGCGCGTAGGTATCATGAAACCCGCGGAAACCGGATGCGCAAGCCAAGGCGGAGAGCTCCAGCCCGCCGACGCAATTACGCTGCGCGCCTCCGCCTCGGCCATTCATCCGCTGGAAATGATCTGCCCCTATCGCTACCCGTCGCCGCTGGCTCCCGCCGCCGCCGCACAGGCCGACCGGATGCCGCCGCCCGACCCCGATCGCATCATCAGCCTGTTTCGAAACATCGAAGCCGACAGCGACGTCGTGATGGTCGAGGGCGCGGGCGGTCTGGCCGTACCGCTGACGTGGAATTTCAACTACGCCGATTTGGCCGCCGCGCTCGACCTCAAGCTCATCCTGGTGGTGGCAAATCGTCTGGGATGCCTCAACATTGCAATGCTTACGCTGGACTACGCCCGGCGCAGGAATTTACAGGTGGCAGGCTATATCCTGAATGATGCGGAGGCGGTGGATTCGGCCGCCGCGCGCACCAACGCGGCGTCGCTGCGGCGGATGACCGGGGTGGCGGCGCTGGGCGAGGTGCGCTTCAAGCAGCCGCTGCCGCTTGACATCGTAAGCCGGGTGCTCGCTATATGTTCCCCTCAAAGCGATCAGCGGGTTTCATGAGGGTTTAAATCACTCTCCCGATTGACGCTCCGATCTCCTCTACCGGATCACGACGGGATTCGGAGCCAACCATTTTTAGGAACCGTTATGAAAGTAAACGTCGACCTCAAGGCCGGCTTTCTCGAGTCGCTCAAACGCGAAGTCCTGGCCGCATTGACCCCCGAAGAACGCGCGGTGATCGAAGTTTCAACCGGCGAGATGGGCAACAAACCCGACGCGGTGAAACTCGGATGGCTCAAGATGCGCACCGGCGACATCTGGACCAAGCAGCGCTACACCCGCGCGCTGAAAAAAACCATGGACAAGCTGAAAGCAGCCGCGGCCCGCGAAGGCGGCAAAGAGTAGATGACGGATGGAACCCTACGTTGCGCGCCGCGCCGGTCCTTGAGTGTCATCCCGCCAGCGGCGCTGCGCCCGGCGGCGGGATAAGCGCAAAGCGATTTGGTCGGGCGCACGCCGGAAACAATCGCTTCGCGTTGATTCCTGCGCTGCCCGCCGCCCGGAATGACACTGCGGGGCGCGCGCCGAGCGCGCGCGGGACCCTCTCGCAGGCTTCGCCCAGGATGACGAGGAGCCGACCCGGAATCGTACCGGACCGGGGCAGGCGTCAGCCGAAAGCTTTACGCCGTCAGCTTGTAAATCCGGGCGCAGTTTTCGGCCTGGATTTTCCTGCGGTCGGCGGCCGGAATGCCGCCCAGCATCTCCTCCACGGTCTTGCGCGAGTAGGGCCAGTCGTTGCCATGATGGGGAAAATCGGTCGACCACATCATGTTTTCGACCCCCACCCGATCGCGCAGCGCGATTCCCGACCGATCGACAATAAAGGTCGCCGCCCAGTTGCTGAACCAATACTCGCTGGGCGGACGCTTGAGCTCGATTCCCGTCCAATGCCGGTTGCGCCAGTAGCGATCGTCCATCATCTCGAGCAGATGCGGCACCCATCCGACGCCGGTCTCCACGCCCAGAAATTTCAGTTTGGGAAAGCGGTCGAAAACGCCCGAGACGATCACCTGCGGAATGATCTCGGCGATCATGGTGAACGCCGAAGCTCCGATCACCACGCCGGTGCGCTTGTCCTGCACGTTGGCGGTGCGCGGGCGCGAGGTTACCAAAATGAGATGCAGACTGATCGGCATCTGCGTCTCCTCGGCCGCGGCCCAGAACGCGTCGTCCTCGGGTGAGATCGTGTCGCCGCCGCTGGGCCATGCGGTGAGGATGACCCCGCGATGCCCTTTTTGGGCGGCGCGGCGCAGCTCAGCCACGGCGCGTTCGATTCCCGCGTTGGGCATCTGCGCGACCGGCACCAGGCGCGACGGATCGGCGGCGCAGAAATCCTCGGCCAGCCAGTCGTTGTAGGCGCGCAGCCCGGCAATCTGCAGATCGACGTTGTCCTTGAAGCCCATGAAGTGAATCATCGCGCGCTGCGGCGGATACAGCACCTCGGCGTCGACCCCGTCGATATCCAGCACCTTGAGCCGTTCCTTGCCCACGTAGCATGCGGGATGGATGTTGCGCGCGTAGCTGGCGCCGGTCCATTTGAGCTGCTCCGGCCGCGTGCCCACGCAGGTCACCAGTCCCAGCGGGTCGCCGGGCGCGCCGGGACGATACTGCCAGGCGTCGCCGCCGTCGCCGTCGCTGACCAGCCTGGGGGCCTGGTCATGGAATTTGCGCGGCAGCCATTTCTCCCACAAATCGGGCGGTTCGATCACGTGCGAATCGGCCGAAATCAGATTGTATTCCCTCGCCATGGTCGGTTCTCCCCGAATAGCTGAATTCAACTCCGCGCGCAGCGGATGACGGCCCTGCTTTCCAGATCGGCGATCTGCTCGGCGTCAAAACCCAATTCGCGCAGCACCTCGCGCGTATGCTCTCCGCACAGCGGCGGCGGCCTTTCGATCCTGACCGCAGTGGCGGAAAAGCGCATCAGCGCGCCGGTCTGGCGCAGGCGGCCATACACCGGATGTTCATATTCGACCACGCGGCCGCGCTCCAGCGCCCGCTCATCGCTCAGGATCTTCTCTACCGTTCCGGTTTCCTGTGCGATTTCGCACGGCACGCGCGATGACCGCAGCAGGGCCATCCACGCGTCCGCGCCGCGGGCGCGAAACCTCATCTCCAACTCGCCTTCCAGTTCGGCCCGTGGGCGGCTGAGCATGCCCGCGTCAACTCCCAGCGCCGACAGCATCCGCTCCCGGCTGGCCTGGTCGGGACAGCTTACGCAGATCCATCTTCCGTCGGCGGCCTCGTAGATGCGGTAGAACGGGCCCAACCCGGTCTGGCGCGAATCCAGTGTAAAGCGCGGTCCCG
Source organism: Pseudomonadota bacterium (assembly GCA_021324455.1). Classification (GTDB taxonomy): domain Bacteria; phylum Desulfobacterota; class Binatia; order Binatales; family Binataceae; genus JAJPJA01. Next base: position 9,202 of record JAJPJA010000132.1, on the reverse strand, counting down.
GACCCTCAGGTGTGATGTATTGCTGGCTTTCGAAGACATAGGCGGTGGCGAACTGGGGAATTTCCAAATACTGGCCCGCGCCGGTCTCGTCGCGCCATCTGAGCGCCATCAGGATGGCCGCCGCCGCCTGCATCGCGGTGAAGAGATCCATCGGAGCGCCGCATACCAGCACCGGGGAGTTTCCCTCGCCGGCCTGGGCCGACTCCAGCCCGCCGTGCGCCTGGTAATTCATTTCGAAGCCGCCGATACTGCGCAGCGGGCCTTTGGAGCCGAAGCCGGTGCCGTGGCAATAGATGATTTTCGGATTGATTTCGCGCACCCTGGCGTAGCCGATTCCCAGCCGCTCGGCCACTTCAAGCCGCAGGTTGTGCTGCACGATATCGGCGCGCGCCGCGAGCCGGTAGAAGATCTGCAAACCTTCGGGCGTTTTCAGATCCAGCGCGATCGAACGCTTGCCGCGCTGCACCCCGGCAAACGCCTTCTCGGTCGGGCGCATCGTATCGCCCTCGGGCGGTTCGACCTTGATCACGTCGGCGCCGAGATCCGACAGCAGCATCGCCGCGTACGGCCCGGCGGCGAACATCCCGCAGTCCACCGAGCGGATACCGGCCAGCGGCCCGCGTCCCGATACCGCCGAAGATTGCTCGTGCGTGCCGTCGTGTTTCATCAGCCTGGTCCTTAAATCACGGCCTGGATGCGCAAGGCGGCCATTTCGTCGCGCCCGATTCCAAGCGCCGCCAGAATCGTTTCGGTATCGGCGCCCGGCTCCGGCGCCGAGCACGTAATCGCGCCGGGGGTGGACGCATACTTGATCGGCAAGCCCAACTCGCGCAGGACTCCCAGCTTCGGATCCTCAACTTGCGCAATCATTTCCATCGCCAGCGCCTGCTCGTCCTCGAACCCGACGCCCGCCTCCAGGCACGGTCCCACGGCGACGTCAGCGTCGCGCAGCGCCTCGACCCATCGCATCATCGGACGGGTGCGGAAGCGCTGCGCCAGTTCGCGGCGGAAGCGCTCGCCCTGTTCGCGGTCGCCGACGAAATGGCGACCCTTGTAGTAGCCGGGAAATTCCCCGGGATCGATTCCGACCAGCTCGCACAGCCGCTCGAAGGCGCCCTTCGCCCCGGTGTGGATATGGAGATAGCGGCCGTCGGCGCATTGATAGGAATCCACCGACGGCGGCACATGGCGCTTGCTGCCGCGATAGGCCCGGAAACTCGCAGTAGGCTTTTCCGCCTGCGAGAGCTGGAGCGCGAAATGGGCCAGCACGCCGTCGTACAGCGATGTCTCGACCTGCTGTCCGGCGCCCGTATGATGGCGCACGTGCAGCGCGGACATCGCTCCGATCAGCGCCAGGTACGCGGCGGCGTAGCTGGCCAGCGGATAGTAGGAGAACACCGGCCCCTCGCGGATTCCGCCTTGCTCGCCGAACAGGCCCGCGTGCGCCTGCACCAGCGCGTCGTATCCCGGATGCTCGTGGTCGCGTTCGTCGCCGTAGCCGCGAATCGAACAGCAGACCAGGCGGGGGAAGTGGGCGGCCAGCGAGGGGTAGTCGATTCCCAGCCGCCGCGCGGCGTCCGGCGCGAAGCTTTCGACCATCACGTCCGCCCGCTCCAGCAAACGATGCAGCAGATGGCGGCCCGCGCCGCTCTTAAGATTGAGCGTGATGCTCTTCTTGCCGCGCTGCCAGACGGTGTACGCGGGCAGGATGGCGCGGAACGGATCGCCTCCGGGAGGTTCGATTTTGATCACGTCGGCGCCGTAGTCGGCCATGAACATGGCGGCCAGCGGCCCCGCCGCGCCCCAGGTCAGGTCGATTACGGTCAGGCCTTTAAGCGGCCCGCTGCGCCGATTTGCCGGCTCGGCGATGATGCGGTCTTGATTCGACATGACTTTTTCCGACCCACTCGCCGGTTGTGTTGGACCGCCGCGCAGGTGTGTCGTGTGCTCTCTCGGCTTCACATCTCATTCATACATCCAGCGCGGCAGCGTCAACTCGCCGGGCCCGGCGCTGAACACGACCATCAGCCGCGCACCGATCCGGATTTGATCCGGCTTGACCTCATTGATGGCTCCGCCGGGCGCCGCCAGCAGGTTTCCGACCATGCGGATGCGCGGGTCTTCATCCAGCGCCGCCACGATTACATTGTACGGCGCAATTTCGGCAAACGGCGGCATCAGCGGCGGATGCGCAATCACGAACGACCACAGGCTAGCGCGTCCCGACATCGGCCGCCAAACCGCGTCGGGCCAATTGCACTGGGGACAGAACGGGCGCGGAGGGAAGCGCAACCGGCCGCATCGCGTACAGCCCTGGACGCGCAATTCGGCGCGCGCGATACCTTCCCAGAACGGCGCCTCCTCCTGCGCGGCCCAGCTCGGAATCCTCACCGCCATCGGCTTTATCTCCGCAGCAGCAGCGCGCCCGAAGGAACGCATTCGGCGCTGGCGACCAGGCAGCATTGTGCGCCGTCGACCTGCGAGGTCGAGGTGCCGCGCATCTGGCGTACGCCTTCGGTTATCAGATTGAATCCATGCACGTAAGCCTCGGAGAGGCTGCCGCCGCTGGTATTTACCGCCACGGCGCCGCCGTCCCAGCGCAGTTTGCCGCCGCGCACGAAGTCCGCGGCTTCACCGCGCCCGCACAGACCGAATCCCTCCAGAGCAAACAGAATCAGCGGACTGAAAGCATCGTAGATTTGCGCCACCTTGATATCGGCCGGCGCAAACTCGCCGCTCCATAGCTGTTTGGCGGCGACGAATGACGGGGTGCGCAGCGGATCGTCGCAGAAGTAATTGGTCATGGCGAAAATCTGACCGGGCATCGCCTGCGCGAAGGCGTGGATATAGACCGGCGGACGGCGGCAGTCGCGGGCGCGCTCGCGCGAGACGATAACCGCCGCCAGCGCGCCGTCGCTCTCCAGGCAGCAGTCGTACAGGCATAGCGGCTCCGAGACCCAGCGCGCGTTCAGGTATTGCTCGCGGCTGAGCGGACGCGCATACATGGCCGCGCGCGGATTGCGATTGGCGTGCGCGCGCAGGGCCAGGGCGACCTCGGCCAGAGCTTCGCGGGTGGCGCCGTACTCATGCATGTAGCGGCGCGCCAGCATCGCGATTTCATCCGCCGGGCGCAGCAATCCCCACGGCCGGCTCCAGCGCCCGTTGACCGCCACGCTCTCCGCGGCGCTGGCCCAGATGCGCGCGCTGCGGGCACTGCGTTTGCGCGAGCGCCACGCCACCACGACCCGGGCCTGCCCCGCCGCCACCGCCATCGCGGCGTGCCCGACGGTGGCGCATCCGGCGCCGCCGCCGTAACCGACCTGGGAGAAGAAGGTGATGTCGCCCGCCCCGATGTTGCGCGCCACCTCGGTGGCGTCGGTGGTTTCCATGGTATAGGAGCACAGCCCGTCGACTTCGCGCGGCGCGATTCCGGCGTCGTCCAAAGCGGACATGATCGCCTCGCAGGCCAGCCGCTCTTCAGAAGTCGGCAGCAGCTTGCCGAAGCCGGTCTCGCCGATCCCGGCGATAGCGGTCCGATCCTGCAGCATCGCAACCAAATCCTACACCGGCGGGATTATTGTCAAGCACCGATTGATCGGTGGATAAAAACGGTACCGCAGCGCCGGGAGAAGGTACTGCGCAGCAGAGGAACCCGCTGGGCGAGGCGGGCCCGGCGGCAAAAGCCGGGTAAACGGTACCGGGGCCGTTTCCGTCGAACGGATGAAAGAGGGTAGCATCGGAGCTGGGCGGCCGCTGCGGGCCTCGGCTGTTTCAGCGCGAGGCGGGTTTTCCGGCCGCCGGGGCTGTCCGCTTGAAGGAGCTTACGGATGAGGAATTGTGCGCCAGCGTCGCGCGGCACGACCACGAGGCCTTCGAGCTTCTGGTCCAGCGCCATCAGGCGCGCGCGTATCGCATCGCCTACTCGGTGCTGGGCAACGAGGCCGACGCGCGCGACGTCTCGCAGGACGCCTTCGTCCGTTTGTATGAATCGGCCAGCCGTTTTGACGGGCGCTCGCGCTTTTCGACCTGGTTTTACCGGGTGCTGGTCAACCTCTGCATCGACCATAAACGGCGCGGGAAATGGTGGAGCAGGCTACTGCCGCTGGCCGGTCCCGGCGACGACCCCGAGGAACCCGGAATCGATCCGCCCTCGGAGCAAGCCGGCCCCGACATGGCCGCGATCGGACGTCAGGCGGCCGGAAATCTGGCCGCGGCGCTTAAACGGCTGTCCTCCAATCAGCGCACCGCCGTGCTGCTGCAGGTCCAGGAGGGGCTTTCCAGCCGGGAAATCGCCCAGGTGCTCAATTGCTCGGAGAACACCGCCCGGGTTCACATTCATCGCGGATTGGCTACCCTTAAGAAGCTGCTCAAAGAAACCGCCCAGGATGAGTAGATAATGGCCGCCGTTCATCCAGAAACCGCGCTGGTACCCTTCATGCGGGGCGAACTCGCCGGCGCCCAACGCGATCGCGTCGCGCAGCATCTGGAAGGATGCGCCGAATGCCGCGCATCGGCGCAATCGCTCCACGGTCTGCTGGCCGAGCTCAGCACCCGCCTGGACGAGTTGCCGCAGCCCGATTGGGGTATTTACCAGGCCCAACTGCGGCGCAAGCTGGCCGAACGCAGCCAACCGCGCCCGCGATGGTGGCGGCCGGGAGTGGTTTGGGGCGGGCTCGCCGTAACCGCGGCCACGGCGGTGTTGGCTCTATGGTTGACGCTGCCTGGATCGCGCCCATCCCTGATGCCCGCGGCGGATGACCAATTGGCCCTGGAGCAGCAGATGGATATCGCGGACGTGGGCTTGCTGCGCAATTACGCCGTGGTCCAGCGCCTCGATCTGCTGGAGAACTACGACGTAATCGAGCATCTCGACGAGCTGCGGCCCAGCGGCAAACCGAGCGATGCGCTACGGTCGTAAGCTTTTCTGTGCGATGCTTTTGGCGCCCGCCATCTGTGCCCTGGGCCCTCGCGCTGCATGGGCCTACGAGCCGCCCGACCCGCGCATGCTGCTGGACCTGGATCTGTTCGTCCCCAGCAACGGCGCGAACGGCGCCAACACCTCGATGCTGGAGCAGATTCGGACCCTGCGCGCGATGGGCTATCTGAACGGAACCAATTCCCCGGCGCAGCAGCCGGTGTACAACGCGCCGCCGCCGCCACCGCCGCCGCCAGACTCTGAGGACGACGTCAGCGAATGATCCGCCGCGCCGCCATAGCGGGGTTGCTAGCCGTATTGACCGTTGCCCTGGTTCAATCGGTCTTTGCCCAGATGGTTCCGGGTCAGCCGGCCAATCCGGCCGAGCAGGCTTACATCCAGCGATACCGCCAGATGTGGGACAACCTCAATCCGAATCAGCGCGAGCGGATGCTGCAGAATTTCCGCCGATGGCAGCAGATGGATCCCATCGAACGCGAAGCCGCACAGCGCAATTTCCAGGAGTTCCGCAGCCTGCCCCCCGACGAACGCCATCAGGTGCTGCAGGCGATGCGCGAGTATCGGCATCTGCCGCCCGAACGCCAGCTGCAACTGCAGCAGGCGTACGGCCGCTTCAGAGCGTTGCCGCCCGAACAGCGCCAGGAAATTCTTCAGCGATTCCGCCGCTTCCAGCAACTTCCGCCCGATCAACGCCAGCATCTGCTCAACAACTACCAGCGATGGCAGCAGATGTCGCCGGCCGAGCGCGGTGAGCTGCGCCGCCGATGGAACCTGGCGCATCCATGGGGCGGGCCGCATCCGCATTGGCATCCCGAAGGACCGCCCGAAATGCATCCGGGTCCGCCGATGGGGATGCCGCCGGGGCAATTTCCCGCCATCCCACCCGGGCATCAGCCGGGCCACGGACACGGCCACCATCATGGCCACGGATGGTGGTGGTAGCGGCTGTTTTAATCCGAAGCCGCGGATGTGATCGGGGGCCGCTAGCGCTTGGATAAGTCCGGAGCGGGGACGCGCTCCTGGGCGGCCGTTTTGCTGCCGACTCCGCGCATGACGGCCAGTTCTATGGCGTTGGCGACATCGAAATCGCCATAACGGGGATTAGCGTAAACCGTGTCAAGGTAGGCGACCAAATCGTTGGTGGAGAGATGGGACACATCCAGGCCGCGCTGGACCTGATTCAGGATCTTGTCGGCGCCCTTCCAATGGAATAGCGCGGCCGCCACCTTGAGCTGGTCGAGCTTGCCCAGACCGGCCTGGGCGGCGTCGGAGTAGCCGTCAACGTAGGCGATTTTGTCTGGGTTGCGCAGCCCTTTCCAGAACGCACCGTCATGACGGACGACTTGAGTAGCCGCAGCGGCGGCGCAGGTGAGGGTAGCGCCGACCACTACACCTGCGGCAAACTTTACCATCCCCTTGCAATTGGAAACGAAGCGCCGACCCGGAATCATGGCAGTGTTTCTCCCTGCGTCAATGCTGAGCAAATCTGCGTGAGCAGCAATAACGGTGCCATCGCGTCGCGGCGCTTTTGTTAGATCGGTTCCTGTCATCAGGCTGGTATTTTCTACTGGATGCAGGGGGGCGGCCTCCTGCGAGCGTTGCGCGGCTGTGCTCTTCTGGATGCAGCACTGTAGCGAAAGGTTTCAGCCGCCGGGAATCAGCGCGCGATTCGGGCAATGCGCCGCTTGCCGACTTCGAGCAGCGAATGCTGTCCCGGTATGAAACGGAAGTTAACATCGGTCACCGGCTCGCCGTCAACGCGCACCGCGCCCTGGCCCACCAGCCGCCGCGCCTCGCTGGTGGAAGGTACGAATCTCAACTGTTTCATTAATTCGCAGATCCAGATTTCGTCCGCCAGCCGGAACACGGGCACGTCGGCGGGGACCTCGCGGCGCTGGAAGCGGGTTTCGAAATGTTCGCGGGCGGCGCGCGCGGCGGCGGCGTCGTGGTATTGCTCGACAATCAGGCTGGCGAGCCGCTTCTTGGCGTCCATCGGATGGATGGCGTGGTTCTTGATGGCGGCGAGCTCGGCCGCGTCGGCGCCGGTCAGCAGCTCGTAATAGCGCAGCATGAGGGCGTCGGAGATGGACATCAGCTTGCCGAACATCTCGCGCGGCGCTTCCGTTACGCCGACATAATTGTCCAGCGATTTGGACATCTTGCGCACGCCGTCGAGCCCTTCAAGGAGCGGAAAGGTCATTACCACCTGGGGCGGCTGTCCGTAGGCGCGCTGCAGCTCGCGTCCCAGCAGCATGTTGAATTTCTGGTCGGTGCCGCCCAGCTCGACGTCGGCGCGAATCGCCACCGAATCGTAGCCCTGGATGAGCGGATAGAGCAGTTCATGCAGGAACAGCGGCTGTTGCTCCGCCAGCCGCTGTTCGAAATCATCGCGCTCCAGCAGCCGCGCGACGCTGATGTGCGCCGCGATTTTGATCAGCTCGCGCAGACTGAGCCGATCCATCCATTCGCTGTTGAACCTGATTTCGGTGCGGTCGGGGTCAAGGATCTTGAACACCTGGCGCTTGTAGGTTTCGGCGTTGGCTTCGATCTGCCCGCGTTCCAGCGGCTTGCGCGTCGCCGAGCGGCCCGACGGATCGCCGATAGCGGCGGTGAAGTCGCCAACCAGAAACACCACCGTATGCCCGGCGTCCTGGAACTCGCGCATCGCCTTGAGCGTAATCGTATGCCCCAGATGGAGGTCCGGCGCCGTCGGATCCATCCCGAGTTTGATTCGCAGGGGGCGGCCTTCGCTCAGTTTGGCGGCCAGTTCGGCCGGCGAAATCACCTCGACCGCACGCTGCGAGAGCCGGCGCGTGAGTTCCTCTGCCTGTTCCTTGTCCATCGGTGTCTTGAAGATAGCCCGGCGGTCCGGACCGGGAAAGTTCCTCAGTCCCGCTGATTGAACTGGTTCATCGCGCGCTCCACTCCGGATGCGACAATCGCCTCGGCCGCGTCGGCGGCGCGTTCGATCACCGGCTCGAAGGCCGCCATCTCCTCGCGCGTCAGCGGCTGAAGCACATGGCTGACGCCGTCGCGCCCATGCGGCGGCCGTCCCACACCGATCCTGATGCGCACGAAGTCGCCCGTTCCGAGGCTGTCGATGATTGACCGGATACCGTTGTTGCCGGCATGGCCGCCGCCGCGTTTGATCCGCAGGATGCCCGGGTCAAGGTCGAGTTCGTCGTGGATCACGATCAGCCGCGAAGGACTCAGCTTGAAATAACCCAGCAGCGGCGCCAGCGCTTCGCCGCTCAGGTTCATGTAGGTCTGGGGCTGGGCCAGGATTACGTTTTGCCCATCAATCGTGCAGCGCCCCAGATGCGCCTTGAAGCGGCGCTGATCCATCCGCGCCCCGTGCCGTCCAGCCACGATCTCCACTGCCATGAAGCCAAGGTTGTGGCGCGATCGGCGGTAGCGTTCGTCGGGGTTGCCCAGCCCGGCAATCGCCCATCCGATGTGGCTTGATGCGTTTTCGGTATCGGACCTGGAGGCCGGACGCCGGAAGGACCCGAAGAGTCCGCGCAGGCTCATCAGCCCGCTCCATTGCGTTGATGCGCGCGCAGCTTGGCCGCCAAAGGTTCCAACTCCTGGAGCAGCGCCTTCATCTCGACCGCCGTGCCAATCGTGATTCGAAGCGCGTCATACAACAGCGGCGTGGCGAAGTATCGCACCAGGATGCCGCGCCGGCGCAGCGCGCTGGCCGTGCCGGAGAGATCGACCCCGCTCATCCGCGCCAGCACGAAATTGGCCGACGAGGTCTGGACCTCGAAGCCGAGCTGACGCAGGGCCGTCTCGGTCGCCCGGCGCGTTGCGCGCACGCGCTTGACGTTGCGCATCGCCCACGCCGCATCCTCGATCGCGGCGGCCCCGGCGGCCTGCGCAATCCGGCTCAGGTTGTAGGAATCCTTAACCTTGACCAGGCCTTCGATAATGTCGGGATGAGCAAAGCACAGCCCCAGGCGCATCCCGGCCAGTGAAAACGATTTGGACAGCGAGCGGAGCACAACCACATTGTCCTTCGTGCGCGCCAGCGACAGCGCGTTGTGGTCGGCAAAATCGACATAAGCCTCGTCGATGGCCAGCAGCCGGGGCTTGAGCGCGTCCGCCAGCCGCGCCAGGGTCTTGGTCGGGATCAAGGTGCCCGAGGGCGCGTTGGGATTGCAGACGATAGTCAGCGGCGCCTGGGCTTGCGCCAGTTCATCGAAGGGCAGCACAAAATCGCGGCCGTAGCTGATCGGAATTACCCTCGCGTCCTGGGCCGCGGCC
>JAJPJA010000071.1 GCA_021324455.1 Pseudomonadota bacterium | reverse complement strand
CCGCAGAACTGGCATCCGACGAAGCAGATGTTGGTGAAGTTGATGTTGCGGTTGACCACGTAGGTGACTTCGTTGCCGACGTCCCGGGCGCGCGCCAGATCGGCGCATTTGATCATCGCGCGCAGGTCGCCGCCCTGACAGGTGTAGAGCGCCAAGCCTTCTTCGCGCGTCAATTCGCCGCCGTCCATGACCTTGTCCAGCGCGCCGCGGATAGCGGGCGACGCGCCGGCCATCAGCGCGTCCAGCGGGGTGGCTTCGATTTCGTCCACGTAGTTGCGCTGTTCGCTCAGATTCACGCTACACCTCCGCCGGCGGACGCAGCCTCGCCGGCTTGCGCGAACCGCTTTACGGCCGCCAGCAGGTCCGCATCGATCCATTGGTCGTTGATGTACTCCCGGTAGACCGGGAGCCGCTGACAGAGCCGGAACCCGGCGCGGGCGCATCGGTCGCCCAGCTGATCGACGTGGGGCCAGGGCGCTTCGGGATTGACATAATCGCGCGTCAGCGGAGAGATACCGCCCCAGTCGTTGATGCCGGCGCGCAGGAACAGTTCGATATCGTTGGGCGACAGATTGGGCGGCGCCTGGACGTTCATCTCGCCGCCGAGCACCAGCCGCGCGGCGGCAATCGCGCGCGCCATCTCGATTTCGGTTGGTTCCGGCGCTTGAGCCATCTTGATGTCCGGTTTGGCGCGGAAATTCTGGATGATCACTTCCTGGATATGGCCATAGCGCCGATGCACGTCGCGGATGGCGATCAGACTGAGCGCGCGCTCCGCCGGTGTCTCGCCGATCCCAAGCAGGATTCCGGTGGTGAACGGAATCTTGAGCTGCCCCGCCTCCTCCAGCATCCGCATCCGCCGCGCCGGCTCCTTATCGGGCGCCCATTGATGGGCTCCGCCGCGTTGGCGCAGCCGCGTGGAGATATCCTCCAGCATCAGGCCCATGCTGGCGTTGACCGGCCGCAGCATCCGCATCTCGGCCAAGGTCATCACGCCGGCGTTGGTATGCGGCAGCAAACCTTCGGCCAGCGCCAACTCGCAGGCTTTGCGGACGTATTCGATCGTGCTGCGCACGCCCAGCGACTTGAGTGTTTCGCGATATTCCTTAAAGGCGACTTCAGGTTTATCGCCCAGGCACATCAGCGCTTCGATACATCCCAAAGCCCGGCCGCGCCGCGACCAGTCGGCGATCTCGTGCGGCATCATGGTCCACGCGTCCGGGTCCCACGGATCCTTGCGGAACGTGCAGTAGGTGCATCGATCGCGGCATAGATTGGTGACGGGAAGAAAAACCTTGGGCGAATAGCTGACCGCGCGGCCCTTGGCGCGGTCGCGCAGTTCGCCGGCGGCTTCGAGCAGCAGGCCCAGATCGTCCGCTTCGATCAGCGCCACGGCTTCGCCGGCCGACAGCGATTCCCCGGCCAGCGCGCGGTCGATCACCGTGCGCAGCGGCGGAGCGAAAGAGGAATCGGATGCAATTCGCGGGGCCGGCATAATCTCGGCCCCGTTATAAGCTATCGGTATGGCAGAGGCAACCGGCCCATGCCGGTCGCACTCTGCAATGCCTTCAAGCGCTCAGCGTCAGGTCCCGCTGCCGCTCAGGTTGACCTTCTCCGGACTGCCGGAATCGGGACTGTCGGTGATGCTCAGGACGGCGCTGCGTGCTCCGCTTGCGGCCGGCTTGAAGCTGACCGATACGCCGCAACTGGCGAATGGAGCCAGGGTACTGCCGCAGGTCGTGGTTTTGAGGAAATCGCCCGGGTTGGCGCCGCTCAAAGCGATCGAGCCGATGCTCAGCGTCGCGCTCTGATTGTTGGTGATCGTGGCCGATTGCGAAGCGCTGGTGGTTCCGGTCGCCTGATTGCCGAAGCTGAGGCTGGTCGGCGCGACCGTTACCGGCACAGCGGCGCTGCCGGACAGCGAGGCGGTTTGCGGCGAATTGTTCGCGTTGTCGGTAACGGCGATCGAGGCCGACTTTGCTCCGAGAGTTTCGGCGGCGGCTGGTTTGAACTGGACCGAGATGGTGCAGCTCGCAAACGCCGCCAGACTGGCGCCGCAGGTGGTAACCTTCACGAAATCGGACGCGTTGGCGCCGCCGATCGCGATGCCGCTGATATTCAGAGCGACGCTTTGATTGTTGCTGAGCGTCAGGTTCTTTGATGCGCTCGTGCTGCCCAAAGCCACATTGCCAAAGCCCAGGCTTGAAGGGCTGAGCGTGGCCTGCGCCGCCGACGTGCCGTACACCGGCAGCAGCTGCGGCGAGTTCCTGGCCGTGTCGATTATCTGGAACTGCGCCGCTTCCGGCGTGCCGACCGCGGCCGCAGGCGCGAACATGATGGTAATCGAGCAGCTCTTGCCCGCGCCGAGCGTTCCGAAGCATCCGTTGTTGAAGGGGAAATCGGTGGGATTGGAGCCGGCCCGTTTAACCGCGTTGATGGTGATTGCTCCAGCGCCGGCGTTGGTCAGGGTGACGGTCTGGGACTTGCTCACGCTGCCCGGGGCGACGTTGCCGAACATCAGGCCGGCTGCCGAGAGGTTGGCGTTTCCAGGCGTAGGCGTCGGGCTCGGCGCGCCCAGCGGCGCCAGATACTGAAGCACGCGGTTGTTCTGCGCGTCGGACGCGTACAGGTTGCCCGCACTATCCAGCGCCAGCCACAGCGGCAGCGACAGAGTGGCCGCGCTGGGCGCGGTTCCGCCGAGGTTGGGCTTGTTGGTGATAAAGAAGCCGCCCTGCCCGAACACCAGGTCCGCTTTGAAGCTGCCCGGCGCGTAGTGCAGGATTCGATTGTTGCCGGAGTCGGCGATGTACACGTTGCCGGCGCCGTCGGCCGCCGCGCCAGCCGGGTTGCATAGCGAGGCCGGGCCGATACCGCTCAGGTTGCAGTTGCTGTCGGTGAAATCGTTGCCCGAAGATCCCTGACCCCATTCCGCATTGGCCACCTTCGAGGTGAGCGGAGTGTTGTATCTGAGGACACGGCTGTTGTTGAAATCGGCGATATACAACCGGCCGCCGGCATCCAGCGTGACGTAGGTAGGCTCGCACAGCGTGGATGCGCTCGGAGTCCCGGCCTGGTTGCATGAGCCGCTGGTAAAATTAACCTGCCCGAATACGCGCGCGGCGCTCGGATTGGAGGTGGTCGGTTTGGTGTACTCGAGTACGCGGTTGTTGGTCAGGTCGGCGACGTAAAGATTCCCTGACCCATCCAGCGCCAGGCTCCAGGGACTGCACAGGACTGACGCGCTTGGAGCTCCGCCGCCGTTGCATTTTTTTGAGCTGAAGCCGGGCTGCCCGATGACCAAAGACGCCGCTTTGCCCGTGGTTACCGGCGCCGCGAACTTCAGCACCCGGTTATCCTGCTCGTCGGCGACAAACAGGTTGCCGCTGGCGTCCACCGCCACCGCGGTCGGCGAGCACAGGTTGGAGGCGGTTGGAGTGCCGCTGCAGGCTCGGCTGAAACCGGTGGTGAAGCTGCTCTCGCCTATCACCACGCTGGCTGCAGCGCCGTTGGCCAAAGAGTTGAGGTTGTCGAAGCGCAAAACGCGATTGTTGTGCGTGTCGGCAACGTAGATTCGCGGCGGGCTTACGCTGTGGTCGATGGCCAGCGCGCCCAAAGCGGATATGTCCAGGGTGCCGGCCAGAATTACGTCAGCGCCGCTGCCGGCAAAGGTGCTGGCATCGACCGCATTGCGATCGTTGTGCGTGAAGTCGGGCTGGCCCAGAACCACATCGGCGGTGGTGTCGCTGGACGCGGCGGAATTGAATTTCAGGACCCGGTTGTTGCTGGCGTCGCCGACGTACAGATTTCCCAGAATATCCACTGCTACGCCGGTGGGGGCGCACATGCTTTGCGAGTCGGGCACACCGTGGAAATTGCAGGTGCCGGTGGTCAGGCTGCCGCCCTGGCCGAAGACATTGCTGGGAATACTGTTGGACAGCGGCGTGGGGAAAAAGAGCACCCGCGAGTTGCCGCGATCGGCGATATAAAGACGGTCGGCGGTATCCAGCGCCGCGCCGTCGGCGCCGCACAGGGTGAAGAAGTTGGGCGAACCGCCCTCATTGCACGAGCCCGCGCTGAAGTTGCCGCTTTGTCCGAATATCCGGTCGGCGGTGGTGTCGTTGGCAACCGGGTTGTCATACTCCAGTACGCGCGAGTTGCCGGTGTCGGCGATATAGAGGTTGTTTAAGCTGTCGGTTACCATGCCGCCCGGGGAGCACAAACTGTCAGCGCTGCGTGCGCCCTTATTGCATTGGGTGGTGGTGAATTGCCCGCCCTGGCCAAAGACGTCATCCGGGATTACGTCGATCGACGGGAACAGATATTCCAGCGCGCGATTGTTGCCGGTATCGGCAATGTACAGAACGCCGGCGCTGTCGATCGCGATTCCCCCCGGGCGGCATAGCGTACCGGAGTTGGCGAGGTTCTGCGCGCCCTGGTTGCATTGGCCGGTGGTGAAATTGCCCGCTTGCCCAAATACCTGGTCGGCGATTTTGTCCCCCGAACCCGGCTGGCCGGTGCTGACCAGCGGAGTATTATACTCCAGCACCCGGCTGTTTCCGGTATCCGACACGTACAGGTTCCCGGAACTGTCGACAGCCACCCCGCTCGGGGCACACAGACTGCTCGCGCTGAGGCCGCCGTTGTTGCAGGCGGTGGAAAAGAAATCCGGCTGCCCGATTACGGCGTCGGCCGCCTTGCCGTTGGTCAGGGCCGTGACACTGAGCCAGACCAGAACCCGGCTATTCGCCGCATCCGCGACATATATGTGGTTGGGAACGCTGCTCCGATCGATGGCTATTCCGGCCTGTGAACGCTGCAAATCCAGGGTCGACGCGGTGGCGAAGTTCAACGTCCCGTGAGCGAAATCCATCTGTCCCAGCACGTGGTCAGCGACAGTGTCGCCGGCGGCAACCGGAAAGGGCGAATCCGCCACGGGAAAATTCAACCGCTGCACCAGCTGGCGGTCGGGCCAGAAAATCAAAGCGTGCAGCCGCCAGGGGCGACAGAGAAGCATCAGCGCAACAGGAGCCAACAGAAGCATCAGGTGTTTAAGTGGGAAGAATTTGCGGCGCATCGTCACCCTTTCCTGAAGTAGGCCATCAGAATCTGAAATTGCGTCATATCACCAGCAAATTAATCTGAAAGACCAAATTATACGATTGGATACCCTAATTTAATCAGCAAAGTAAAACAATCAGCAGGATAAGGAAAAAAAGAAAGTGCCTATCTGAAGCTGGACCGGAGGACGCAAGCTTTGAAGGTGCCCCTGCAGCCTCATCCAAATGGAGGCCGACCGGGAACCTATACGTAGCGGAACCCGCGGCGCGGCCGCGCCGGCAGGAGTCATCGCGCAAGCCGGGAAGTGGCTTTGTGGGGCGGGACCAGGGCTCGCGCCCGGGTTTTCGCGGCCCGCTTATAAAGTTCTATGCGCGATGCGCCTGGGGCAGGGGTTGGATGCGATGGGAGGCCGGGCAGTGGCGCAGGATGAAATCGGCGACCACTTCACCCAGGCATCGGTAGCCATCGTCGGACATATGGAATAAGTCGCGCGACAACATCCGGGGCACACTAAGCTCACCCGAAGTGGCCCAATACGCCATGATCTGATGCCGGCGCAGGACCGGGACGTCGTACAGATCGGCGATTCGATCGATCGCGCGCAGATAGGCTTTCATGTTGGAGCGCAGTTCTCCGGCCGGAAAATACTGCGGCGTCATCAGGACCACGTCGCAGCCGCGCTCGCGCATCCGCACAATTCCCGCCGCCAGTATCGCTTCGAACCCCGCCAGCGGGCGCGAACGCATCAAATCATTGGTGCCTACCTGCCAGACCACCAGGGTAGGATGAAAGGGCAACACGTCGATCCCGATCCGGGCGGCGGTGCGCTCGATGATTTCGCCGCCGACGCCGCGATTGATCACGCGCACGGCATTGGGCAGGCGGCGGCGCAATTCGCGTTCGAGCACCGCGGGATAGGCGGCGAACTTGCTGCTCGCGCCCACGCCCGCAGTGCTGGAGGAACCCAGCGCCACGATGGTCAGCGGAGCGCCGCGGCTGATTGCGGCCGAGGTCGCGGGCAGCAGTGCGTCGTCAGCGAGCAGGCCGGGACTGACGCGGCATTGACGATCCACGAAAAAAACCGGCGGCGATACTTTGGCCTGCGGCGCGCGGCATCCGGCAACCAGCGCCATTATCGCAACCAAGCAGGACCACAAACGCATCGTCAGGTGGGCAGCCGGCGCACCGTGAGCATCGATGTCCCCGAGGGCGCCGGTTGAGCACGGGTATTGCGCCGCCAATCGAGCGCGGCGGCGATCAATATCAGCGCGGGTATGCCAATCAGGTTCACGGTTGCATGCATCAGCGGAGCGTCCGCGGTTTCCGTAACTGCAATCAAACCAAGGCAGCTTAGCACAACGCCAGCCGCGTAAACAGGCAGCGAATGCCGTCCGCAACTGAGCAGCGGCGCGGCGATGGGCGAGCGCAGCAACGCGGCCTGCGGACGCACAAAAAAGGCGACCAGATATCCAAGTGCGATTACGTTAAGGAGCCGCAGCGGCGCGAGGAAGGTTTTTTCGAACGGCCATAAAAACAGCCACGGATGCGACGTGACCGGCACAAACCAGGGGCCGAAGGCTCCGCTCAGCGCACCGAAAAGCACCAGCCCCGCCGCCGCGGCGGCCCATCGCCAGCTAAACGGCATCGACTCCCGCGCCGTGCGTCCGAGATGACACCACACGATTCCGACCGTATAAAGCAACTGCCACGTCAGCGGATTGAGGTACCATCCCTGATGCGTGCTGCCTTCCGCCAGGTTCCAGCCGCTGAGCCATGCGCCGCTGTAGATCGCGGCGGATATGCCCAAGGCGAGGCGCCAGTCATAGCGCACCAGTTTGAGAATCAACGGCGCGGCGCCCAGCAGTACAAGGTACAGCGGCAGGATATCGAGGTACTTGGGCAGGTAGCTCAGCGTCAGCGCGTAGAAGATGGCTTGTACGGGACTGTCGTGGAACCATTTCAGGCGCAGCGAGTCGACGTAATCCATCGCCCAGAAATGCCGCGATACCGTGGTGGCGAGGCCGAACAGCGCCGCCAGCATCAGCAGGTGCGCGCCATAGATGGTGCACCATCGGCGCCATACCGCGCGCGCGCATCCGGGCAGGCCGTCGCGTTCCAGGCGCGAGCCGTACGCCAGATAAGTGGACATGCCGGAAATCAGGACGAAGACTTCGGCGGCGTCGCAGAAGGCGAAGTTATGCAGCGTCCAGGCGGCGATCGGATTGTTGGGCACGTGATCGATAAAGATCACGATCAGGGCCAGGCCGCGAAAAAAGTCCAGTCTGAGGTCACGTTCTTTAGTGTGGGGCATCGGGTCTCAATCAGACGTCGGCCAAGCACCCCAAACGGGATGGAGTGGCGCAATTTTGGTCAATGGCGAATTTCCGGCGCATGAGTGGGATGGCTGAAAAAATCGTTGGCACATTTATTTTGCAAGAGAATTTATGGCTATCATGCAGGTCGCTTGCGGCCACGCCGCCGCCTGTGCCGAATCCAATTCGGCGCAGACCATGACCGAGCAATCGGCGTACCAGCTACGGCTCTGTGCCACGGTTCGGGCATCGGGCCGTACCATCAAAGCATTGATTGAAGGAGCGGCTCCCATGAGTGAAATCGGCCTGTTCGAGGCAATCTACTCAGCCCGCGCGCTGCGGCGCTTCAAACCCGACCCGGTGCCGGACGAGATTATCAGCCGGATTCTTGACGCTGCGATTCGCGCGCCCAGCGCCAGCAACTATCAGAACTGGGTCTTCATCGTGGTCAAGGATCCGCAACGCCGCCGCCGCGTTGCCCAAATCTATCGCCAGGTGGGCGACGCCATCCGTCCCGTGATCGCCAACCTGTTCCGCAATGCGCCGGCCGACCAACCCGAAATCGAGCGCCGGCGCCGTAAGCTCAACGATTCCGTCCTGTACCTGTTCGAGCACATGGACGTGCCGCCGGTCCTGCTGGTCGCAGGTCTCAAGCCGGTACCGCCGTATTGGGAGGGCGCCGACGTGCCGGAACCAATCCAAGCCGGAATGAAAGCGATGGCGCGTTTCGAGAGCTCCAGCATCTATCCCGCCGTGCAGAACATCATCCTCGCCTGCCGCGCCTTCGGTCTGGGTACCGTGCTGACCACGCTGCACGCGGTGCTCGAGGAGGAATTCAAGGCAGTACTTGAAATTCCGCGCGAGGTCGAAACCTGGGCATTGCTGCCCATCGGCTATCCGTTAGACCAGTTCGGACCGGTTAAGCGCAGACCGATTGCGGAGGTTGCATACCTGGATCGATGGGGCAATCCGTGGCGCGGCTGATCGTTCGGCGATGAAAAAGACACTGGGCCTGGCGATTGTCTGCGTTATCTGATAAGCGAACAAATTGCGAAGCTGCTCCGACCGCCGTGGTCCTGCGTGATGCTGGGGGGTGTGGATGAGTATGACGATCCGCGAAAAACTGCATGCGATTCTCGAACACCGTCCGGAGGGTGCTGCCACCTCGGAGCTGATGGGCGCCATCTTTGCCGGATTCGGCTCCGGCTCCGACCTCACCGATCGCATCGTCCACCAACTGATTGGCGACGATCCCGCTTTCATCTACGACCCGGAACATCAGCGATGGTCCAGCCGGGAGGGTGCCGCGTTGCGCGTCCCCACCCACGACGCGAACTTTGTCGTGGTCGATCTCGAAACCACCGGCGGGGCACCCGGCGCCGGACGGATTATCGAAATCGGCGCCTGCCGGATGCGCGGTCCGCGGATTGAAGCTACGTTTCAAAGTTTGGTGCGGCCCTCGACCCGGATTCCGCGGTTTATCAGCGCGATGACCTCGATCAGCAACGAGATGGTGCAGGCGTCGCCGCCGATCGAAGAGGTATTGCCGCGGTTCAGGCAATTCCTCGGCGGCGCGGTGCTCGTGGCGCACAACGCGCAGTTTGATTCCACTTTCCTCGATTTCGAGTTCCGCCGCATTTTCGGGATGGGACTGCGCAATCCGGTCCTGTGCACGCTGCGGCTGGCGCGGCGGCTGCTGCCCTCGATGCGCCGGCGGGGTCTGGACGCGATGGCGGATCATTTCGGACTGTCCACCCAAGGGCGGCATCGCGGACTGGGCGACGCCCGGATGGCGGCCGAACTGCTGTCGATCTTTCTCGACATGGCGGCGCAGATGGGCGTGCGGCGGCTGGACCGTTTGCTTGAACTGCAGCATGCGGGGGCGTCGGGCCGGCGGATCGAGCGCCATGTTCCGCCCGAAGTCATCGCGGCGATTGCCAGCGCGCCCGGCGTTTACCTGATGCATAACGAGCGCGGCGATCTGCTTTACGTGGGCAAGGCGCGGGATTTGCGCCGCCGCGTCGCTTCCTACTTCAACGGCGGAATCGCGCTGCGCGCCAAAGTAATCGAGCTGATCAGCCACGTGTGGTCGGTGCAGACGCGAATCGTACGCAATTCGCTGGAGGCGGCGCTGCTCGAAGCTAGATTGATTCGCGAGCTCAAGCCGCCCTACAACCGGATGCTCAAAAGCTCTCCGGCGGCATACTTCGTCAAAGTCGATTTGAGCGATCCGTTTCCGCGCCTGGTTCTGACCACGAAATTGAGCCGCCGCCAGGGTCTGGTGCAGCTCGGTCCCTACGTCGGGCGCCGCAGCCCGCAGCGCACCCTGGACGCGTTGGGCCGCCTGATGCGTCTGCGGGTATGCCGCGGACGGCTGGCGCCCGACCCCGCCTTCTCGCCCTGCATCTACGGCCAGATGGGCCGCTGCAGCGCGCCGTGCAATCTCAGCGTCGATCGCGAAGCGTACGACGTCCAGCTGCGCCGTGCGCTGGAGTTCCTGCGCGGACGGACCGCTCCGGTGCTGAGCCGGCTCGCCGCCGCGCGCAATCAGGCCGCCGCCGCGATGCGCTTTGAGCAGGCGCAGCGCTGTCAGCGCGACCTTCAGGCGCTGTCGACGTTAGCCCTGCGCGACCATCGACTGAGTCAGACCGTGATGGAAAACAATCTGATCGTAATCGACGGCGGCGCCGCTTATGTGGTGCTCGGCGGCCGTCTGGCCTGCGAGAAGGAACTGGACTCCCACGCGGCCGTGCGCGAACTGATTGCCTTTGTCGCGGACAATTACGACCGCTATCGCGCGCGTATCGTTGCCAGGCATGAACTGGAGCCGATGCTGATCGTTGCGCGCTGGCTGCGCGAGAGAAAGGCCGACGAGGGGCGATTATTGTTCCTCGACGGTCCCTTCATTGCGTACGAAGCCGTAATTGCCCACTGCCCGCATCTCAATCGGGCGGAGGAGACTGCGATGGCGCCCGGCTCTATTCAGCCGCGCTCACCGGTATAAATCCCACGGTGCCGTTGCGCAGCGTCACCTGCAGCCAGTCGCCGGTGATGCCGGTGACGTGAACGTAGCGCCGCCGATGCACCTGGGCGACCACGGCGCTGCTGGCGTCGGGATTTTGATAGACCGGCGAGTTGTGGGTCAGGCGGAATTTGCGGTCCAGACGCTTCATGGGCTTGGCCGCGGGCGGCTCCACCGCCGCCACCGCAGGCGGGGTTGCGGTTCCCGCGGGCGCCGACTTGGCGGGCGCCGGGTTGTAAGCGCCGGAGGGCGGCGCGCCTGGCGCCGCTCCCAAATCGGACGGCACCAGGCTCGGGTCGAGCTGCTTGACGCGGGCCATCTCCTCATCGGCGGCCGCGCGCTGGTTGGGCAGAGTGGCCAGGAAGCGGGCTAAGGCCAGATGCAATTGGGCGTCGGAGGGTGACAGGCCCACGGCGGTGCGCAGCTGGATTTCGGCCTGTCCGGTCTGATTGCGTTGATTCAGAATCTGGGCCAGTTGGCGGCGATATTCGGCCGACACCGGATCGAGCACCACCGCCGCGCGCATCTGATTTTCGGCCGAGCTCCATTGCGATCGTTTGGCATAAAGCGTGGCCAACGCGGCATGGCTGGCGGCGCTGAGCGGTTTGAGCGTAAGCACTTTGAGGTATTCGGCTTCGGCCGCGGGATAGTTGTGTTCGAACATGTAGAAATCGCCCAATTTCATATGGGCCTGGGGATTATTGGGCGACAGCTTGACCGCGGCTTCGTAATCCTCCTGTGCCGCCCCCAGCTGATTGTCATGCATCGCCTGGTCGCCGGCCTTGAGGTATGCGGGGGCTGACTTATGGCTGCATCCGAACGCCAACAGTATCGGCGCGATCAGGACGAGCCGCGGCAGCGCAGCCCGTTTGCGAGGACAACCAATCCAACTCAACTTCATCTTCCAATCTCCTGGAGGAGGACCCACCTCCATCTTGGCGTCATCATTGTGTCGCCGCATCGGCGATGTCGGCAAGCCTTAAAGCCGCATTAATCCCCAGGCAGGATTGCCGCGCCGCGCCATTTTGTCTTATGTATTCCAATCGCCGCGTCGGATGCGCTTGCGCGACGTCCGTGCTCATCGGCTATAACTGACATACTGTGCGCGCAGTCCTCATAGCAGCCAAGGAACTGGCTTTCGCCAAGACCCGCCTGGGCCGATTGGCCCAGCGCGAACGGGAACTGCTGGCGCAGGCGATGTTCCGCGACGTGCTCGAAGCGGCGACGAATTCGCGCTCCGCCGGCATGGTCGCCGTGGTGAGTTCCGACCGCACCTTGCTGGAGCTGGCGCGGCGCGCCGGAGCGATGCCGATCGATGAGCGCTATCCGCGCGGACTCAACGCGGCGGTGGCGATGGCCACGGCAAAACTTCGCGCGTTGGGAGTAACCACGCTGTGTACGCTGCTTTCCGACACCCCGTTGGTGACCGCCGCGGATATCGAGGCAGTGTTCGCCGCGCTGCGTACCGAGCGCGGCGCGGTGCTGGCGCCGTCGCGCGACACGCGCGGCACCAACATCATATTGCGCCAGCCGGCGGACGTAATTCCCACCCGGTTCGGCAAGCGCAGTCTCGCGTTGCATCGGTTGGAATGCGATCGGGTGGGGGTGCCGTGCGACCTGTTGCATCTGCCGGGACCGGCGATGGACCTGGACGAAGTAGCCGATCTGATAGACTTTATCGGCGTGGGTAAAACCTCGCACACGCTGTCACAACTCGCCCGCTTCGAGCTTGCATTGTCATAGTTATCAGGGTTCAATGGTTGACGCTTCGCCCGGGTTGGCCGCGCCGGGCGGGTAGCTATTGCGGCGGGCGAAGCGTTGGGCTTCAATCTTGCCGTTTCCTGAACTCGGCTTAATGCTTCCGGTGATGTGCTGAGCGGTTGTTGAATGTATCCTTTTGAATCACACGCGCAACCAGCGCCTGAACGCCCCTAAGGGCTGGCCGCGACCCATTACCACCGCCAAGCCTTGCAAGCATGAATAATCCGTCAGGTCTCGATTCCCCGGTCCGCATCCCGGTCGTATCTCCCGTTGAGCGCCTCGGCGCTTACGTTTTGGAGAGCATAAGCGCACTGGGCGGATTCGTGCTGTTTCTGTTTTTCGCTTTGGCGGAAATCGTGATGCCGCCGTACAAGGTGCGGCTGATCCTGCGCCAGATGCGTACGATTGGCGCCGAATCGTTTTTTCTGGTCGCGCTGATCGGGATGTTCACCGGGATGGTGCTCGGCTTACAAGGCGAGTTCACGCTGCGCAAATTCGGCTCGGAAGGCGTGCTCGGCACTGTGGTTTCGCTGGTACTGGTGCGCGAACTGGGTCCGGTGCTGACGGCGCTGATGGTGACGGCGCGGGCGGGTTCCGCGATGGCGGCGGAAATCGGCGCGATGCAGGTCACGGAACAAATCGACGCGCTCACCGTCATGGCGATCAACCCGGTCCAGTACCTGGTATCGCCGCGCATCGTCGCCGGCGTGATCAGCTTTCCGCTGCTGACCTCGATGTTCGACGTTATCGGTATTTTGGGCGGTTATGTGGTCGGCGTTGGCCTGATGGGCGCGCCTTCGGCCAGCTATTTCAACGGGATCGCACAAAACCTCAGCGCCGACGATATCGCGGGCGGCTTGTACAAGGCCCTGGTCTTTGGACTGATCGTGACCTGGGTGTCATGTTATAAGGGTTACTACGCCCAGCGGATGGCGACCGGAGTCAGCCGCGCCACCACCGAAGCCGTCGTGCTCTCGAGCGTCCTCATCCTGATGTTCGATTATTTTCTCACTTCGTTGCTGTTGAAATGACCGCCGGTAATTCCAGCTCGATCGCAATCAAGGTATCCGATCTGCGCCGCAGATTCGGCGCGCAGCAGGTGCTCAGGGGCGTAAATCTGGAATGCCCGCGCGCTCAGGTCACGACGATCGTGGGACCCAGCGGATGCGGCAAGACGGTGTTCCTCAAACATCTGACGCTGCTGTTGCGGCCCGACGCCGGCCGCATCGTTATCAACGGGATCGACGTTACGGGGCTGCGCGGACGAGCGTTGAATTCGGTGCGGGAGCAATTCGGCGTGCTGTTCCAGGGCGGGGCGTTGTTCGATTCATTAACGGTGTTTGAAAATGTCGCGTTTCCGCTGGTCGAAAAAACCCGGATGACCCGCGGCCAGATCAGGACCGCGGTCGAAGAGAAGCTGGCCGCCGTAGGATTGGAAGGTATGGGCCAGAAGTTCCCCTCCGAAATCAGCGGCGGGATGCAGAAGCGGGCGGCGTTGGCCCGGGCATTGATCCATAATCCGAATATCCTTTATCTCGACGAGCCGACCACGGGACTGGACCCGACCCGTACCGGCGCGATTCATCAACTCATCCGGCAAACCCATGAACGCTTCGGCCTGACCGTGGTGATGGTCAGCCACGACGTGCCGCAGGTGTTCGAGATATCCGACCGGATTGCTTTTATGCATGAGGGCAGGATGGCGCTCAACGGAACGGTGGCGGATGTTACCCAGGCGCGCGATCCGGTGTTCGAACGCTTTCTGGCCGGCCGGGCGTCGGGAGACGAGGAACTGATGGCGGCCGAGAAGGCCGAGACGAGGGTTTAATGTACGCAAGCCGCACTACGCAATTTCTGGTTGGCATCTTTGCCCTGGCCGGGCTTGGGGCGCTTGCGTTCCTTTCGTTTCGATTGGGCAAAGTGGAGCTGTTTACCCCGCCTAGCTATGTAATCTACGCCAGCTTCGACAATGTATCCGGTCTGAAAGTCGGCGACAGCGTTGAGATCGCGGGAGTTTCCGTCGGCAAGGTGACCGATATTTCGCTCAGCAGCGAGCGCGCGAAGGTTACGATGCGGATCAATCGCGGTGTGCAAATCGACGACGAGGCGATCGCCGCCATCCGCACCCGGGGCATTATCGGCGACAAATACGTATCGATCTCGCCCGGCCCCGGCGAAAAGATGTTGGCTAACGGCGGAGTTCTGCGCCAAACCGAGTCCGCCTTCGTTCTGGAGGATGCTATCGGCCAACTGATCAACAACATGGGCTCGGGAGGCGGCAAGAAGGAAGGCACGGAGAAAGGAAGCGATGGGCTTAATAACCCTCCAGGAATCGGCGACCCGGACGGATCGAAACCACAGCCATCCAAATAGGATTGTCAGGAACATTGCCGCGATTCTGGCTTGCGCCGTTCTGACCGGGTTAGCCGGCGCCGCACTGGCGCAAGGCGGCGACCCCATGGCCGCGGTCAAGGAAACCGTCAGGCAGGTCCTGGCAATCGTGACCGACCCCTCCTACAAGTCGGCCACATCCGCGCGCCGCCAGAAGCTGCGCGAGGTAATCGCGCCCAGATTCGATTTCAGCGACATGGCCAAATCCTCCCTCGGATATCATTGGCGCACGCTCACCCCCGCGCAGCGCGCCGACTTCGTGCGCGCCTTTACCGCACTGCTTGAAGCCTCCTACATGGGCAAGATCGAAAGCTACAAGGGCCAGAAGATCTCCTACCTGCGGGAAACCCAGGACGGTTCGTACGCGCAGGTCTATACCAGTATCCAGAGCGGCGGCGGCGAGCCGGTATCGGTCAATTACCGGCTCAAGCAGTCCGATGGAACCTGGAAAGTTTACGACGTCGCCATCGACCAGATCAGCCTGGTCGGGAATTATCGCAACCAGTTCAACCGTGTGATCAACGACAAGGGTTACGCTCAACTGCTGGCCGCGATAAAGCAGAAGGAGCAGTCGATCGACTCGGGCCGGTGAACTGGCATTGGCCAAAATTGACCGCGGTAATCCGAAAGAGTCTTTGACCGGCAAAAAGCCGTAATATAAAAGTTTTCATGGCGGTATCAGCGCTCCGCACGGAGATCATTAACGTGAAGAAAATCTTGATTGGGATTATTTTCCTGTCGTTTATCGGGGCCGCCGGCGCGGCGCTGGCCGCCGGTATCGGAGATCAGGCTGGTTCCGAAACCTATTCCGATCCCCTCGCCCCCTTCAACGAAAAGATGTTCTGGATCAATCTCAAGCTGGACAAGTACATCATGCGTCCGGTCGCCACCGGTTACGCCGACGTGCTGCCCGAAGACGTGCGCCGCCATATCGGGAATTTCTGGGACAATGTCGGTGTCATTCCCCGCTTTGCCAATAACCTGTTTCAACTCAAGATGGTGCCGGCAGGGACCGAGGTCAGCCGCTTTCTGATCAACAGCACTTTGGGCGGTGCGGGCTTCTTCGACGTGGCCGACCCGTGGTTCGGGTTGAAGGAGCATGACGAGGACTTCGGGCTCACGATGGGCCATTACGGAGTCCCGATGGGTCCGTACCTGGTGCTGCCGTTCTACGGACCGTCCTCGATTCGCGACGCGCTGGGCCGGGCCGCCGACGGCGCCATGAATCCGATGAGCTATACGCTGCCGTGGTATATTTCATTGCCGGCGCAGGCCGGCGCCACCGCTGCCTCGGCGATCAACTACCGCTCGCTCAATCTGCAACTGTTCGAAGACGTTGATCGCTACGCGGTGGATCTTTACGGCGCGGTCCAGGATGGCTACATCCAGCGCCGGCGCAAACGCGAAGCGGAGAATACCTTCTAACCTGCCGCATCCGACCGCGATCACCACGGGCGCGCCGCCGCAGCGCGCCCGTGTTTTTTGCTCCCACCGCCTTGCGGCCGGCAAAATCGACCGCCCAGCCCGCCTTGGAGAGGATCTGAGCGGTTGCGGCATTATCGTTTCATTTCCAATAAGCTTTGTGGTTTCGTCCGGCGGCTGCCAGGCCGTAATATAGGCGCCGATGGCTCAGGCGCGATCATGCCGGGTGTTGATTGCGGGCGCCGGTCCGGCGGGACTCGCGGCCGCATTGTATCTGCTGCGCCAGCGTCCGGATCTGAGGGGCCAGGTGATCGCTCTGGAGCGCAGCCGCCATCCGCGGCCCAAAGTATGCGCCGGCGGATTGATTCCCAAAACGATGCATGCGCTGGCGGAACTGGATTTAGCGCTGGACGTGCCCGCAGTCAGCGTGCGGCGCGGGGCGGCCAAAACCGAAATCGGCCAGGTCGATTACCGCGACGGCGGCGTGATGTGCACGGTGGTGCGCCGCGATCAGTTCGACGCGCGCCTGGCGCGGGCGGCCCGCGATGCCGGTCTGGAGATTGTCGAGGATTGCCGCGTCCGCGACGTCCGGAACAGACCGGATGACGTTTTCGTGCAGACCACGGCGGGCGATTTCAGCGCTGAAGTCCTGGTCGGGGCGGACGGCTCGGGCAGCCGTGTGCGCGACGCCCTGTTTACCCGCTCGCAGGAGTCGGTGGGACGCGCGTTGATGCTGGACGTTCCCGCCGCCGGCGTCGACGATCCGCCCTATTGCTTCGACTTCACCTGCGTTGCCGCGGGCATCCGCGGGTATTCGTGGGCATTTCCCTGCCTGATTAACGGCCGGCCTTATCTTAATGTAGGAATTTATGACCAATGCCCGCGCGCCGCTGTCGATCCGAACCGGCCCAAGGCGCGCCTGCTCGACGCGCTTGCGGCGTCATTTCCCGATTTGCCGATACCCAAAAGCGGGCAGCGCGGCTACAAGGCGTTCCCGATCCGATGGTATGCGCCGCGGCATAGTTTCATTGCGGGCCGCGTGCTGTTGGCGGGTGACGCGGCCGGCGTCGATCCTTTGATGGGGGAGGGCATTTCCTACGCCTTTGAGCATGGCAAGCTCGCCGCGCGGGCGGTGGACGATTTCACTGCGGGCAGACCCGGCGCCTTGGCGGCATATGACCATGCGATGCGTCGCGGGGCGTGCGCGCGCAAGCTGCGGCGGCTCGGTTTTGCGGCGCGGCTGTTTTACGGTCCGCGGCACAAGTTGTTCTTCCGCCTCGCCCATCTGAGCCGCGGCACCCAACGGATCGGTATCAACTGGTACAACGGCGCCGATCGTCTGGACGAAGCTTCGATTCCAACCCTGATCGCGCGCTGGGCGGGGGCGGTTCTATTTGGCGCAAGGGTGGGTTAGATTACTGGCAGTGAGAAGATTCGAACCCCGCCGCCGGTTCAGCTTGCAGGACCGGGTCCGCCAGCCGGTTCGAAAAAAAAGCCAACGGCGATCGGCGGTCTGAAATGTAGTTGAGGCAAAACCGGGGGAGGAGCATCAATGCGTAAAGCAGTCATCGTAAGCGCCGCGCGCACCGCGGTGGGCACCTTCGGCGGCGCATTCGCCGCGACCAGCGCAACCGAACTGGGCGCAATCGCCGTGCGCGACGCTATCAAGCGGGCGGGGATCGAGCCCTCCCAGGTTGATGAAGTAATCCTCGGCAATGTCCTGCCCGGCGGTTTGGGGCTCAATCCGGCCCGCGTCTGCGCGCTGGCAGCCGGCGTGCCCAGGGAAGTCGGCAGCTACACCATCAACAAAGCCTGCGGTTCGGGCTTGAAGGCGGTGGCGTTGGCTGCCGGTGCGGTATGCTGCGGCGAGTCCGACGCCGTGGTGGCGGGCGGGATGGAGAACATGTCGATGGCGCCCTATCTGCTCAAGAAGGCGCGCTTCGGCTACCGCATGGGCAACGATCAGATCTTCGACAGCATGATCGCCGACGGACTCAACTGTCCGATCACGCTGGTTCACATGGGCGTGACCGCCGAGAACATCGCGGAGAAATACGGCGTCAGCCGGCGGGAGCAGGACGAATTCGCCGCCGCCAGCCAGGCTAAGTATTTCGCCGCTCAGCGCGCCGGCAAGTTCAAGGCCGAAATCACGCCGGTTGAAATCAAACGCGGCAGGGAGACCGTGCTGTTCCAGGTGGACGAGCATCCGCGTGAAAGCAGCGCGGATCAGATTGCCGGGCTTAAGCCGGTGTTCAAGAAAGACGGCACCGTGACCGCGGCCAATGCTTCGGGAATCAACGATGGCGCCGCCGCGGTGGTCGTGATGGCGCGCGAGAAGGCGCTGGAATTGGGCCTTACACCTCTGGCCACCGTCCGATCGTATGCTTCGGCCGGCGTCGATCCCGCCTACATGGGGATGGGGCCGGTGCCCGCGGTGGAAAAGGCGCTCCGGCTGGCCGGACTCACCCGCGGCGATATCGGACTGTGGGAGTTGAACGAAGCCTTTGCCGCCCAGTCGTTGGGCGTGCTGCGCGAATTGAAGCTGGCGCGCGAGCGCGTCAATGTTAACGGCGGCGCGATCGCCATCGGACATCCGATCGGAGCCAGCGGCGCGCGGATCCTGACCACGCTGCTGTACGCGATGGCGGATCGCCAGCAGGCGCTCGGCGTCGCCACGTTGTGTATCGGCGGCGGACAGGGAATCGCGATGGTGGTGGAGCGCGAGGCCTGACCCGCGTTTACAGGACGTTTTTCTTGGCGCGGGTCAAGCGGAAAACAAACCGCGGCAGGGCGATCCGGCTCCTGCTTTTGGCGGGACTAACGCTGCTGATCGCGGGGTTTATCGCGCGGCGCGAGATTCCATCGCTGATCGAGCGGACCGCCCGTTCACCGGCTGGGGCCGATGCCGATTACGGCGGCCAGGGCGCGTCTCCCGCCAATCAAACCGATCCCCATCCTTCAGCGGGCCATCGCGAATATGCGGGAAACCGGACCCGGCAGGCGCCCGATGCGGCCAGCAAAGCGGGCGGCGACCAGGAAAACCAATCCGGTGAGCACATCACCGGTTCGGATCGCCGCCAACTCGACAAGCTGATCGAACAGAAGTCCCGCTGAGGCGGGCAGGATGTGGCTGGAGACGGGACGATGGAATGTCAGGACGAGTTGGGTTACCGGCTGGAGTTGGACCAGCCGCCGCGGCGGATCGTGTCGCTGGTTCCCAGTCTGACGCAGACACTTTTCGCGCTGGGGCTGGGCGGTCAGATGGTCGGCGTTACCAGATTCTGCGTCGAGCCGGCCGGCGCGGTTGATTCCATACAAAAGGTTGGCGGCACCAAAAATCCCGATTTGCGCGCGATCGCGGCGCTGGAGCCCGATTTGGTGATTGCCAACGCCGAGGAAAACCGCCGTCAGGACGTGGAGCGGATGCGCGCGCGCGGACTGAGGGTGTTCGTCACCTATCCGCGCACCGTTTCCGGCGCGCTGGAATCCATCCTGGGCCTGGGCCGCGTGACGCATCGCGAGGCCGAAGCCGCGGTGCTGGCGCGCGAAGTCGTGCGCGTTGTCAGCGTTATCGAAACCTCGCTGGGAATATGGAACAAGCTCCGCCTGCGGGTCTTTTGCCCGATCTGGAAGAAGCCCTGGATGACCTTCAACGGCGACACCTATGCCCATGACGTGCTGCGGCTGTTGGGCTTCATGAATATTTTCGCCGACTCCGCGGAGCGCTACCCGCGTACCACGCTCCAGGAAGTGCTGGACCTGCGTCCGCAGGTGGTCCTGCTGCCTGATGAGCCTTACACCTTTGGCGAAGCCGATTTGGCCGAACTCAAGGCTGAACTGCCCTCCGGGCTGAGCCGGCGCATCATGTTGATCAGCGGGCGCGATCTGCATTGGTACGGCGCCCGCATGATAACCGGATTGCCGGTGCTGGCGGAGCGGCTGGGCCGCCTGCGGGCGTCGCTGACTCCGGCGGGCTAGACCGCGTCAGCTCGATGGCCAGGGTCAGGTTCACAGTCCAGGGGATGAAGGAATGCGGTCCAGGTCCGGCTGAAATCGTGCGAGCTCTTGATGAGCATGAGTTCGGCCAGCCGGAGTTCGATCCGGCCTGGGGCATCTTCAGCGTGGAGATCGATCCGGCGCGCAACACTTTTGCCGGCGTGCGCCGCGCGGTCGCCGCGTTGGGCAAACGCCACGGTCTGGTGTACCTTGCGGTAATCATGAGCCCCTGACGCGCAGGCCGGGTTCCTGCCGTATCGGAGTTTCCAAACGACGGAGGTTTTCTGCGATGCCCAACAGCGGGCCGCTCAACGGTATCAAGGTTCTCGATTTGACCCGGCTTGCGCCGGGACCGCATTGCACGATGATTCTGGGCGATTTGAGCGCCGAGGTCATCAAAATCGAGGAGCCGGGGCCGCCCACCGGACGGCGCGCTGAACAGGCCGGCGCCGCCAGCGTGCGCGGCCGATCGCAAAGCGGCTTTCAGGGCTCGCCTTTCAACGCCCTGGGCCGCAACAAGAAATCAATCGGACTGGATCTGAAGTCGCCGGTCGGCAAGCAGATTTTCCTGCGCCTGCATCAGCGCTGCGACGTGGTAGTGGAGGAGTTCCGCCCCGGCGTCGCCAGGCGGCTGGGGATCGACTATGAGACGCTCTCGGTGCGCAATCCGCGCTATATCCATTGCGCAATCACCGGTTATGGCCAAAACGGTCCTTACCGCGATCTGGTCGGACACGATATCAATTACATCGCGCACGCCGGCGTGCTTTCGATTATGGGTACTGCCGGACAGCGGCCGACGATCCCGCACAACCTGATTGCCGATTACGCGGGCGGCGGCATGCACGCCGCCATGGGCATCATGGCGGCGCTGATCGCCCGCGGCCAGAACGGACGCGGCCAATATGTGGACATCGCGATGATGGATGGGGCGATGCTGGTGATGGCGCAGGCGTTCGCGGCCCATTTCTATTCCGGCCGCGTACCGCAGCGCGGCGAAACCCAGCTCGACGGCGGCGTACCGTACTACGGCGTCTACCAGACCAAAGACGGCAAGTGGATCACGATCGGTTCGATGGAGCCGTGGTTTTACGCCAACCTGTGCCGCGCCACCGGGCTCGATGACTTCATCCCGCATCAGTACAACCGCGACAAGCATCCCGAGATGCGCCGGCGTCTGGAAGAGACGTTCCGCACCCGCACGCGCGAGGAATGGTTCGAGCTGCTGAGCAAGACCGACATCTGTGCGGCCCCGATGCTGACGCTGGATGAAGTGAAAGACAACGCGCAGGTCAAGGCGCGCAACATGATTGTGGAGGTGGATACGCCGGCGGGCGGCAAGGCCCGGCAAGTGGGCATATCGATCAAGTTATCCGCCACGCCCGGATCGATCAGAAGCCTGGCGCCGGAATTGGGCCAGCATACCGACGAGATTCTGGCGGAGCTCGGCTACACGGCGGATGCGATCGCGAAATGGCGCTCCGACGGCGCTATCCGATGAGTCGCGGCTGCCGCGCCCTCTCAAGCCCCGGTTTCTGATTCCTTCCGCGCCAGAAGGCCGCGCCAAGGCCGATTGATCGGCCTGATGCGGCAGACGGAGTTGTGCGGCGAGCTACAGCGGGAGGATCATCTTGCGGTGCGGGATACCGGCTTCGTCGAAAACCTTTCCGACCGGCTGGAAGCCGCTCTTCAGATAAAAGCCCTCAACCGCGATTTGGGCATGCAGATAGGCCCGTTTGGCGCCATATTGGCGCGCCGCGGTCAGCAGGTGCAGGAGCACAGCGCGTCCCACGCCGCGGCCCCGCCGGTCGGCCAACACCGCCATCCGGCCAATCTTGGCGCCGTCGGGCCGCAGCATCATCCGGGCGCATCCGATGCTTTGCCCATCGGCGACGGCCAGCACATGCAGTGCGCTCAGATCGTCCTGATCGAGTTCGAGTTCCGCGGGGACGCCCTGTTCCTCGATAAACACCCGCCGCCGGATTGCGTAGGCCAGCGCCATTTGATCGGCGCTGCGGACCGGCACAATTTCGACGGCGGGCGGCATGGTCTTAAAACGGGGACGGGCTCAGCTCAGCCGCCGTAGTTCCATCCCGTTTCCTTCATGGTCAACACTTCGGCCTCCTTCTTGACGTGCGCTTCGGTCACCTTGCCGACGACGACGCTGTGGTCGCCGAGTTCATAGAAGCCGACCACGTCGCATTCGACGGCGGCGGGCGCCTCGGAGATAATCGGAGCGCCGTTGTGGCCGGCTTCGAAAGCGTAGTTGCCGAATTTGCCGTCCTTGGGCTCCACGTGTCTGAAGAAGGCTCCGGCGATAGCTTTCTGACCCGTGCCCAGCACAGAGAGCGCGAACTTGCCGGAATTCTTGATCAGGGGATGCAGGCTGGAATCTCCCTTGACGCCGATCACGACCAGCGGTGGATTGAAGCTGGCCTGGGTGACCCAATTGATGGTGGCGACGGTTTGGGACTCGCCGTGCCTGGCGCCCAGTATGAAGAGGCCGTAGGGGATCATCAGCAGCGCGCGTTTCTTGGCATTCTCATCCATTTCGGACGTCCTCCATTGTTACCTTGCAGTGATTCGATATTGAAGTGCTGCGGCCAATTTCGCCAATCGCGCGGACTTGATCAAGATGGCCGTCAGGGGTTGTGCAACCGCCGTTCAGCATCGGCGCCGGCGTATGATAGGCTGGCTGATGCAGTCGCGGCGCGGGAGGTAAAGCCGATGCCTGAAATCGAGGAAACCATTTTCGCCCCCGAACCGGTTGGCGGCCAGTGGCTGCAGGGCGGCCCGGTATCGATGGGGGCGCTGCGCGGCAAGGCCGTGGTGCTGGTGGACTTCTGGGATTACACCTGCGTCAATTGCATCCGCACGCTGCCCTACGTCGTCCAGTGGCATCGGCGCTACGCCAAAGACGGACTGGTGGTGGTGGGCGTGCATGCGCCCGAATTCAACTTCGCGCGCCAGCCCGAATTCGTGCGTCAGGCGATCAAGGATTTTCAGATCGAGTATCCGGTCGTGCTCGACAATGACTATGTCATCTGGCGCGCATACTCCAATCGCTTCTGGCCGGCCAAGTACGCGGTCGATGCGGGCGGGCGCATCCGCTATTACCATTATGGCGAAGGCGGCTATCGCGAGACCGAGGCGCTCATCCAGCGGCTGCTCTGCGAGATCCATCCGTCGCTTCAGTTTCCGCCGCCGATGGAACCGGTGCGCGATACCGACCAGCCCGGAGCGGTATGCCATCGTGTCACGCCGGAGCTCTATTTGGGGCATCAGCGGGGCCATTTCGGCAATCCGCAGGGCATCTCCGCCGGATACCCGCACGAGTATCGCGACCCCGGTGTGCGCATGGAAGGGATGATTTATCTCGGCGGCAAATGGAGCGTGGGCGAGGAATCGTCCGAAGCGGCGGCCGACAACGCGTCGATCGCGATTCGCTACACGGCCAAGGAAGTCAACCTGGTGATGGCGCCGCCGCAGGACGGTCCGGTCGCGGTCGAGATGACGCTGGAGGCGGACCAGCGCGCGGGACACGACGCCCGGCTCGAGAACGGCCGCGCCGTGATCCACGTGGACCGGCCGCGGATGTACAACCTGATCGCCAACGAGGAGGTTCGCTCCGGCGGGCTGAAGCTCATCGCCAAAAGCCGCGGCCTCAATGCCTACGCGTTTACCTTCACGTCGTGCGCCCTGACCTGAAGCCGCCCGAATTCGGAGACACAGTCATGTCCTCGCAGGAGCAAATCGAAACAGCCGCGCAAGCCATCGTTCAGGCCAGATATCCCATCGCGCTGACCGGCGCCGGGATGTCGGTGGAAAGCGGCATTCCCCCATTTCGCGGGCCCGGCGGGTTATGGACCAAGTATGGCGAGCCGCCGATGAACGGGTTTCAGATTTTCATGGCCGATCCGAAAAAGGGATGGGAGGACCGGCTGAAACCGCGCTATGAAGAGCTGTGGAAACCGCTGCGCGCGGCCAAACCCAATCCCGGCCATTTCGCCCTGGCCGAGTTGGAAAAAATCGGCGTGCTGCGGTTTTTGATCACGCAGAACGTCGACGATCTGCATCGCCAGGCCGGCAGCCAGGCGCTGGCGGAGATTCACGGCAACTACAAGCTCATCCGATGCCTTGACTGCAACGCGCGCTTTGCCGAGGAAAAGATCAGCCTGGAAGTGCTGCCCCCGGCCTGCCTGGAATGCGGCGGACTGCTCAAGAGCGACACCGTGTCATTTGGCGAGCCCATCCCCGGCGACGTGCTGCGTCAATGCGCCGAGCACGCGTCGCATGCCGATTTGGTCATCGTCGCGGGAACCTCGGCCACTGTCTATCCGGCTGCCGGCTTCGCACTCGAGGTAAAAGAACGCGGCGGCAAGCTGGTCGAGGTCAACCTGTATGAGAGTGAAATCACCGCTATCTGCGATTATTCGCTGCGCGGCACCAGCGCCGAGACGCTGCCGAAGCTGCTCGCCGCCGTTTCCCAGCGCCGCAAATCAGTGCTGAGCTGAACGGCGCTCTGACGGTCCCGGCTCACGCGCGGCTGGGCGCAGAACCCGGCTACACGAGCTGAGACAGCGAAGCTCAACGCTCCTCACGCTGCGCCATCCAGCTTGAAGAGGTCCTGGTAAAGGCGCTCGATCTCGCGGCCGAGCGAATTGTAGCGGGCGATCATCTCGTTGGCGTCCTTGCGCTGCAGGTAGAAGTTCGGGTCGTTCATCTCCTCGGCCAGGCTGGCGCGCCGGGCTTCCATCGCCTCGATGCGCTCTTCGAGTTCGCGGCGCCGCTTCTTGTTGCGATCCGCCTGGCGCTGCGCTTGGCGGTCGAGCGGCGGCCGCGCCTTTCCGTTGGCCGCATGCGCGGCCGGATGCGGCTTGACCTCGACGCGAACCGCAGGCGCCGCCGCCAGCTGCTCCTGCTCCTTTTTGGCCAGGTACTCGTCGTAGTTGCCGAGATACAGCGTTGCATGCCCCTGGCCGACTTCGTACACCTGGCTCACCAGTTCGTTGAGCACGTAGCGGTCGTGGCTGACGATGATTACGGTGCCCTCGTAGCGTTGCAGCGCCTCCAGCAGACTGTCCTTGGCGACGATGTCGAGGTTGTTGGTCGGCTCGTCCAGCAGTAGGCAGTTGCTGCGGCGCGCCAGCACCTTGGCCAACGCCAGACGCGAGCGCTCGCCGCCCGACAGCACTCCGGTGCGCTTGCTCACATCGTCGCCCGAAAAGAGCATCGCGGCGAGCAGGCTGCGCGCCTCCAGCGAGGTCATCCCCTCGCAATTGTCATGGAGTTCGTCGAACACGCTCTTGTCGTAATCCAGCGATTCGCTGAGGTCCTGGGCGAAGTAGGCGAGGCTGACGTTGTGTCCGACGACGCGTTGGCCGGCGGTCAGCGGTTCGATGCCGGCCAGCATCTTGATCATGGTCGACTTGCCGGCCCCGTTGGGGCCGACCAGGGCGATTTTCGCGCCGCGTTCGATGACCAGGTCGACGCCGCCGTACACCGTCAGATCGCCGTAGCGTTTAACCGCGCCGCTCAGTTCCAGGACGCGCCGGCCGCTGCGCTGCGCCTGCGGGAAATTGATTGCCGGGGGCTTTTCGGCGCCGGCCGGCGGTTCCAGCCGCTCGATTTTTTCAAGCTGCTTGATGCGGCTTTGAACCAGCTTGGCCTTGCTCGCCTGGTAGCGGAAGCGGCTGATGAACGCCTCCATGTGCTCGATTTCCTGGCGCTGGTTTTCGTACGCCGCCAGCTCGGCGGCAAAACGCTCCTCGCGTTTGACCAGGTAGGCGGAATAGTTGCCGCTGTACTCGATCAGCCTGCCGCGCGCCACTTCCAGGGTGCGCCGCGTCACCCGGTCCAAAAAGTAACGGTCGTGCGATACCACGATGAGCCCGCCGGGATAGGCGGCCAAATAATCCTCCAGCCAGTTGCGCGCCTCGATGTCCAGATGGTTGGTGGGCTCGTCCAGCATCATGAATTCCGGCTTCTGCAGGAGCAGCTTGGCCAGCGCAATCCGCATCCGGATACCGCCGGAGAACTCGGCCACGTCGCGTTTGAGGTCGGCGGGTTTGAAGCCGAGACCGAACAGGACCGCTTCGGCGCGGCTTTCCGCGGTGTAGAAGTCGTGGCGTTCCAGTTCGCTCAAAACTTCGCCCAGCTCGGCCAGTGCGGCGTCATGCCGTGGACCGCTGAATTCGTGCGCCAAAATTCGTTCGAGCTCCAGCCGCCGCTGGTTGGCCGCGCTGATTTCGCTGAGCGCGGAGAGAGTTTCGTCGATCAGCGGACGGCCGCCGATTTCCGGCGAGTCCTGCGCCAGATAGCCTACGCGGGTGCGCTGCGGCCGGCTGACACGGCCGGAATCGGGCTCGATCACACCGGCTATCATCCGCAGCAGAGTGGTTTTTCCGGCCCCGTTGAGCCCGACCAGGCCCACGCGCGCGTCATCCGGCATCGACCAGCTCACCCGGTCGAAAATGGCGCGGTCGCCGTAGTATTTGCTGACTTCTTCGAGGCTGAGCACTTCGAGTGGTTCTCTCCGGCGGCGGCAATCGATCTGGTGCGCCAGCCCTTGGTCGTTGATTTTACCGGGCGCCGGAAAACGGCGAAAGTTCCCAACCTGAAAGCGGCCCCGCTTAGCGGAGGTCCGCGCTTTGTGTCAGACTATCGCTATCGGAGTGATCAAGATGGCGGCGGTGCGTTCCAACGATCGGATCCTGGTGGTTGACCGGAAGCTGTTCCGCGACGACGTAACCAACATTTTCGTCGGCGTGGTTGAGGATTATGAAGAGGGATTCGTGCGCGCGCGCGGATACGCCTACCACATACATCCGTACGAGATGGGGACTGAGCGGCGCGCGGATGAACGCGTGCGGCTGGTGTCGCTGTATTCCGGCGACGTCGTTTACCTGCTGCCGCGCGAGTTGAACATCGCGCAAGTCGAGATTCGCCGCTCGCCCAAGTCCCTGATTCTCACCGACGGCCAGTCCTTCACGATGGATCTGACCGACTGTCTGGCCCGCGTCTGAAGCCTTTCACGGCGCCTTTTTTGCCACCAGCGGATCGGCGTGGCGATGGACCAGGCGCCATTGTCCGTTCTCGCGCCGGTAAATCTGCGTTACGCGCAGATCGAGTTGCACTTCCTCCGCCTTGCCCGCCTCCCGCACACGATTGCGCTCGACGCTTACCGTGTAGGCGAGATCTTCTCCCTCGACCATCGCGATGGTTTCGCGCGCGTATGAACCGCCGGCGAATTGCGCCGCCGCCCAGTCCAGCCGCGGCCCCACTTCGGTCCATCCCCGCTCCAAGCCGCCAAAGCCGCCCAGCACGGTGATCCCGGCGCCATGCGAATAGAGCTCGCGCAGCGGGGCGGCGTCGCCCTGCAGCAGCTTGAGATTGGCGGCGTCGCTATCGGCGACCGTCTGTGAGAACGATTTTGATGCCACAACTGCTGCCTTTCTCCGCGCGCACGGAACTCAATGACGGTGTCACTTTTGCGCGAGCCGGCGCGCGATATCGGCGACGTGGCGCCCCTGGAAGCGCGCGATTGCCAGTTCATTCTCCGTAACCTGACGGCTGCGGCCGTCGTCGCCGGCCAGCGTGGTCGCGCCGTATGGCGTGCCGCCGCTAATCTCGGCCATGTTCCTCAGGCGCGGTTCGGAGTAGGGCGCTCCGACGATCACCATTCCCAGATGCAGCAAAGTGGTATGGAAGCTGGTGATGGTGGTTTCCTGGCCGCCGTGCTGGGTGCCGGTGCTGGCGAACACGCTGCCGACCTTGCCCACCAGCGCGTTGCGCGCCCACAGGCCGCCGGTCTGGTCGAGGAAGTTGCGCATCTGTGCGCACATGTTGCCGAAGCGGGTCGGCGTGCCGAAGACGATCGCGTCGGCGTCGGCCAGATGGTCCACGGATGCAATCGGTATGTGAGCGAATTTCGCCCGCGCCTGCGCCGCTCCGCTGCGTTTGAGCACATCGTCGGGCATCAGTTCGGGCACCTGGTAAAGGGCGGCCTCCACGCCCGATACTTCGCGCGCCCCGGCGGCCACCGATTCGGCAAGTTGATGGATATGTCCGTACATGCTGTAGAAGACGATTTGGATTTTGACCGGCATGCGTAACCCTTCGACAAAAAATCCGGCACCGAAGCCCTATACTATGGCGCACGTTTCCCGCCGTGAAGGAAAAGATGGGCGCCGTTGCGGCGCCCATCAAGGATTGTGGTTGAGCGCGCCTTTTTTGCGGTGCGCGACGCATAACCGCTTTGCTTCTTCGCAATCGCGCGGCTGTTTCTTGGCCTCGATGTAATGCTCTCAAAACGACTTTACGGCTCGGTCCGTATCAGCCACCCTCACCCTGGCCCTCTCCCACCAAAGAATGCGGAAGAGGGAAGCAGGCGCGGAATTCCGGAGAAGAAACCGAAAGGCGCCGGATTACTCGAACATCAGCACGCTGCGGGCGACTTCGCCGGCCTTCATCGCGCGAAAGGCTTCGTTGATATCCTCAATCCTGCCGCGCCGGCTGATCATGTCGTCCAGATTAAGCCGGCCGTCGAGATAATAATTGATGTAGCGCGGCATATCGATCCGGAAGCGGTTGGAGCCCATCAACGTGCCCTGGATCTTGCGCTCGGAGAGAAACGCGGCGCCGTCGAGCTCCACCTTCTCGCCGAACGGAATCATCCCGATAATCGTGGCGGTGCCGCCCGGACGGATACATTCGAAGCATTGCTCGGCCAGCTTCTTGAGTCCGACCGCTTCGAACGAGTAGTCGGCGCCCCGTCCGCCGGTTTGCGCCTTGATCTCCTTGACCGGATCGGCCTGCGACGCGTCGATGGTGTGAGTGGCGCCGAACTTGCGCGCCATCGCGAGCTTGTTCTCGAACTGATCGACGGCGAAAATCCGGCCCGCACCCGCGATGCGCGCGCCCTGGATCGCCGAGATGCCGACGCCGCCGCATCCGAACACCACCACGTCGGAGCCGGGCTCGATTCTGGCCGTGTTGAGCACCGCTCCCACTCCGGTGGTAACGCCGCATCCGATGAGCGCGGCGCGGTCGAGCGCAATCTGATCGGTGATCTTCACCAGCGCATTTTCATGCACCAGCATCTTCTCGGCGAAAGTTCCCAGCGTGGCCAGCGTATGGATCGGCTTGCCGTTCTGCGACAGGCGCGGCTTCTGATCCTTGGCGCGCATCCCGGTGCCGGTGTTGACGCATAGATTCGGATGCCCGGACAGGCATTGATCGCATCGTCCGCAGAACACCGACACGCAGGAGATCACGTGGTCGCCGGGTTTGACATAGGTAACGTTCCTGCCGGTGCGCTCCACGATGCCGGCGCCTTCATGACCGAGCACGGCGGGAGCGGGATGGGGCCACAGGCCTTCGCTGAAGTGCAGGTCGCTGTGGCATACCCCGGTGGCGACCATGCGCACCAGCACCTCGTTGTCCTGCGGCTCGTCAATATCGATTTGTTCGACGGTGAGCGGTTGATGGGCGCCGTGAAAGATTGCAGCTTTCATAAAAGATATTCTCCCCGCGCAATTGGTTGCGATCCGGCCGCGGGCCGGCTCGCCTGAAGATACATCGTTGCGCGGCGCAATCGCCAGCGCCGCTAACCGGGCGCCATCCGCTGCGATGTGTCCGCGGCGGCGTCGGCGGTCATCTGCACATCGCCGTCCAGCGTGGCGCCTTCGCAGATAGTGAGCGAGCCGGCCTGGATGCGTCCGGTGACGCGCGCGGCGGGTCCCAGCACCACCCTGGCGGCGCCGATAATGTCGCCGCGCACTTCGCCCAAAATGAGCAGGCGCGGCGCCCGAATCTTGCCCTCGATACTGCCGTCGGCGCTGACCACCAGCAGATCGACCGAGCTGACCTCGCCGCGGAACTTGCCGTCGATCCGCACCGGTTCCTGAAAGATCAGTTTGCCGGCGATGTTGGTGTTGCGTCCAACCGCCACGCGCGTACGCTCCTCCGCCCACGCCTGCATCGGCGGGCGCGGGATTTGCGCGGTGGGCAGCGGCGGATCGAAGTCTCGGCTCATCGGGCTCGCACCTGAAATTCAATCCTCTGACGGCGCCAGCTTAGCTTGCCGTCAGGGCGCCGGAAAGACTTGGCATGCGACGGCGTGGCCGCCGGCTCCGCTTTCCAGCGCCGGAACCGCCTTGCGGCAGACGTCCTTCGCGTGCGGGCATCGCGGATGAAAACTGCATCCGGCCGGCGGATCGACCGGACTGGGCAGCTCGCCGGGCAGCCGGATCCGTTCGCGCTTGCCCGCGGCATCGATCGACGGCACGGCGGAGAGCAATGCGCGGGTATAGGGATGCCGCGGGTTGGAGTAAATCTGATCGCTGGTGCCCAGCTCCACAATCTTGCCCAAATACATGATGGCGACGCGCCGGCTGATGTGCTCGACCACGCGCAAGTCGTGCGCGATGAACAGGTAGGTCAGCTTGAGCCGATCCTGCAGGTCCTGCAGCAGGTTGATGATCTGCGCCTGGATCGATACGTCGAGCGCCGAGACCGGTTCGTCCAGCACCAGGAAACGCGGGTTGACCGAAAGCGCGCGCGCGATCCCGATACGCTGGCGCTGACCGCCGGAGAACTCATGCGGATAGCGGGTGAGGGCGTCGGCGTCCAGCCCCACCATCCGCAGCAGCTCGACCAGCCGATCCTGTTTTTCGCGGCCGCGCGCCAGCTTGTGAATGTCGATGCCTTCGCCGACAATCGCGCCCACCCGCATGCGCGGATTGAGCGAGGCGTACGGATCCTGAAATACGATCTGCATTTCGCGGCGCAGCTGGCGCATCCGGGCGCGTCCGAGCGAAGACAAATCGCGGCCGTCGAACACGATACGTCCGCCGGTGGGCTCAATCAGGCGCAGAATCAGGCGTCCCAGCGTTGATTTGCCCGAGCCCGACTCGCCGACCAGGCCCAGCGTTTCGCCGCGCGCGATTTCGATACTGACTCCGTCCACCGCCTTGACCGTGAGCTTTCTGCGCGCGAGCAGTCCCTCGCTGCCGGCGGCAAATTCCTTGCGCAGGTCCTCGGTGACGACCAGCGCATCGGAGCGCGCCGCGGCGGACGCAACTTTCGGTGCCGCGCTGTCAGACCCGGATACAGGACACATAATGATTGGGCCGCTTGGCCTCCAATGGCGGATCGATCCGGCTGCAGTCCTCGATCGCCATCGGACAGCGCGGATTAAAGCGGCATCCGGGGGGCGGATCGGCGGGATTCGGAATCGTGCCGGGAATTGCCTGCAGGCGGCGATGACGGCCGCCCGCACCGGGAATCGATTGCAGCAGCGCGCGCGTGTAGGGATTGAGCGGGTTGGAGAACAGCTCCCCCGCTGAGCTTTGTTCCATCACCCGCGACGCATACAGGATCGTGATGTCGTCGGCGTACTCGGCCACGATTCCCAAATCGTGGGTGACCAGCAGCACGGCGAGTTGAAACTGCTGCTGCAGCTCGCGGATCAGGTCGAGAATCTGCGACTGGATGGTCACGTCGAGCGCGGTGGTGGGCTCGTCCGCGATGAGCAGTTTGGGCCGGCACGACAGCGCCATCGCAATCATCACCCGCTGGCGCATCCCGCCCGACAACTGATGCGGATAGTCGTCGACGCGGCGTTCGGGGTCGGCGATTTTGACCACCCGCAGCATCTCGATCGCGCGCTTGCGGGCCTCGGCGCGCGAGACCTTCTGATGCAGCCGGACGGCTTCGGCGATCTGGCTGCCGACGGTGAACACCGGGTTAAGCGAGGTCATCGGCTCCTGGAAGATCATCGCGATACTGGCGCCGCGCATCCGCCGCATCTGCTCTTCGCTCAATTGGCGCAGGTCGCGCCCCTCGAACAGGATCTGGCCGCCGACGATGCGGGCCCGTTCCGGCAGCAGGCGCATGATGGAAAGCGCGGTAATGGTTTTGCCTGAGCCCGACTCGCCCACCAAACCCATCAGGCGCCCGGGCGCGATGGAAAGTCCGACATGGTCGACCACCCGCACCTCGCCATGCTCGGTAAAGAAAGAGGTTTGCAAGTCCCTGATTTCCAGCAGCGGCTGCATCAGATTACAGCGTATCATCGAGCGCCGCTCTTGCTCTAGCGGGGTAACGCGACCCAAAGCGGTTCCCAGCCGCCGAATGGAAGTTTCACACATTGCCGCGACGCGGCGCGTCAGCCGCAAGATCCAGAACCGCTCCAGTCCCGCGGTCAGTTTATGGCGCTGAGGCGGCCCGCGGCTCCGGCAGGATCTTCGTCAGCGAAGAAATGTCTGACAGCGGTTGGCATTACAGGATGCTTCAATACCAACCATGAAGCAGACGAAAAGCCAAAGGAACGATCGTAAACCGCTGATTGTCCAGACCTTTCCCAGCTCCGACGTCGACGACGTGTTCCAGAACATTTTCCGCACCGCCGTGGTCTGCCGGGGCCTGCGCTACGTCAGGCAGGCGAATTTCCAGTCCGAACGCGCCTTCATGGCATCCATGGCGGACGACTATATCCGTCCCGACGATGAAGTGCTGGCCGAGATGCGCGATGAATGCGACCTGCGTCTGGCGCTGCGCCGCGGCGCGATCCTGATCCAGCTTTTCGCCTGCCTGAAATACCGCCGCGTAAGCCTGTTCGTTGCGGGCCCGGATGCGCCCGGCGTCGCCGCGGCGCTGGCCGCTCATACGGCGCTGTTCCAGCCCCCCGCACAGCCGGCCCAAATCGGATGCCCCGGCGCAACCTTCGGCTTCTGGTTCCTGAGCGATAAGGGGCCCGAGCGCGAGGAAAAGTCGCTCACGGTGCCCTCATGGCAGCAGAGCCGGGAGAACTACGCCGCTTCAACCGCGCACGCGATCGACACGCTGGCCGCCTCTTTCAAGCCCGCCGCCGGCGGACGGCTGCTGCTCTGGCACGGCATGCCGGGCACCGGCAAGACCTTCGCCATCCGGGCGCTGGCCTGGGAATGGCGCAAGTGGTGCCAGTTCGAATACATCTTTGATCCCGAAAACCTGTTCGGTTCGCGCGCCGATTATCTCGCCCGCATCGTGATGGACGGCAACGAGCAGGCGGAGCCTGATTGCGGGGCGCGGTGGCGGATGCTGGTACTCGAAGACACGGGCGAGCTGCTCAGTATCGACGCCAAGGAGCGCGCGGGGCAGGGGATGTCGCGTCTGCTGAACGCGGTGGACGGACTTCTGGGACAGGGTTCGCGCGTGATGCTCCTGATCACGACCAACGAAGAACTGGGCGCGCTGCATCCGGCGGTCACCCGGCCCGGCCGCTGCGCCGCGCAGATCGAATTCCGCCAGCTGGACGCGTCCGAGGCCAGGACATGGCTGGCCGCCCGCGCCGCGCGCAGCCAAATCTCTTCTCCGAAAGGATCAAGGACCATCGCGGAGTTGTACGCGCTGCTCGAAGGCCGCACCGCCCCCGAACGCGCGCACATCGGGTTCAAGCGCGATTAGGTGTGCTCCTCTATCCGGAATTCAGACGCTATCGTCCGCTTTCGTAATTGCGCGCGGCGGTTTTCAGCAGGTCCGCCAGTTCCCGGCGCAAAGCCGGGGGTTTCAGCACCTCCAGCCATGGGCCGAAGTTCAAAACCCAGTTGCGCAGCTCGATGGTGCCGCGCACCTTCATCGTCAGGATGGTCCTGCCGTCGCGGCGCCTGATGAACTTTTGCGTGGGATGGATGTTGCGGGCGCGCAGGTACTTTTCGGTCTCCGCGTTATGAATCAGGAGTTCGACTTCAACCGGCTCCTCCTCGACGATAATGCCGAACGCCCCTTCCGTGTGGCGGTCGGGCCGGAACGCCGCCGGATAGGCGAATTTGAAATAACTGCCGTCTTCGCGCGTGACCAGTTCCACTTTTTTCATCCGCTCCACCGCCATCGTAGTGATCCGCCCTTTTATGTTGGTGCGGCCGATCAGGTAAAGGCCGCCGCGGTATTCGATCAGCGTGTAAGGATCGACCTCGTGCGTGCGCCCGCTGGCGTAGTCGATGCGCAGCCGGTATTCGCGGATGAGGCCGTCGATGATCGGATCGAGCAGATGGCCGAGAGTGCGATAGTCCTTGGGCGCGTGGGCGATGGCGTAAAATTTCCGGTTGAGGCTGCCAAGGTCGGCGCGCTGGAACGCCGGCAGGTTTTTGGCG
Organism: Pseudomonadota bacterium; assembly: GCA_021324455.1. Taxonomy (GTDB): domain Bacteria; phylum Desulfobacterota; class Binatia; order Binatales; family Binataceae; genus JAJPJA01. Next base: position 14,704 of record JAJPJA010000071.1, on the reverse strand, counting down.
AACTTCTCCCACAGGTCGTCGATGCCGTCCTTCAGCACCGTGCCTTCGAGGAAATGCAGGATGGTCAAGGTAAAGTAGAGCGACGCGGCCTGATAGGCGGTGGACGCCACCGGCTTCAAATAGGCGGGCAGCCGCAGCGTGGGTTTCGGGCCGCCGGTGACTATTTCGAAATAAGGCCGCCCCATGCGATCGACCAGTTTGTCCCTGGCGGCGGCCAGATAGCGCTTGAGGGTGCGCTCGGATATATCGAGCTCGCGCTGGATATCCTCCAGTTTCCAGCCGAAATGATGCGAAGGCAGCTCGAACGCGATTCGCGCCATCCGCAGGGCGGCGGGATAGGTGGGCGTGCGATGTTCCTTTTTTGCCATGGTTGTCGTTTACAGTACAGCCCGCATGTCTGCCAACCGTTGTCCAAAACCGCGACTATCAACACAACCAGTGTGATTGCCGCGGCAATGGTTTCATTGCGGCCGCCCGAGCGTCGGCGAGGAAAGCGGACAGTTTGTCCTCAGGCTGGCGGAGGAAATCGGCGCGATGCAATTTTTTTCCGGCCACAGCGGCCAATCGCTCCGCCTTTATTCCTTCCGCGCGGCGAAAAGAGCGCCGCGGCGGTCAGAATGACAATCAAGCGGGCCGGCTGAAACAACACAAGGGAGAGTGGATGTGGAGCGCTTTCAATGAAGGACGCGAAGTCAGCGCTATCGTGAAGCGTTGCCGGGATCGAGGCGGTCGCGCAGATGGTCGCCCAGAAAGTTGAACGACATCACGGCCAGAAAAATGAAGATTCCGGGGATCAGGATCCACGGATAGCGGGCGAGGTTTTGCGGGTCTTCGGCCTGGCTCAGCAGATTGCCCCAACTGGGCGTCGGTTCCTGGATTCCCAGTCCCAGCAGCGACAGCGCGCTCTCGCCCAAAATGAAGCCGGGAATCGACAGCGTCGCCGCGACGACGGCGTAGCCGATGACCGACGGAATCACGTGGCGCGTGATGATGCGCCAGCGCGAGCCGCCCAGCGCGCGTGCAGCCTCGACGTAGGGCAGCGAGCGCACCGACGCCGCCATCCCGCGGATCACCCGCGCCAGCCCGGCCCATCCGATGAAGCTCATGATCGCGACGATCAGAAAAAAGCGCTGGGCGGCGCTGATTCCCGGCGGGATCACCGCGGCCAGCGCGAGCAGGAAATAGAACGACGGCAGCGACATCTCGATTTCCGACCAGCGCATGATCAGGTTGTCGGTCATCCCGCCGACGTATCCCGACAAAGCGCCGACGATCAGTCCCAGCGAGAACGTGATCAGCACGCCGATCAGCCCCACACACATGCTGACGCGGGCGCCGTAAACGATGCGCGAGAAAAGGTCGCGGCCCAGACCGTCGCTGCCCATCAGGTAGAAGGGCTGCGTGGGCGAGTCGGTGGTGAACAGATGCCCGCCGGAGAGCAGATGGATATAGATGCGGCGGGTGCGGTCGGGCGCATAGGTGCGTTCCTCGGCATCGACCATGCGCATCGGGTAGGCCCACAGCAGTCCCTGGTTCCATTGCGACGGCGCGCTCAGATGCGGGCGCATCGGGGGACAATCGGGCATCTCGCGATTCTGGAAAGTGGGGTCGTAGGGCGCGAACACGGGCGACAGCGCCGCGAACAGGTAGAAGAGCGCCAGGCACACCGCCGACGCGCGCACCGTGCGCGACGCCAGCCGCCATTCGCGCGCCAGACCGCCCCGCACCAGGGTCGCGCCGGCGGCGGTCTGAAGCCGTGGAAGGGCGCTTGCCGGTGCGCTCATTGCGACGCCATCGAGGAGAAGTCAACGCGCGGATCGACCGCGACCAGGGCCAGGTCGGCGAGCAGGTTGCCCAACAGCAGCAGCACCGTGCCGATCAGCACCGAGCCCATCACAAGGTAGATATCGAGCGAACGCACCGCGTCGAGCAGCAGCAGGCCGAGTCCCTGGAGGTTCATTACCGCTTCGACCAGCGCGGCGCCGCCCAGCAGGTCGCCCAGCGAATAACCCGCCATCGTGATAAACGGGTTGAGCGCGTTGCGCAGCACGTGCTTGTAGATGACCACGCGCTCGGACAGTCCCTTGGCGCGCGCGGTGCGGACGAAGTCGGAATTTTTGAGCTCGAGAATCTGCGAGCGCATCAGGCGCATCAGCCCCGCCATCCCGGCCACGCCCAGCACAAAGACGGGCAGAATCAGATGGTTGATGCGGTCGGCGACGCGGTTGACGAAGTCCAGCGAATTGTAATCGACCGAAAAGGTGCCGCCCGGCGGCAGCCAGTCCTTACCCATCCACATCGCGAAATACACCATCAGGAAGGCCAGGAAGAAGTTGGGAATCGACATGCCGAAAAAGGCCAGGAAGGAGAGAATCCGGTCCCATATCGAGTTCTGGCGGACGGCGACCACGATTCCGATCGGTATCGCAAGCATCCAGGCGAAGATCATGCTGGCCAGCGCGAGGATCACGGTGTTGAAGGCGCGCGCCGCAATCAGGCTGGTCACGCTGACCCGGTACTTGAGCGAAAAGCCGAAGTCGAGATGGAGCACGCCCCACAGCCATTTGGCGTAGCGCACGAGCAGCGGCTTATCGAGCCCGAACTGGGCCTGAAGCTGATGGACGATTTCGGGCGAGATCTTCGGATTCATCTTGAGATTGGAGAGGTAGTCGCCCGGCACCAGGGACATCGCCAGAAAAGAGATGAACGTGATCCCGACGATCAGCGGGATCATGTTGAGCAGGCGGCGGATTAGAAAGCGAGTCATCGGCGGAACCTGGAGCAATCAGACCGCGGCGCACTCCGCGCGTTGCGCTTTGCCGCGCGCTTGAAGATGCATCGCTGCGGCTAAACTCAGTTGACTTTGAACTGCATCCATTCGGGTTTATAGGTTCCCCAGACCTTGGGTTGATAAAATTCCAGCGAATCGGTCCATGACACGTATTCCTTGCGCCGCACCGTCAGCATAACGGCCAGCTGGTCGTGGAGGATCTGCTGGATTTTCCAGTAGTACGGGACGCGTTTGGCCGGGTCCATCTCGGCCGCGCCCAGATCCATCAGGTGGTCGATCTCGGCTTCCCACGGTGTGGCGGGCTGTTTCTGGTCCGGATTCCACAGGTGCAGGTTGCCCGAGGAGCGGTAGAAATTGGAGCCTTCGTTGGGGTCGATGGTGCCGGTCAGACCCATCAGCACGCAGTCCCAGTCAAAGGTAGCGTCGAGCTTTTCAACCAAAGTGGTGAATTCCAGGGGTTGGTAGTTGACCTTGATCCCGAGGTTCTCCAAATCCTGCTTGAAGATGGCACAGATCTGATCGCTTTCGGGACGTCCGGTGGCGGTGGTCAGATTGAATTCTATCGGATGCCCCTGCGGGTCGGTGCGTCTGCCGTTGACCATGTGATAACCCGCCGATTCGAAAATCTCGGCGGCGGCTTTGGGATCGTAGTCGTAGTCCTTCAGATTTGGATTGTAGAAGAGCTTGTTCTCGGGCGAGATGTCGGAGACCGCCGGCACCGCCAGTCCATGATAGACCAGGTTTATGATCGCGCGTTTGTCGATCAGATGCGCCACCGCGCGCAGGAAGTTCGGATCCGTAAACCAGTTCAGCCGGGGATCCGCAACGCCGTTTTTAACGTAGTGGCGCGGGTTGCGGTTGAAGCAGAAGAAACTCTCGCCGGTGTCGATACCGATTTCCTTCAGTTGCCCATGCAACTGGCCGGATTTGATCTTCTCCCGAATCGCCAAAACCTCTTCCGCCCGCGGAGCGTAGATGTCGATCTGACCGTAGAGGTAGCGCAGGTAGGTGGCGTTGCTGTCCGGGATGATTTGGACGCCCTTGCCATGCAGCCGCGGCAGGTCCCCCCCGTGCTCGTCTTTCATCCAGTAATCGCCGTTGCGGGTCAGGCGCACGAACTGGTTCTGTACGTAGCGCGTCAGCTTGAATGCGCCGTCGCCGATGATGCGATCGGGCGGCGTGTTGATGCCCCAGGCGTGATTGAAATTGCCCGCCTTCCAGATCGGCTCGAGAATGTGCGCCGGTATTACCTGGATTCCCATCATTCCGTACAGCAGCGGCGCGAACGGCCTGGGCAGACGCATCACCACGGTGTAATCGTCGAGCGCCTGGGCGGTCAGCGGCCGGCCGTCGATCAGCAATCCGGGCCGCAGGCTGTTGGGCACCTTCGGATCGTAAATGACCTTTAACGTAAACAGCACGTCGCGCGCGGTCAGCGGCTGCCCGTCGAACCATCGCACATTGCGGCGCAGATGGAACGTGATCGATTTCTGGTCGGGCGCGATCTCCCATTTCTCGGCCAATCCCGGCTCCGGCAGTACCGTCACCGGATTGATCCGGAGCAGGCTTTCGAAGACGTCGCCCAGGATCTCGGATGAGTACGCGTCAGTGATCAATATGGGATTGAAGGTCTGCGGATCGCTGACGATGGCGGTATAGAGCACCTGCTGGCGGGCGCGGTCGTTGGCCGGACGCCGCACCTCGCATCCGGCGCACCAAAGCGCTATCGCGCAGCATGCGATCGGCCCGATACGCCTAACCATGGACACCTGTTGGGGCGGGCGGATGGTCCAAATCGATCACTTTGGCGCTGCCCTGCGGAATGAGCACGAATTCCGAATCGTTGAGGGTTGGATTGACGATCACATCACTGTACTTGACGTTCAACCGGGTGCCGGTGTTCAAAAATTGCGCGTCCAGCCGATGCGCGAAGCGCAGGCCGCCGATAGCGCGGTAATCGCTGTAAGTGACTTCGTAGCCGCCGCCGGGTTTGCCGCGCGTGCGCACCGCGCGCAATTCGCCGCCGCCAAAGCCAAGCTCGTCCACGCTGCCGTCGGGCATCCGATACTCGCCGATCAGCAGGTTATCCTCGCTCCGTACCGACGCCGGGGCGGCGAAATCGGCCTCATCGTCCGGCAGCAGGCCCATCAGCAGCTTAACCGCCTGCGCCGGAGGCAACGGAATGCGGGCGAAGCGGCTGAGCGTATCGGCCGTCGCCGCGCCGCGATAAAATGTATTGTCGGACGGCTGGTAAATCGCCACCGTGGTGCCATCCGCCGCTATCACCGCCGCGACGCCGAAGGGCGTCAGCGCCTGGACGCGCAGGCGGGCCGGCCGCTTTATCGCCACCTCCTCACGCACCTTGACGTGTTGCCCGCCGCCTGCATAGTCCATCACCGCCTCAGCCTGCATCGCGTCAAGCCGGCGCGCCCGTTCAATCAGGGCGTCGGTAAGATGCTGAACCTGGGCGGCTTGCGGTGTGACACTCGGGGCCGGAGGCGGCACCGCAGACGGCGCGAAAAGTGTGCAGCCGCTCAGCAGCAGCCCAAGCGCGGCGGCAGTCCGCGCCAGCGCCATTGCCCGCCGCATCCGCGGAGTGGTGATGTTGGCCAACGATTGTGCCCGCTGAGGTTGGGGTTCGCGCGGCGCGATCTATCGCGGCGATGCGCTAGGGATGGGCATGGGTGTCGTCGCGCAGGGCCTGAAGTTTGTCCCGCAGCCGGGCGACCTGGTCGGTCTCCTTGGCCTTGCTCAAGGCGTCCTTGTAGAGATTGTTGGCCTGCTTGATCTTGCCCAGCTTTTCGTAAGCGTCGGCCAGATGCTCGGTGATGGTGGGGTCGTCGCCGGCCAAATCCCACGCCCGCTCCAGCTCCTTGACCGCCTTGTCGTAATGCCCCTGCTGGTAGTAAACCCATCCCAGCGAATCGATATAGAAGCCGTCCTCGGGCTCGATCTGCAGCGCGCGGCGAATCAGACTTTCGGCTTCGCCCAGGTTGGTGCCCATCTCGGCGTAGGTGTAGCCGAGGTAATTGAGCGCCTGGGCGTTGGCGGGATTGAGCTTAATCGCCTCACGCATCTGTTCGATGCTGAGTTGCTTTTCCTTGGCCTCGTCGTAAAGCGCGCCCAGGGTGAAGTGGAACTTGTCATTCTTGGGTTCGAGCTCGACCATCTTTTTGGCGATATTGATGGCGGCGGGCAGGTCTTTCTTCTCCCGGTACACGCCGGCCATGAAATTCATCAGCTCGGTATCCTTGGGCTTCTGATCCAGCGCCTGCTGCAGCGCCGCCAGGGCCTGGTCGTAATGCTCGTCCTTGTCGTACAGATAGGCGAGATGGATGCGCGATTCGATGTAATGGTCCGAATCGGGCGGGACCTGGTCGAACTGCGCCTCGGCCTTTTCGGGCTCGTTCATCTCGCCGTACACGGTACCCAGGTAATAATGGACGCGGGTGTTGTTGGGTTCGGCGCCCAGCACCAGGTTGAACTCGGTGGCGGCGCGTTCGAAATCGCCGCGCTCGAAATAGAGCAGACCGATCTTGATGCGCGTGTCTTCGGGGTTGGTCTCCATCCCTTCGACCTTTTTGAGCTCGGTCAGCGCCTGGTCGAATTTCTTCTGCCCGACGTACAGCGACGCCAGCCGTTTGCGCGCGGTATCGTTGGCCGGATCGGCGGCCAGTATCTTCTGATAGATCCTGATGGCGTCCTGCGGCTTGTCTTCCAGCTCGCGCAGCAGCGCCACATCCATCAGCACCAGTTCGGAGTCGGGATTGAGGTTAAGCGCCTGGCGGAAATAGTCCTCCGCCAGCGGATAGTTCTGCGACGCCGCGGCCACCCGTCCGGCATAGTAGTAGCCCAGGAACGAATGCGGATCGATGTCGATCATCTTGCGGAAGACGCCCAGCGCGGCATCGTACTTGCCCTGCTTGGCGTAAAGGGTGCCCAGATACAGATAGGCCTCCTGGCTTTTCGGATCGATCTTGAGCGCCTGCTGATACTCCTGTTCCGCGCCCGCTTCATCGCCGGTGGCCGATTTCAATCCGGCCGCGAGCAGCCGCGCGTCGAGCATGTTTGGGTCGAGCGCCAGGGCGGCGTTGACTTCCTCCAGCGCCTTTTTAAGATCGCCGTCGCGCACATAAATGGAGGCCAGTTTCAGATGCAGCGACGCGTTGTGAGGGTCGGCCTGGGACGCGTCCTGGTAAAAGATCACCGCGTTCTTGCGGTCGCCCTCATCGCTGGCCACTTCGGCTTTGAGGAAATCAGCCATCGGTGCGGCGTCGGCGGGCAGGCGCACGGGTGGAATGCCATCAAAGGAGGTGTTTTGAGCCGCCTCGGAACTTGCAGCGGTGCCGGAAGGAGGGGGAGTGACGTTGGTGCAGGCGGCGAGCAGCGCACAGCCTGCCACCAGCACGGCGAGCGATGCTTTACCGCGCCATTTCATCGAAAAAACAAAAACTAGTGATTCCCAATTCACTGGTTAACACAGCCTTTTCCGACGGTCAACTTAGGTTCTCCCCACATTTGGTTCCCGTACCCGCCTGAGGATAAACAACCACAGATGATCGCGACGATTATAGCCACGGCAGGTATCATGCCGTCATGGATGCGGCCGTGAACTCAAGCGCGCCGCGCGAGCTTGGGGCCGCGTCTGCTCCCGCCAGGCCGTCCCACCCCGGCTTGGGCCGCCGCCAAATCGGTTTGCTGCCGCTCATCGCAGTAATGTACCTGACGATCAGCGGTGGTGCATACGGGGTCGAAGATGCAATTGCGGCGGGCGGTGCCCGCATCACCCTGCTCCTATGCCTTTTGGTGCCGGCGGCAGTCAGTCTTCCCACGGCTTTGATGGCGGCCGAACTCACCGCGCTGTTTCCGGTCGAAGGCGGGTTCTACTTCTGGGTCAAGGAGGCGTTCGGATCGTTTGCCGGGTTCGCCGAAGCCTATCTTACCATCCTTTATACCGGGGTCGATATGGCGATTTATCCGGTTCTGTTCGCCTCCTACCTGGCGTTTTTGGTTCCTGCCGGCCCGCTGGCCGGATTCCTGATCGCGGCCGCGATGGTCTGGATATGCGGCGGCCTGAACCTGCTCGGGGTGCGTCCGGTAGGGCGCGCCTCGATCCTGCTGACCGCGGTTCTGCTGACGCCCTTCGCGGCGTTCGTGATTGCCGGCGCCGCAACCCTCCGGCATTGGAGCCTGCCGCCGTCGATTCCGCCAGGATCGGGCACTTTTGGCGCCTTGGGCGCCGCCCTTGCCGTCGTCATATGGAATTTCTGCGGATGGGAAAACCTCAGCGTGGTTGCGGCCGAGATTCGCGGCGCGCAGCGCAACTACGTCCGCGCCGTCGCCATCGTGCTGCCGCTGGTGGTAATCGGATACCTGCTGCCGCTGATGGTCGGCACGGCGGCGGTGGCCAATCCCGCGCGCTGGACCACAGGTGCCTTTGCGCGTATCGGCCAGCGTTTGGGCGGCGTATATTTGGGGTCGGCGCTGGCCGCCGGCGGCATGGTCAGCGCCCTGGCGGTGTTCCAGGCCGCGATGCTGTGGGTGTCGCGGACGCCCTACGTGCTGGCGCATGAACGCTTCCTGCCCAACGGGTTGACGCGGATGTGGGAGCGTCAGGGCACGCCCTGGACGGCGATCGTCGCCAGTTGCGCCGTATGCACGATGCTGCTGCCGCTGGGGTTTATGGCGCTGGTCACGCTGGACGTAACCTTCTATATGGCGGCGCTGGTGCTGGAGATGGCGGCGCTGGTCAAACTAAGGCGTCTGTACCCCGGGCGCGCCGGCCTGTTCGTAATCGGCGGCGGAAGGGCCGGCCTGCTCCTGACCGTAGCCGCGCCGCTGGCGGTCTGGATCGCAACCTTCGCCGTCGCGGCCAACAGCCCCGGCGCCCGCATCCAATTGGCGATCGCAGCCATGCTGATGACAGGGGTATGGCCGGCGCACGCCCTATGCGCCCGAATCTTCGGCGGCCCGGAAAACGCTATAGACCCGCCTGGCTAAGCCGACTTCACTGCGGCGGCGGCGGATTCCACTACCGTGCCCTTGAAGAAGTCGGGATTGAGCGCGGTCCACAGACGCACCGGGTTGGCGAACACGAAATCGCGGAAGTCCTCCTCCCCCATGATGCCTTTTTCGACCAGCTCGTAAGCTTCCGCCGTCACCTCGTTCATGTCGGGCACGTCCCAGTGGCCGATATCGGATCCGAAGATCGCTCCCAGCCGCGCGCCGAACGGATTGGCCTTGGCGTCGAACGCAGAGGCGGTGACGGGGTCGTCGGCTTCGCAGCCGAAATAAAAGTGCGGCACGAACAAGTCGCGGATATCCTGCTTGTGCGCGATGGCGCAGCGCTCGAATTCGTCGATTGCCTCGCGGTCCTCGCCGATTCCGAGAAAGTCGATGCCTTCGCGCGGGTCGCCGTATTTTTCCAGCCCCTGGCCGAAACGTTCGAACAGGCTGATGAACAGTTCGCGATCGAGATAGGCCGGATTGTAGTTTTCGATCGCGCTGCGGTTGCGCTTTTCCCAATGCCCGATCAGGTCGCAGTAAAGGCTGCGCGCCCAGCCCACACCGCCCTCCAGAAAGGCGAACTTAAGCCGGGGGAAGCGCCGCGTCACCCCGCCCAGAAACAGCGACTTGCAAACCGCCTCGCCTGCCGCGCCGAAGTGGCCGATGTGATTGTAGACGTAGTTGGAAATGGAGCGCCGGCTGCCCCATCCCATTCCGTGCGAATGAAAGGTCGGCACCACGCCCAATTCGATGCATCTGGCCCATACCGGATCGTAGTCGTAGTCGCTGTCGATGCCGTAGGTGTCCATCCAGTTGGCATAGGCTGCCGCTTCGGGATTGCTGCGCACGATTGCCTGGATCGGGCGGCGCACGAAGCTGGGCATCAGGATGGTCTTGAGCCTGAGTTCGCGCACCACATACTCCAACTCCTCGATTGCTTCGCCCGGCGTATGCATAGGGATGACCGCGACGGGCGTCAGCCGGTCGGCGCATTCGGCGAACACCTCGGCATGCAGGTTGTTGATCGCGCGGCATACGGCGCGGCGAATTTCGTCATTGTCGAAATGGATCGGCAGCAGGCATCCGCCCGCGTACACCACCGAGAAGTCCAGCCCGATATCGTCCAGCCGCTCGCGCAGCAGGCGCGGGATGATCGAAGTGGAGAGGTCCAGAGTGTTTTTCGTCGGCACGTTCCACCACGGCGTGCGCAGCGCCCGCTGCTCGCGGCGGCCCTGCGCGTCGAGCCGGTACCATGCCGGATCCATCTGGGTGCAGGCCAGTTGCGCGGCGAAACCCTGCAGGATACTCGGGCCTCCGACCGCTTTCAGATGGTCGATCAGCGCCGGCCGGTAATCCAAACTGTGGCCGTCGGAGTCGATCACCGGATGACTCAGCTTGGCGCGGATTGCCGCCGATTTGGAATTCTGCACGTAGGCCACGAGTTGTCCTCCGACTTGAGGCGCGCAGCTTAAACGCGCTGACATAGAATCGCTCCGCCGCCGGGGTAAAGTCAAAAGTGCGTGGCAAGTCCACGCCGGATGAAGCCCCGACCGTGGCGCCGGGAATGACGACGCTTGACCGGGTGCATATCGCGATGTTGCTTCAAGCCAGCGGCAAATCCAACGCGCTGCGCACCATGCTCAAGGCCGAGCGGGAGCGCGGCCCGGATTTCTGCGGCTTGCCAACGCGCTTTCAGCGCTGTATCCGCGCCAGAGTGAGGAAAAAAGGCTTTTGGATGCTATGCTGTTGGCGGTGCCGAGATAACGCGGTGGGAGGCAATGAACGATTCTCCGCGCAGGTTGTATGATCGGGTCGGGCCGCGGATCAGGCAGGTGAGTAAGCACATCATGAAAGCGACTGATACAAAGCGCGCGAAAAAGGGACGGTCGAAAAAGGCGCTGATGGCGCAGCCTAAACGCACCATGAAAAAGGACCGTTTTGCGAACCTGGAACCGAAACTCGCTGAACTGGCCCGCAAACAGTGGCCCGAGAAGGGTCGTGCGGAGCGCATCGCGCGCGCTGAACAAGCGTGGAAAGAGATCAGGGAGATCGCCTCCACCTTCAAAAAGCTCGATCCCGAAACGCTTAAGTGGATTGCCGAAGATCCCGAGCTTGAATACACGTAGATGGCCCGCGCTTTGTCCGAGATTCCCGCCGGAACCGCATTGCTCCTGGACGCGAATATCTTCATCTACGCCTTTGAGGGCGGCTCGGAGCAATGCGTCCGCTTCGAACGCTGCCGCATCGAAGAGTTGGTTGGCGCGACGACCGGAGAGGTGATCGGCGAGGTGTGCCATCGGCTGATGGTGAGAGAGGCCTTCGAAGGCGGATTGGTGGCGCGGCCCGCTGTCGGATCGCTGAGGTCCAGACCCGAAGTAGTCAGGGCGTTGAGGAAGTACTGGGAGTTCACCGTCCGAATTTTTCGGTCGAATCTCCTGCTGCTCGGCTCTGTGGAACAACGGCACCTGCGGGCTCAGGGGTTCGGAGCGAGTACGGACTTCTCACTAACGATTCGCTGCTCGTGGCGTCGGCGCTGGAATATGGAATTCGATCGCTTGCGACCCGCGATGCCGATTTTGATCGGATAAAGGAACTGACGGTATATAGCCCGACGGATATCCCCTCTAGTTCAATGGAGCCCTGGTACAAAAATCGTTCAGCCGCGGCCCGAGGTGCGGGAGGGGCGCTCATTCAACCCTGACGAATTCGCGATCGCGCTGGAGCAGGTCGCCGGGACCGCGCCCCAGGACACACACCATTGAGGGAGGGGCGGTTGGGATCGACGCCATGGAACCGAATGCGTATTGAGCTTGCGCGGACATGCGGCCGAGAACGCGGCGGTATGCCGGTTGTTGCTGGCTGACCTGGTCCGCACGCCGGCGTTATTATCCGCAGGGAAGCTGGTCTGGGCGGGCTTATGGCGCCTGACTGCGGCGGGGCGCGGCTGGGGCGTGATACACGTTCGACATTTTCGGCGCGCAGGGCCGCCGGATCGAACGCATCGTCGGACTCTACCAGGTTGCGCAAGAAGGATTTTCCGCAACCTGCTCCCCTCATTCCAGTCTCTCCCGGATGGAGAGAAGTAAAGGAAAGCAGCCATCTTTAATCCAGGGTGCGCAACGCGCAGCATCCAATATGAAGGCGCAACTGGTTTTTTCCGCAACCTGCTAAACTTTGTTTCTCAGGCATGACACACTGGGCCATCATTCGTTGCGGGAGAAGCCATGGCGGAACTCGACGGGAAAATCGCGCTGGTGACCGGCGCGGGACGCAGCGTTGGACTGGGTATTGCCCAGGAGCTCGCGCAGGCGGGGGCTGCGGTCGCGCTCAACGACCTCCATCCCGAACGCGCCCAGGCGGCGCTGGAGCAGATTGAATCGGCGGCCGGAGGGCTGCTGGCGGCGCCGTTTGACGTTGCCAACCTGGAATCGGTGCGCGCCGGTATTGCGCGCGTGGAGCGCGAACTCGGCCCGATCGATATCCTGGTCAACAACGCGGGCATCCCCGAAGGCGCCGGCGCCGCCGGTCCGTTCGTGCAGTCGGATCCGGCCCAATGGCATTTCAATATCGATTTGAATCTGTATGGCTCGATGTATTGTATCCGCACGGTGCTGCCCGGGATGGCGCAGCGCAAGTGGGGCCGCGTCATACAGATCTCTTCGGGGGCGGGTTCGCGCGGCGTGCCCAACGTGTCGATCTACAGCGCGGCCAAGGCCGGAATCGAGGGGCTGCTGCGCAGCGTGGCGATCGAGATGGCCCAAAGCGGCGTCACGCTCAACGCGATCGCACTCGGACTGATGGCGAACACGGCGGAGCGGATGGGCGATTCGGCCTATCTGCAGCGCATCTTCAGCACGATTCCGATGGGACGGCTGGGACAGCCGCGTGAAATCGGCGCCTGCGTGGTGTGGCTGGCGTCGGAGAAGGCGGGCTATGTGACCGGACAGACCATCCATATCAACGGCGGTTCGGTCCACGGCCGCTGACTGCGGCGAGATCGTGTGGAATCAAAATCGGGGACGGTGCGCCTTGGCTTGGTACCGCCACCCGCGCTAGGCTTTGAGGCAATCACCAACTGGAGCTGGCAGCGATGAAATACAGTGCAATTTCGGGGGATTCGCACGTGCTCGAAGCGCCCAATATCTTTCAGGATCGGCTGCCTGCCGCGCTCAAAGAGATCGGGCCGAAGATCGTGGAATGCGAGGATGGCGGGCAGGGATGGTCCTGGGAAGGGCGCAAACCGCGTTCCTTCGGGCTGGACGCGATGGCGGGCAAGTCGGATTTCAAGGAGTTCAAGGATCACGGGCTGCGGTTTTCCGATCTGCGCAAGGGCAACTGGGACCCAAGGGCGCATCTGGCCGACCAGGATATGGATCGGGTCGATTGCAGCGTGCTGTACGGCGGAATCGGGATGGGTCTGGCGAGCGCGATCAAGGATCGCGAGCTGCGCCTGGCGTGCGTGCGCGCCTACAACGACTGGATCCTGGACGAATTCCAGGCGGTCAATCCGCAGCGCCTGGTGGGATTGGGGGTTTTGCCGGTTGACGACGGGATGGACGAGATATTGAAGGAACTGGAGCGCATCGCGAAGAAGAACTGCCGCGGCGCCTTCATCCTCACCTATCCCGACAAATTGTACGGCGACAAGTATTACGAGCCGCTGTGGGCGGCGGCGTCGGAGATGCAGATCCCGCTGCATTTCCATCGCGCCACCGGCAAGCATGTGCCGCGCGGCACCTCGGATGTTGGCGGCAAGCTGATGGTGGCCGGGATCGTGCTGCGCTTTTTCGCCGCGATGGAGCCGGTGACGCATATCCTGTTCAGCGGCGCGCTCCATCGCCATCCGGGGCTCAAGCTGGTTTCCGCCGAAAGCGACGCCGGCTGGGTTGCCTACTATGAGCGCGTCTGCGACGACCAATGGAAGCGCCAGCGTTACTGGTCGGAGCTGGAGCTGCCCAATGCGCCCAGCGAGTATATCCGGCGGCAGATTTACTTCACCTTCATGGACGACGAGATTGCCTGCGCCAACGTTAAGTTCACCGGCGCCGACAACCTGATGTGGGCCTCCGATTATCCGCACAGCGTGACCACCTGGCCGAAATCCTGGGACGCGATCGCAGAGCAGACCAAACACAACACGCCGGAGGAGCGGGAAAAGCTGCTGTGGAAGAACGCGGCGCGCCTTTACCGTCTGGCGGAGGTCTGAGGCAGTATCGGCACGCGGGCACATAGCGCTCCGCAGGCGCATGGAAAATCAATCGGGAGCAGGGCGATGGCAGACAACAACGCAGATCGATTCGTTTCCGCCGACGGTCACGTGCAGGAGCCGGCCAACCTGTGGCTGGAGCGGATGGACCGGCGCTTTCGCGACCGCGCGCCGCGCATCGTGACCAAGACCGGCGCCTGGGGCAATAACGGCGAATTCGACGCCTTCCAGATCGACGGGCTCAATACGGTGGATTTCATCGACACGATCGCCACCATGGCCAATCAGAAAGCCCAAGGCGTTCCGATCAAGGGGCACGACCACAACCGGATTGCCGACGTGCGTGCGGGGGCGGGCGATCCGGTGGCGCGCCTGTCGGATCAGGACCTCGACAATATCCGCGCCGAAGTCATTTACCCCAACTGCGGCATGTACATCCTGGCGGCGCCGGACGTCGAATATCGCCGCGAATGTATCCGCGTGTACAACGATTTTCTGGCGGAGTTCTGCTCGGCGGCGCCCGACCGTCTGGTGGGCGTGGGGATACTCCCGATCGGCGGTCCGATCGAATGGGCGGTGGAGGAAGCGCGCCGGATTGCCAGGATGAATCTCAAGTCGGTGCTGCTGCCCGCCGATACGCCCAACCGCCCGTGGTGGGATGCTTACTACGTGCCGTTGTGGGAGGAGCTGTCGGAGCTGGG
>JAJPJA010000047.1 GCA_021324455.1 Pseudomonadota bacterium | reverse complement strand
GGCGAGGCCGTGGTGCTCGACTTCTTCCGCTTCGGCGAATTTCTGGGCCGCAACCCGTGCGACAAGGAGATGTTCCGCCGAATCATGCAGGACGAGGCGCGCCACGTTTCCTTCGGCACCATGCGTATCAAGTATTATCTGGAGAACGCGCCGCGTCAGGAACGCGAGGCCGCCTCCGAGATGCTCCACTATCTGGCCTCCGCCTGCGAAGCCAGCGGCACCGGCTTCGGCCTGCTGCTGCAGCCCAGCGCGGTCGAACCGTTCGCCCTGCTCGCGGCCGGCAGTGTCGGCAACCTCAACAAGGGATGGGACGTGGTGCGCGAGTTCTGGGCCACCGCGGTCGAGGAATACATGAACCGCTGCGAGCGCGCCGGTATCCCGCGCCGCGGCCGCTGCATGCTGCCTGAAGAGGCGCCGTTTTAAGCCGATGGCATCGTCGCCCAAACGCCTGCCGCCGCCCTTTGCGCTGCCGCCCACGCGCCGGCACAAGCCGTTGCCGCTGCCGCCGCCCGAGGAAGTCAAAGCCCGGCTGTACGACCATCCGGAAGCCCAGCGCATCCGCTCGGGCCAACTGGGCGAATGGTTCACCACTCCGCTCAGCGGCGGCGAATGGACCGAATGGGGCCGGCATGCCAAACCCGATCGCATCGGCATGACCTTCATGGCGATCAATCGGGTCAGCGCGAACCCCGAGCCGACCAACGAGCCGGCGCGCCGCCTGATGCATTCGCGCTACATCAAGACGCATCGCATGATCCCGCCCGAGCTCGAAGAGAAGATCGCGCCCAAGTACGGCACCGCGCGCGAGATGGATCGGCGCGACCAGGTCTGGATCGAACATGCCGCCGAGCTTACCGAAGAGGCGTTGGATCGGCAGTTGCGGCCCGCGCGCCAGTTGCGCTGGGAGGATATGGCGCCGATACCGCCGGAGTTGGAACGCGCCTTCGACCAGTTCGCAACCTATGTGATCCAGGCGCTGTATCTATGCTCGGACGCGTCGGGTCCGTGGAACGGCCTGATTCATTACGGATTCGCCGAAGTAAAGAGCTATCTGGCCTACGAGCTGTTCGACTACAACCTGATGGCGGGGCTGCTGCGCAAACGCGTGATGGCCAACGGCGGCGGCATGGGCGTGCAGATCGACTCCCTGGGCGCCGGGCTGATCGAGGTGTGCAACGAATCCTCGCACGGATTCGTCGGCGAGGTGGAGCGCGACTTCGCCGCCGTCGTGTATGCGGTCGATGTCCTGTTCAACAGCCTCCTGCTGGCGATGGCGCGGCTGGGGCAGGCGGGCGCCCGCTGCCGGTTCGATCGGCAGGTGATGACCCAGCTCATCCAGGATTGCGCGCGGCACGTGAGCTTCGGCTGCCGGCGGATGTCGTTTTATCTGCGCAACTGTCCCGATCGCGAGGAAGCCGCGGTCAAGCTCCATCTGACGGCCGATCGGCTGGAACCGATGCAGACCGAGCATCATCTGCTTAATCCCCAGGTGCTGGAGCCGCTCGCGATTTTATTGGGCGGCGGCGCCAACGCGGCGGCGCAGGGGATGAGCATGCTGCGCGAGTTCTGGCCGCAAATCGCCGCCGATTACCTGGCGCGGCTCGACTCGATTGGACTTTCGCGGCGCGACCGCTGCCTGATTCCGGCGCGCGCCCCGTTCTGACCGGTATGTGATTGCGATGGCAACTGCAGCAGTATCGTTTCCCTCCGCCCAATGGTTCGAGCATCTCGCCGCGCGCATGAACGAGCAGCGCGCCAAGTATCAGAACTTCGGCTTCGTCACCGCGCGCGCCGTGTTCAGGATTGTCGGCGTTCCGGGCGGCAATCGGAACTTCGGCCTGGTGTTCGACGGCTTCGAATGCCTGGAGATTCGCGAACTGGCCGACAGTGAGATCGCGCCGTTCGATCCCGACTGGACGCTGGAGGGCGACTACGCCACCTGGAAGGAGATGGTGCGCAACATCAAGGCGCACGGCGAAGCGGACCCCGATCACACGCTGAACCGTCTGTGCCTGCTGGGGCATCCGTTCAAGGTTCACGGCGCGGATCAGACGCGCGTTGACGTGTTCTACCGGCAGTTGTTTTCCTTCCAGGCGTTCATCGACGAATCGGCCGCGGTCGAGACCAGTTTCGCCTGACATCAGCCAACCAATTCAGCCCGCGCCAATCGTGCGGCGAAGCGGCGCCGAGGAATGACTAATGGATTTCGGAGTTAATACCGCCGGTCTCGAGCTGGCCAAATTGACCTCGCTGGCCCAGACCGCGGAGGGCGCGGGATTCACCACTTTTTACCTCGGCGACCATCTGATGCTGGCGCAGGCGGGGGCTCATCCGGAGCAGGAACCCAATCTCGACGCCATGACCGGCGCCGCCGTCCTGTTCGGCGCCACGCGCAAGCTGCGGATCGGGCATTTGGTGCTGAACAATCTGTTTCGCCATCCGATAATCACCGCGCAGGCGCTGGCGACGCTCGATCATATCGGCGGCGGACGGCTGATTGCGGGCATCGGCACCGGATGGACCGAGCAGGAATTCACCATGAGCGGCATCCCGTTTCCCGACATGAAGACGCGCGGCGAGATGCTGGATGAAGCGCTGACCTGCATGCGCTCGCTGTGGACCGATGAGGTCACGAATTTCGACGGCAGGCATTACCGGCTTCGCGGCGCGGTGTTGTGGCCCAAGCCGATCCAGAAGCCGTATCCGCCGATCATGGTTGGCGGCGGCGGACGGCCGATTATCAGAATCGCGGCCAAACATGCCGACATCTCCAACATCACGTGGGAACTGGGGCGCGCGGGTAAATTCGACCCGAAATTTCTCACCGAGTTCAATCAAACGCGATTCAAAGAGCGCATCGACTACATGGCGGATCAGTGCGTTAAGAACGGGCGCCCGCGCAATGCGGTCGCGGTAAGCAATCTGATCGGAAGCTGCGTGGTGACGGATTCGGACGCGGCCACGGCCAAAATGGTCGACGGAGTCGGGCGCGCGCTGGGTTTCACCCCGGATCAGGTGCGGCATTGCCCGATGCTGCTGATTGGCACGCCGGATAAATGCGTCGAAGAGCTGAACCGGCGCGTCAAGGCGTTTGGCGTAAGCCAATTCATCGTCACGACCAGGAGCGAGAAGACGGTGCGGGCGCTGGGCGAGAAGATCTTTCCGTTCGTGGCGTGAACGCCGCTCTCACAGCTTCACCAGCACATCGTTGGCGACCCGCTCCAGCGAGCGCGTGATCTCATCGGTATCGGTCGTGAACGGAATCAGGGTGTGGGCGCGCTGGATGCCCAGATCCTGAAGCCGGCGCACGCCGTCGTAGGTGGCACGGCATTGCCCGGAAAGCTCGATCTGATTGAAGTCGCGGCCGATGCGCTCGCATTCCTGGCGCAGTTGCCCGATCAGTTCGGCCAGACCCGGACCCCCGGGCACGGCCAGAAAGCCGTCGCCGTAGCGGGCCGCCCGGCGAATCGCCGGCGCTGAGATGCCGCCGACAAGGATGGGAATGCCGCCTTTTTGCACCGGCTTGGGAAAACTCCTGAGCGGCCCGAAATTGAAGTGCCTGCCGCGGAAGGTGGACGGATTGTCGCGCCACAGCACCCGCATCGCCTGGATTGCCTCGTCGGTGCGCGCGCCGCGGCGGTGAAAGTCGATACCCAAAGAATCGAACTCCTCTTTCAGCCATCCCGAGCCGATACCGATGAAGGTCCTGCCCCTGGAAAGCACGACCAGCGTCGCCATCTGCTTGGCCAGATAGAGCGGATGATGCTGGGGCAGGATGATCACGTAGGTCCCGAACTTAAGCCGCGTGGTGGAAGCGGCGACATACGCCAACGGCAGCAGCGGGTCGGGAATGGGAAATTCGTCGCCTGACGGAAAGCTGCCGTCCGGCGTGTACGGATACTTGCTTTGAAATCCGACCGGAAACGCGACGTGCTCGGGCGTCTCCACCGCGTCGAAGCCCAGACGGTCCGCTTCCTTCGCGAAATGAGTCAGGAGATCGGGATGGAAGGGGGAGCGGGCAAACAGCCAGGTCAGAGTAAGCTTCATGACGGACACCTCCAGCGCGCCATTCTCCGGCGCGCGCCTCAGCATAGGCCATCGCAACCGCCAAGCAAAAAAAACACATCCGGCGGCGGTTGCGAAGCGTGGCCAAAAGGGCCGACAATGGCGGGGAACACGCGGCGCACTTTGCGGCGACGCTGGTCTGCCCCATAAAAAATACGCGGAGCCCGATGCGATGGCGAGACTTGCCCTGAACCTTGCGTTTTATACCGGCGACCCTTATCCCGACCTCGTTCATCTGGGGCAGCGGGCGGAGGAATCAGGCTTTGACTGGCTGATGGTGCCCGAAGGCATCGAAGCCAACGACGCGATGCTGTGCTGCTATATCCTGGCCACCGCGACCAGCCGCGTGCGCATCGCCACCAACGTGGCCAACATCTATCTGCGCGAGCCGTCTCTATGCGCGGTGGCGGCGGCGACCATCCAGCAGGCTTCACAGGGACGTTTCATTCTCGGTATCGGACCCAGTCATCGCCCGGTTCTGCAGGGACTGGGAATCGAGATGGGCAACGCGCGCGATCATTTGCGCAAATACACGATCGGTCTGCGCCGGAGTTTCAGCGGCGAGCGGGCCAAAAGCCTGGGCATCAGGTTTCCGCATCCGGCCGAGCCGGTCCCGATCTATTTCGGTGCGCTGACGCTGGAAACGGTGCGGATGGCGGGCGAGATGGCCGACGGCCTGCTGCTGGTGCATTGCACGGCGCAGCGCCTGAGCCAGGTGATTGGGGCCGCGCGCGACAGTGCGCGCAGTCACGGACGCCGCCCCGATATCGTAACGGTTGCGACGTCGGCACAGGTTTATCTGCATGAAGACATCAGGCTGGCCAAAGAGGCGGCGCGCGCCGGGATGGCGCTGTATATGGGATTACCCTACTACAACCGACTGCTGCGGCTGAGCGGATTTGAGGCCGAAGCGGATGCCGGCGCCAAAGCGTGGGAGAAGGGGGACCGCACGGCGCTTGCGGCGGCGGCTTCGGACCGCCTGCTCGACGCGATTACGCTGTATGGTCCGGCCTCGCGATGCCGCGAGCGGCTGGAAGCGTTAGCTGCAACCGGCGTGGACGTAATCGGCATCATGCCGGGCGCGGTGGGCGGAGAGGATCCGCTGTTCAGCGTCAAGCGATGTCTGGCGGCGCTGGCGCCCCGATGAGGTCTATTCGCTGTTGCTGACGCCGCTGCCGCCCAGCCCGTACACCATCGCGGTCTTGGTCGTGCCCAGCTTGATCCATTCGGCGCAGTCCAGCTGCACCTGCTTGTAGAACTCCTCCGATAGCTGCATTGCGGATTTGGGCACATCTTCAAGCTCATCGAATTTGCATTGAAAAGCGAACTCGCCGGCCAGCGACTTCTCCAGCGCCCGGTTGCGCCACACCGCGATAGTGGCCTTGCCCTTGAAATGATGGCCGAAGTGGATGATGCCGATGGTATTCTGCACCTCTTCGACCGCCACGTTGTTGACCAGCGACATCCGCGTGGCCGGGCTGATGTCGATCTGCCGCAGCGCCGGAAAAGCCCTGGTGATGTTGTCGATGCCCTGATCCAGCACGATTTTCGGCGACGTCAGGACGCATCCGTGCGAATAAACGCTGCGGATTCCGCCCAGACGGTCGCGCTCGAGCAGCAATTCCTCCTTGAATTTTATTTCATCGTGCCCCCCGATCCGCGGCCGGACGTCGACGCTGGCTGCCCGGCCCAAATCGGAATCGCGATACTTGAGCACCAGCTCGTGATCCGGCCGCGGCCATCCCTGCTCGTAATAGGTGCGCTTTCGCAGGATGAAATGGTGGTTGTAGAGGTGGAATTCAGGAGTGTCGTAAAACAGCACCTCGCGCACCTGGCTGTCGAAGGCGTGGTGGTCGATGTCAACTTTGAGGTCCAAGCGCTTTACCGTTTTCGCCGCGTGCTGCCAGAATTCGAGAAAGCCGTGCTTGGCCGTGAAGCGGTCGGGCTGCAGCAGGATTTTGTACTCGCGGTAGTGAATAACGTCCTTGGGGAGATGCCGGGTCTCAGCGTACTTGCTGATGTGCTTATCCATGAGGCGAATTCAAGCACATTCGGGCCCAATGGGCAAAAAATGCGCGATGGCCGCCATTCTGACCGCCGGCATCCCCGGCCCCGGCGGATGCACACCGCGCCAGGATCCGTCCGCGTCCGCCGGTCTTATTGCATGATGCGCGCGAGGCTGCCGGGACTGGTCATCGAAGCGGCGTCCTTGTATTCGCCCGGAACCTCATCGTCGATCTTCGGCATCTCGTCGGCGCCCGCGGTGATGTGGCCGTTTTGCCAATCGAATTGAGACGAAGCGGCGATTCCGTCGAGCATACTCAGGGTTATTTCGCCGTGGAATTTCATCGGCGCATATTTCTCCCACAGCTCCTTCCACAGCTTCTGGTCATTGTCCCAGTTTTCCGCAAACGGAATCAGCCAGGTGTCGCGATCGACGTAAAACATGCGATGCGAAAAGCAGTAGCTTCCCAGGCTCGGCAGCCATTCCAAATCAACAACGTCCATGTTGCGCAGTTCCCAATGTCCGGTACCGGCCTTGGGCCAGTCGGGAAAGTCGCCCGGAGTCGCGTCCGCGATCCCGACGTAGGAATGCGGATCGTAGGCCTTGGCCGGGTCCTGCACGTTCACCAGCAGTTTCTTGGTGCCGATGAAGATCGCCTTGTAATTGGGAGGGTTCCATACATTGTCGTCATTTACCGCGTCGGTGCCGTTGATTGGCGCGCAGCGGGCGGCGGAAGACAGACGCAGTGAGCGGCGAAGAGAGGGCAGGAAAACATAATTATTGGGCACCACGCGCGGATCGTCGGGCTGGATCTGCAGTGCGGTCGTATATTTGGACTGCTCGGGAGTAAGCACCAGGAAGCGGCCCACATAGAAAAATCCCTTGCCGTACGGCATGTCTACCGGCATCCCGGGTTCGCTCAAATGCGACACCTGGTAGAAGGTGACGTCGGCGTTGTTGCTGGTTTTGTTGCCAAAGCGATCGATCAGGAATCCGGTGGTGTTGTAATGGATGACAAAGGGCCGGAAGGAACACCACACGTTGTACACGTCTTGGATCCCATGATTAGGTCCGCTGGGATGGGGAAACGGCGGTCCGGCGACCCAGCCCTTCATGATCCAGCCGCCATTGGCGTCCTGCTCCAGTCTGACCTGGCTGCCGTATTTTTCGCCATCATCGCGCCATTTGCGCGGCAGCGGATAATTTTGCGTCGGCTCCACATCAATCGTGTACTCGGGCTCAGGCCCCACCTTGAAATGGAAGTTGCCGGCATAGGCGACCTGCAGCCAGTACGGCATGAACTGACGATATTGTTTCCAATTCTGTAAAGTGATTTTGGTTCCCGGCGGGATCGTCGCCGGAGAGTTGGCGTCTGCCAACTGTTTGTAATAGTCAATGCTCCAGCGATCCTCGGGCATCTGCGCCCGCGCCTGTGCGGCTGCAACCAGCAGCCACAAGGCAAGCAGAATCCCCAACACAACCCGAGCCTGCAACCGCGCCGTGAAACGTGCCGCTGTCGTCATAGCACTACCCCTGTTTCCGCCTTGCGGCGGTGTGCTGTTGGTGCGCGATTTCCCGGATGCGCACCGCTGGGCTGCGAATGCGGACCGAATCCTAATCCCGCATCGGTGGGTTTTGCAACTGGAAAATTGTCTTTTAGCAGAGCTGGCGCTCCGATTTGTCTCCGCGGTCCGGGTTTGACCCTGATTTCTTCCCTGTGTTAGCAGAGGCCCGGGGATTTGTTCGATTCGCCAAAATCATCAGCATTGAGCGGGGAGAGACCAATGAGGCTCAAAGACAAAGTCGCGATCGTAACCGGCGCCGCGCAAGGTATCGGACGGGAATATTCACTGCGCTTTGCCCAAGAGGGCGCCGCCGTCGGCGTGGTCGATTTGCGCTACGAGCAGACCAAAATGGTCGAGCAGGAGATTATCGAACGGGGAGGCAGAGCGGCCGCCCTGCGCGTCGACGTGACCAGCGAAGAGCAGCTCAACGCGATGGCGAAGCAGGTGTTCGACCGCTTCGGGCGCATCGACGTCCTGGTCAACAACGCCGCCATCTACTACGACCTCGAACTGGGCAATTCCAGTATCGAGTACGGCCGCAAGGTGATGGACGTCAACGTGTTCGGCGTGATGCTGGCGAGTTGGGCCGTGTTTCCCTACATGAAGCGCCAGCGCAGCGGCTCCATCATCAACATATCTTCGATCGCGGCCTTTCCCGGCGCGGTGCAGAGCGTGATGCTGGGTCACATGCCGGAGATCGAAAAACCCACCGCCGACTACTACGGCATTTCCAAAGCCGCGGTCATCCACCTCACTCAGTCGATGGCGCTGAGCTTCGGGCGCTACAACATCCGGGTCAACGCGATCGCTCCCGGAGTAACGATGTCGGAGGCGACCAAAAAGGTGGTGCCCGAACCCTTTGTCCAGGCCTTGACCAGCGGCAGCGCGCTGGGCCGCGCCCTGGAACCGGCGCAACTCACCGGCACCGCGCTTTACCTCGCCTCCGATGACAGCGCGATGATGACGGGACAGGTGCTGGTAGTCGACTCGGGCCGCAAAATCTGACGCCGCCAGCACTGCCGCATCGAACCCGTTCGGTATCAGGCTCCAGGCGCTTGGGCGGGAGTAAGCGCTTGCGGCGCGGCGGTCGCCTGCACCTCCGGTTCCTCGGCGCCGAGCCATCGATAGAACAGTCCCGCCAGCGCGGCCCCGGCGATGGGCGCCAGCCAGAACAGCCATAACTGGCCCAAAGCCCAGCCGCCGACGAACAGCGCGGGACCCGTGCTGCGCGCCGGATTAACCGAGGTGTTGGTCACCGGGATGCTGATCAGGTGAATCAGCGTCAGCACCAGGCCGATCGGAATCGGCGCGAAGCCGGCCGGCACGCGCTTGTCCGTCGATCCCAGAATGACAATCAGAAACATGAACGTCATTACTATTTCACACACCATCGCCGAGCTCAGTGCGTATCCGCCCGGAGAGTGTGCGCCGTAACCGTTGGCGGCAAAGCCCGCGCTGAGGCTGAAACCGGCTTTGCCGCTGGCAATGACATACAACACGGCCGCGGCGGCCACGGCGCCGGCGACCTGCACGATGATGTAGGGTGCGACGTCGGAGCCGTCAAACCGTTTCCCCGCCCACAGTCCGACGGTCACGGCCGGATTGATATGACATCCCGAGATTCCGCCGATGGCGTAAGCCATGGTCAGAAGGGTCAAGCCAAACGCCAGAGCGACGCCGGCGAAACCAATCCCGAGATGTGGAAACCCCGCGGCCAGCACCGCGCTGCCGCATCCACCGAGCACCAGCCAGAAGGTACCGATAAACTCCGCCGCCAAACGTTTCTGCAGGCCGATCATGGATGCTTCTCCTTTGGGTTGAATGCGCTCGTCTTTTTTCCGCGCCACATCCTTCGTTGCGTATCAGGCGTTAGTAGTGCGCCGATCAAATCAGCTCTGCCTGAAGCGGGAAGAGACCGCCGCATGCCGAGGGGGCAAAGGTTACGCGGCGAATTCCGGCATCACTTCGGCGGCGAACAACTCGACCGATTCCGCGCTGGGCAGCGACACCATGTAGTAGGTCATTTCGAACTCTTCGATGCGCGATTGTATTTCGCGCCGCACCTCGGCCGGCGTGCCCAGCAGCAGTCCGGGCGATTGCCGCGCCTCATCGACATCGTCAAAGCCGTTGCGCTGCGCGATTTTCCGCGCGGTCGCGTCGGCCTGGCTTTTGTCCGGGGACACGAAAACGAAGGGGAAGCCCGAGATCTCGATCGCGGCGGGGTCGCGCCCGGCCGCGCGCGCGAATTCATGCAGCAGCGCGATGCGCCGGCGCAGCCGGGCCTTGTCGAACCTGCCTTTGCGATTAGCCGCGGGCGCCGACGAGACGACGTTGACGATGTCGGCCTCGCGCGCCGCGATTTCCAGAACTTTTTTGCCGGCCCCGCCGATCATTATCGGCGGATGCGGCTTTTGCACCGGCTTGGGGAAATTGCAGGCGCGCTCGATATGGTAAAAGCGCCCCCTGTAGCTGGTTTCCTCCCCGGTCCACATCGCTTTGAGAATTTCGATTCCCTCGGCCATCATCTCGATCCGATCGCCGTCGCTCGCGGCGCCGTAGCCGTATGCCTTGAACTCGTCGTTGAACCATCCCGAACCGAGTCCGGCAATGAAGCGCCCGCCGCTGATCTGGTCGATGGTCGAGGTCATTTTGGCCAGCAGTGCGGGATTGCGAAACGGCATCACCGCGACCAGCGGCGCCAGCCGCACCCGCCTGGTCGTGGCGGCCACCGCGCTCAATGTCATGAAGCATTCCAGATGCGGCACCTGCGGCCCCCACGACATATGCGGCACGCGCACGAACAGATGATCGCCGAGCGAGACCGAGTAAAAGCCCAGCGCCTCGGCCATCGCGGCATATTGCCTGACCTTGTCCAGGCTGGTCATGGGCAAGGTCAGGTTGAATTTTATTTCGCGCATCGGCGCTGGTCTGACGCGGCCGGCCGCTCGGCTAGGCGCCGGGTCCTAGCACGCTGGTTTTAAACTCGCAATAGGTGTGGCACAAGACTTTGTCCACGATCCACTGGCTGCATTCCGGATTGAACCATCGATCGACCAGCGCCCAGTGGAACGGATGGTTCATGTAGGGGCCGGTGAGGCCCTCGAGGTTTTCGTATTCCTGCTCCCAGATATGGCTCCACTGGCGCGATCCGCTGGCCTCGGTCGCATGGCTCAGTTGCCAGTTTTTGATCGAGGAAATGTATCGCGGCATCCCGGCCAGTTCCTTGTCGAACTGGGCGATTGCCTGCAGGCTGGTGCCGGGCTTGACGGTCATTATCAGCGTGCGATAGACGCCGCGGCTCAGTTTCACCGGCCGGCCGCCGCTGAGCCCGCCCTGGTATGCGACGCTTTCATATTTCCGGAAGGTGCCGCCATCGAATAGCGGATCGACCTTTTCGCGCCAGGCGGGCTGGGCGAGGCAGGCGCGATAGGCGGCTTCATCGGCGAATTGCAGATGCCAGATAAAGTCGCCGCCGTTGAGCACACCTGGCAAAGTGGGCTCCAGGATGTAGCGCTTCACCATCGGGCTCTGGGCGCTTGCGTCGCGCAGCGTTTGGGTGATGGTGTGCCGATCCGGCGCGGAGGTATCGGCCGGCAGGTAAAGCAACCGGGTTAGTTTAAACATTGGTCAGGCTCGCTATGTCCGATGGGTTGCTGAGGAAAAAGCGCTCGCGATTGACGATCATCGCCGCCGCTTCTTTCCACCACCATTCGTCCAGCGCGTTGCCGCGCCGGCCCTCGATCAGCGATCCCCACACACCTTTGGCGCCGCCCTTGACGGTCCAGACGAAGAACAGGGTATTGGAGCCGTCATCCAGCCATACCGGCGGTGCGACCCAGGTGTGCTCCATAGTCATCCCGCGCTGGTTGGCGTTGGGCGCGTAGCGCTGCATGTAAGTGTCGAGGAAGGCGCGGCCCATTCCGGGTTTGGCGGTAATCTGGTCGACGATGTAGACAGTTTCGCCGGACACCTTAAATCACTCCTTGTTTGAGACGGCCATATCACGGCCCGCGCAGGCACGGCAAGGCTCGGCGCCGGGCTTTCCGGTTGCCGCCCGAACGCGGCTGCCCTACAACAAGGCGAGCCGCCTTACAGGGGATTGAACATGGCCAGGATCGATTGGAAGCGTATTCCCAGATTCGCGCAACTGCCGGTCAGACCCGGAGCGCCGCCGCAATCGAGTTGGGGCGTGTTCGGCGACGACGATCAGCTGGGATGTCTGAACTTTCTCACTCCTGAGGGAGTAGTCGCGGCCGCCGCCCTGGTGAAGAAGGGCAGCGTGTTCCGGCTCGACGCGCCGATCGGCTTCGCCGCGCCGCCGCCCATCCGCCAACCCGTCCGGCACAGCATCCGCGATTACTTCGACGTCGGATTCTCCGCGCTCGACGACGTACTCGACAACTACAACACGCAGGAAGGCAGTCAGTGGGACGGCTACGCGCATTACGGGCGCAAACGCGACAAGCTCTTTTACAACGGCACCCGCCTGGACGAAATCAAAAGCGGTCCGGGCGGCAAACTCGGCATCGACCAATGGAAAAATAAATTCGTGGGACGGGGCGTACTTATCGATGTATTTCGCTACTGCACGGAGCGGGGCCGCGTACCCGATCCGCTCACCGACGAGAGCTATTCGACCGCGGAGTTGAAGGCGGCGGGGCGCGAATTTGGCGCCGAACTGAAGCCGGGCACAATCGTGCTGGTGCGCACCGGATGGATGCAGGCCTATCTGAAGACTTCGATCGAGGAACGCGGCGCTGCCAGGCGCAAATCGATCGGCGTGGAACGCAGCACGGAGCTGGTGGAATGGCTGTGGGACAACCGCGCGGCCGCGATCGGATCCGACTGCCCCGGCGTGGAGCCGACGCCCATCGAAGGCAAAGGCATCCTGCACCATCGCGCGCTGTTTCTGCTCGGCCTGCCGCTGGGCGAGATGTTCGACCTCGAGGAACTGGCGGCTGACTGCGCGCGCGACGGCGTAGCGGAGTTCATGCT
The DNA here is from genome assembly GCA_021324455.1 of Pseudomonadota bacterium. GTDB lineage: Bacteria > Desulfobacterota > Binatia > Binatales > Binataceae > JAJPJA01. The sequence goes on along the minus strand of JAJPJA010000047.1, from coordinate 50,559 downwards.
GGTGTCGGCTCCGTTGAACCTGCAGGGCGGCATCGCCTCGCCGCCCAACGCGGTCGCGATCAAGTAAAAACCGCGGGGGGAAGGGCGAATCAGCTCACCGCGAGGCCTTCCGCGGGGGCGATGCGTCTTTCGATAGCGTCTTCGCGCGACCATTCGTGGCGGGTGATAAATCCCGGCCCCGACCACGAGATGAACGCGGGCACGATCCAGATCGCCGCCAGCACGTTGGTGGCAAGCAGGATGGTCAGCAGCATGCCCATATGATGATGGAACTGGGCGGGTGAGAAGACCCACGGGAGAATTCCGCCCATCATCACGCAAAACGTGCTGAGCACGCTCTCGCCGGCATTCTTCAGCGCCACCCGTATGGCGTCATCCAGTTGATGCCCGGCCATCACTTCCGCGCGCATCGAGGAAACCGTGGAGATGCCGTAATCGATACCCAAACCGATCGCGAGCGAAATCACCGGCACGGAATCGATGGTGAGCTGGATTCCGCACAGGTACATGTAGATAAACGCGGTGAAATTGGCCAGCACGCAGGAAAAGACGAACAGGAATCCGGCCAGCCACGATCCGAACAGCGCGGTGCAGAAGATAAACAGGCAGACCAGCACCAGGCCGATATTGACCATCGTCACGCGGTACAGGACTTCGTCGGCGGCGGCGTACAAGCCGGCCGGACCCGCCATGTAGCTCACCAGGATCCTGGAATAGTCGGGCTTGCCGTCGGAGTACGCCTTCAGAAACGCGCCAATCTGATGCTGAATCCGGTCCAGCGTCGGCGCCGTATGGTCGCGGAGCATGACCCGGATGCAGGTTTCCTTGGCCTCCGTGTTGGAGATGTAATGCTCCATGTCGCCCGGCGCGGTGCCGCCCAGGAACAGATACCAGAGGTTGCCGGCCTGCTGCGGATTGTGCGGGATGCCGAAATATTTCGGATGCCCGTAGTGGAACATCTGGTTGAAGGGACAGATCACGGTGGAGGCGAACGATATGACCTGCTTGACGGCGGGGTCGCGCAGCAAAAACGCCCGCATGTGGTCGGCCAGCCGCAGCATATTGGGCGCCAGCACCGACTGCACGTCAGGATACGGCGGCGTGGTCAGCAGCACCCATCCCTCATCGACCGGAAATTTCCGCCCGATGGCCTCGGCGTCGGTGTTGACCTTGGCGTCGGGCCGGTAGAGCGGAGTGCCCGGATGGTTGTATCCGACCTGGATTTTCAGCGCCGATACCACGCCCAGGATCAGCAGGCCGGCGGCGCCCGAAACCAGCAGCCTGCGGGTCCATCCCGGCGTCACCGGCACTTCCACGATCCGTTCCACAAAGGGTTCCAGATGACGCGCCAACTCGCGATTGCGCTCGAAGTTCCACGTATGCCGCGGCGTCGGCAGATAGCTCATCAGGATCGGTTGGAAAACGAACACCATCAGCAGGCTTGCGCCCAGCCATACGGTGCCCGCGCGCGCGATATGATCGAGCACCGGAATCCCGGAGAACGAGATGAAGACGATCCCGGTGATATCCGCCGCGATGGCGACCAGCCCCGGAACCAGCATCAGGTTGGCGGTTTTCACGCACGCGGCGCGCCGATCCTCCAGTTCGTTGAGCACGGTGTAATAGCGGCGCTGCCATGAGATGGCGTGGCTCATGTCGCGCGCCGTCAGGATGAACGGCACCACCAGCATCAGAGGATCGAACCCGTAGCCCATCAGACCGACAAAGCCCATGCCCCACACCGCCGAGCATGAGCCGGTCAGCACCGGAACCCACCATGAGGTGTACGCTCCCAGGTTGGCGTACAGCACCAGGACGATAATCAGGCAGGCCAGCACGAAGATGCCGATGATCGACGGCAGGTAGTAGTAATCGTAGCCGCGGACCACCGGCTCGCCGGCGATATAGATGTCGTGCCGCGCGTCCTGGTTGGCGGCTACGATGCGGCGGATGCGCTTGAACAACTCCTTGTAGTCCAGTCCGTCCTCGTTGAACGACGCGCTGATCAGCGTGCTCTTGTTGTCGTCGCTGATCAGATGGCGCAACTGCTCGCGATGAGCGAAGATGCGCTGCTTGAGTGCGACGATTTCAGCGTCGGTTTCCGGCACCGACGGATACATGAACGGCTTGACGTTAAGTCCGCCGGGCACCGCCTGCGCGTAAGCGATCCGGTAGGAGGAAAGCGAAAACACCTCCTGATGGTTGACGCCGGGCAGCCAGTCGACTTCCTTGCTGATCTCCTGGATTTTGCGCAGCGTATCGAGATTGAAGATGTCGCCCTGTTTGACCTGGAGCATCAACACCAGGGCTTGTGCGCCACCGAATTGATGGAAGCGTTTGGCGAGCACGACATTTTTGTGCTCAGCGGGGAAGAAGTCGATGAACCGGGTGGAAATGTTCACCTTCGCCGCCCAGTAGGCCATCACCAGGGTGGCGGCAATCAGTACCGCGCCGATGGCGCGGCGAAAGCGCAGGACCAGCTCGCCAAAATTGTGGACGTTCACCGTTTAGCCGCTCGCTTCTGGCCTCCGGCGGCGGCGTTTTGAGCCAGCCGGACAGCACGCAAAATATCCCCAACGGACAGCCCCGCGACCGACAACCCGCCACCTGCGCCGCCCGCGCAGGCGCAGCGAATCTCCCCGAAACTGTGCCGGTAGGGGGAACAATGTGCCTAGTAAACATACCTGCGCAAATTTTTCAAGGCGCTGGCGCGGACATCTTTAACTGCTTATGGAGCGGACATTTTTAACTGTTACTGACAGGCGCCGGCGCGGATAAGTCGGGTTCGGCGCGCCGCTGCCGGCTCCGGAAGACTTGCGGCATCGGTGCAACCGCTGCCGGCGCGGCCTCCCGGTGCAATTCGTCAAGACCGAAGCCTTTGCGCTCTCCGGCTGCTCGCGGACGCGGTACACCCGAGGCATTTCTGGACGAGCCACCAAACGGTTGTTATAAGAAAGCGCGCGCAGCTTATCTCGCGTGAAAGGCCGTCTCCCTATGGATCCTGCCGAACAACTCGAACACCTGAAAATGGCCGTCGAAATCTCCGGCGTGCGGGTCTCCGAAATCGTCCTGCCCGAGGATCGGGACATCAAAGTGGGCGCTTTGCGTCTGCATTATTTGGATTGGGGTAATGAGGACCGGCCGCCCCTGGTTTTTCTGCATGGCGGCGCGCTTAATGCCCACACCTGGGACGTCGTATGCCTGGCGCTGCGCGACCGCTATCATTGCCTGGCCCTTGACCAGCGCGGCCACGGCGACAGCGACTGGGCCGACGAATACAGCCATGAGCATCATTGCGAGGATATCACCGGGTTTGTCGACCAACTCGGGATCGATCGCACCGTGATGATCGGGCAGTCGATGGGCGGTCTCAATTCGATCGTCTATGCCGGCCGCGGCTGCGAGCGCCTGGCGGGACTGGTGATCGTGGATGTCGGCCCCGAGCTGAACATCGGCGGCACCCGGCGTATCGGCGATTTCATCCGCGACACGCCGGAAGCGGAATCGATCGACGCGTTCATCGACAAAGCGATGCAGTTCAATCCGCGCCGCGATCGTACTCTGCTGCGGCGCAGCCTGCAGCATAACCTGCGTCAGCTGCCCAACGGCAAATGGACCTGGAAGTGGGACCCCAACCGGATGCGCTCGGGCATGAGCAGGATCGAGGATCATATGGAAGCGATCCGGGCGCTGTGGAACGACGTCAGGAAGATCGAGTGCCCGGCGCTGGTGATGCGCGGGGGCAAGAGCGACGTGTTCTCCGACGCCAACGCGGAGAAGCTGGCCGCGGCGCTGCCCGATGCGCGATGGGTCCGGATCGAAGACGCGGGCCATACCGTGCAGGGCGACAACCCGCGCGCGATGGTCAAGGAGCTGGAACAATTCTTCGGCCGCATCGGTTTTTGACCGCGCGGCGCGGGCTTGCGCCGCTGTATGTTTGCAGGTAGCTGAAAAGGATACCGCCGCAGGCGCGGTTGGTTGGAGGAGCATCGATGGATTTCGGGTTTTCTGAAGAGCAGGAAATGCTGCGGGACGCGGCCAGGCGTTTTCTGGCCGACAACTGTCCGACCACGTTTGTGCGCAAGATGATGGCGCACGATACCGCTCATGACCAGGATTTCTACCAAAAGCTGGTCGAACTCGGATGGCCCGGACTCCTGATTCCCGAACAGTACGGCGGCACCGGCGGCACCTTTCTCGATATCACCGTGATCATGGAGGAAGCGGGCAAAGCGCTTCTTCCCGGACCGTTCTTTGCCACCGCCCTGCTCGGCGTGCCGCTCATCCTGGAGGGCGGTTCCGAGGCGCAGAAGAAGGAGCTGCTGCCCAAGCTGGCCGCCGGCGACCTGCTCGCCACGCTGGCGATCGCCGAAGTCTCGGGCCGTTTCGACCCGGGCGGCATCGCGCTCAAAGCGGAAAAGAAAGGTAATCGCTACGTGCTGTCAGGCGAAAAGCTCTTCGTGCCCGATGCTCACGTCGCCAATTGCATCGGCGTGGCAGCGCGCACCCAGCAAGCCTCCAATCCCGAGCAGGGGCTCAGCCTGTTTTTGGTGCCGGGCGACGCCAAGGGGCTTAGCGTCACGCAGCTTAAAACCGTGGACATGACGCGGCGGCTTTGCCATCTGAAGTTCGACGGCGTTGAGGTCGACGCCGCCGGGTTGGTGGGCGCGGAGAATCAGGGATGGCCGATATTGCGCCGCACCCTGGATATCGCCGTCGCCGGCCTGTGCGCGGAAATCGTCGGCACCGCGCAGCGCGCCCTCGACATGTCGGTGGATTACGCCAAAACCCGCGTGCAGTTCGGCAAACCGATCGGCGCCTTCCAGGCGATCAAGCATAAATGCGTCGATATGATGGTCGCGGTGGAGAACGCCCGCTCCCTGACCTATTACGCCTGCTGGACGGTCGATGAACGCGTGGCCGAAGCGGCGACCGCCGTGCCGATGGCCAAGGCCTACGCCTCGGACATGGGCAAGAACGTCACCAGCGAGGCCATCCAGGTGCATGGCGGAATCGGATTTACCTGGGAGCATGACATGCATCTGTTCCATCGGCGGGCCCTGGCCGGCGAGGCTAATTTCGGCAACGCGCCGATTCATCGCGAGACCGTGGCCAAATCCCTGGCGCTGTGAGCGCGATGCCGCGCCGCGGTGCGGCATCGGTCACGCCTGTGCGGTTCGCTGCGCGCCTGATTCAACCGGCGCGGGCACTTTTACATCATTGGTTTGCAAGGAGGCAGGATGCTTGGGCTTATCCTGATGCTGTTGTTGGCGATTGCGGTATCGGTTGAGCCGGCGCGGGCGGCGGGCGACGCCGCGGCCGGCGCGAAAATCTACGCCGAACGCTGCGCCCGCTGCCACGGCAAGAACGGCGAGGGCAACGGCCCCGACCTGGAGAAACTCCATCCCACTTCCAGTCCGGTCAACTGGACCCGGCCGGTAGTCATGAAACAATGGTCGGATAAGGAGATCGTCGATATCATCACCAAGGGTGGCAAGGCGGTTCGAAGCTCGCCGGTGATGCCGCCGTTTGGCGGCAAACTGACCGAGGCCCAGATCCAGGACCTGCTGGCGTTCATCCGATCCCTGGCCAAATAGGCGCAATGCCGGCGCGGCGCGCTGCCGCGCATGGGCGGAGCGAGGCGGCCGTCCCCGCCGCACAGCGTACGAATCGATGTTCACCGAAGTCTGGCATCAGATGCGAGGCGTTCACGGCGTGTTCCTCGAGTGGGGAACGGCGCTGGAATGGAACATCGTCTTCACCTTCGTTCTGTGCCTTCTGATACTGTGCTGCATCGGCGCCTCGCTCATCGTCTATCGGGGGCGGCAGACTGAAGGCAACGCGCTGTGGCTGCATCTGCTGGGGTTGTGCATCTTCCCGCTGTTCCTGCTGCCGTTTGGCAACTTCACCATCTTCGAATATTCCAAACAGGAGCGGTTTTGCGCGTCGTGCCATGCCTCGATGGATCCGTACGTGCGCGATCTGACCGCGCCCGACGGCAAGTCGCTGGCCGCGACCCATTACCAGGACCGCTTCGCGCCGGGTGAAGAATGTTACACCTGCCACGCGAATTACGGCGTGCATGGCACCTTCAGCGCCAAGCTTCTGGGCCTCAAGGACGCCTGGCGCGAGCTGACCGGCACGTACACGGTTCCGATCAAGATGAGCCTGCCGTTTCCCAATGCGCTGTGCCTTAAATGCCACAACGGCGCGCGCAAGTTCATGAAGGAGGATTCCCATACCGATCCGGGCGGAGTCGTCGCCAGGGACCTGCTTACCGATAAAACCCTGTGCACCGACTGTCACGTGCCCGGCCACCTGATTCCGGGCCGTCCGAAAGCCGCGATGAAGGCCAGTTGAGATGGCGCCCATCCAGGAACTGATCCGGGGCGATTGGCCCGCGCGGGTGCTGGCGGCGGCACAGGTCATGATAGCGACCGTGGCGGTGGTTGGAATCGCCGCGGTGGTTACGCTCAATCCCTACATTTTGTTGGGATTTGGCGCGGCGCAGGGACTGATCGTGATTGGAATCGTCCTGTTCGTGATCGTGGCGATGCTCTCGCAGCGCGCGATGGTGCTGGAGGAGTTCAGTGCGGGCCAGATCGTATTCCGCCAGGGCGACCCCGGGCATCACGTGTACGTCATCCGATCGGGTACGGTCGAACTGATCGCCGAGAAAGCGGACGGAGGCGGCGAAATCATCGACCGCCTGGGGCCGGGCGACCATTTCGGCGACATAGCGCTGCTGCGGCGCAATCTGCCGCGTCAATTTACCGTAAAAGCCGCCACCCAGGCGCATATTTTCCGCATCAGCCCGAGCGGTTTCGTGCAGCTGTACGCGAGCCTGCCGGAGTTCCGCGAGTACCTGCGCCAGCGCGAGGAGCCGCATCTGCGCCGTCTCGCCGCGGTCAGGAAGGGCCCGACCCAACCGCTGGGCCCCAAGCCGCCGAAATGAGGCCGATTTCCGTGTGCGGTTGAATTCAGCGACGGAGTGGGGCAGCTCAAAACGGCCGCCCCCTCTGTTGCTGGAGCTTCCATGTTGTCCTCGGATGGGCGGCGCGCCCGCCCGACACTTCGGAATTTTCGCTCATCCCGGTGCGCCGTGCCTGGTTCCGATATCCCCATTGCGGACCGCGTTTTCGATGGAAAAAAGCAGCCGCCGGCATTATATGAAAGCTGGCGATGGATCCTGCGCTGAAATGGACACTGGCAGCGGCGCTTTCGATACTGTTCGCGTCCTCCGCCGCGATCAAACTGGCCGCACTCAGCCGCTTTGCCGCCGCGGTGGAAAATTATCGCATCCTGCCGCGTCGATGGTCATGGCTGACGGCGGTGGTCGTGCCGGTGCTGGAAGCATCCGCCGCGATTGGCCTGCTGATCTCCGCCACCCGCGAGCCGGCCGCCATCGCAGCGGCGCTGCTGATCGCGATGTTCAGCGCCGCCATCGCTATAAACCTGGCGCGCGGACGGCGCGAGATCGATTGCGGATGCTTCGGGGCGGCGCTGCGCCAGACGCTCAGCGGATGGCTGCTGGCGCGCAACGCCATCCTGATCGCCGCCGCGGCGGCGATCGGCGGACCGGAGCGCGTCCGTCCGCTGCAGATGCTTGACGCGATTACGGTCGTGTTCGGCGCGGCGACGCTGACCGCGCTGTACGCATCGATGAATCACCTGATCGCGAATGCCTTCTGGATAGGCGAGCTGGAGCGGATGCGTGGTTGAAGCCCTGCTGATTTCGCAGATCGTATCGTGGGCGGCGCTGCTATGCCTTGCTGCCGTGGTATTCGCGCTGGTGCGGCAGATCGGGGTTCTGCACGAGCGCATCGCGCCGATGGGCGCCCTTACCATCGATCGCGGACCGGCCATCGGCGATGCGTCTCCGGTGTTCGAGCTGACCGACATCCGCCAACGTCCGGTGATGATCGGGCGTCCGCAAGCCGCCAGGAGCATGTTGGTGATGTTCGTCTCACCCCGATGTCCGGTGTGCAAAAAGCTGCTTCCCGCGATCAAGGCGATTGCCAGAGCCGAGTCCTGGATACGGTTGGTCTTCGCCAGCGACGGCGATTCGGCGGAGCAGGAGCGGTTCGTCAAGTCGCACGGGCTGGAGGAGTATCCGTACGTGCTGTCCGCGGAATTGGGGATGGCCTTCCATATCGGCAAGCTTCCGTATGCGGTGCTGATCGACGAGAAGGGAAAAGTCCGCGCCAAAGGCCTGGTCAATACCCGCGAGCATCTGGAAAGCCTGCTGCAGGCCAAGCAGCTCGGTGTGGCGTCGATTCAGGAGTACCTGCGCGCGGACGCCGCGGAGTAGAGGATTCATGATGACGTAATAGGAGGCGGGCGGCCGTGGGTGGAGTGGAGCCGAGGGCTTCGATCGCCCAAGGCATCTTCAATGCGTCGAAGCGGGTGTCCGACACCGCTGCGGCATTGCGCCCCCATCAACCGAATTCACCTGCCGTCCCGGGACACCTCGAAACCCATTGCTTTGAGTTTCGTTGACAGTCGGCGCCGCGTTTCGATCACGTCAGGCGGAATATGCGCACGATACTTGTGGACTTCGGCGGCGGTGTAAGGAACGAAGCGCCTGGGCAGTTCAGCGCGGCTGAACGTCAACAGCATCCAGTTGAGCACGCGCGCGATGTCGCCGTCGCTTAGCGGGGAGGCGGCCACGCCCGGCACCTCGACCAGGTACTCGCGTCCCTGCGGCAGATGGAGAAAGTAGCCCATCGAATTGGCCAGGCGCGGCACGCTGCCCGCAATCCCCTGCGCGTGCGGCTGATGGCATCCCCAGCAATTGAGCGTGTAGAGCTGATCGGGCGGAGTTGCGCGAGCCGATGCGGCGGCTAGCAGGGCAATCGAGAGCAACGCCCACCGCTTCATATTACTTTGCGTCGGCTTTGACCGAAGCGGCGCCGAGCGTCTGCAACTCGCGGTAAACATCGCTTGAAGTCATCGCGCGGGCGCGATCGCGTTTTACTTCAGCCGCGGTGTACCGGGTAAAATCGTGCGGCAGAACCGCGGCGTTGAAATTGGTCAGCACGTGATTGAGAAGCCGGGCGATATCGTCGTCGCTCAACTGCGGCCACGACTGCATGAAGCCGTTGTAACGCCCGCCGCGCACGGTGATCGCCCCGCTCAGGCCGAACGACAGCACGTGCACCAGGTAGGCGCGGCCGGCACCCGACCGGACGAAGCCGCCCACGGAATCGGCCAGCGGCGGATACATCCCGGCAATCCCCTGTGCGCCGGCCTGATGGCATACGGCGCAATGTTGCGTGAACAGCGCCGCGCCGCGGCTGTCGCCGGCCGCCGGCGCGGCTACCGTCAGGCATGCTGCGACCATCGCCGCGGATAGAATCGATCTGGTCAGCATGCGGTCAAGCCGCCGCGCTTCAGCTCTTCAGTCCCAGCTTAACCGCCGTGGTGCAGTTGACCACGTAACTGGAGGTGCCGAAACACCAGGTGACGCCGTTATCGAGCTGGGTGCGATACAGCGGCATATCACCCTTGTTGTTCTGGCAGAAGCATCGGCCGCAATTGTCTTTGCCGCAGCAGTCGCGGTACCCGATTATGTATTCCTTGCCGTCCAGCGGATGTTTGCAGGTGCCGACCCATGACGTGGGCGACATCATGGTGCCGGGGGGGCACTCGGTGGTGCTCCCGCCGCAGCATCCGCACAGCGAGCCGTCGAATCCGCAATAGCGCCAGTAATCGCAACTCAACGGGTCGCCTTCTCCCGCGTCAGCAGCAGCGGCGTTGGCGCGAGCGGAAATACGATCCACCGGCAGCAGCGGCAATACCGCGGCGCCGAGCAGAACCCTGCCCAGCATTCCCAGGATTCCCCGGCGCGAAGTCCGCATCGCGACCGTGCGGGTTATCCGTTCAACCAGCGCGTCCATTTCCGCTCGTGTTCACATAGCTCGGGCGGGCCCGAAAATCCACAGCGGAAATCCCGGCAGTTGATCGAGCGCTCCCAGGTACCTTCCGCTTGCGGTGGAAAACGACTGGAGGATTGGAGCGCTGGGCGGTCCGTTGAGTTCCGGCAGCGAGACGACGAACATCCGGGGGTCGCGATCCGGCGTGACGTAAACTTCGCTGCCGGGACGGGGCAGCACGATTTTGTCCACCCGGCGGCGCTGCTCGATGTTGTAGACCCAGACTTCGGTTCCCGCCTGTTTGTGGGTCCATTCGCCGCCCTGATGCATCAGGATGTAAATCAGTTTGCCCGGCGCATAGGCGGCCAGCGGTTGGTATCCGCCCGGACGCCATCCGGCTTTGCGATCCTCCCCCGACAGCATCGGCCATGGCGCGCCGGCTATGGGCGGGTCCGCCTCCCAATCCACCGGATACACCATGCCGTGATAGCTCGCGTAATACGCGCGCTTGCCGATCACCGCCGGAACGCTGAACACGGGATCTTTTTCCGGATCGAAGAACGGCCTGGCCATCCGTCTGGAAGCTGCCGCCTTGCCGCGGTCATCGAAGCGGATCGAGAGCAAGGCGCCGTCGCCGCAGATGGAATTGAACCGGCGCGCTCCGGCCATCACGATTCCGGCGCATCCGGCAGTGTCGATTTCACCGGCAACCTTGTTGGAGTTGACATCCACCACAGTGACCGAAGTTGCGGGCGTCAGGTTGGCAACCAGCAGGAAGCGGCCATCAGGCGTAATCGTCAGCGCCGAACTGTCGGGCGGGATGTGCTGCTGGCGTTTGGCCGGAATTACGACTTCGTGCACCGGCGCGAGCCGCCGCGCGTCGTAAATGGAGATGACATCGGTGCGATCGCCGCGCGATCCGCGCGAGTAGAAGGTGTCGGCCATGTAGATGAACTTGCGGTCGGGCGAGAGCGCGGCGGTGCTGAGCAAGCCGCCGGTGAGCAAACCCAGCAGTTGCAGCGAGTCGCCGTCGACGATTTCAATTTTGGTCGAAAGCTCGCTATCGGCGCCGGCGGGACTGACGAGAAATACCCAATGCGGCCCAATCGGGCCGAGTTCGCGCACGCGTACGCCTTCGGGCGGCGGAGCCTGCGCGGATGACAGCGCCGCGACCAGCCAGGCCGCAAAAATGATCCCTGATGCAGCGCCCAATCGTATCCGCATTCGTAAATCCCGCGATGCTCAAAGACGGGCCGCTCTGGGTGCGAACGGTCACGCCCCGGCCGCCCACCGGCATCGGTGAATCTTCCGCCGTGTATCACCTTTGGCTGGGTAGTTACAATTGCGCAACAGCGCAGACCTTTAACTTTGAAACGGGCCCGTCGCAGCGCTATGGAGGGGGCAGGCGCGCAGCCGTTGGCGCCGGATGCGTGTTGGGTTCATTTCAGATCAACCCCGCCCCGCTGGCGAAGCTTCGGCGCGGGCTGGCGGTCCCGGCACGGCCACCATAAAGGAGAGGTTATAACGGCGGCGGTGGTTAAGGAGGGAATTGCGATCTGCGCTGGACGGCCGCCGGAAAAATGATAAAAGTGCGACGCTGCCGCCGCCAGCATCGAGCCCGCGACCCAGGCCACAAGCGCGGCGCCGGCGGTTAAAATCAAAGGATAGCGTTGCATCAGATTTGCTATCAGAAGGCTGGCGGGAATTATCGCGGCGCAACTCAGCGGCAGGCCGATAATCAGCAGCCACGGATGCCCGCGTCCGACCGCGGCCACCGCCAAAATGTTGTCGAGCGACATGGCGAAGTAGGCGCCGGCGACGGCGGCGGTCGAAGCGAGAATGCCGCGGCCCCGGCGCTTGGGTGGAGAGAGCGGCGCCGATTGCCGGTTGCCGCGCGACATCCGGATGGCGATCGAGCAGAGCAGGACCGCCGCTACCAGCGACACCGCGGGGATTTGCAGCGTCCGCGCAACGCTGAAGGTCGCCGCGGTTTGGAGCGTCACGGCAATCAAGATTCCCGCGGCGGCAACCAACCTGCGCCGCCCGGTGTAAAGGTTGCGGATCGTCATCCCGACCACGACCGCATTGTCGCCGCTGAGCAAGACGTTCACGCCCGCGATTTCAAGCAGGAGCAGGGTTTGTGCGGCGAACTGGTTCACCCGCGCGAAATCCCGCACGGCGGGCGGGAGGCATCCGCGGCCGTGAAAGCGGAGTTCAGCCGAACGCTTAGCGTCACTTTTAATTACTCAAGCAAGCCTGACCCTATGTATGCCGGGCATCGGGTCCCAGGGCAACGATTCAAATCATGCTGTGGCGCAACCGTTTTGACCAGTCCGGCCTCGCTCCATTTTGCATTTTCGGCCGCGCCTTGTTAAAACGATGAGACTGGAAGCCGCCGTCCGCGCGGCGGCGGCGTGGAGACGCATAATGCATCTATGCGCCGTCTGCGAAAATCCGCGCAAGGCGGATTTAACCACCAGTCAGATCGAATGGCACAACATGGGCCATCCGGGAGTCGATCGGGTGCGCACGTTCAACGGTCCAAGCCGCGTGCGCAGTGTGGTGATCATCCGGCCGGGCGACCAGGTGCTGTACGAGATCGAGCCCGGCTCATGGCGGCGGATCGACGAGCTGGATATCGCGGTGGCCGCCGGCCACGGTGTGAGCCGGTTGTCGACCACATGCAAGCGATGCCTGCGGCCGGTGCTGGAACGGCGGCTGTCGCAATCCGGATTCTGGCGCTTGCTGATCGAAAGAATCGCACTGCGGGGACTGCGCAGGGCATCGTGAGGCGGCGGCGTGGACTTCCCGCTCGCGCCAATCCTATAATTGCGCCCGCTCATTGCAGGGAGAAGTAGAATGGACGCAGCCGCCCAAAAGCAACGCGCACTGGCGTTTCTCGACCAGATGAACCATCCCGACGCCGGCGTGCTCGCCGGCCTGATTGCCGACGATTTCGAATTTGAATTCATGATGCGCGCGCCGGGCGTGAAGGTGCAGAAACGCGACCAGTTCCTGAAGTGGTTTCCGAAAATCATGAAGAGCTGGTTCCCCAACGGGCTCAACATGAAATTCGACACGGTGGTCGCCGAAGGGCCGCACGTGGCGGTGCAGGCGCGCGCCGACACCATCGCCGGCAACGGCAAGCATTATAACAACCGGTATCATTTCTTTCTGCGCTTCGAGGGCGGCCGCATCGCGCAGGCGCGCGAATACAACGATACCAATCACGTGCGCGAGACATTTTTCCCTGAGCAGCCCGTTTAGTTCAGCGGACCGGTGCTGCCCGGCCGCACGTGCCGCAGCGGCGCATTCGTGCCGGGTTCGGCGCCGCGTTTTTGCAGCCAACGGACCGAGCAGAACGCGCCGATCCATGAGCCGGCGGCGGCAAACAGCACGTAGATGGGATTTCCGGTGTAGCTGATTACGGCGAACGCCGAGAGCAGATACCACAGTCCGCTCCAGTTCGCCGCCCGCGCCGGCCGGCGCGCCATCACCGCCGCGTTGAACAGAACGTAAACCGCGTCGGTGGTGGCGGTGGAAGCCAGCACACCCGCCGCAATCAATGGATGGAGTTCGAGCGTCGTCATGCGGTTGTTTTCCGTCGGATGAGAATCGGCACAGACTGTTAGCACAGGAAAACCGCTCCGGCAGCCGGTTTCCTCAGCCGCGCGGCATCGGCGGCCGCGCATTGGTAAAAAGGCGCGAAGTTATCCCGGGTTGCCGGTCGTTGCGGCGCGGCGCGAGATCAGTTTTCCGATTTCAAGCGCCAACAACGGGAACATCCCAAGCAATATCCAGCGGCCGAGCATCGCCGCCGATACCGGTCTGGCGTCGAACAGTATTTCCAGCGGAGCCCAGCGGTAGATCGCCATCTGCAGCGCGAAACTGCCGGTTACAATCAGGAACAGCCGCATGTTCGAGAACAGCCCTACCTCCCACACCGTACGCACGTTGCTGCGGGCGCCGAACGATCGCAGCAGCTCGGCAATGACCAGCGCGGAGAACGCCGCGTTGCGCGCGTTGGCCACGTCGCCGTTGGAGTAGTACTCCCACGCGAACGCGCCCAGCGCGGCCGCCGCCGTCAGGCATCCGGTGAGCGCCAGGCGGGCGAAGAACGCGCGGTTGATGATTTCCGCATTCGGGTCGCGCGGCGGCCGCGCCAGCACGCCGGGTTCGATGGGGTCGGTGGCCAGCGCCAGTGCCGGCAGCCCGTCGGTGATCAGGTTGATCCACAGCAACTGAATCGGCAGCAGCGGCAGCGGCCATCCGCCGAGCGCCGCCGCCAGCATCACGGTGAGTTCTCCGGCATTGCCGCCCATCAGGTAGTTGAGCGTCTTGACCACGTTGTCGTAGATGCCGCGGCCCTCTTCGACGGCGGCGACAATCGAGGCGAAGTTGTCGTCGGTGATAATGATGTCGGCGGCTTGCTTGGCGACTTCGGTGCCCGCGATGCCCATCGCAACGCCGATCGCGGCTTCCTTGAGCGCCGGCGCGTCATTGACGCCGTCGCCGGTCATCGCGACGACCTTGCCGCGCGCCTTCCAGGCACGCACGATGCGCAACTTGTGCTCAGCCGTCACGCGCGCGTACACGCAGATGCGGTCCACCGCTGAGGTCAGCTGATCGCGGCTCATCTTCTCCAATTCAGCGCCGGTCAGCACCTGGCCGCCGCGCTCGACGATGCCCAGTTCGCGCCCGATTGCGGCGGCGGTTTCACGATGGTCGCCCGTGATCATCACGGTTCGGATGCCGGCGCGCTTACAGCGAGCGATTGCCGCGCGCGCTTCGGCACGGGGCGGATCCTGCAAACCGGCGAGCCCGATCAGGGTAAGGCCGCGTTCGATCGGTTCACCATCGCCGATCGACTCCGGAGATTCGCAGGCGGAATTGAGCGGGCGATGGGCCAGGGCGAGCACGCGCAGCGCGTCGTTGGCCATCAGGGAGGCGGCCTCAAGCATGCGGGCGCGGTCGACCGCCGACATCGCGGCGTCGCCCTCAACGGCGCGAATTCTGGTGCAGCGCTCAATGATCATTTCCGGCGCGCCCTTCACGAACGCCCACGCGTTCCCGCCGCGCCGGCGGACCACGGTCATCCGCTTGCGGTCGGAAGTGAACGGAATGCTTGCCAGACGGGGCATTTCCGCCTCGACGCGCTCGCGCGTGATACCGCTCTTGGCGGCGGCGACCAGCAGCGCCGCTTCGGTCGGGTCGCCGGCGATCGAGGTGTGTCCGCCGCGCACGGCTAACTGCGCGTCGTTGCAGGCGGCCGCCGCGATCAACAGGTCCGACAGCACCGGATCGCTGTCCGCGTCAACTGCGGTTCCGTCGGTCAGGATCGCGCCGCGCGTCGAGTAGCCCTCGCCGGTGAGGTTGAAGATGCCCGACGCGGTGACCAGGCGGCGCGCCGTCATTTCGCCCACGGTGAGCGTGCCGGTTTTGTCGGTGCAGATCACCTGCACACTGCCCAGCGTCTCGACCGCGGGCAGCCGACGCACCAGGGCGCGGCGGCGGACCATCTTGCGCACGCCCAGCGCCAGCGCGATCGTTACCACGGCGGGCAGCCCTTCTGGAATCGCCGCCACAGCCAGACTGACCGATCCCAAAAACAACTCCAGCATCGAGTCCTTGCGCAGCAGCCCGAGCAAAAACACGATTACCACGATGGCGAGGCAGGCCCACAGCAGGCGCAGGCCCAGCGCGTTGAGCTTGCGCTGCAGGGGAGTTTCGCCGGAGTCGGCGGTTTCGATCAGCGCCGCGATGCGGCCGAGCTCGGTGTTCATCCCGGTCGCGACCACGATCGCGGTGCCGCTGCCGCTGACCACGCTGGTGCCCAAAAACAACATGTTCCTGCGGTCGGCCAGTGAAGCATCGGCGGCAAATTCGGCGGTCTGCTTGTTTACCGGCTCCGACTCGCCGGTAAGCGGAGCTTCATTGACCTTGAGCATCGCGGCGTCGAGCAGGCGCGCATCCGCCGCGACGAGGTCGCCCTCGGCCGCCACCAGCAGGTCGCCGCGCACGATGGCGGCGGCGGGGATGACGTGGCTTTGGCCGCTCCGGATCACGCGGGCGCGCGGCGCCGTCATCCGCGACAGCGCCGCGACCGCCTGTTCGGCGCGGTATTCCTGGACGAACCCGAAGAGCGCGTTGAGAACGACGATCGCGATTATCGCGCTGCCGTCCAGCCGCTCGCCCAGCCCGACCGACACCACCGCGGCCGCGATCAGCACCCAGATCACCACGCTCTCGAACTGACGCAGGAACATCAGCCACGCCGATTGTTTGCGCGGCTTGCGAATTTCGTTGGGGCCGTCGCGCTCAAGCCGCATCGCGGCTTCGTCGGCGGCCAGGCCGCGGGCGGTATCCGTCCCCAGTTCAGCCGCGACCCGATCGATGGCAAGGGAATGCCACGGGCGATCCATCAGTGCAAGTTGCCTTTCATCGAATCTCCACCGCCGAGGCTCAAAGGATGCCGCGCGGCCGATTCGGGTATGAGGAGCAAAATGGATGCCCGATATGGGGAAAGAGGGTGCGAATCAGATCCAGCCCGACTGCAGCGCCTCCTCCACCGCCTGGATATTCATGTGATGCCCCTTGGCCATGATCAAGAGGAAGGCTTTAAGTTGGGCGTCGCTGAGGGCGGGCAGGCGTTCCTCGATTTTCCGTATAACCCAGCGCTGGCCGCGGTTAAGCAACTCGATCTTGCTCTTCAAATCATTCAACGCGTGGACCTTTTCGACGAAATCGCCCGTGCGGGTGGAGGGTTCCGCGCCCAGACGGCGGATATGCGCGCCGATCTGGCCGGCGTAGTAGCCCTCGTCGTGTCCGGTTTTGCGCAGCAGCTCCTTCAGTTCCAGGGACGCAGCTTCCTGTTCCAACTCGTGCAACACGCGCCCGCCGGCGCGCTCCGCTTCGCCCAGTGTGTTGAGAAATTCCACAATCTCTGTGTCCATACTTACCTCGGCTGGCTGCAACATCCGGCACTGCCCGGTGCTTGACCCCTGTGTGCCGGCGCCCCCTTCATTTGATAGAGTTACCGCGAAAGCGGAGTTGATGTCCATGATGCGAATCGTATCGCTGCTGCCCAGCGCCACTGAGATTGTCTGCGCGCTGGGGATGAAGGACTGCATGGCCGGGCGATCCCATGAATGCGACTATCCTCCCGGGGTGGAGCGGCTGCCGGCCCTGACCGCGCCGCGATTCGACCCCGAAGGCGCCAGCGCGGAAGTGGATCGGCGGGTCAAATCGATCCTGCAAAACGCGCTTTCCGTGTACCGGGTCGACGCCGACCAGCTGATGGCGCTGCGGCCCGACGTGATTGTAACGCAGTCGCAATGCGAGGTCTGCGCCGTCAGCGAGAACGAACTCAACGCCGCATTGGCCCAATCCATAAACGGCCCCAGCCCGCTGGTCGTATCGCTGAAAGCGGCGTCGCTGGAGGGGGTTGTGGCCGATATCGAGCGCGTGGCCGCGGCGCTTGACGTCGAGCGCAAGGGAGCAGAGCTCACGGCGTCGATCCGGCAGCGGATGCGGCGAATCTCGGAGCGTGCGGCGGGCGCCGGCTCGCGTCCTTCCCTCGCTACGATCGAATGGATCGATCCCCTGATGTCGGGCGGCAACTGGATGCCTGAGCTGATCGAAATCGCCGGCGGACGCAACCTGTTCGGCCGCGCGGGAGAGCATTCGCCGCGCATCGGGTTCGACCAGCTCGCCGCCGCCAATCCGGACGCAATCCTGATCGCGCCCTGCGGCTTCGGCATCGAGCGCTCGCTGCGGGAACTGCCCGCGCTCAGCCGTAATCCCCGATGGCAGCGGCTGGCCGCCGTCCGCAGCGGGCGCGTATACGTCGCCGACGGCAACCATTACTTCAACCGGCCCGGTCCGCGGCTGGCGGAATCGGCCGAGATACTCGCCGAGATTCTGCATCCGAAATTGTTCGATTTCGGCCGCCAGGGTGAAGGCTGGCGCCGCCTGCCTTGAAGCTTATTCGGACGCGCCGTTGGGAGGCGCCAGCCGATCCAGCATCTCTTTGTGCTGGGTTTCCAGGTGATGCAGGATGTCGATCATCATTTCGTCCTGCTGTTCGAGATGCAGCATTATCGCCTTCACTTCTTCTTCGGCCTTGATGTTGATCATGTAATCGTTTTCCGCGGCGAGGCGATCTTTCGCGGCCTGCCGGTTCTGCGACATCATGATGATCGGGGCGGCGTAAGCGGCCTGAAAACTCAGCGCCAGATTCAGCAGGATGAACGGGTAGGGGTCCCAGCGCCAGACGTAGGCGAAGACGTTTATCATCACCCAGAAAGCGAGAATTACCGTCTGGATGATGATGAAGGTCCAGCTGCCCATGACGTTGGCGAACCGGTCGGCGACACGCTGGCCAAAAGTGAGCGGCTGGATCTCGTTGATGTTGCGGACCTGGGGATGGCGATGCGCGTGATGGATGCGCAGGTTACTCCACTTCCGGACCATCGGCGTTGCGGCCATCGGATTACTCCTGTTTACTTCGGCTGCCGGCGTCTTACCCTTGGGGCCCTGGTTTCATCAGATTTTAATCAATAAGCGCCGCTGTCCGCGAGCGTAAAGGCATCGGAGCCGCCCGCCCAGCTACGTTTTCGGATACGGCCGCTTACCCGGTTTGCGCTTGAGCGCCGCCTCGTGGAATCATCGCGAGTCGCCCTGGAGGAAGCGCGTATGCAGGTTGGAATTTCGATTTTCTCGACCACCTTTAACGCCGAAGCGGTGAAGTTCTTCGCCACCCGCGCCGACGTCTTCGGCTATCACTCGCTGTGGATGCCCGAGCATGTGGCCTTTCCGGTCGGCTTCAGTTCCAAGTACCCGTACACTGCCGACGGCAGCTTCCCGGGCGATATCGATTTGGACACCCCCGAGCCCATTTCGGTGCTGAACTACGCGGCGGCGTTGACGCGGCGCATCAAGCTCGGCACCAGCATCGTGATCCTGCCGCTGCACCATCCGCTGTATATCGGCAAGCAGCTCGCCACTCTGGACGTGCTCTCGGGCGGGCGGGCGCTGTTCGGCGTGGGGTCGGGATGGCTCAAGGAGGAGTTTGACGCGTTGGGAATCGATTTCAGAACGCGCGGCAGCCGCACCAACGAAGCCATCGAGGCGCTGCGCGCGGTCTGGCGCGACAACCCGTCCAGTTATCACGGCAGGCACTTCAATTTCGGCCCGGTCAAAAGTTTTCCCAAACCGGTCAACGGCAATATCCCCATCGTGATCGGAGGGCATTCTCCCGCCAACGCCAAACGTGCGGCGCGGCTGGGCGACGGCTTGATGCCGGGCAGCACGATCGATTTGGCGGCCGAAGCTTACCGGATGATGAAAGAGGAATGCGCGCGCATCGGCCGCAATCCGGCGGAAATCGAATTCGGCTGCGCGGCCGAAAAGGAAGTCTGGATGGGCGGATGGAAAAAGCTGGCCGATTCGGCCAAACGCGCCCGCGATATCGGCGCGGTCAGGATCTCGGCGCCGACCACGATGTTCGCGCTGGAATGGAAACCCGACGAGATCACCCGCGCGATGGAAACCGTGGCCAACGAGGTGATTGCGAAAATCAACTGAAGCGTCCGGGAGTTCCGGACTTCCCACATCCCGAGGCCGAATCGCAGCGTGGCGCGCTTAACTGTCAAAATTCCGCCAGCGGGTTCACGGCGCTGTTTTTCGGCAATACATCGGAGCGATAATTGATGAAACTCGGATTTTCGATCTTTTCCACCACGGCCTTCAACGCCGACGCGGTGAAGTTCTTCGCCGCCAAGGCCGAGGAACTGGGCTACGAATCGATCTGGATGCCGGAGCACGTCGCCTTTCCCACCTCCTTCCAGTCGCGTTATCCCTACAGTCCGGACGGCAAATATCCCGGTGACATGGACCTCGATTGTCCCGAGCCGCTGTCGGTGCTGAATTACGTGGCCGGTCTGACCCAGCGGCTCAAGCTCGGCACCGTGATCGTAATCCTGCCGCTGCATCATCCGCTGTACATCGGCAAGCAGCTCGCCACCCTGGATGTGCTGTCCAACGGCAGGGTGATCTTCGGCGTCGGATCCGGATGGCTCAAAGAAGAGTTCGACGCATTGGGCATCGATTGGAAGACGCGCGGCAGTCGCACCGACGAAATCATCCAGGCCCTGCGCATCATCTGGCGCGACAATCCGTCGTCGTTTCATGGCCGGCATTTCAATTTCGGGCCGCTGAAAAGCTTTCCCAAGCCGGTCAAGGGCAATATTCCGATCTTTATCGGCGGCCATTCCGCGGCCAACGCCAGACGCGCGGCGCGCCTGGGCGACGGACTGATGCCGGCGGCGTCGGCCGAAGAGGCGCTGCGCGCATGGGAGATGACCAGGGAGGAATGCCGCCGGATTGGCCGCAACCCGGACGAGCTTGAACTCAACTGCTCGGCGGACAAGAGCACGTGGTTCGGCGGATGGCGCAAGCTGGCGGAATCGGCGCGCCGCCTGCGCGATCTGGGAGTGACGCGAATCACCTTTCCCTCGACCCTCTTCGGACTGCAATGGAATCAGGACGAAATCGCCCGCGCGATGGAAAGCGTCGCCAACGAGGTGATCGCGAAGATCAATTGATGTTAGACTCGCGACGCGATGCCGACTGACGTTTCACTCAAGACCAATTTCTTTACCGAATCGGTGATCCGCGAGATGACGCGGCGGGCGCTGGCTTGCGGGGCGGTGAACCTGGCGCAGGGATTTCCCGATTTCCCCGCTCCGGAGGAGATCAAAGCGGCGGCCAAACGCGCGATCGACCAGGACTTCAACCAATACGCGATCACCCACGGAGCGCCCAATTTTCGCCGCGCGATCGCGGACAAAGCCCGCGCCTATAACCGCCTTCAATGCGACGCCGACCGCAGCGTCACCGTGACCTGCGGCGCCACCGAAGCGATGATCGCGAGCTTGCTGGCGGTTATCAATCCGGGCGACGAGGTGGTGATCTTCGAACCGTTTTACGAGAACTACGGCCCCGACGTGATTCTGGCCGGGGCCGCGCCGCGCTACGTCACGCTGCACGAACCCGGCTTCAGTATCGACGCGGACGAACTGCGCGCGGCATTTTCGCCGCGCACCAAGGCGATCATCATAAACACGCCGCACAATCCGACCGGCAAGGTTTTCTCGCGCGCCGAACTCGAACTGATCGCGCAGCTATGCCGGCGCTTCGACACGCTGGCGATTACGGACGAAATTTACGAGCACATCATTTATGGCGGCAACCGCCATATTTCGATCGGCAGCCTTGAGGGGATGGCCGATCGCACCATCACCATCAGCGGTTTGTCGAAAACCTACTCAATAACCGGATGGCGGCTGGCGTACGCGATTGCCTGCGAACGCCTGACCTCCGCGATTCGCAAGGTCCACGATTTTCTGACCGTTGGCGCGCCGCATCCGCTGCAGGAGGCTGGGGCGTACGCCTTGCGGCTGCCGGAATCGTTTTACCTTGACCTGCAGCAGATGTATGAGCGCAAACGCCGCACACTGCTCAACGCGCTGTCCGGCGCCGGTCTGCGATGCCGCGAGCCGGCCGGAGCATATTACATAATGGCCGATATCGCCGAGCTCGGTTTTGCCGATGATTTCGCCGCCGCCGACTTTCTGCTCAACCAGGTGGGCGTGGCCGCGGTGCCCGGATCGAGCTTTTATCATCGCCCGGAACTGGGCCGGCGGATGCTGCGCTTTACCTTTTCCAAAAGCGACCAAACCATCGCCCTGGCCGCACAGCGGCTGGGCGGCCTGCGCAGCAAGCTGCGATCCTAGCGGCGATGAAACCGGCGCAGGCGCGCGGTGCGCCCCCCCGATATCCGGTGCGCAACCGAGGGAGGCGATTCGTGACTGCCCCCGGGCAGTACGCGCAGCGGCGGCCGCTCGATGCCGCCCGATAGGTAGACCAGCACCGTCCACAAGCTGCGGCTCCATGGATAAGCGATCACGACCGCGCCCGCCGCGGCGGCGCTCAGGATGACAAACTGCATCAACTCGGAAACGTTGGTCAGCCACGCGAACAGCGCCCACAGCACCAGAAAGGTCACCATCGCCGCGGCCCAGTCGAAGTACATCGCTCCCAGCACTTCGCCCGGATCGCGCCAGAAGGTCACGCCGCAAACCGGACAGGTCTTGTTGATCTTGAAATGGGAGCGGAACATCGCCCCCATGCCGCAGACCGGGCATCGCCTGCGCAGCGCGCGTTTAAGCAGAGTTTTGTTGTTGACCCGATCCATCGCTATTTTGACGCCGCCGATTTCAGGCAACCCCCGGTTCCAGTTTACAACGCGGGTCAGAGCAGGCAACGACGAACGAACACTTCCCCCAACAACAGCAGTATTGCCAGTGGAATCAGGTAGGGGGCGGCCGAGCGATGCACCGTGATGGTGCCGCCGGTGATCCGGAGTATCCGGTGCAGGGGCGCGTCAAAGCCGCCGTTGCTCTGGGCCGCGATGCGCCGCAGCAGCTCGAGATTGGGCGGCCGCAGGCTCAGCTCGTCGGCGTCGGCCGCGCGCGTTGCCGCCACCGCGAACGGCTCGGTGGCCAGGACCTGCTCGATTTTGCCGCTCTTGCGCAGCAGTTGCGCCTTGTACTTGCCGCCGGGCAACGCCGGAGCTTCACCGCGGTAGAGCGAGTCGCCCACCTGGGTCAAGGGAACGTCGAAGCCGGCGCCGAACGGTCCGCTGATGCGCACCAGCAGGTCGCCCGCCCTGACCGCGCCCGAGCTTTCAGCCTGGATCCTCAGGTCGCCCGTGCGCGTGGCCGCAACCCGCAGATCGAACGGACCGGCCTGCCCCTGGCGCATCGTCCAGCTCACCAGTTGCGACCAGAATTCGGCGTAGCGGTTCCAATGGATCCAGCCGATCGTCCCCAGTGAATCGGGGTCGGCGGCGAACATCGCGCTGCGGCCCAGGCCGTATTGCCACGCCGCCAGCAGCGGCACGTTGCGGCCGTTGCGCTGGATATAAAGCGGAACGCTGGCGCCGTCCTTGGGCTCGGTCACGTTGAAGAACTCCAGCGAGGGCACGTCCTCGGCCTTGATTCCGCGCAGGATGGAGTTGTTGGGGTCGGCCACGATTCTGGATTGACGCTGCGGCGTCTGCATCGCCTGGCGGCTCAGACGGATGAAAAGCTGCGGCAGCTTTTCGATGTCCTGCACGCGGTAGAACACCCCGCCAGTCGCTTCGGCGAAATCCTCCAGCAGGCGCAGATTGGCCTGATCCGGCCCGATACGCACGGTCGAGACCGGAATCCGTTCGCGGCTGAGATCGGCGATGAGCTGGTCGTGTTCGTGATATTGGCGGTTGGTGTCGCCGTCGGTCAGCAGGATGATCTGGCGCACCGACAGGCCGCTTTCGATCAGGTCCGCCGCGGAAATCTCCAGCGCCTCCTTGAAGTCGGTGCCGCCGCCCGGTTCCAGCCGCATGATGCGCTGTTCGAGCTGCGCCCGATCCACGCCCAGCGGATGCAGCCGCGAAATCACGTAGGGCTGCGAGTCGAACGCGATCACGCCGACGTAGTCGCTGTCGTCGAGCTGGCGCAGCAGCGCAATCGCCGCCTGCTTGGCGTAGCGGATGCGTTCGCCGTCGCGCACGGCCGGATAGCGCGAGTTGTAGCTCATCGAGTTGGACCGGTCGATGCACAGATAGATGCCCAACGGCTCGCGGCTGGGCGGCGGCGGCTGAGGCACCAGCCTGACCGGCAAAACGCTTTCCAGCGGGGTCTTTCTAAATGCGATGTCGCGCAGCATCCCGCCGGTCGCAATCAGACCGCCGCCGAAGTCGCTCACGTATTGATTGAGCGCGCGTTGTACATCAGACGGCATGGTCGCGGCCGAAACATCGCTCACAATCACCGCCTGGTAGCCGAGATATTCCTCAGCCCTTTTGGGCAGCCGGTCCGGGGTGACGATATCCACGCGGTAGTCGCGCAGCTTGAGCGCGCTGACCAGGCTCATCGGGCGGTCCCCGGAGACCACCAGTACGCGCGGCGTGGCGATGACCGAAGCGGTGGTTTCGGCGCGCGGGTTGACCACTTCCAAACCGCTGCCGGCGCTCAGCTCAGCGCTCAACACATAGGCGCCGGGCTGATCGAGATGATAGGGCAGCTCGAAACGATTGAGTCCGGGCAGCAGTTTTACCGGCAGCCGGGCCACGCCGGTGTTGTCGCGCAGCAACTCCAGATGCGCCTGTACGGGAGTGTCGGCGTCGCTTTCGATCGCGATTTGCAGGGCGAAATTGAGATGCGCGCGGACCGGGTCGGGCGCTTCGAACGAACTGATCGCGATGCGCTTGCGCGCGGTGGCCGGCGGCGCCTGCGTAAACACCTGCACGCCTTGCTCGACCAGCGCCGGCAGCACCGCCATCGCGTCGCCCTGGGTCTGGTTGCCGTCGCTCAGCAGGAGCATCTTCTTTTCCGCTTCGGGCGGAAACACGACGCTGCCGGCGGTCAGCGCTCCGGCAATATCGGTGGCGCCGGCGTCGACTTTGGCGGCGCTGGTCTGGATCACCCGTGGATTATCCAGACCCGCGGAAAGCTGAGCGTTGCGGCCGAAGTCCACGATGGCAAGTCGGTCGTGCGGACCCATCATGGCGCGCAGCCGATCGATCTGAGCCTGCATCCACTCCCGCTGGTCCGGCGCGATCGAACGCGACTGGTCCAGCAGCGCCACCACCGCCAGTCCGCGCGCGCGACCGCGGGTGGGAATCAGGGGCCCGGCGATTACGACCACCAGCACGCCGAAGCATGCGAGCCGCAGCGCCGCGGCCAGCGCGCTCCCCAGACGCCGCGTACTGCGCCATCCGAGCCATCCCGGCGCCGCAACCATTGGCGCGAGCAGCAGAAGCCACAGCAGCAGCGGACGCTCAAACAAGCGATACTCCTCCCCTGAGTGCGCGCCCAATCAGGAGCGCCGATTCGAACAGGAAAGCCAGCAGCGCCAATGCGGCAAGTGCGGTGGTGAGCGGCTGGATTCGGCGCGCCCTGACCCCGGAATCCAAATCTATCACCTTGGACAAAGGAGCTCCGTTTTCCGATGCGGGTTTGACCGTCAATTCCGATTCGGCCGCGTCGAAATAATTGGCGTACACGGTTTCGCGGCGCGGCCCGGCGCTGATCTGGTAGCGGCCCGCGTAGAGCGGACGAAAACGGATCAACCCTCCGTAGCCCGGTCCAGCTTTGACCGTCGAGCCGTCAGGCTCAATGATAGCGACGGGCGCGGCTGCGGGAAACGTTACGTAGGCGCCGGTCGGCACAATCCTTACTTCGTGCGGACCGGTCAGCGATTTCACCAGGTCGATGGTCAGTACCAGCGTGTCGAGCATGTCGGGGTCCATCAGCCGATGCCCGCGTACGTCGAAGGCCAGAACCCCTTGCGGCCCATGCGCGCTCACGCCCGAAGCGGCCAGCGTCAGCAGACCGGAACGGTTGGGCGCCGTGCCATGCGCCACCGGATTCATCCATTCCGGGATGCTCAGGTTGCGCGTGGGGCCGAGCAGCAAGGGACGGGTCAGCGGACCCAAATCGGTGCGATCGTCCATCTGACTTACCGGCAGCGTGGCCTTGATCGGGAATTCGCCGCCGAGCGGTGGAAAGATGAACAGCTCGGCGCCCGCGCGGACCCCTCCTGCGGGAGAATCATGGATGATGGCGATATCGGGTTGGTCGCTGCCCAGCGACCTGGCGATCAACGTCGGGGTGAGTTGACCGGGCGCGCCGGCGACGACGATGCTGCCCGGATCGACGGCGCGCAGCACCCGGGCCAAATCGTCGCGCACCCCGGCGTCGGGCGAAATCACCACGCCCTTGAGCGATCGGCTGCCGGCCGCGAAGGCGTAGCGCGAATTGTCCGCCGCCAGCGCGTCGGGGGTTCCGATCAGCGCCTGAACAACGCCGCCGGTGGGCAGCGGCCCAAACCTGATGTTAGCCTGCGCGTGCGGGTCCAAAATCATCGACACCCGATCCACGCCGCGTCCGTTCAGGCTTATTTCCACTTCCGCCAGCACCGCCTGCGTGGACATATTGCGGACGGTGCAATGCCCGGGCGACACCCGCGGGACTCCCGGGTCCAGTCCTGAGATCGCGACGTTGTTCTGATCCGTGCCGATCTGATGATAGTGCAGGCGGGCGGAGTCGAGCCGGTTCAGAGAGCCGGCGCCGGGCGGCAGCCGCGGGGCGAACAGATCGATCTGGTCGGCGTCGCGCACGCGCATCAGGGCGGCGGCCAGACCAGCCGGCGCCGCGGCGACATCGTATGGGCGCAGTTCCCGGATGGCGGTGCGGACCGAGGACAGATCGGCGGTAAAGTAGCGTTCCACCTCGGCCTGGGCGGCGTAAGAGACGACCGCGAAACGCTCACCGGGCGCGGCCGCGTTGACCATCGCCAGGGCCTGCCGGCGGGCTTCATCCAGGCGCGTATGCCGGCCTTCGCGCGCGCCCATCCCCGCTGCCAGATCAAAGACCAGGGCATGGCGCCGATGCCCCGTCGGCTGCGGAGCCATCTTGAGGTAAAAGCCGGCCAGCGCGAGCGACAACAGCAGCAGCGCCGCCGCTTCCAGCCAGAACAGCAGGTCAAGCTTCAGGAACCTGGCCTTTGAAACCGAGATCTGCGCTTCCTCGAACAGCAGCAGGCTGGAGACTTCAACCGTCGAGCGCGAACGGGCGGTCAGATAGATCAGGATGAGCGCCCCAATGCTGAGTCCGGACAGGAGATAGAGGGGAGTCAGGAAGCCCATCGTCACCTCACCAGGCCCAGGCGGGGAAGTTCGCGCACCAAAAAATCCTCAAGATTTTGCGCCCCGACCGCGGCGGCGTAGCTGATACCGTGGCCCGCGCAATGCACTTGCAGCTCCTCGCGCAGATTGTCCAGCCGCCGCCGGCATGCCTCTGCCACGGTGGGCGTGATCGTCACCTCGCGGATGTCGCCGGTTTCGCAATCGCGCAGACGGTAGGCGCCGGGGCCGAGGCTGCCTGACGCTTCACGGCTGCCCAGAACCTGGATTGCCTTAATCTCGTAGCGCGCGGCCATCAGATGGGAAAAGGCGGATTTGTAGACTGAGGAGGGCACGAGAAAATCCGAAATGACAATCGCCACTCCCGGAGGCCGGCGCTGATTGAGAAACTGCTCGACCGCAAACGGCATCTCGGTGGCGCCGGCGCACCTGATCTCGGTCAGCATCGGCCGGAAGGACCCGTAGGATTCGCGCCGGCGGAAAAATTCCGTCGCGCGGTAGGCCAGCTGGCCGCGCGGTCCGCCGAAGCTGATCAGGCGCACCGGGTCGTTCTCGCCCAGCGCCACATAAGCCAGCGCGGCGCCAATCACGCGCGCCAATCCGAACTTGTCGTCCTTTACCGGCAGACCCATCGAGGCGCTCGCGTCGATCAGAATACTGACCTCGGTTTCGCGCTCGACCCGGTAGGATTTGGTGTAGAGCGTGTCCAGCCGCGCCATCGAGTTCCAGTCTAAAAACCGCAGGTCGTCGCCTTCGGAATAATCCTTGAAACTTTCCAGTTCGATCCCGGATCCCTGAACGCGGCCCAAGGCGCGCCGGCCCAGGCGCACGGTGCGGGCGCGCTTAATCCCCAGTACAAGGTTGTCCAGCCGTTGCAGAAAAGCGGGTTCGAAGGCGCGCCCCAGCATAACCGCTTCAGTGGCCGCGCATCTCGCGGGCGGATTTCAGGACCTTCTGAATCAGATGCGCCGGGTCGATCCCGTCGGCTTCCGCCGCATAGTTGAGGGTCAGCCGATGCCCCAACGCGGGATAGGCGACGCGCTCGATATCTTCATAAGAAGCGTTGGCGCGGCCGTCGAGCAGCGCGCAGACCTTCGCCCCCAGCATCAACGCCTGTCCGCCGCGCGGACTGGAACCGAAGCTGACATAGCGATTGACCGCTTCGTCGCGCGCCAGTCCCTCCTTGTTGAGGATGAACTTGGATTTTTCCGGCACCGTGGCGCGCGTGAGGCGCGCGGCGTACTGCTCGATTTCCGGCGCCACGATGACTTCGCGCACCAAATGCTTCAGCGCCTCGATGCGCGCGGCGGCGTCGGCCGCTTCGAATACCGGCTCGATCCGATGCAATTCCGGACCCGTGGTGCTGGAAATGATCTTGACCAGCTCCGATTCCTCCGGATAGTTGAGCCTGACCTTGAAGAAGAAACGGTCCAGCTGCGCTTCGGGCAGCGGATAGGTCCCCTCCATCTCAATGGGGTTGAGGGTCGCCATTACGAAGAACGGCGGCTGCAGCGGATAGGTCGTGCCGGACACCGTGACCTGCAATTCCGCCATCGCTTCGAGCAGCGCCGACTGAGTTTTGGGCGTGGCGCGATTGATCTCATCGGCGAGCAGGATATGGCAGAACACCGGCCCGGGAGTGAAGCGGAACTCGCGCCGTCCGTCTTCGCCCGAGACGATTACCCGGGTGCCGGTGATGTCGGCCGGCATCAGATCGACCGTGAACTGGATCCGGCTGAAGCTCAGATTGAGCGCCTGGCCCAGCGCCTTTACCAGCATCGTCTTGCCGGTGCCGGGCACGCCTTCGATCAGCACGTGGCCGCCGGCGAACAGCGCAATCAGCAGTTCTTCGACCGCCTGTTCATGGCCCACGATAAGCTTGTGGATTTCGCCCTGGATGCGCCGGAAGGTGCGGGCGAAATCCGCCACAGTCGGCGTTTCGTCAGGCACGGCGCTCATCGTTCAAACACGCGTCGGACTGTGTCGCGGTCGGCGGCGGGAACGGTGCCGCGGTCCAGGGGTTCGTCGGGATGCTGATACGGATTCAATGATGTTTTCACCTTTGGCGGAAGGTACGGCTGCGCGCTGGCGATGGGCGATCGATCCGACAGCCGCGCGTCGATCATGATTTCGAAGTTTTCAGTTTTATGCGACGGCGCGTCGGGCGGTCCCATCAGATGCTCGGGATCGCTGCCGCCGCCGGCGGTGTGGCCGCTCGCCTCTTCATCAGAGCCTGCCTGCTGACCGGCTTTCGGCGCGTCACCCGATCCCGGTCCCCGCGGACCGTTGGAATCAAAACCATTGGCCGAAGGAGAATTGGCTGGCCGGGCGCCACGCGGCGATGCCGTGTCGTTGTTGGCCTGCTCCTGCGCGCGGCCGCTGCCCGACGGCGACGATGAAGATGAGCCATTGTCGGCGCCGGCCGATGGACGGCTGCCCCGATGCGGCGGTTGCTCGCTGCTGTCCGATCCTTCGGCGCCGTTTTCATCCGGCGGCGGCTTGTCGCCCAAAGCCTGCGCCAGCCGGATTTTCACCTTCTCAGGCGTATCCAGCGCGTCGCGTCCGGTGAGCCGGTCCTGAAGGTTGGAGGCGAGGTTCTGCGCCTTGCGGCTCAACTGATTGAAAGCGCTGCGCCCCGCGCCGCGGTTGTTCCGATTGGCGGCGTCGAGGCGGTCGGCCAGGCTGCGCAGGGTATCGGGATCGCCCTCGAGTTCGGCACTGTCGCCCGAAGGATTGTCGGACGGCGCGATTTCCGAAGGATCGACCTGCAGCGTCAGGCTTTTCAGAACCTTGCGCAAAGCCTGCTGATGGCGCCGCGCGGACCAGGTCATCAGTCCGGCCAGGGAAGCGATCAGGCAGGCGGCCGCGAAACCGTACACCGAGCGCGGCACGCGGCGCTTCTCGATGCGGCGAGGTTCGAAGTCCTCGGCGCGCGCTAATGTATCCTCGACCAGAAAGGGCCACAGCGAGTACTTGCTCTCATCCTGGGCCATCGTAAGCAGCGTACTGAGGCGCCAATTGAGTTCGGCCCGCTGATCGGCGATGGCCGCGGTGCGATCGAGGCTCGCGAAATGTCTCAAGCTGCGGATGAAAGTCACCGGAAGTGCGGCCACCAGGACCGCGGCCAGCGCCACGCCCAATTCCAGGAAATGCGTCGTGCTCAGGAAAAAAGCCGCGATTACCAGGATTCCGGCCGCGCCGATAAGCCAGCCCAAAGTGGAAAACACCAGCTGCTGCGCCGCGATCAGATTGAGGCGCCGCTTGACCCGCAGGAGCTGGCCCGCAATACGACCCAGCCCATCTTCGCGATTAATCAGCCGTTGTACAGGAGAAGCCATCGCGCACACAAAGGGCGAATTTTCAGCATAGTGCAGCCGCCAGTACCGCGCAACTTGGCTGTGCCCGTGATTTGCCGCCCGCCCCCGTGCTGTATTAGCGTACCTTCCCAAGCCATCCGGAGGTCAAGCCATGCCTGAGAACGCGCCGATTACCGCCGAGCAGGTTCGAACCTTCCGCCGGGAAGGAGTGGTCAAGGTGGATTTGGTCAAGGTGCTTGGCGCGCAACTGTACCAAGCGCTGTGCGCGGCGTGCGCCGAGGTTGAACGCACCTTGCCCCATCCGCCGGACGCCACCCGGATTGGCGGCGCGGACCTGCGTTTTAAGGTCGCGGCAATCGACGCGGCGGCGCGTTCGCCGCGGATGGGCGAAATGGTCCGGATGCTGTCAGGGGCCGAACATATGCGCATCTGGCTCGACGCCTACGAGGCGCTGCAGCCCGGATTTCCGGGTACCAGCGTGCATCAGGATCTGCCCAACTATCCGATGGATCGGCGCGGGCTGGTGACCGTAATTTTGGCGCTGGAAGACGTTACGCCGGAGATGGGCGTCAACCAGTTCCTGCCGCGATCGCATCGGCTGGGACCCTTCGGATGCCGCACGGTGTATGACCCCGCGCGCTCGCGCCAGTCGCCGGTGCGCCCGCGCGAGGAGTTTTTGCAGCTGCTGCGCAGCGACGATCGCGAAATCGTCGGCGACGTGATCTGCGAGACCCAGCGCGCCGGCGAGGCCGTGATCCACGACGGCCTGATCTTCCACGCCAGCGGTCTGAACCGCAGCAACCGGGTCTACCGCCGCATGTCGTTCGTGTATTTTCCGGCCGATACCCGCTACACCGGGATCCCTTATTATTCCACCGACGGCCTGGGCCTGAAGCCGTTTCAGACCCTCGACCACGAGCGCTTTCCAATCGTGGCGTAAGCGGCGGAGCATTTGCGATGGCGTCAATCAGCAGCGGCAGGCAACTGGGGCGCGATGATCTGATCGCCTCTCACTTTACTCTGACCGGAACGCCGGCTCCGGCGCCGCCGCGATTTTCTTTCGCCCAGCGCGCAGCGGCCGCCGCCGCGGCGGGGTTTGACGGTATCGGCCTGTTCACCGGCCATTGGGAAGATGGCATGACGGCGGCGCAGGTGCGGCGTATTGCCGACGATCACGGTATCGCGGTTGCGGAACTGGAATGGCTCACCGACTGGTGGTGCGGCGGCGAACGCGGACGCAATTCGCGCCTGAGCGAAGAGCGGATGTATGAAGCGGCGGATGCGCTGGGCGCGCGGCATCTGAGCATCGCCGCCGTCGCGCAAGGGGAGCATCCGGAGCCGCGTGCCGTGGTGGAGCGGTTCGCGGCCTTGTGCGAGCGCGCCGCTCAGCACGATCTGCTGGTCGGCATCGAGTTCTTTCCCGGGTCGGCGATTCGCGACGCCGGGATGGCATGGGACATCGCCCGCTACGCGGGGGAGAACGGCGGGGTGCTGGCCGATACCTGGCATTATTTCCGCGGCGCCGCCAACCCCGATCATCTGCGCCGGATTCCGCCGCAGCGAATCGTCGCCGTTCAGTTCGATGACGCCGACCAGGAGATGATCGGCACGCTGTTTGAGGACACCACGCTGCGCCGCCGCCTGCCCGGCGAAGGCAGCTTCGACCTTGCAGGCTTCATCAGATTGCTTGACGAAATCGGCGTGCAGTCGCCGATATCGGTCGAGATCCTGTCGCCGGAGCATCAGAGCCTGACGGTATGGGAAGCGGCGCGCCGCGCTCATGACGCCTCGCGCGCGGTAATTGCCCGTGCTCGAAAAGCGTAACTCTCGAAAAGCATCAGCTGGGCGCGCGCGGCCCCGGCACGAAGCACGAGTGCAATTATTTCGCGGCGGAGCGGGAGGCGCTTTGCGGCGGGGCCAGCTTGACCGGTATCTTCACCGCTTTGGAGCGCCCCTTGGATGCGGGACGCAGCACCGTAAGCCAGGCCGTGTCGCCGGGCTTCAAGCGGGCCAATTCGGCGGCCAAATCCTGCTCGCTGGCGACGCGATCGTCATCCACCGCGACAATCAGATCGCCCTGCCGGCCCAGCTGGCCGGCCTTCTGCAGCAGCGGTGCCATCAGCTCCTGCGCCGGTCCCAGCAGCGCGGTGGCGGTCAACGTGGTGGCGCCCAGTTTGGTCGCGTCGCCGCTGCCATGCAGGCCTGCCGCCGCCGCGGGACTGCCGCTGTCAACGCTTAATACTTCCAATGCGCGCTGCTGGCTGCCGTCGGGCTGCACCGTGGTGATCGAATGCACCGATACGCCCAGGTACGGCAGCGGTCCCGAATGCCCGGCCGCATGCTCCGAATCCGAATAGGTGCGGTAGAGCTCGATGTCGTTGTTCTGGTCGTCGGCGTTTTGATCGGGCGCGTTCGGCTGCGGGGCCGGCTGTGGGGCAGGGTTTTGCGGCGCAATCTCCAGCACACCGCCGGCTTTGTCTTCCGGCGCACTGGTGTAGGATTGCCCCGTGGTCTGTGCTCGCGCCGGCGCGGCCAGCCATAGGAGGACGGCGGCGAGGCCGAGCGCGCCGCGAGGAAAGCCTTTTTTGTTCGCTCTCGCGACCCCGGCGCTCAAAGCGCGCGATGGTGCTGGATTCCTTTCACTCACTCTTGACCCTGAGTCCCCCACTGAGATTGCGCGAGACGCCAGCAGACCGAGACCACAATAGGCCTGGCGCCGCACGCTCTCAAGACGCCCGGCCGCGGGCTGCTTGAGGGTGCGGCGGCGTTTTTGATACTGGCTTCTGACATGAAGATCATGACCGCGATGCGGCTAACCGATCGCCAGCGCGAGCTGATCCAGCAAGCCTCGGGCGGGGCCGAGATTTTGGAAGGCTTCAACCCCTTCGAGCCCGACAAGATGGAGCCGGTGCTGGCCGATTGCGATATCATGGTCACCTTCCGCGTGCCCGAGAACCTTGCGCGCAAGGCGCCCCGGCTGCGCTGGATCCATCTGATGAGCGCGGGGGTGGAACATGCGCTGGCCGCCCGCGTCTTCGACATTGCGCAGCTTCAACTCACCAACAGCAGCGGTATCCACGGTACCACCATCGGCGAGTACATCATCGGATCGATGCTCGCGTATGCCCATCAGATGCATCTGCCGCTGCGCGCCCAACTACGCCATGAATGGATGCCGAATCGCTATTTCATGAAGACCGTGTTCGACCTGCGCGGCAAGACGGTGGGAATCGTCGGCTACGGATCGATCGGACGCGAGACGGCGCGGCTGGCGCGGGGCTTCGGGATGGAGGTGTTCGCGCTCAAGCGTAATCCCGATGAACGCGCCGATCCCGGATGGTGTCCGGCGGGCGTGGGCGACCCGCAGGGAAGCATCCCCAGCCGATGGTTCGGGCCGGAGCAGCGGCTCGAGTTGGTGGCGCAGAGCGACTTCATCGTGGTTACACTGCCGCTTACGCCGGATACGCGCCATTTTTTGGGCGCGCGCGAGTTCGCCGCCGCCCGCCCGCGCGCCTACCTGGTCAACGTCGGACGAGGCGAGGTAATCGATCAGGACGCGCTGATCGCGGCGCTCCAGAGCGGCGAGCTGGGCGGCGCCGGGCTCGACGTTACCACGCCCGAGCCGCTGGATGCGCAAAGCCCGTTGTGGGATATCGAAAACGTGTTGTTGACGCCGCATATCTCGGGCGCCAGGCAGGGCTATAACGATGAGGCTTGCGCGGTGTTCGTGGAGAATCTGCGGCGCTTCAGGGCCGGCCGTCCGATGCTGAACCTGGTGGATCGGTCG
Source organism: Pseudomonadota bacterium (assembly GCA_021324455.1). GTDB lineage: Bacteria > Desulfobacterota > Binatia > Binatales > Binataceae > JAJPJA01. The sequence goes on along the minus strand of JAJPJA010000047.1, from coordinate 16,830 downwards.
CTGGGTTACTGAGACGGGCGGCGTGATTTTGGCCGGGGCGTTGTGCCAAATCCTGACCGATTAGCGTTGAGTTTCGGTGCTTTTTTTGTGCCGTCCGGTCCTTTTTGAGACCAGAATTCGGCCCCAGACAATCTTGCACGGAGGGGGCCCATGAGAACTTATCGCTCGCCCGGCATGATGGCGCTGATTGGCGCGATCGTGCTCGCCTTGCTCGCCAGCCTCATATTCCTGGCGGCATTGATGGCTCATAGCGTGCGATCCGGCTCCGGCACGGTCACCATGAATGGGAACGGGCTCGCGGCTGCCCGCTTGTAAGAGTCCGACTCCGCGCACCATCAAAGCTGTCGCGCGCGCGTTGTTGCCGGTAAGTTGGCCGACCACGCGGCGTATTGCGTGGTGTGAGCGGCAGGCAGCGGCGCCGCCCCGCCTGCGGCATGGTTTGCGGTCTTGAGTGTCCGCAAAGCCGGCACGGGCAATCGCCGCCCGTTTCATGTACAGTCAATTCGGTCACTAACAGGGCCGCCAAAGCCTGCTGGAGAAATACATTGGAAAATCAAAAGGCAAGCACGACCGGCGTTCATCATATTGGACTGGCCACACTCGATATGGATCGCACACTGGATTTCTACACCGGCATCCTGGGATGGAAGGTCGTATGGTGTGACATTATCGAGCCGCCCGCCGGCGGGCGTATCAAGCATGCCTTCATCGACACCGGCGACGGCACCTTGATCGCCTTCATGTGTCCGGAAAACGTACCCGGCATCCCCAGGGAATGGGCCACCGACATCCATAGCGCCCAGCAGCTGCCGCCCGGGTTCTATCATTACGCGTTTCGATGCGGTTCGCTGGCCGAGCTGGAGGCGCGGCGCGCCGACCTGGAGGGTAAGGGCATCGACGTCACGCCGGTGGTCGATCACGAATGGTGCCGCTCGATCTACTTCAACGATCCCAACGGCCTGCTGCTGGAGTTCTGCGCCACGGTGCGTCAGTTCAACGAAGACGACGACCCCGTCATGAAGCATCGCGAGCAACCCGGCCCCATGGTCAAGGATCCAAAGGAGGCCGAGCAGGTGATGGCGCGTCTGATGGGCCGCAAGGCCTGATCCTCGCGCGACCGCTCAATTCTCGTGGGGCCGGATCAGGAGGAGAGGCTGGCGTGCGGTTTTCCCGACGCACGCATCCTGCTACAAAACCGTCCGAGGCCGCGTCGTACTCATATCCAGAGGTAACTTCCGATGCAGGATCTGCTGCCGCGCGCGCACAAGCTCGCCGCGGTGCTCAAAGAGCGCAAACAAACCCTGGTGGTCGCCGAATCTTCCACCGGCGGCCTGATCTCCGCCGCGATGCTCAGCGTGCCGGGCGCCTCGGCGTACTTCCTGGGCGGCGCCGTGGTTTACACGCTGCGGGCGCGGCGCCTGCTGACGGACATCCAGGACGACGCGGTCAAGGGGATGCGCGGAGCGAGCGAGCCCTACGCCGCATTGATGGCCACAACCGCGCGCGATCGCTTCGGCGCCATTTGGTGTATCGCGGAAAGCGGCGCCGCCGGACCCGACGGCAATCGCTATGGCGACCCGCCCGGGCATACCTGCCTCGCGGTCGCCGGGCCGGTGGAACGCGTCGTTACGCTTGAAACCGGCATCGCCGATCGGGTCGCAAACATGCGCACCTTTGCCGCCGCCGCGATGGACCTGTTCGCGGAATGTCTTGGTATCCCCAGGGGCTGATTGCTTAAGGGGATTGGAAAAGCCGCACATATCCGGTATTGGCTTGAGGGACGATATTGATTCGTCGCGGGCTGCGGTTTGAAATGCGGTAGGCCGGGCCTTGCGTCCGGATGACCGAAACAAGGGCGGCTAGCTGATGGCACCGTGGGTCACAACCTGGTTTCCGATCGCGATTACACTGGGCTTCGCTGGACTGGTGGTTGGCGTAATGGTCAGCATCAACAGCATTCTGGGTCCCAAACGGCCCGGCCTGGTCAAATCCGAGGCCTTTGAATGCGGCAATCCGCCCAGCGGCAGCGCGTGGGGCCGGTTTTCGGTCCGCTTCTACCAGACCGCCATCCTGTTCCTGGTCTTCGACGTCGAGATAATCTTTCTCTACCCGTGGGCGGTCGAACTGCGGCATCTGGGATTGTTCGGACTGGTCGAAGTCCTGATTTTCGTGGCCATCCTGGTGGTGGGACTGGCCTACGCCTGGCAGCGCGGCGCCCTGGATTGGGATTAGCCGCAATTCGATAAGCAGATGTTGATCGATAAACTCAAGCAGCGCTTCGGCGCCGATATCGCCGCCGCCGACAACAGTTGCGGCGAGCACGTCATCACGGTCAGCCGCGAGGCGGCGCCTGCGGTCCTGCGCGCGCTGCGCGATGAACCCGATTTCGCTTTCAATTTTCTAATCGACCTTACGGCGGTGGACTGGATGGGCCGCGAGCCGCGGTTCGAAGTGGTCTACCAGCTCAAGTCGCTGGCGCGCAATCATCGGCTGCGGGTCAAGGTGCCGGTGCCGGGCAATGACGCGTGGGTAGCCAGCGCGATCGAGTTGTGGAAGAGCGCCGACTGGCTGGAGCGCGAATGCTTCGACATGTTCGGCATCCACTTCAGGGATCATCCCGACCTGCGGCGCATCCTGCTCTACGATTCCTTCGTCGGCCATCCGCTGCGCAAGGACTATCCGGTGGACCGCCGCCAGCCGATCGTCGAAGAAGTCGATCCGGTGGCGGCGCCGCGGCCGCCCTCGCGTTAGCGCATCGGGCAGGATTTCAGGGAGCACGAAGACGAGTATGGCTTTGCCTGCGCGATGGGCGAAAAAGATCGAAGCGTCGGACCCCGCCGACGAAATCATGGAACTGCAGATGGGGCCGTCGCATCCCGCCTCCCATGGCACCATCAAGTTCAACCTGAAGCTCGACGGCGAGCGCATTGTGGATTGCGACGTCGAAGTCGGCTACCTGCATCGCGCGTTCGAGAAGATGACCGAGCAGGGCACCTGGACCCAGGTGTTTCCGTACACCGACCGGCTCAACTACGCCTCGCCCTGCATCAACAACGTCGGCTTCGCGCTGGCGGTGGAAAAGCTGTGCGGGATCGAGATTCCCGACCGCTGCAAGTATGTCCGCCTGATCATGAGCGAAATCTCGCGCATCACCGACCACCTGACCTGCCTGGGGATGGCGGCGGGAGAAGTCGGCGCGCAGACCGTGATGTTCTACATGCTGGAGGCGCGCGAGCTGCTCTACGATTTGGTTGAGGCGGTTACCGGCGCCCGCCTGACGGTGACCTGGTGCCGCGTCGGCGGTATCACGCGCGACCTGCCCGAGGATTTCGCCGATCGCATCAAGGTGGCGTTCCGCAACCTGGACGCGGTGCTCGAGGATTGCGACCGGCTGCTGTCGCGCAACCGCGTGTTCATCGACCGGATGAGCGGGATCGGCCAACTGTCACGCGAAGACGCAATTTCCTACGGTTTGACGGGTCCGCTGCTGCGCGCCGCCGGCGTCGCCTACGACGTGCGCAAGGCCGACCCCTACCTGGTTTACGATCGGATGGATTTCGAGGTGCCCACCGGAGAGCAGGGCGACAATTACGACCGCTTCAACGTGCGCTTCCAGGAGATGTATCAGGCCAAACGCATCATCGAGCAGGCGATGCGTCAGCTGCCGGCCGGTCCGGTCTGCATCGACGACCATCGTTTCATCCTGCCGCCCAAAGAACGCGTATACAACTCGATCGAAGGGCTGATGAATCACTTCAAGATCGTGATGGAAGGGATCAAGGTGCCGGCGGGCGAGGTCTATTGCGCGGTGGAAGGAGCCAACGGCGAGTTGGGCTTTTACGTCGTCAGCGACGGCAGCGGCCGCCCCTACCGGGTCCGCGTGCGGCCGCCCTGCTTCTTCGGCATGGGCGCGCTCAACAAGATGCTGATCGGCCGCATGATCGCGGACATCATCACCACCTTCGGCATGATCAATATGATCGGCGGCGAATGCGACCGCTGATGCGGTTCCCGGCCGCAGCCGCGCAGGGTTGCGTCAGCCGGGCGGCTGGGCGGCCGGCGGCGCCGGTGTCCAGGAGTGCTCCACCTTGACGAAGGCGTCGGGGGCGATGCTTACCTCGCCGCGGAAGGGCCAGTCCATGGCGATGATCAGGACCACGACGAAGCCCAGCGAGGCGGCGACGGCGGCGGTCATCACCATGTGCATCCGCAGGTCGTGAAAACCGAACAGGTAGGTGTAGGCGGTGACCAGCGCGCCGCCCAGGAAAATGATCCACCAGATCACGGACGGGATGTGTCCTTCGGCCGCCGAGAGGCGGCTTTCGCGGGCACGATAGAGATCGTTGAGCGTTTTGAGCAGTTCGGCCTGGATCACAGCCTCGCCCATCGTTTGCGGCTGCATTTTCACGATCGCGACATGCAGGCGGCGCAGCGGCTCCCATGCCTGATCGGGCATCCGCCCCTTGTGCTGCACTGGCCATTCGTCCTTGATCACGTTGCGTACGTACAGCTCCAGGTCGTTGCGGATGTCCTGGCCCATCTGCGGCGGCAAGCCCTGGGTATCGCGGTAGATGCTGCCGACGTAATCCGCTTCGGACTGCACGATGTCTTCGGCGGCGGTGTATGATTCCCAGGTCGCAATTGCGATAAAGGCAAGCAGCACGGCGTACACCACGCTGATCACCGCCACGGTGAACCCGGCCAGCTCGTTGTGCGCCCGGCGTATCTCGACGTGCACTAGGCGGTGAAAAATCGCGAGTCCCGCACACGCCCCGCCGCACAACAGCAGCATCAGGATAGTGCCCCACAGCCAGGTGGGGCTGCTGTAGATCCAGTCAACGATCATCGCGTAACGCTGCCTGTTGCATCTCCTTGAAACAATCTATAGCGCGCTATGGCAGGATGAAAAATGCGTCCGCCGGCGGTTTATAAACATCCGGTTGCCCGGCAGAGTCAGCCACTCTGGTCAGAGGTTGATCGACGCCTGCGGCGAGCGGCTTTACCGAACCACTCAATCCGGAGATGGAGCGCCGCCGCGCGGCGTTGTGCCAAATCGCTGATGTCCCGATTACGCCGGCGCCAACCAGCCAACAATACAACCCGGCGACCGTCAGGCGGCTGATCGATACGGACGGTGAATTTCCCTGAAAGTTGTCGTATTCTTCACAGCCGCTTTCGTGCAGATGTCGCCTGGCCAGCGGTCATTTTCCTCCAGCTAGTAACATAATCATACCGGCGTGTCACCGTGACGCTCATTCGGAGCGGTTAAGAATTCCAACCGACTCGAGCCAGGCGGCGAAGATCCTGCGCGCATGGTGCTCGAGGCGGGCGGCGAAGCGGGCGGTATCGGCGCGCAATTGGGTTACGGACAATCGCGCGGCGGAGATTTCGCAGGCGTGGCCGATGAACCATTGCTCCAGGCGGGCCGCAGCCGCTTCAAGATGGAATTGCATCGCCAGTGCTGCGTCGCCCCAGGAAAACGCCTGGTTGACGCACAAGGTGGTCGAGGCCAGCAGCGCCGCGCCGGCCGGCAGGTCGAAGGTGTCGCCGTGCCAGTGCAGCACCGGCATATCCTCCAGATACTGCAATGCGGAGTTGCGTCCAGCCGCGCTCAGCGTGATCGGGGACCATCCGATTTCCTTGATCCCTGAGGGATACACGCGCGCGCCCAGCGCCCGCGCCATCAATTGCGCGCCCAAACAGATTCCGATTGTCGGGCGGCCCGCGCGCAGGCGGTGGTCCAGCAATGTGAGTTCATCCTTCAGGAACGGATAGAGATCGTCTTCGTAGGCGCCGATCGGGCCGCCCAGAACAACGACCAGGTCGGGTGCGATGGGATCGATCGCGCCGATATCCTCGGCGCAGCAGTCGGCGTAGCGCACGGCGCAGCCGCGTTGGCGCAGCATCGGCTCCAGAGTGCCGAGGTCTTCGAAATGGACATGGCGGATCGCAAGCGCGGTTTTCATCGGCAAAGATCACCCCGGCAACGGTGTATCGCGTCCAGACAGAACCAATATCTGGAAAATACAGGATAAGGCTCGATCCGTACCAGTCATCCGAATCCCGACCGCCAGATACGCCGCTCGCCGCGAAGCCTGTCCTTATCCTGACCTGTTTGCGCGCGTCGGCCAGCGGGAAGAACTCGATCGAACAGGCTTTGATGCCGGCGAATTGTCGCTGACCATGAACACTCCCGCCCACGAAGGTGCGCGAGCGGAGGGCTAGCGCGCGGTTTTAACGCCTCGCGTTCCATCGCGGTGTGCATTCGTTCCAGCAGATCGTTCAGACTCTGGCGCTCGCGCGCGGACAACTTTTCAGCGGGCCATCGCGCCGTGCTCGAAAATCCGGCGCATCAGTTGTTCGGCGACCTTTATACCGCGCCGGGTCAGACCCACCTCCGATCCGCGGCGGTCAACCTCGGTCGAGGAGCGCTCGACCAGTCCCAGTTTGGCCAGGCGGTCGATGCGGCCGGTGATGGCGCCCGAGGTCACCACGCACAGCCGCTGTAATTCGCGCGGGCGCAGGCGAAAGGGCGGTCCGTGGCGGCGCAGACTGACGAGCACGTCGGCGTCGCCGGCGCCGAAGCCATAGACCCGGGCGAACTGTTCGGTCTGGGCGTCGGCAATCATCCAGATACGCATTATGCGGATCGCGGTCAGCACCGGGAAAAAATCCACCCCGGGCAGCTGCCGTTCCCATTCCTGGCGCAAACGTCGGAGGTCGCCGCCGAAGGACCGCCCGCGCATTGGTCCACCGCCTGCGTGGCGCCGTCCGATTCCAGCCGATGGTTTTTGGTTGCCGCTCCCACATGATATGGCCGTCTCCGGTGCGCAAATCCATTGGTCGATAACACCTGCCCACTGCCGCATCAAGTGCCCGTCCGGCGGGCCGCGGGCGCGCACCGGGTCTGCGCTGCCCGCGTTCGGTTCATGTGCCGCTGCAGCGGTCACCGGCGAAATGTCTTAGTACTAAGAATCTTAGCAAAAGCGTTTAAAAGAAGGGCCGCGAGTGCCGCCTGTCTGCGGCGTCGCGATTGCGTAATGCGCCCGCGGCGGCGCCACGCCGCGCAGGAGAATAAAAGCGATGCGACCAACGAAGCGTAAGCGGCGGCAATGCGCTCCAGCGGCGCGGTGCGCGATGGCGCACTACGACTGGATCGATATGACGATCGCCGGGGATCAGGGCGGACCGATCCGCATACCGGCGGCGTGGTGCTGAGTGGTGGGGCTCAAGCCGACTCACGGCCTGGTTCCGTACACCGGTATCATCGGCATGGACGCCAGCTTCGATCACGCCGGTCCGATGGCGCGCAGCGTGGCGGACGCCGCGCTGTTGCTGGAAGTAATCGCGGGCAAGGATCCGCTCGACCCGCGCCAGAACGGCGTCGTCACCCATCCGTACACGCAGGCGCTGGGGGCAAACGATCTGAAGGGCATGCGGATCGGCGTCCTGCGTGAAGGTTTCGGCGGCGAGTTCGCGCAGCCCGGCGTGGACGCGCCGGTGCGGCAGGCAATCGCCGCGATGGAGAAGCTCGGCGCGGAAATCAGGGAAGCCTCCGTCCCCGATCATCGCGCCGGCCTCACGCTGCTGATGGCGCTGGCGCCCGAGGCGCTGGGCACCATGATCGAAGGCAACGGTTGATCCGCGCGGGCGACGTTTTTGAGCGGCGCGTTTACCGGGAGCAATTGTGAACCGAAAGCTGTGAATCCGCACAGGAGAACGATATGGCTGACTTTATTCCAGATCGGAACCGGAGTTTCAGAGCCGGCGACGCGCTCAACTTTCCGCCGATAGATCCGGGAGCGGCCGCGATGCTGGTCGATATGGTCAACTGGCAGGTGACGCGGGGCGCCGGGATGGAGCGCGACGACGTGGCGGTCGATTATGCCGTCGATCGCGTCAGCGGCGTCCTCGTGCCCAATCTGCAGCGCCTGCCGTCGGTATGCCGCGGGATGGGCGTCAAAGTGGTTTATCTTCGGGTCGGATGCTGTCAGGCGGATTTCAGCGACAGCATCGCGCCGTTTCGCAAGGTGATGAGCGCTACCGGCGCGCTTGACGGCTCATGGGCATGCGACGTGATCGACGCGCTGCGGACCGAACCGGGCGATATCAGCCGGTTGAAGACCGGGTCGGGCGGCTTTCTCACCTCCAACCTCGACCGCCATCTGCGCAACATGGGAATCCGCCACGTGCTGTACACCGGCGTCATCACCAACGGATGCGTGCTGCTGACGCTGGCGGCGGGATTCGATCTCGGCTACCACGGCTATCTGGTCGCGGACGCCACCGCAACCTTCTCACAACGATGGCAGGAGGCGGCCGAGGAGCTGGTCGGTGTGTATCTGGCGCGGATCGTAACGACGCAAGAGATCATCGATCAGCTTCAGGCGGCGAAGCCGCCGAAAATCCCCGCGGCCTGAGCGAACCCAGGCCGCGGCGCGCGGCTATACGCCGTGGCGCAGCAACCGTCCCGGCGTGGCGCCCGTGCAGACGCCGTCTTCGAAGATCGCTTCGCCGCCGACGATGGTCCACCGGTAGCCTTCGGAACGCTGCACGCGGCGCCATTCGTTGCCCGGCAGGTCATGCATGACCTCCACTGGCAGCACCCGCAGCCCGTCCAGATCATAGACCACGATGTCGGCGGGGGCGCCTTCGCGCAAAAAGCCGCGGTCGCGCAGTCCCACACAGAAAGCCGGCAGCGCGGACAGCCGCCAATGGATGTCTTCCAGAGACAGCCACCGCTTTTCGCGGCAGAACCTGATGATCGCTTCGGTCGGAAAGCGGCCCGCGGTCAGGAACTTGGTATGCGCCCCGCCGTCGCTCACCCCGAACACGATGTAAGGATAATCGATCACGTCCTTCATCAGCTCGAGGTTGCGATTGGTGGCCGGGGCGAAGAACTCGGTCTTGAGGTCTTCCGAAACCGCCAGGTCCAGCATCACATCGACCATGTGCCTGCCGGTGCGCTGCGCCGCCTGCGTCATCGTAAGGCCTTCAAGATGCTTGTTTTCGGGCCGGGCGCATTCGGTGATGATGATCTCGTCGAAGCAGGTGATGAGCGCGTCCATCGGCATCTGAGCCTTCAGCGCGCCGCGGCGGCCCGGGTCGGCCAGCTTGCGCTTGCGCTCGGCCGGCGTGCCCAGCGTGGCTTCGCGCCAGGCGTCGGAGTCGTCGAACAGGTTCCAGTCCTCCAGGGTGAACGTGAGGCCGGCGTCGGTGGTGATGCCCTGGCCGTAAACCGGCAGGCCGCGCTGGCGGCATTTCTCCAGCCATTTCAACTGTCCCAGGTGGCGGCGCGGATAGCGGTCGATGCTGGATACGGTTTCGAACATGATCGGCCGTCCGCTGAGCTCGGCAATCCGCTCGTAGCAGGCGGCGTCTTTCTTGACGTCGCCGCTGACCAGCGTCAGTTCCTGGAAGCCGCTGCCGCGCGCGCCCAGCACCCGCGCCATCTCCAGGCAGGTCTCGTCCTGCATCACGTCGGTATTCATCGGGGTGCCGTCATAATCGCGCTGCACCGAGGCGAAGCCTTCGGGCTTGAGCCGCTGCGCGGACCATCCGCAGGCGCCGGCGTCCATCGCCTCGTTCATGATGCGCCGCATCTGCGCATGCTCGGCCTCGGTCGGCATGCGGCCGCTCTTGGCGTCCTCGATACCCATCACGTAGTTGAGCATCGGATTCATCGGCACGCAGGGCAGGATGTTGAGGCCCTTGGGCAGACGGTCGAGCGTATCCATGAACTGGGGAAAGGTCTCCCAATCCCAGGTCATCGCGGCCTGCATCGAACGCAGCGGGATCGCTTCGGTGCGCACCATGGTGAGCATCGCGCGCTCGCGATCTTGGGGCTTGACCGGCGCGAAGCCGAAGCCGCAGTTGCCGATCACGACCGAGGTGATGCCGTGCCATCCGGACATGGTCAGATAGGGGTCCCAGAAGATTTGCGCGTCGTAATGCGTATGCAGATCGATGAAGCCGGGCGCGACGATCAAACCGGCGGCGTCGATTACTCTGGCCGCCTGATGAGGGCTGACGCGGCCGATGCGCGCGATGCGTCCGTTCTTGACCGCAATATCGCCGCGAAAACGCGGAGCGCGGGTTCCGTCGACGATCAGTCCGTTGCGGATGGCGAGGTCGAATTCAGGCATCGGAAGGCATCCTTCGGCGAAAAGGTTTTGCGCCGGCAAATCGGCACGGGCCGCCTGTCCAATGTTAGAAGCTCCGCTTCAGGGTTTCCACTTCCCGGTGTGTACGCGCACGCCGGTCCCGTTACGTAACCGGCATTGATGCGGCCGATTTGACGCCTTGCGCCCGGCGCCGCCCGGACTAGGCTTTGACAATCTTCAGACTCGGAGTGTCGTTGCGATCCCACACCTCTTCGAACACCCGCCGGTACCCGGTCGATTTGATTAGCCACTGCCCGTCTATCTTCTCATACTCGTCGTGATAGAAGGCGCAGATTCTGAGACCGGTGTGTTCGGCCTTGTTCAGCAGGTAGTTGTATAGCTGCCAGGTTCCCTTGGCCGTGGTGGGGCCGGTGAACTCGATTTCCGGATGATGCACCTGATGGACGCCGACCATGGGCGACGGCCCGGCCATCGCGCTGCCTTTGAGGAAATCCATAATCGCGTCGCGGCCGGAAAAGCTCAGTTCGCCGTCGGCGTAGCTGGTAGTGGCGTCGGGCGCGAAGGTGGTGGCCATTTCGTTCCAATTCTTGGTATCCAGGCAGCGCAGGTACTTGTACTTAAGCCGCTTGATCGCCTCGATGTCCTCCAGAGCCTGAATACGCGCTGCGAGCCCTTCAAGATTGGCCATCTTCGAACCCTCCCGGATTTGGATCGCTGACCGCTGCAGCTTACGCCAGTTTGCGGTTGACTGTGCAACCGCCGCGCGCAGTCTTGCGTTGCCCTCCAGCTCGGGTTACGAATCGACCGTCGGCACGATGCCGGTTTTGCGACCGACGCCGCCCAAACAGCGCAGGAGGACCAGCAGATGGCATTGGATTTGACCGGAAAAGTTGCGCTCATTACCGGCGCGGCCAGCGGTATCGGACGCGAGACGGCGCGCCTGTTCGCGCAGCAGGGCGCCGCCGTCGTGGCCGCCGACCGCAACCTGCCGCAGGCGCAGGAGACCGCCGCCGAAATCCGCACGGCCGGCCGCAGCGCGCTGGCGCATCAGGTGGAGATCACCGACGAAGCGCAGGTGGCGGCGATGGTGCAGCGGACGGTAAAGGAGTTGGGCGGCATCGACATTCTGGTGGCCGCCGCGGCGGTGCCGTTCGCCGATTATGGCACCGGCAAGGGCAGCCGCTATCTGCTGGTGGAGCAGCCGCTGGAAGACTGGCGCCGCGTGATGAGCATCAATCTGGACGGCACCTTTCTGACCGACCGCCACGCCGCGCGCGCCATGATCGACGCCAACAGGGGCGGCCGCATCATCAATATCGCCTCGGGCGCGGCGATCGTAGCGTCGATCCGCGGCGGCGCCTACTCGGCGAGCAAGGCCGGCGTGTGGATGCTGACCAAGACGCTGGCGCTGGAACTGGCGCGCCATGGCATCACGGTCAACGCGATCGCGCCCGGGTTCATCGAAACCCCGATGACCGAGCATATCCGCCAGCACGAGCCGCTGGCGAAGTCGGTGGTCGAAAGCATCCCGCTGCGCAGATTCGGCAAGCCGTTCGACATCGCGGCCACGGCGCTGTTTTTGGCCAGCGAGGAGGGCTCCTATTACACCGGCCAGTTGATGCATCCCAACGGCGGCGTGTTAATCCCGTAGCCGGAAATTGGAGGAGCTGGCACATGGAAGTCGGCGTTTCTTATGTTCCGACGGTTGACGCGATCGACCCGGCGCAAATGGCGGTCGCGGTGGAGGAGCGCGGACTGGACGCGCTGTTTGTGCCCGAGCATACCCACGTGCCGGTGCATGAAGCGGAGCCATGGCCGGCGCAGGCCTTTGCCGAGCAGTACAAGCGCATGTTCGACAACATGATCGCGCTTGCCACCGCGGCGGCGGTGACCCGGCGAATCAAAGTCGGCACCTCGATCTGCCTCGTCACCGAACACGATCCGATCGTGCTGGCCAAGCAGGCGGCGTCGATCGATCGGCTCTCGGGCGGGCGCTTCGTATTCGGCGTCGGAGCCGGCGGACGGGTCGAGGAGATGCAGCATCATGGGGTGGCGTGGAAGAATCGCTGGAAGGTATTCCGCGAACGAATCGAAGCGATGAAGGAGATCTGGACTCATGAGGAAGCGGAGTATCACGGCGAGTTCGTGAACTTCGATCCGATCCGATGCCCGCCGCGTCCGGTCCAGCAGCCGCATCCGCCGGTCCTGCTGGGGGCGATGGCGCCGCGGTCGCTGGACCGCGTGGTCCAGTATTGCGACGGATGGCTGCCGCAGCGGGTGCCGCTGGAGATCTTCAAGACGTTGCTCAGCGATCTGCGCCGGCGCGCCGAATCGCGCGGACGCGACCCCAGAACCATCCGCATCACCGCCCATCGATTCGTGTGGGAAAATATCGAACCGGAGAAGGCCGCGCTCGATGAGTATGAGCGTCAAGGAGTCGAGCGCGTGCTTTATCGTGTGCCGTCGGAAACCGCCGATCGCACGCTGCCGCGGCTGGACGAACTGGCCGCGATAGTTGGAGCGAGGAGATAACATGAACGACAACGCCGGCGCGATCGCGCTCGACCGCTCCCTCGTCAGCGAGACCATCTTCCGCTATCACCGCTCCTTCGATACCAAAGACTGGGAGGCCTGCCGGAGCTTTTTCACCGACACGGTGGAAGTGGAGACCACCGGAATGGAGGGGAGTGTCGCTCAGGTGCAGAGTTTTGCGCGCGATCGGCTGATCAGGATCCTGCAGCGGATGGGGCCGGCGGATTCGGCGTCGCAGCATTTCAGCGGCAACCATATCGTCGAGCTCAGCGGCGACAGCGCGGTTTGCATCACCAGTTCGATGGCGCGAAGCTCACGGCCGCAGGAGGGCAAGCAGGCGGTCAGTTTCGTCGGCGGATGGTACACGTTTAACCTGGTGCGAACCGCAGAGGGATGGAAAATTTGCAAATTCCGCTTCGACCAGGCCTGGACCGCCAACCATCCTCCCGATTAACTCTCCGCCAGCTCGTGCAGCGCGCGGGCGCATTGAATGGGCGCGGTGAACATGATCTCGTGTCCGCACTTGACGAAACGCAGGGTCGGGTTTTCCAGCCGGCTGGAGAAATTGGGATGCCAATGGCCGGGGCCGTGCGCGATATCGTCCTCGCACACTACAAAACTCTGCGGCACGCCGCAGCGATGGAAATCTTTCATCGAGATCGGCTCCAGCATCGGCGCCACCGGTTCCGGCACCAGCGCGGCGAGCACGAAGTCCTGCAGTTCGCGCGACCCGTCCTGGATGTAGGCGGTGCGGAACATCCTCTCGTCCACCGGGCTTGACGGGTCCGGCAGCGCGCGCAGCTTCTCCATCGCACGCGCAATCGCGGCGCTTTCAGGCAGCGTGGCGATCGCGCTCTGGCCGTCATGCGGCACGATTGCGCTGACGTAGATCACGCGCTTGATGCGGCGCGGGATGCGCTGTACGACGCCGGAGATGGTCATCCCGCCCAGGCTATGACCGGCGAGCACGACGTGGTCGAGGCCGCGCTCTTCGATGAATTTGACTACGCTGTCGACATAGCCGGTCAGCGTCGCCTGCGCGCGCGGAATATTGCTCGCGCCGTGTCCCGGCAGGTCGATCGCGAAGGAGCGGTCGCCGAGTTTGTGAAGCTGACTGATAACCGCGGCCCAGCACCATCCGCCGTGCCACGCGCCATGCACCAGAACGAATGTATTGCCCATAGAATTTGCCCTGATTTATCGCGATGATCGGGCTGCGGCAAGCGGCAGCAGGGGCGACTGATACGTCTGAATTGAAGGTTAACGGCGGTGGCCGCCGCCTTCGGCTTTTCGGCCGGCGCCAAATTCTGTTAAACACCGCACGGAGGATCCGCGATGGCTCCCGAAAGCGACGCGACGACCCTGGCGGCCGCCATGGACGCATTCCATCGGCATCTGCGCGAGGCGCAGCAACTCATCGACCAGACCCCGGACCTCGCGCCGCAGGAGCGCGCCGACGGCTACGCCTATCTGATGGGCCTGATGGTGAACATCGTGCAGAGTGCGATGGCCGGCGTCGATCCGGCGCATCCGCAATTCCGCCGCGGTCAGGATACGTTTTCCAAGTACGGGCTGGACAACCCGGACAATCTCTACGGCGGCGCGCATATCGACGACCGCGGCGAATACCGCATCAAGGGGACGCGCGGCACCGCCACCGACTTTCTCTTCCAGATTATCGGCGGCAATCCCGGCGACGGCTCGCTCGGCACCATCGTCGGCCAGCTCGACCTCGACCAGATCCGGTTCGAACCCGACGGCAGCTACGAGATCGTCGTGAGCGCCAAACCGCATCCGGGCAACTGGCTTAAGAGCGGCCCGGGGGCGTCGCTGCTCATTCTGCGCCAATGCTTTGGCGACGACTGGCCGCATCAGCGCAAGGGTGAAGTCCTGGTCGAATGTATCGGCAGCGAAGGTACGCCCGCGCCCGCGCCGCCGCCGGAGGAAATCGCGCGCCGGATTTCCAACGCCGGCCGGCTCGTGGCCTCTCACGTGCGCTACTGGATCGACTTCAACCACAAGATGGTGGGGCCGACGCCGGTCAACGGCATCGCCAAACCGTGGCGTACGGTGGGCGGAATCGCCGGCCAGTTCATCAGTGCGGGCAAGTACAATCTGGCCGGCGACGAGGCTCTGATCCTGACCTTCGAACCGGTCAGCGTGCGCTACGCCAACATCCTGCTGGCCGACCTGTTCTGGTTCATCACCTATGACTACCGCGATCGCCAGACCAGCTACGCGCTGCCCGGCCAGGCGTGGCAGAGCCGCGACGGCAAGTACCGCTACGTGGTCAGCAGGGAGGATCCCGGCGCGCCGAACTGGCTGGACACGTGCGGCCGTCCGCGCGGCACCATTTTTCTGCGCTGGCAGGGCGTCAGCGGCGCGGAGCCGCAGCAGCCGCTGGCAAAAGTGGTCAAGACCGCGGCTGTGCGCAGCGAACTTCCCGCCGACGACCCGGTAATCACGCCCGAGGAACGCCGCCGCCGCATCGCCGCCCGCTCGGAGGCAATCAGCCGCCGCTACGGCATCTGAGGCGCGGCTGCTTCAGGAGACGCCATGAAGGTTCAGGAACTGATCGACGCGGCGCGCTCGCGCAGCGGGCTCAACGACTTCGGCGCCGACTCCTATCGAGAAGGTCTTGAGCGGCTGGTCGATTCGATCAACCGCGAAAGCAGGCTGAACGATCTGGGGGCGATCGCCGTACCGGAAATGCTGATCGGACTGCTGATCAGCCGGCTTGAAGTGGAGGACTGGTACCGGCGGCATCCGGAGATCGACGACGAACAGATCGCGGCGCCGCTGTTCGGACTGGGATTGCCGCGCACCGGCAGCACGGCGCTGTCCTTCATGCTGGCGCAGGATCCGGACAATCGGTCATTGAGGATGTGGGAGTCGAGCAAGCCATGCCCGCCGCCGCAAACCGCCACCGAGCACAGCGACCCGCGCATCGCCCAATGCCGCGCCAATATGGAAGCGGGGCTGGAGCGATGTCCCGAGCGCCGCGAGATGCTGCCGTGGGACGCCGAAGGTCCGATCGAATGCCTTTATGTAATGTTTCTTGACTTTAAGTTTCAGGCCTTCGAATCCGCCGTGCACGTGCCCTCCTACATGGAATGGCTCAACACATCGGCCGACATGGAGCCGGCTTACCGCTATCACAAGCGCGTGCTGAAGCTTTTGCAATGGCGCTGCCCGCCGCGGCGATGGAGCCTCAAATCGCCGACGCACATGCTCTATATCGAGGCGTTGAACAAGGTTTACCCCGACGCGCGCTTCGTCATCACGCATCGGCATCCGGCGCAGGTGCTGCCCTCGCTGGCCGACCTGTTGTGGTCGACGCGGCGCGACCTGCTGGCCGACCCGATGCCGCGGTGGTACGCCAATCACGCGATGCATGAATGGGCGCTGGCGCTGCGCCGCCTGATGGACCTGCGCGATCGCATCGGGCCGCAGCGCTTTTATGACATTGGGTTTCGCGATTTCATGGCCGATCCAATCCGCGAAATCCGCGGCCTGTATGCATGGCTCGGATGGGAATTGAGCGCCGGCGCAGCCGCCCGCATGCTTTCGTGGCAGGCCGACAATCCCAAGGGCAGCCATAAAGTTACCATGGAGCAATACGGTTTGGATCGCGCATCGATCGAACGAACTTACGAATTTTACCTCAAGCGCCACGCCAATTTGCTCTGAGAATCAGGCGGAAAGGTTCCGGTTATGCGCATCGAAAACAAAAACGCCATAATCACCGGCGGCGCCAGCGGTATCGGTCGCGCCACCGCGCGCCGCTTCGCCGCCGAGGGCGCCAATGTTCTGATTGCCGACCGCAACGGCGCCGCGGCCCAACAGCTGGCCCGCGAACTGGAAGGATTGGGGCGCAAGGCAATCGCGCACCAGGTGGACGTCAGCGACGAAAGCCGGGTCGATGCGATGGTGGAACGGGCGGTGCGCGAGCTGGGCGGAGTTGACATCCTGGTCGCCGCCGCCGCGATCCCGTACGCCGGCTTCGGCGGCGCCGAGGATCGCCATCGCGCGATTCTCGACAAGCCCTTCGCCGAATGGCGCGAACTGCTGAGCATCAACCTCGACGGCGTTTTCCTGGTTGACCGCGCTGTGGCCCGCGCGATGGTCAAGACGGGCAAGGGCGGCCGGATCATCAATATATCGTCGATCATGG
>JAJPJA010000098.1 GCA_021324455.1 Pseudomonadota bacterium | reverse complement strand
GCAGCAACATGTTGCGCTTATACTTGGAGAAGTCGTGCCCGGTACGGTTCTTCAGCAGATCGCAGATTTCCCGAAGTGCGTTCTCCTGGTCCTCGTTGATTCTCTCAGCTTCCTCGGCCGCGCGTACGACCGAGACGATCCTCTCCTTGCCGCGGGCGAAACCGGCCAGCCGCGCTGCCAGCTCTTTGACAGGCAGGATGATATCGGCGACGCCGGTTGCAATGACGGCGCGCGGCATGTCTCCGTACAGCGCTTCAGCGGGGTCCTGAACCAGCACCAAACCGCCGCTCTCCTTGACCGCTCTGGCACCCAGCGCTCCGTCAGAGCCGCTCCCGGAAAGCACGACGGCAAATCCGTCGCCGTGGGAGATCGCAAGCGAACGGAAAAACAGGTCGATGGCGGCGCGCTGACCGCGCAGCTGTTCGAATGGTGACGCACCGATCGATGTGTCGCTAATCTCGAGCTTGCGATCCGGGGCGATCACATAGATCCGGTTCGCCGCCAGCTGAACCCTGTCGGAATCGCCGATCTGGGTGACCGGCATGCTCGTCCACCGGCTGATGATGGCGGGCAGTTCGCTCTTTCGATCCGGCGCCAAATGGACGATGACCACGTAGGCCAGGCCCAAATCGTGGGGAACGGCGCCGAAGAACATCTGCAGCGCCTCGAGCCCCCCGGCCGAGGCGCCAATCCCGCAAACCGCAACGGCTGGGGTCGCCCTCTTTTGCGAATCATTGTCGACCACATTGTCACCCCATCAGTGGCCTGCCGCTGGCAGCTTAGACCAAGAGCAACGGTTTTCATACCCGCGTACCGCGGCCCGATTCGCGCAGCCCACGCGTCGCTCCGAAAGCAATCCGATGCACCAATAGCCGCAAGGCGGCCCCACGGATAAAACCATCCCCAATCACCGCCAGCGCCGGTTCGAGTCTATCCTCCTGCTTGCTTGCCGTTGACCTGCGAAAGGTCGACTTATACCTGCCGGCAGCTCATGGGCCTGTTTGTCTCGAACTGAAAACCGCCGCCTTCGGGAAATGAAGATCGGGTCCACGCGGGGCGCTTAAGCGCGGATGCAGGCAGGCGGCAGTCTTTGCGGCGAGATTGCGACGCCGCGGATATTTCCCGCTCCAGCGCTGGCGCAAACCGCCTCAAGCGCGGCGGAGTTCACAAGGCGGCAACCGAGCCGCCCGGCCGCCGCACCTGGCTTGCCATTCCCACTTTCTCCAGCACGCGGATGACTATGTAACCTGCGTCCGGCTGCCGCCATCCCTGTCCCAGGCGTGCCTGGGCGGGACGCGCATGATGATTGCGATGCCAATTCTCGCCCTGAAACAAATGCATGAATCCCAACCATCCCACATTGCGGCTGGAATCCGCGCCGATCGGAACTTTCGGATCGCCATGGCATACGCTATTGACAAAGCACTGGGCGTGCAGCGAAAAGCACAGCCGGATAGCGCCCAGCCAGAAGAAGGCGGCGGCGCCGAAATATAGTCCGCCGAAATACGACAGCACGAGGATAGGCGGTTGAAGGAAGCGCCATATCCGGTATGAATACCTGTCCAGATCCGGGCATACGCGCTTAACCGAAGGCGGCTCCGATTGCCAGAGCCATCGCAGATGAGCCCACCAGAATCCACGCCACACCGGACTGGATACATCATCCGGCGTGTCGGCATTGGCGTGATGAACTCGATGACTGGCGACCCAGGAAATGGGCGAGCCCGAACCGTTGAACATGGCAAAGAAAATCAATATCGCACAGCACACCGGATGAAGCCGCAGGGCGCGATGCGCGAGGCCGCGATGATAACAGACAGTGGTTCCGATTCCGCCGATCCAGCTCAGCGCCAAAGCGCCGAGAAAGATCCGCCAGCCCGGCAGGGGAAACAGGATTATTCCCGCCGCCGCGGTTAAGTGGATTAGAATGATCCACGGCAGGACCATCACGTCCTGCCTTGTGGTTCGCCACCACGGCCATTGCGCTCCTTCGGCTGACCCTTCAAAGCTGGCCATCGGTGCGTGTTCCATCTTGATATCCTTCCGATCGAAAAGTCATTGTCGCAGCGCCTGTCAGGCAATTGAAAAGAATTTTCAAAAGCCTGCCGCTATCTTTCCCTGCTGAAGGCAGAGAAGATTGCCGACCCCCGTTTTCTATCAGGGGTTCCGAAAGCTGTATTCATGGAAAGTGCCTTTCTCCCACCTTTCTCAAGATCAGGGTCGGCGTCGATCGAAGGACAGCGGCTTCTCATGATTATAAGTCCTGCGCGCCAAAACCCCGACTGACCGATTCATCCCGGCCGCTCTGCTGATGTCTCAGTTACTATTTCGTTCGAAGAGACCCGAACAATACAGATCGGGCCCAGCCAAAGCTGGCGCGAGCGTGTATAAACAAACGCCGCTTTTGCGAGCGCGCGAATTGTCATTGAATCACCGGTTTGGACAGACGCTTGCGGTCATCGTTGTCATTGGGGCTGAAGTTTCGCGGGCACTTTTCCGACAGCCATCGGCTGCTTACCGCGTTCTCCAGCGGCCGCCCGATCCCGTCCGTCGCCCAGGCGCCGTTGTTGCGCAATGTGAAAGAGCAAAAAGCGCGGCCGCACAGGCGGCAGGTATAGACCAATCGCGACCCTCGCGCCGCCGACCAGTCGAGCATTTTGACCTTGAAATCATGGGTCTTCCAGGAATGATACGATTCGGACATCTGAAACTCCCTCCTCTGGCGAGGTGCGCTGAGCGGATGCGCTTAGCCGCCGGCTGCCGGTCCGCCGCCAAAGCGATGTGGATTGCCGGGCAGGATTCGGTGCGCCGCGTCTTACGCCATGGTTGCGGCCGCGTCCTGCACCCCCGCAGCGAACTCCTCGTGAAACTGATTTCCGAGAAACCGGATCGCCGCCTGCTCATCTGATATCGCCTTGCGCATCAGATCGCGCCGGCGGATTTGCCACACTCCACCCACCATTGGATGACGCCCCTGCCGATAGCTGAAGAAGTAGTATATGAATTGCCGCAATACCGCGCGGCGGGAGCGGGCCGAAAGGCCCCGGCCGCCCGCCGCTGTCAGGATAGTCTTGAGCAGCTGCCAGGGCGAATAGAAGCCCGCGAAAGCTTCGCGGTACGCCTGCATCCAGATCCGCCGGTCCAGTTTGTCGTGCCTGAGCGTCACGTGCTGGGAATCGAGATTGTTAAAATCCCAGTCGATAATCCGACCCTCTTTGGCGTAGCGAATCTGATCTTCGGTGCCCGGCAGCGGCGTCATTATAAAGAACGACACCATATCAAATCCGATTTCCCGCAGTGTTTTGGCGGCGGCACGACCGCAATCGGGACCGTCGAAAGGAAACCCGAGCATATATCCCGCATGCACCGAGATACCCACCCGATGCCAATTGTCGACTACCCGGCGATACTTGTTGAGTATCCTCGCATGGGCTTCTTCTGTGGCCGCCAGACGCTTGCGATCGTCGGTGTTCTGATACTTGGTGGCCCAGTTGAGATTGTCCGGATTGATCGATTCGATTCCGACAAACGCCTGATAACAGCCGGCCTGCGCGGCCAAATCGAGAAAGCGCCGGCTTCGGCCGTGCTTGGCGCCGGGCTTTTCGCCTTCGGCCAGGTTGCCATAACAGGAGGCGTCGACGTCCACCTGCATCATGAATCGCAGCTTGGGGAATTGTTGCCGGATTTCCGCCATCCCGCTCAGAATCTCATCCCAGCGCGGGCTGCGGAAAAAATCATCGTCCACCAGGAACAGGTCGTCGATCCCGTGGTTGGAGACCGCGTCTCGGACCCAGTTGAGCACTGACTGCGGATCGCGCGAGCGCATCGTGCGGCCCATCACGTTTTTCACCGAACAATAAGAGCACGTGAACGGGCATCCCCGTGAAGTATCGATTGTGGTTTGCGCGTGGTTGAAGAACCGGGTCAGGTATCGATCATCTATGAGCGGCAGTTGAGCATCGGTGATCGCCGGGACCAGAATGTCGCCGAGTCCGGTTTTGGCGCGTATTCCATCGGTCACGCTGTAATTGGGTTTGATCCGGCCAGCAGTAAAATCCTCGATCAGCGAACTCCAGAAACTTTCCGCTTCGCCGATCGCGGTGCTGACGCCGCAGCGATTGAGAAATTCACGCGACTGAGCGCAGCCGCTGACATGAAAGCCGCCCATCACAGTGGTCATCCCGTGAGCCACAAACTGCAGCGCCAAATCGCGCCCGCGCGGATACTGGTTGGATTGCACCCCGGCGATCCCGATCAGCAATTCAACCCCGTCTTCGGATGCGCGCTGTTGGATCGCGGCGATGGTCTCCGGACCGATAACGCCGTCGCAGACCTCGTCCCAGACGACCGTTTCGACAAGCGCGCTGCGCTGATCGGCCCGGCGTCGGTTGAAGGAGTCGTTCAGCGCCGCCAGAACCGTCAGACTGTTGTTTGGTTGAACGCCCCAGCGGAAGGTCTCCACGTAACCCAGGTCGTCGTAGCGCGAGGGCTTGATGAAGTAGACCCTCACCGTTCGACGCGATTGCGAGTGCGAGCGCGCCGGGGGGCCGGCGGCCGATCGCGGCGTGCGGCGCAGGCCCGCAACCGCGGCTTTTCCGCCGTACCGTTTGCGGCCCAAAACCAGGTAGCCAACGACGACTGCCGCGATAATCAAACTGACGAGAGCTTGAGTGATCATAAAATCGCCTGTTAACTCCTGCGCAAAACGCGGCTCGACAGCCTCGAATTATCGCTGCCCGCTGGTGGATATTTGCGCCTTGCGCCCATCACATCGCGGGCGGGGCGCGGGCCGAAACCAGGTGGATGCAGTCGTGAACGACCGGTGGAACGGGAAAACCGCAGCGGCGCCGGCGCAATCTATTCGAAGGGCTTCAGCGGCCGCCAATAATGCTGCTGAGGATTATCGATACTCTGAGTTAGCGCGACGCCGGCGAAATGGAGCATCCGCCATCATGACACTTCCGCCCGGCCGGCCGCAAGCATCGCTCCGAATTATTCCCGCACAAGCGGCAGCTACCGAGTTTTTATTCTTTTCCCCGACATGGAAATCGCGCTTGCGCACCGTCCTGTTGCTTTTGCGCTTCGAACAGCGGATAAAGGAGATGGTCATGTTGTGACAATACCTCGGACGTGACCGATCCGGCATCGTAGCTGGTCCCGCGGCGTTCGGGCCGACGACGACACGCCAGACTGTCCTGTTGTTATTCCCAAGAACGCCAGACGCGGCGAGTCTCCTTCAATCCCGCCTCTTCGGCCTCCGCTGTGCCTGCTTAGCCGGACAAAAGCGGCGTAATGAAAAGACCGTGATCGACCCTTAAAAAGTTGATACTCAAGCCTGCGACTAATCGATTAATGAATTCGCGCGAGCTTCGTCAAATCTGAGGATTCCGTCATTTTACTCGATGTCATTTTGCTCACAAACGGAGAAAAGGCTCGGACCATTGAGCTCCCGCACAGGTTTCGATCGTTCGACTTTTGACCAGGGTAGAGATGATTAATTCCACTGAACTGCAGGAACGCAAGGCGCAACGCAAGAGACAAGAGGACAGCGCACGCTCGGCATCGGAGGCCCGAAAACAAAAACGGCAGGAAGAACTGAGGCAATTACACGTACTGGCGGCCCAGGTCGCCGAGTTGATGGGGGGAGCGGTTCGGCCCGCGGCGCCGGGCATGGCATGGATGCTTATCGACGTGGGGCAGACACACAAACTGAGCTTCTATCGGGAAGGAGAACAGATCGACATAAGGGGGGACAGGGACGGCATCCACTATGCACTGAGCGTATCACGGCGTCTTGCACCGGAGAAAATCGCGCAGGCAATCGGCAGAAAGTCAACACCGTAGAGCACTGCGCGGGGCTGCATCTCTTCTCGTGCCGCCGATATTCGCCGCTGAGCACGGCCCCGATCGGGACTTGATTTTGCCGGCGTAATCGACCGCGGTGGTCTTCGCTGGCCACACCGCGATTATGAATCTCCCGCCTCTTCCATCATCGCAACAACCATGGTAGGTTGATAGCGTACTGCTTGGAATCGTTCCTTTCATCCAACCCGGGAATCAGCCCGGGTTCTCTGTTCGGAGCCACCCGGCCAAAACTTTCGGAGGGCAAACATGCCCAGCAAATTATATGTAGGCAATCTCGCCTACTCGGTATCAGGTAGCGACCTCGAAGCGCTTTTTTCGCAGGCCGGGGAGGTGCAAAGCGCCGCCGTAGTCATGGACAAGTTTTCCGGGCAATCCAAGGGCTTCGGTTTCGTGGAGATGGCCAGTTCAGAGGACGCGTCCAGTGCGATACAACGCTTCAACGACACGGATCTGAAGGGGCGGAATATCAAGGTTAACGAGGCCAAGCCGCGCGCATCGAAATTCGGCGGCGGGAACGGCGACGCCAGCCGGGGCCGCGGGCGCTGGTAACACCAACACGATAGAGGCCGGGGCCGATCGGTCCCGGCCTGAAAAAGTGAATCATCAGACTGCGCCGAGTTTGATCGGGGCTGCGGCATTTGGCTCGGCCCGCTCCCCGGTTGTGCCCTTTTCGGAATAACCGAATTCATCCGCTCCGCCGCGCCGCGGTTTTGCCGACTGAGATCCAGGCGCAGCTCTCCTCCTGAAATTCGTTGAACCGATAGAAGCTGCCGCCGCCGCAGCGCATCACCCGCGATGCCGGCGGCGGCCGGCAATTCTTTGAGCTGGTTGCGGCGGCTGAAGCCGTAACAGCGCAAGCCGCGAATTGCGCGGGCCGGACAGGAAACGGGCGGTTCTTGACCGGCAGGCGGAACTTTCGTAACAGAAATCCGCGAGGTTTGCGGTGTGTTCGCGCTGACCGCGTACGTGAACGAGCCTGCGGCGCGGCCGCTCGTCTCACCTGCCATAAGGTTTGTGCACCCGTCTCATTTACCAGCAAGGCCCTGCTCGCTGAGGCCGGCGGTGGTTTAGAGGCCGGGCGTTTCCAATCCGCAAGGCGCAGTTCAGAATCGAGCCGACTTTTGTCAAGGAGCAGCATCAGCGATGCCCCGGTTTTCGCTACGCAATCCGCATCTGATAATTGTCGCGGCCCTGCTGATCGCGATTCTCGGAGTAATGGCGTTCGCGCGGATGCCGGTGGATGTTTTCCCCAGACTCCACATAAAGGCGGCCGTGGTGGCGACGTTTTATCCGGGATTCGCGCCTCTCGCCATGGAGCAGGACATCACCAGCCGCTACGAGCGGTTCTTCACCCTGGGCAACGGAATCGAACACATCGAGTCGCGCTCGATCCCCGGAGTCAGCGCGATCACCGTGTACTTTCATCCCGACGTGGACATCGGCGTCGGCGCGGCCAATCTGGCGACGCTGGCGATGGGCGATCTCGGGCTGATGCCGCCGGGGACGCTGCCCCCGCTGGTGCTCCAATACAATGCGTCGTCTTCGATTCCAGTGATCCTCGTCACAGTTTCGGGTCCCTATGACGAGACCGAACTGCAGAATGAGGCGCGCTACAACGTGCGCAATTTCATGGCCACGGTGGAAGGAGCGTCGGTGCCCTATCCGTTCGGCGGCAAGATTCGCCAAATCATGGCTTACGTGGATCGCCAGAAGCTGCAGGCGCAGGGGATTACCCTGCAGGATGTGATAAATGCGCTGGACGGAACCAATCAGATACTGCCCTCGGGAGACGCGAAGATCGGCCCCTACGACTGGTACATTTATTCCAACGCGCAGATCCCGAGCCCGGAAGCGCTCAATCAGGTGCCGATCAAGCTCGGTCCCGGCCAGAGTCCGACCTTCTTCGGCGATGTGGGAAGAGCTGAGAAAGCGGCGCAAATTCAGTACAACAAGGTACTGATCGATGGAAAGCCCTCGGTCTACATTCCGATCTTCAAGCAAACCGGAGCCAACACTCTGGACGTCATCAGCGGGGTCAAGCGGGCGGCAAGCGAAGTCACCGGATTGCCGGCCAATATGAAGGTGGAAACGCTATTCAGCCAGGAAGACACGATTCTGGACGCGGTGCACGCGCTGGAACACGAAGCGGCATCCGGAGCTCTGCTGGCGTCGCTGATGATCCTGATCTTTCTGGGCAGCCTGCGCTCCACTTTCGCGATTTTTCTTTCGATACCGCTGTCGATTCTGGCAGGGCTGGTCGGTCTGTCCCTCTGCGGCCAAACCATCAATCTGATGACGCTGGGCGGCTTCACCCTGGCTATTGGCCGCCTGATCGACGACTCCACGGTGGTGCTGGAGAACATCAACCGCCATCTGGCCATGGGCAAGGAGCCTGGGCAGGCCGCCGCCGAAGGGGCTGAGGAAGTGACCTACGCGGTGCTCGCCTCGACCATCAGCACCATCGTGGTGTTTCTGCCGGTGGTGTTTCTTTACGGAGTCAGCAGGTATCTCTTCAGCGCTCTGGCGCTGGCCGTATTATTCTCGATGGCGGCCTCTTACGTGGTTTCGATGTCGATTATCCCGATCTACTGCGCGCGCCTGCTGGACCCGCAGCAAGCGCGCGAAGCCGCCCGGCGCGAGGCCGCCGGTGTTGATGATCGGCGCGGAGTGCTGGCCGCTTTCGACCGCGGCTATGAGCGGTTCGCCAGGCGCTTCGCGCGGCTGCTCGACCGGGCGATGGATCATAAGCCGGCGGTCATCGGCGGAGCGCTGGCGCTGTTTGTCGGCTCTATGTTCCTGTTTCCGCTGCTGGGGACCAGAATGTTCCCGGAGACCGACGCGGGCAAGTTCGTGATAAACCTCACGGCGCCGGTCGGAACCCGGCTCGAGCTTACGCAACTCGCGGCCGATAAAATCAACCGGATTATACACCAGGTCATTCCCCGCGGTGACCTGCAAAACGTCATTGCCAATCTGGGTGTGGTGCCTAACATCTCGGCGCTCTACACCCCCAATTCCGGCGAGGACACCGGACAGATCATGGTAGCCCTGCGCAGCGGCCATCAGCGATCGACTGACTACTATGAAAAGGCGGTCCGGGCGGCGATTGCCCGCCAGTTGCCCGGCGTACGGACTTTCTTCAGTTCGGGCAGCATCATCGACGCGGTGCTCGACTTCGGCGCTCTGGCGCCGATCGATGTCCAGTTGAGCGCGCCGATGAGCGAGGATTTCCTGCCGATGTTCGATTTCGCCCGCCGCATCCAGACGCGCCTGGGGCGGGTGCCGGAAGTGGGCCAGATGATGATCAAGCAAGTAGCCGACTATCCCACTGTGAACATCAACGTTGACCGGACCAAGGCCGCGCGCCTGGGTATTACGGAGCGCTCCGTGATCGCGAACCTGATCACGGCAATCAACAGCAATGACATGATCCAGCCGTCCATCTGGATCGATCCCCGCAACGGCGACGATTATTACCTGAGCGCCCAATACTTCGAGGAAAACATCGATTCGTTTCACACCCTGCTCGATATTCCGGTGGGAACGCGCATGGGCTCGAACTATCACGACTACAACTACAGCAACGCGCATTCGAGATCGGATACAGCCTCGGGACACGAGCAGCCTGTCCTTCTGGGTGAGGTTGCCAGCGTTCAGCAGACGCGCTACCCCTCCGAGGCTGACCATTACAACATACAGCGGGTTGTCGATGTGCTGATTTCGCCCCGCACCAGCGATCTGGGCGGCGCTCTGGATGCGGTGACGCGCGCGCTGAAAGAGCTGCGCCCGCCGCACAACGTCAAAGTCTATTTTCGCGGCTCGGTGGTGAACATGCAGAAGACTTTCAAAAGCATGGAGAGCGGATTTCTGCTCGCGGTGCTGGTCGTCTATCTGGTCGGCGTGGCGCAGGGCCGTTCATGGCTCGATCCGTTTATCTTTCTCTTTTCGGTGCCGATGGGGTTGATCGGGGTTGTGTGGATGCTTTGGGCCACCAATACCACGATCAACATCGAGTCCATGATGGGCGTTATTGTTATGATCGGGATCGTGGTCTCCAACGCGATTCTTTTGATCGACTTCGCCAACCAGCGGCGGCTGGCCGGCCGCGACCTGCGGGAGGCTGCGGTCGAGGCGGCCCGCATCAGGATGCGGCCTATCCTGATGACGTCGCTCGCCACCATCGCCGGTCTGGCGCCGCTGGCGATGAAACTGGAGGCCGGCTCGGCGGCCTCCGCGCCCTTGGCGCGATCGGTAATCGGCGGGCTCGGCGTCTCGCTCGTGATGACCCTGTTTCTGGTCCCGACGGTGTGGGAACTGTTCTACTCGCTGCGGGCGCAGCGCACCGCTCAAGACCGGTGATGCGGCGGCATAGTCATGTTATGGAAAGATGGCGGGTTGGGCGACACCAGCTGAGAGGCTTCACAGCCGCGTGTGCAGCGGTTGGGATGCTGGTCTGGTTTGGCTGCCGAAGTCCGGAGGTCGACGCGCCGGCGCCGGAACCCGCCGTCGACGTGATTCATCCGCAGCGCGGGGAGATCGCGCTTAGTGTAGAATTGCCCGGAGATTTGGTCGGGTTCTATGAGGCCGCCCTGCACGCCAAAGTAACCGGTTATCTCAAATCGGTCCTGGTCGACAAGGGCGATCGCGTCAAGCGCGGAGAAATACTGGCGGCGATCGAAGTCCCGGAACTTCATTCCAATCTTGAGCATGCTCAAGCCGGCTTGGCGATCGACAGGATCACCTACGAACGCCTACGGCGGGTACAGGCGTCAGACTCGCGGCTGATCTCGCAACAGGATGTCGACATTGCCTATTCCAAATACCGCGAGGCTCAGGCCTCGGTGCGTACGTTGGAGACGATGGTCGGCTATACGCGGATCCTTGCGCCCTTCGACGGCATCGTCACCGGACGCTTCGCCGACCCGGGCGCGCTGGTTCGCGCGGGCGGAGGGGATATCGGCGTGGACGAGAGCTCGGCCCTGATTTCTCCGGGCGCGACCGAAGGCGCCGGCGGGCACCGCACCGGTGGAGGGCCGATTTTCACCGTCGCCAAAATCGACAAGCTGCGGGTTTACGTCTACGTCCCCGGCAGGTGGTGCCGTTACATCCGGCGCGGCACACCCGCCACGCTGAAATTCGACGAAGTACCCGGCATGATCGTAAGGAGTTCGGTTGTGCGTTTCGCCGGGGCGCTCGATCTTACAACGCGGACCATGCTGACTGAGATCGATATCGACAACCCGACGGGCGTGCTTTACCCCAGAATGTATGCCCGGGTGAAGCTCGATCTGGTCTCGCATCGCGACGCACTGTTGTTGCCGACTACCGCGGTCGATCGGCGCGGCGCGTCCGCTTCGATATTCCTGGTAAAGGACGGTCGATTGAAAAAAGCGCCGGTTCGAACCGGGCTTGCCGATCCCAACCAAATCGAAATCACCTCAGGTCTCAGCTCCGCCGACCTGGTGGTGGCCTCCTTCAGCAGCGATCTGAACGACGGCAGCAGGGTACGATATTCAATTGCCCCGCAGCCGGCCAACGACGCGGTACGCTGAAACGGGCCCGGAGGCGGGGCATGGGCGGCGAAGCCGGATGGTCGGTGTCCGTCCCGACCCGCAGGGACGTTTCGCATCGGCGGAGATTGGCGGGTTGCGGGGGAAGGATTTGAACCTTCGACCTCCGGGTTATGAGCCCGGCGAGCTACCTGACTGCTCCACCCCGCGCCGGACATAGTGCCAGCGGGCACCGGGGGGGTCAACGGGGTGTGGGTTTATCACCGGTGAAAGCCGTGCATCACAGGCGGCGCGGGAGGAAAACGCGGCCCGCTGACGGTACTGCGCCAGCATCGCATCACAAAAGAAACGCACGCTGACTTGATCAGAAAAGGGATTTGGAATTGCGCTTGGGCTCAAGGGGCCGGAGAGTCAGCAGGCAGCCGCGCGGATGGCGGCATACGGATGGCATGGGGCGAGAGCCCTGCTCACAACCGCGTTGACACGGGCCAAGGCCTCAGATATCTAATTGGATTCGGTTCAGTCATGTTCGCAATTGTAAAGACCGGCGGCAAACAGTACCGCGTCATGCCCGGCGACCAGCTTGTGGTCGAACGCATCGCCGGCGACGTTGGCTCCGAGATCTCCCTGACCGAAGTGCTCGCCATCGGCGGCGACGCGACTCCCCTGATCGGCCATCCGTTTGTAGCCGGGGCGGCGGTAAGCGCGCGCATCGTGCAGCAGCCGCGCGCCACCAAGGTGATCGTGTTCAAGAAAAAACGGCGCAAGAACTATCGCCGCAAACGGGGACATCGCCAGGACCTCACCGTGCTCAAAATCCAGGCGATCACCACGGGCGCGGCGGCCGAACCTGCTCCATCGCCGATGGAACCGGCACCAACCGTCGAGTCCGGTCCGGCGTAATCTCCGGCCTGATTGCGGCGTACATGACAGAAGCGTTTGATGCGCAACCAGAGGAGGAAGCGCCGTGGCGCATAAAAAAGGACAGGGTTCGACGCGCAACGGCCGGGACAGCCCGGGCCAGCGGCGAGGAATCAAGATTTACGCCGGACAGCAGGTTAAAGCCGGCAATATCCTGGTGCGTCAATGCGGCACCCGGATTCATCCCGGACGCAACGTCGGCCTGGGCCGCGATTACACGATCTACGCCTTGATCGATGGGATCGTCAGCTACGAGCCGCGCGGCGAAAAACGGCAGGTCAGCGTGTATCCAGCCGCGCCCGGGGAGCAGGCATCGGCGAGCGCCGCGAGCTGACCGGCTGTAACTGATGTTCAAAAGCCCCGCCCCAAGCGGGGCTTTTTCGTTTCCCGCAATCGTGCTGATAATCGAAGTTGTCGATCTGATTTTTTTCCCGCTTTCGGGAAGCGAGCGGTACGCCGCACCCTCGTGGATCGGTCCGGAATAGCTGACCTTCAACCGCCGTGAAGAACTTCGTCGACGAGGCTCGCATCCTGGTTCGCTCAGGCAAGGGAGGCGACGGCGCGATTGCGTTTTTGCGTGAGAAGTATCGGCCGTTGGGCGGGCCCGCGGGCGGCGACGGCGGCAAGGGCGGCGACGTGATTCTCCAGGCCGATGAGGGCCTGTCCACGCTGCTCGACTTCAAGTACCGCCCCCGCCTGATTGCCCGCAACGGCGAGCCCGGCCGCGGCAAGGAGCAGTACGGACGCGCCGCCGACGACCTCATCGTCAAGGTTCCGCCCGGCACGGTCGCGATCGACGAGGCGGGCGGCGACGTCCTCGCCGACCTTGTCATACCCGGGCAACGCGCGGTTATCGCCCGCGGCGGGCGCGGCGGGCTGGGCAACATGCATTTCGTCAGTTCCACGCGCCAGGCGCCGCGTATCGCCACGCCGGGCGAGGCCGGGGAAGAGCGATGGGTCCGGCTGGAGTTGCGGCTGGTGGCGGAAGTGGGGCTGGTGGGGATGCCGAATGCGGGCAAATCGACGCTGCTG
>JAJPJA010000148.1 GCA_021324455.1 Pseudomonadota bacterium | reverse complement strand
TTGGCGATGGTCTGGAAGAAGAACTGCTTGAGATGTTTTTCCAGCGCGCAGTCGATAATCACCTCGACCGGATCCTTGCCCTGCTCATCCGCGATTTGCGCGATGGATCGGAACGGCGGCAGCGTGCGGTCCATCAGATAGGTGTGGCGGTAGCTCATGACGCGCGCTTCGGCGCCCACCGCGCGGGTCTCTTCGGGCTGTTCGTGGGCGGCGGCAACCAGCTTGCGGCGCATCTCGGGGTTGCGCAATGCGGCTTCCTGTTCCGCCAGCGGCAGCTTGCGCAAGTCGCGCCATACCGGCATCCGATCGTACGGCAGATGGGTCTCGAAGGAGAGCACGACGCCGGCGATCTTGGCCAGCATCTGCACGAACATCCGTCCGCCCAGCTCCGCGGCTTCGTCGGCCAGCTTGAAGTAATGCCGCCAGTAGTCGGGCGCCTTGCGATTGGCGAAGATGCCGAAGGTGACCGGCACTCCGGTATCCACCGCCAGGTGCTTGAGGCGATCGAGATAGTCGCGGATGCGCTCGGGATTGAGTCCGGTGTCTTCACCGGCGATCTCGAATACTCCGGCGTTAAGCTCACCCATCGCGCCGACCAGTTGGCGAACCTCTTCCCAGTTCGCCAGGCGGCTGGCGACGGGTTTGTGGTCGGGCGTCTGATGGTTGCGGGTACGCGAGGTGGTGAAGCCGATGGCGCCGGCGCGGATCGCGTCGCGCACTTCGCGCTTCATCGCGGCGAGGTCGTCCGGCGTGGCTTCGTCGGTGAATGCGCGCTCGCCCATGACATAGGTGCGCAGCGCGGAATGCCCCATGTAGGCGGCGTAGTTGATTCCCTTGGGCGTGCGGTCGACGGCGTCGAGATACTGGGCGAAGGTCTCCCACGACCATTTGATACCGGCTTCCATCGCCTCGGGCGCAATGTCCTCGGCGCGCTCCAGGTTGCGCATCACCAGCAATTTGTCCTTCTCGGCGCACGGCGCCAGGGAGAAGCCGCAGTTGCCCATCACCACCGACGTTACCCCGTGCCAGCATGAGCAGGTGCCGATCGGATCCCAGAACACCTGCGCGTCCATGTGAGTATGGGCGTCGATCAGCCCCGGGGTGACGATATGCCCCTCGGCGTCGATAATTTCGGCAGCCTGGTCGCGAATCCTGCCCACCGCGGCGATGCGCCCCGCGGCGACGCCTAGATCGGCGCGATAACGCGGCATCCCCGAGCCGTCCACGATCGTGCCATTGCGAATGATCAGATCGTACTGCATGGCGCTGCCTCCCGCTGGCGAGCCGCATCGCGCGCGTCGCCTTTAATGTGGCTGATTGATACTCTGCCCTCAGTATATTTCAGAACGCGTGTTTAGGAGCAAGCCCGCCGCATCCGCGCCCGCCGCTTGACCGCCAATCGCCATTAAGAATAGGCTCCCCGCTGCGTCAGGTAAAAAGAGTAAACCAAAATATGACTCTCCGGGAGCACGGAGATGCTGTTTTTTGAACTCAATCGCAGCGGTTGCAAGACCTACCTGCTGGCCTGCCAGGAGACCGGATGCGGCGTGCTGATCGATCCTGTGAGGGAGCGCATCGACCGCTACCTGGGCGTCCTCGCGTACCATCGGGTGCGGCTTGAATTGATTATCGATACGCATACCCATGCCGACCATCGCTCAGGTATCTGGGAGCTGCGGGATCTGACCGGCGCCCGCGTCGTGATGCATCGGCGGGCACCCGCGCCGCATATCGATATCCACGTTGACGACGGCGCGCAGTTGGAAGTGGGGCGCCTGAAGCTGGGCTTTCTTTTCACGCCCGGCCACTCTCCCGATTCCATGTGCATCCTCAGCGAGGGGCGCGTGTTTACCGGCGATACCCTGATGATTCGCGGCACCGGACGCGCCGATATCGCGGGCGGCGATGCGGGCGAGCAGTACGATTCGATCACGCGCAAGCTGTTCACCCTGTCCGATGGGACGATGGTGTTTCCCGCGCACGATTATCGGGGGCATACCAGTTCCACGATCGGCGAGGAGAAGCGGCTCAATCCGCGCCTGGCCGGCCGGACGCGCGCCGCTTATATCGATTTGATGAACAACCTGCATCTCGCCTTGCCCGACAAGATCCAGGAGGCGCTGCAGGCCAACGAGTCCGCCATTGACGACGATTCGCTCAAATTCCCCAGTCTGGCTCAGCTGAACGAGGTGCGCCAGCTGGCGCCCGCCGAAGTCTATCAGCGGATCGCCTCCGCCGCCCCGCCGCTGATCCTCGACGTGCGCGAGAATGACGAATACAACGGCGAGCTGGGCCATATCGCGGGCAGCGTTCTGGTGCCGCTTAAGGAGCTGTCGGCGCGCGCGCAAGAATTCGCCGGCTCCAGAAGCGCCGAGGTTATCGCGATCTGCCGCGCCGGCGTGCGCAGCACCACCGCCGCCGCGATTCTCACCGGTTTGGGCTTCGAGCATGTCTATAACATGCGCGGCGGGATGCTCGACTGGGTGGACGCTGGGCTTCCGGTGGAACGATCCAATTCCTGAGCGTTCTCGACCTTGCGCCGGTCCGCGGGAGCGCCGCGGTTTCGGTAATCCTTGCAAAGTCGGGGATCGACGGCTAATCCTGCCTTTGCAATAACGCATCGTTGCGGCAAAAGAACCGGCTTTGCGGGAGTAAAATCCATGGCTCGCGAACTGAATGTAATCGACGCCGATGGTCACGTGCTGGAACCGCCCGACTTGTGGGAGAAATATCTCGAACCCAAATACCGCGACCGCGCCCCGCGGATCGTGCTTAACCAGTACGGCAAGGAAACCCTTCAAATCGAACCGGGCAGAATTCTGCCGATGCCGGAGAGTTCAAGCGGGATTGGCGCGTCGGGCGCCTTCGGCGCGCGTGAGAGCAGGAAGGTATTTCCCAAGCGTTACATCGAAGCGCGCCAGGGCGGATTCGATCCCCACGCGCGCATCCCCGATATGGACGCCGAGGGGATCGATGCCGCCTTCCTCTACCCGACCCTTGGACTGTTTATCGCCTGCATCGACGACGACCCCCAACTGGCGGCCGCCGACTGCCGCGCCTACAACCGCTGGCTGGCGGATTACTGCAAGGCATATCCGGACCGGCTGTTCGGCAATGCGATGCTGCCGATGGCCTCGGTCGAACTGGCGATCGAGGAGATGCGCTTCGCGGTCAGGGAGCTGGGGATGCGCAGCGGTTTTATCCGCCCCAATCCGTACGGCAAGCGCACGCTGCACGATCGGTCGCTCTACCCGCTGTGGGAAGAGGCGCAGAACCTCGATTTCGCGATCGCGATTCATGGCGGCGCGGCGTCGGGGATGCCGTCGCTGGGCGAAGATCGCTTCCGTGGCTTTGCCACCGGCCATTGTGCGACGCATACGTTCGAGATGATGGCGGCGGCGATGAGTTTTCTGATGTGCGGCATTTGCGACAAGTTCCCGCGTCTGCGGGTTGCCTTTCTGGAAGCGGGCGGCGGCTGGATCACCGGATGGCTGGATCGGATGGACCGGCATTTCGACGACGTCGGCTTCAACGACACCCGGCTGAGCACCCGTCCCAGCGACGCTTTCCGGCGTCAATGCTTTATTTCCTTCGAACCGACCGAAACCAGTCTCAAGCTGCTGGCCGAGCATATCGGACCCGACCATATCCTGTGGGCCACCGATTATCCGCATCCCGACGGCTTTATCGACGCCCCTGGAATGATCAGGAAGATGGGACTCAAGCCCGACGTGCTGGCCGTCATAATGCGCGACGGCGCCCGCAGGTTTTACGGACTGAACTGAAGGCCGGCTTTTTGTGCAGGACAAGGGGTCGCGATCAAGCCGGGGACCGAAACGCGGGGGGATGGTCTTCACGCATGGATGCATACGTACGCTAAGGTGTGCCGATGCGATTTGACGGCAAAGTTGGGCTGGTGACCGGGGCGGCATCCGGAATCGGACGAGCGACGGCAATCGGCTTCGCCCAGCGCGGCGGCAGCGTGATTGTCGCCGATTACAGCGGTACACGCGCCCGCTCGGTGGCCGAAGAGATCGCCGCGGCAGGCGGCAAAGCCGAGGCCGTCAAGGCCGATGTAACCGTGGAAGCGGACTTCCGCGCCGCCGTCGATCTGGCGTGCTCGAAATTCGGCCGCCTCGATTTCCTGCACAACAACGCCTACTCCTACCCTAAAGGCATCGCCGGCAGTGCAATCGGCGACACTGCCGATGAGACCTGGCAGCATCATCTGAACGTCGGCATCACGGCGGTGATGCGCGGCACGCGGGCGGCGTTGGCCGTGATGCTCAAGCAGAAATCCGGTACGATTGTGAACACCGCGTCGATTTCAGGCGTGCTGGCCGACTATCGCAACGCGCCCTACAACGCGGTCAAGGCGGCGGTGATCAACTTCACCCGGGTAGTGGCGCTGGAGTACGCGGGCGACGGTATCCGCTGCAACTGCGTATGTCCGGGGGTGACGGAAACGCCGCCGATCCAGGTGATGCTGGGGCGGCCCGACGCGCGCAAGGCGGCGCAGGAATCGATCCCGATGCGCCGTCTCGGGCGTCCGGAAGAAATCGCCAACGTGGTCCTGTTCCTCGCCTCGGAGCTGTCCTCGTTCGTGACCGGGGCCGCGATTGTCGCCGACGGCGGCCAGACCCTGCATACGCGCAATTTTTTCTGACTTCGGCCCGGCGTCGGGTCTCACAAAATAAAATCGGATAGGCGCCACAGCGCGGTCTGCTTACTGCTGTCCTAAATTCTGGCCATTTAACCCGTGGCGCGCTAATTAAAATATTATTGCACGTCAAAGCAGCGGAGTGCGGTCAGAATGCATTGCAAACAGAGATTGTTCAGTATTCGGCGCTTGTGCTTGTCCGCCATTGCAGCGGCGGCATTCCTTGCCCTGGCCGCCGGATGTGGACCGACCAACGGCCTGCCTGAGCTTAACGGCGAATTCGCTTACGTTGCCAACGCCGGCGACGGGTCGATTTCGGTCTTTTCAATCGATACCAGCACCGGCTTGCTGACTTTGATCCAGTCGGTCCCGGTTAAACCGGGCTTCCGCGTGTTCGGTCTGGCGATGCACTGGTCCAACGAGTTTTTGTATTCGACCATCGACGACGCCAGCGAAGTGGAAGAGTTCGATATCGGCGACGGTTCCTACTCGGGGCAAATCTTTCTCCATAACGGACCCTATCCGGCGGCAAATGGTCCGCGGGCAGTCGCGCTCGACCCCAGCGGAAAATACCTGTTTGCGACCAACTACGGCGGTATCGCGCAGGTGGTGTCGCAATACAAGGTGGACCAGTCCAGCGGTGTGCTGACGGCCAACGGGACCGCCCCCACCGGCGTGCGCCCATTCGGGATCGCGATCGATCCGGCCGGCAATTGCGCCTACGTGGCCAACACCGGCGATTCGAGCCTGTCCGAATACGGCGGTGTCAACACCGGCAGCCTCACGCTGGACACGACCGTCAGCCTGGGCAGTCCAAGCGAAGGGCCGGGACCGGAAATGGTCGCGGTTCAGGACAATCCTGGCCCCAAAGCCAAAGGCCAGACCGTATACGTCACCGACGACAATCTGGGTGTGGTTCATCAACTGGGCGTATTCGAGGAACTGTTTGGCGTGCGGTGCAACACGGGGGCCGAACCCGTCGATATTTCGGCCAAGGGCAAAGCCTTTGCTATCGCGCTGCATCCCAAGGGCCAGTTCCTTTATACCGGCAACAGTTCCTCGAACACGATTTCGGTTTTCTCGGTGGCGTCGACCGGTCAGTTGACCTTTTTGGGGCAGGCGTCGAAGAACCTCAACGACGTCCTGAGCATCGCGATCGATTTGCAGGGCAAGTTCCTGTACGCGGCCAATTACGGCGATTCCACCGTGGCTGAATTCGCCATCAACCAGTTCACCGGCGGCTTGATCCCGCTGGGCAAGGTGAATACCGAAAACCCCGCCGCCGTCAGCGGCCCCATCACTATCGTAACCACCGTGAATCCGGTCAGGTTGGTCAAGAGGTTTTAGCGGATAGCGGCGGCTTGGATCGCGGCGCTTGACAGCGCCGAGGCCTCCTACTTAACGTGCGCGCAGTCATAACGGAGGACTCGGCGATGGCTAAGCAGCGTCTGGCGGGCAAGGTTGCAATCGTAACCGGATCGGGACAGGGAATCGGCCGTGAAGAGGCCCTATTGCTGGCGAATCAGGGCGCCGCGGTCGTAATCAACGATATCGGGCACGAGCGCGAGACGCGCGAACCGACCGCCAATCGCACGGTTGCCGAGATACGCAATGCGGGGGGCAAGGCGGTGGCCGATACCTCCAACGGCGCCACCATGGAAGGCGCGGCGCATCTGGTCAATACCGCGATTAGCGAGTTCGGACGCCTGGATATCCTGATCAACAACGCCGGTCTAGCGCGGCCTGAAGAACTGGAGCACATGACCGAGCAGCAATGGGATTTCGTGCAGGCCAACAATCTGCGCAACGCGTTCCTGATGATCAAGCACGCGATCCCGCATTTCAAACGCCAGCGTGCCGGCGTCGTGGTCAATACCGGATCGGAGTCCGGCCTGGGCCATCCGACAATGGCTAACTATTCGGCGGCCAAGGAAGGCGTGCTGGGTCTTACGCGCAGCGCGGCGCGCGAGTTGGGCCGCTTCGGTATCCGCGTCAACGCTATCCGCCCGCGCGCCGGATCGGTCGGCGCGCAGCGGTTTTCCGGCCGCGTTTCGAAATGGCAGCCGCTGATGGACGCGCTCGGACGCTACTGGCTGGCCGACCGCGGCCATATCAAGTCGCTGGCCGGACCGGATCGGATCGCACCGCTGGTGGTCTGGCTATGTACTGACGCCGCCGCCAACGTCAACGGCCGTACCTTCTGGGTCGGCAACGACGACGTCGGCCTGTGGTCGGAGCCGGAAGTGATTCGCACCCTGACGCGGCCGGGAGGGTGGGACCTCGATTCGCTGGACGAACTCGCCCCCGAACGGCTCACCTTCGATCTGGAGAATCTGTTCCTGCTGAAGGACTCGATCGGCGACAGGGAACTGTAGGAAGCGCTGTCCCATTACCTGCCTTGCCCAGTGAGCGCCGGTTCTGTCGGGGACTGGCGCCGGTTTTTTCCGCCTTGATGCAGGCAAACGCCGGTCTGTATCCTGAAGCTGCGGAGGAGCGCGCAAATCCTTATCCGCACGGTCGAATACATGAACATCTCGCCTTTGGCTGGAAAGCCGGCAACCCCGGCGATGCTGATAAATGTCCCGCGGCTGATAACCGCCTATTACGCGGAGCGTCCCGATCCCGCGATCCCCGCGCAGCGTGTGGCTTTCGGCACTTCGGGGCATCGCGGGTCCGCCCTGGACGCGGCCTTCAACGAGGCGCACATTTTGGCCATCTCGCAGGCGATTTGCCAGTACCGGCGCAATCAGGGGATCGACGGTCCGCTGTTTTTGGGCATGGATACGCACGCGCTGTCGGAGCCGGCGTTTGCCAGCGCGATGGAAGTACTGGCGGCCAACGGCGTGGAGGTGATGATCGATCGCGAGCGCGGCTACACGCCGACGCCGGCCATCTCGCATGAAATCGTCAACTACAATCGCGGGCGCAAAACCGGTCTCGCCGACGGAATCGTAATCACGCCCTCGCACAATCCGCCGCGCGACGGCGGCTTCAAATACAACCCGCCGCACGGCGGCCCCGCCGACACCCACGTCACCTCATGGATCGAGCAGCAGGCCAATCGGCTGATTGTGGAGGGACTGGGCGGAGTCAAGCGGATGGCTTTGGCGCGCGCGTTGAAGGCGTCCACCACTCATGACTACGACTATATCGACGCCTACACGCGCGATCTGGGGCAGGTGGTGGATATGGAAGCGATCCGCGCCGCCGGACTCAGGATCGGCATCGATCCATTGGGCGGCGCGGGCGTGCATTACTGGGGCGTAATCGCGGATCGCTACCGGCTGGCGCTCGAAGTGGTCAATGACGCGGTCGATCCCACCTTCCGCTTCATGACGCTGGACTGGGACGGCAGGATCAGGATGGATTGCAGCTCGCCCTACGCGATGGCGAAGCTGGTCGGGATGCGCGATCGATTCGACGTCGCCTTCGCCAACGATACCGACCACGATCGGCATGGAATCGTGACGCGCAGTGCGGGCCTGATGAATCCCAATCACTACCTGGCCGCCGCCATCGATTACCTGTTCCGCCATCGTCCGCGATGGCCGGCGGCGGCGGCAGTAGGCAAAACCGTCGTCAGCAGCAGCATTATCGATCGCGTCGCGGCGAAGCTCGGCCGCCGCCTGGTTGAAGTGCCGGTCGGGTTCAAGTGGTTCGTCGAAGGATTGAGCGGCGGCGCTTTCGGTTTCGGCGGCGAAGAGAGCGCGGGCGCGTCATTCCTGCGGATGGACGCAACGGTCTGGACCACCGACAAGGACGGCATGATCATGGGTCTGCTGGCGGCGGAAATCACGGCGCGGGCGGGACGCGATCCCGGCACCCTGTATGAGGAATTGACGCGGGAGTTCGGCGCGCCGGTTTACGAACGAATCGACGCTCCCTGCACCGCCGATCAGAAACGGATTCTGGGCCGGCTCTCGCCCGAACAGTTGCAGGCCGGCCAACTGGCGGGAGAGGAGATTCGCGCCACCTTAACCCGCGCGCCGGGGAACAACGAGCCGCTGGGCGGATTGAAGGTGGTGACCGATCATGGATGGTTCGCGGCGCGTCCTTCCGGGACCGAAGAAGTGTACAAGATTTACGCCGAGAGCTTTCGCGGTCCGGATCATCTGCGCCGGATTCAACAGGAGGCGCAGGAACTGGTGGCGGCGGTGTTCCGCGCAAATCAAAAATGAGGGCCGGAGCGGTCAACCTTGGTCCCACGCGCGCCAAATTAGGCGGTTACTTTTGAATCGCGCGCCAGCTACTGTAGGATCCGTAAAAAATTTATAGATCATCTCAGCGACACCGATTAGTAACCGGGTCGAATGAAGATGATCGACATGGTTGCGATGCCACAGCTTGATTACGAACTGCTGCCGCAGAAGATCCAGGGCGTTGAGTATCTGGCCGAATTGGCGCTTGATTTGCGCAACACCTGGGACCACGGGACCGACGACCTGTGGAAAGCGCTGGAACCCGAGTTGTGGGCGCTCACCCGCAATCCCTGGCTGGTGCTGCAGACCGTCTCGCGCACCAAACTGAAGAATCTGGCCGCCGACAGCCGTATGCGCGAAGAAGTCGCCAGGCTGCTGGAGGCGCGTAAAAGACGGCTGGATGGGCCATTGTGGTTTCCGCAGACCTATCCCGACTCGCCGCTGACCGGCGTCGCCTATTTCAGCATGGAGTTCGGCCTGGCCGAAGCGCTGCCCATTTATTCCGGCGGTTTGGGCAACGTGGCCGGGGACCAGCTCAAAGGGGCCGACGACCTCGGGGTGCCGGTGGCCGGGGTAGGGTTGCTCTATCAGCAGGGCTATTTCCGGCAATTCATCGATTCCGACGGAAATCAGACCGCGCTCTATCCTTACAACGATCCCGGCCAGTTGCCGGTCACGGCGCTGCGCGACGCGCAGGGCGAATGGCTGCGTCTGCCGGTCAATCTGCCGGGCGGCAAGCTGTGGCTGCGCGCATGGCAGGCGCAAATCGGCCGCGTAAGCCTCTATCTGCTCGACAGCAACGACCCCGCCAACCCGCCGGTTTATCGCGGTATGACCAGCGAGCTTTATGGCGGGGGACCCGAGATGCGCCTGCAGCAGGAGCTGATCCTGGGTATCGGCGGATGGCGTCTGCTGCGCGAATTGGGTCTGCACCCCGAAGTATGCCATCTGAACGAAGGCCACGCCGCCTTTGCCGTACTGGAGCGGGCGCGCCACTTCATGGAGGAGAGCCGGCAGCCGTTCGAGGTCGCGCTGGCGGTGACCCGCGCCGGCAATTTGTTCACCACGCATACGCCGGTCCCGGCCGGGTTTGACACTTTCGCGCCGTCTTTGATTGAGCGCTACCTCAAGTATTATGCGGAACACCTGCTGGGCGTGCGGATGCAGGATCTGATGGCGTTGGGGCGGCGCAATCCGGAGGATTCTTCGGAACCGTTCAACATGGCTTATCTGGCAATTCGCGGCAGCGGCGCGGTCAACGCCGTCAGCCGGCTGCATGGCGCAGTCAGCCGCGGCATCTTCCAGGACCTGTTTGTGCGCTGGCCGCGGCGCGAGGTTCCAGTGGGCTATGTCACCAATGGCGTGCATACCCCGACCTGGGACTCGCTGGAGGCGGATCGCTTATGGACCGCGGCCGGCGGCGCGGAGCGATGGCGCGGAACCATGGAGTCGCTGGGCGACAGCATCCGCTCCACACCCGATGCCGATTTGTGGAAGATGCGGTGCGCCAACCGCGCCGAATTGGTCGAGTACGTGCGCCGCCGCATTCCCGCCGATTTGGCCGGGCGCGGCATACCCTCCCAGAGCTGGCTGGACAATCTGTTCGATCCCAACTGTCTGACCGTGGGTTTCGCGCGCCGCTTTGCCACCTACAAACGTCCCAACCTGCTGCTCCACGATCCAGGGCGATTGATCCGCATCCTCACCGACCCGCGCCGCCCGGTGCAGCTGCTGATAGCCGGCAAGGCTCATCCGCGGGATTTGGAGGGACAGGCGATGGTCCGCGAATGGATCAGGTTTGTGCAGCAGCCCCAGGTGCGGCCTCACGCGGTGTTTCTGGCCGATTACGATATGCTGCTGGCCGAGTATCTGGTCCAGGGCGTCGATCTGTGGATCAACAACCCGCGCCGTCCCTGGGAGGCGTGCGGCACCAGCGGGATGAAAGTTCTGGTCAACGGCGGACTCAATCTGTCCGAACTCGACGGATGGTGGGCGGAGGCATGGTCGCCCGAAGTCGGATGGGCGCTGGGCGACGGCCGCGACCACGACAGCGACCCGGCGTGGGACGCCCACGAGGCCAACCAGCTCTATGACCTGCTCGAGCGCGAGGTGATCCCGGACTTTTACGATCGCGATGCGGCGGGTTTACCGCGCAAATGGATCGCACGGATGCGCGAGAGCATGGCGCGCCTGACGCCCCGATTCTCGGTCAATCGCGCGCTGCGCGAGTACACCGAAAATTACTACCTCCCCGCGGCTCAGGCCTATCGCCAACGCGCTCTTGAGCATGGCGCTTTGGGTAAGGAATTGCTGAGCTGGCGCGAACAATTACGGCGGCATTGGAGCGCCCTGCGTTTCGGCGGCGTGCAGGTTGAAACCGCATCCGGCACCCATACCTTTCGCGTGCAGGTCTATCTCGACGATCTCGATCCCGAAGCGGTCGAGGTGCAGCTTTATGCCGAACCCCTGAACGGGGGCGACGAATTGGTCCATCGCCTGGAGCGGGGCGAGCCGCTGGTGGGAGCAATCCGCGCGTGGGTTTACAGCGGGCAGGTGAAAGCCGAGCGGCCGGCCGCTGACTATACGGCGCGAATCGTCCCGCGCCATCCGCTGGCGCGCATTCCGCTGGAGGCGCCGCACATCCTGTGGCAACGCTGAACTTTTGCGGAATCGGCAACTTTTCCCCTCAATCTCGCGCCTGACGCCTCACTCCCGCATCACATATTCGCTCGAATACAAACCTATGGCGTCGGCGACGAAGGGGCCGGCGTCGGCGGCGATCGCCTGTTCGCCTTCGATAGTGCCGCCATAGAAGCGCTCCTCCAGGTCTTCCCGGGTGGGGAAATACAACTCGGCCAAACCGTGGACTACCGGTGCGTTGGAAGTAAGCGGCGCAATCACGCCGTCCTGGATGTAGGTTGTCGCGTAGCAGTGGTACTTCTCGGCCACGATCCGATGCTTGCGCCACAAGGCCTCGACTTCCTTGTTGGGTATTTCTTCTTTGCGGCGGGTGAAGATGATCGCCTTAACCCCGGGGGTGCGCTGGCCGGGGGCGGGCCTTTGCGTGCGATCCCACTGCACGGTCTGCGCGATCAGGTAATCGTAAACCGTGGCGCCCATCTCGCGCAGGTCATCGTCCACCGCCCGTGCGGCGGCCGGATTGACGTACAGGCGATGCGGATGCTTGAAATCGTCGAAGCTCTCGAACCACATCTCGGTGACGACTTCGAACGGCGGCGGGTCAAGCTCGCGATTGAGGCGCGGGGTCAGGTGCGCGCGATGACGGATCGACGCCTTGACGTCGACTAGGTTGACCACGTAGCGCAAAAGCGGCGGACAATGCCGCATCAGCATCGGCGCGTGCCGGCTCAGATAGCGCTCGCGAAACGCCGCGCGATCAGCTCCGGCCGCGCAGGCGATGAATTGCATGACCTTTCTCCGCTTCGATGCCTGCTCGCTCATGGGGGATGCCTCCGCGCAACTGATCGCCTTTTCCGCGCCGTTTTGCAAATCCATGGCGCCGCGCTAAGGTTCGAGCAGACCGGAAGGAGACATCTATGGGCGACCTGGTGCTGCGCGCGGATCGCAACGGTATCGCGACGCTTACGCTCAACCGGCCCGACAAGCTCAACTCGCTCAGCCAGCCGCTTTTTATCGAACTGCGGGGACATCTGGAAGATCTGGCGCGGCAGACCGGCCAGATTGGCCTGGTGGTGCTGCGCGGCGCGGGCAAAGCCTTTTCCGCCGGCAACGATATCGCCGAGATGACGCAGCGCGGCGTGCGCCAGCCGGAGCCCAACTTCAAGGCCAAAACGGTGGAAATGGTCGCGCAATTGCCCCAGCCGGTAATCTGCGCCGTGCACGGAGTCTGTTACACCGGCGGACTGGAACTGGCGCTGGCCTGCGACTTCATCGTCGCCTCGCAATCCGCGCGCTTTGCCGATACTCACGCCAGGCTGGGACTGATTCCGATGTGGGGGATGAGCCAACGGCTGCCGCGCAGGATCGGCCGAGCGAAGGCAATCGAGATGATGACCACGTCGCGCCCCTACAGCGGCGCGGAAGCGCTCGCGATGGGCCTGGTCAATTACTGCTTTCCTGATGCGGCTTTTGAAGAGGAGTTGCGCCGGCTTACCGAGACGATAATTGCCAACTCATGGCATACGCTGCGCGGCAACAAGCGTCTACTGCGCGAGACGGAGGGGATGCCGCTGTCGGAAGGCCTGGCGCACGAGATCTATCGCACGCCGGGCCTCGGCCCGGACACCCGCGAACGCCTGGCCGCGTTCAGCAGCCGCAAGTCGTAGCGGTCAGCTCCTCAACCGCCGGCAGGAAGAGCGTTTAATCGAGGTAAATCCGCCAATCCCATTCCGAGCCGACTCGGCGGAGCGAGCGATCCCA
Organism: Pseudomonadota bacterium; assembly: GCA_021324455.1. Taxonomy (GTDB): domain Bacteria; phylum Desulfobacterota; class Binatia; order Binatales; family Binataceae; genus JAJPJA01. The sequence continues at coordinate 18,417 of JAJPJA010000148.1, read as the reverse complement.
AAGATTTGCGCTCGAGCCAGCGATGCTGTTGGTAAAGGCGCGCAATTGCGGCCTTAGAACGAGCTGACCGTTATCGGGCAATTCGCCGGACGCGTGATTGGTAGGCCGCGGACCCTCAGCTTCTTTTCATCCTCAATCCGAAGTCACGGAGGCCGGGTTGCGGTCCGCAGACGATCCTTCAATCAAGGCTCGGCTTACATCACGCAGGATTATGGGCGGATGCCGCCCGGCGCCCGCCGCGTGAAATCCGCGAACGCGCAGGTTGCTGACCGCGTCGAACACCGCCGCCGGACGCGGGTCGGGCAGCTCCCGGCGGTCGCGCCAGTTGCTGATGCTGAGCCGCTGGACGTGGCGCGCGTACAGCGAATACGCCGGCAGCATCCCGAACATTCCCGCATAAGGATACGATTCTGCCAGTTCCGGAACCGCGAGCCCGGCAAACCTGCCGGTCCCCGCATCGGCCACAGTGATATTTGCCAGAGTCAGATCGCGAATGGGAAAGCCCGGCAGACCGTTGATCGAACTTGGCCGCATCGCGTCGAGCGCCACGACGTTGCGGATTTCAATGCCGCGCATCTGCCCGGGAATTCTCTCAATCGTACCGCGCCCCCGGTTGCCAAGTCGCAGGAAGATCGGCGTGCGGACGCCGAGCATCGCCACATTTGACACCACCAAATGCTCGACTGTTCCGCCGTCCACGGATTCGATCGCCACTCCGCTGATCGGAGCGCGCCCGCGATCGCGCCTGAGAATGAGGCAATTGGTAAACCTGGCATTTCGCAGATCGCCTTCGCTCTCGGTGCCGAACTTTAAGCCGTTATTGGAGGTCCTCAAAATACAGTTGGTAACGACCAGATTTACGGTAGCCAGCCGGCGCCCCAGCGCCAAACTCGCCTTGGCGCAAATCGCGTCGTCCCAGGTGTCGATATAGCAGCCGGCGATGCGCACGAAGCGCGAGTTATCCGGGTCAATCCCGTCGGCGTAGCCGTTGAGGATCCGCAGGTTGTCGATATCAACATGCTCGCTGCCAAGCAGACTAACGTTGTAGCTGGGAGCGTTGCGTAGTGTGAGCCCGCGTATCAGGACCTGGCGGCAGTTCCTGAGCGCGATCAACTTCGGACCGCCCCGCATCACGCGATTGCCGTCGATTACGCCGAACCCCTCGATAGCGATGTTGCTGACATGGTCGCCGAGAATGAGCGAATAATGGGTGTAGGTAGTGTCGGGGTTGTCGACCGTGGCGTGCAGCAGCCAGGCGCCGTAAAGCGAAGCAGCGCGATGGCGGAACTTGTCGGCGAAGGTCCAGCTTATCGGGCCCCGGCTGATACTGCCCGATGGAGGCGTTTCGTAAGGATCGAAATCGCCGTCATGCGGGCTGGCAACCAGGATCGCTCCCTTCGAAATCCGCAGCGAAATGTTGCTTCTGAGGTGAAGCGTGCCGCTGACATACCTGCCCGGCGGCAGCAGTACGACAGCGCCGCGGCGCTCCGAGGCCGCGTCAATAGCCGCCTGTATAGCGCCGGTGTCCGGGTTTACCCCGTCGCCCTTGGCCCCGAAATCCCGGACGTTGCAAACCGAGCACGGCGCAGGTCGCAGATTCAATCGGTAAACCGAGGCCAAACACAACAGGCATACCAAAAGGGCGACGGTGGGTATTTCGACCGCAAATCCGGCCCGGATGCGCACACGAGGTAATCGGAACAAGGCGCGACGCATTTGCCAGGAAAAGACTTTACTTGAATTTGATTTAGCGTCGAATCCCTGCACGATACAAGAACTGGAAGCGAGCGCAGGCCAATTCCTTCCCATTTTTGGGAAGCATCGCGGCGGAAACGTTCTACGATGCGGGAAATCCGAATGCTCAAAGCTGCGCCGACGCTTAGCCCACGCGCTCCTCAATCTGGCATGAGATTCGCTCCATTCGTCCGCGTGCGCGAATTTTCAGGAAGGAGGGCGAACAAAGTGCGAAGACTATTCTACGCTTTTGCGGCCGCAGTATTGACCGCCGCCATCTCGGTGCCGGCTCTCGCGCAGGCCAATTCCAGCCACACCAACCAACCTACTCGGATGGCCGCCGCCAAAACTGGCGAGGTTATCACCAAATCAGGCAACGCCATCGACTCGGATTTGAACCTTGCGCGCTATAAGGCGTGGGACGAGTTCCGAAGCAGTCATCCGCAAATAGTGCGGGAACTTGATCGCAATCCTCGCAGGGTCCGCAGCGCGGCATTTGTCAATCAGCATCCGGCACTGAAACAACTTTTTGCGGCTAACGCCGGATTGCAGGAAGACATGATCCGCCATCCGGGAAACTACCTTGCGCACATGTCGGCCGTCCGCAAACAGCATCGCCGCGGCGAGTCTGCTCGAAAAGCCTGAGCGCAAAAGAAGGCTCTGCTCTTTGCTACCGAGCATGAGGCTGGTGGACTGAATTGGCGCGCCGCGGCTGGAAACAGTTGCTTCTGCAAGTTCCGCTGATTCGGCTTGGGCCGGATTCCCCGCGGCTGTGCTTCGGCAATGACAGGAGAACGCGGCGCGCTGCGGTAAACGCTGCGATGGCGCGGGCTGAGGCCCGCGCCATCGCAGCGTGTCGCTCCGGAAGCCGAGAGCGTCGGCAAGGGAGGAATCAACGCGCATCGATCATTTCCGGTGTGCGCGCCCCAGACCAATCGCTGTTATCCCTGGGCTGCGCGGCGGCGCACCTTATGACAACCCTGAAAGAACCTCCGCCTGCGGAAACCCGGCCGCGCGGGTCTCAGCCCGCATCCACCGAGGGCTGATTCAGCCCGTACAGCTCCGACACGTTGTCGTGCACGATCAGGTTGAACTCATCATCGCTCAAGCCCTTGCGATGCTCTTTCAGCAGCTCCTGCGACCACGGCCAGGTCGAGTCGCTGTGCGGAAAATCATTGGCCCACAGCAGCCGCCTGATATTGCACATGTCTTTCATGCGGAAGGCCACCCAGTCGTCCTGGAAGGTCGTATAGACGTTCTCGCGATAATATTCGCTGGGCAGTTTCGACAATTCCTGTCCCGGCGGCAGCCAGTAGCGATGCCGCTTGTAGGCGTGATCCATCCGGTACATGTAATGCGGCACCCAACCGGCGTCGGCCTCCACGCAGACCACCTTGAGTTTGGGATGGCGCTCGAACACGCCGCCGAAGATCAAGGTGCCGATAATGTCCTGGCATCCGCGGATGATAGCGAGAAAGCCGTTGATCCTTGGTCCGCGCTGCGGATTGGCGATGTTGTCGGACTTGCTGGTCAGGATGTGGAAGGACAGCGGCATATTCATGGCCACCGCTGCTTCGTAAAATTCGTCGTAAGCGCGGTCATCGTAATCCTTGTAACCGGGATTGCCGGGCATCATCACACCGCGGAATCCCAGTGACTGCGCCTTGCGCAGCTCCTGGATTCCTTCCTCCGGCGTACGCATGGCGGTCTGCCCCAGGCCAATCAGCCGCTGCGGATACGGCGAACAGAATTCGGCGAGCCAGAGGTTGTAGGCGTCAAAGCAGGCTTTCTTGTAATCGATGTCGCGATGGTTGCACAGCATCATCCCGGTGGTCGGGTAGATGACTTCCGCCACCACGCCGTCGCGGTCCTGATCGGCGATACGCGCCTGCGGGTCCCAGCCGCCGCGGTACAGGTCTTCGAATTTATGGCCGCCGCGGCCCAGTTCTTCGGCGGATTTGCCCGCGGCCGCCATCAGCCCGAGCGTGATCTTGACGCCGTCCATGCCATGGATGGTGAAGTAATCGCCCAGTTTGTCGTCGCGCAGCATCCGCGGCGCGACGTCCTTGTACTTGCGGTCGATGCGGTCGACGTAGGTGCCGGGGGGCTCCACGATGTGCGAGTCCGCCGAAATTGCGGGTTTTATCATGCGATCCTCCTTACAATTGAGCGCTTCCTGACAGGCAAAATAACAGGGATGGCGCCAAAGCCATAGTCCCGCCCGCGCCGGGTCCCGCCGCCTTAATCCAACCTCTTGACGTCGTGGCGTATTTTTCGTACTAACTGTCTGGTTAATAAAATTACGCCAGAAAAATAGTTAATCATCAGCTTTCATGGGATTAACTTAATGCTGCCTGCTTTTTCGAACAAACATCTTTGTTAGACGCGGACGCCGAGGTTTCGGGGAGCCGATGCTCCCGGTACTTCGTTAACCCGGCAATTGCCGGCGAAAAGGAGAGCGGTATGAGAGAACCACGCGTGCTCGTTTTGACCGCCGTGGTCCTGCTGCTGTGCGCGGCACCACAGGCTCGCGCGGACGGAGGTTCCGGCGGCTCACAAAATGGCGACGATCTTACCGTCTGCTGCCAGGCCGTTTTCACACCTCCCACAACCCCGCCTGCCGTGGCGCCGCTGTTTCAGCCGCAGGCCGTGGGGTGCACCGCGATTGGCTACGACGCGGGATCGATAAACGCCTGCGCCGGGGTCGTGCTCGGATGCGACGAGGGGGCCTTCATCTGCGGACCTTCGACCACCACGCCGGGCACCAAGGACTGCGCGTGTGCGCAGCTTGGCCAGCTTTCTCCGCCTGCGCCTCCGCCATCGAACTAGGGCGAGGGTTCAATTTGCGACTAACCGCGAAGGAGAACCAGATAATGCGGCAAGTGAAACTCGTGATGTTTGTTGTAACCGTGATGTTGACCATTGGCGTGGTTCAGGCGCGCGCCGATCTGTTCAGCGACGATGCTGCCTTTTGCTGCGCTCAGACCAACAACCAGAGAACTACCGCGCTGGCGATGATCAATCCGTTTGTTCCCATGGTGCTTGGCTGCAAGGCAATCGACGGGAGTCCCCAAGCGGTCAGTGCCTGTACCGGCGTGGTGCTGGGATGCTCGGACTCGACTTTTGTGTGTCAACCGTCGGTACAGTATCCGGGTCTTGTGGACTGCGAATGCCGTCTCTTGCTGGGCGGCGCCATGTTTTGAGCCGGCAACGATAAATCGGCGAGAACGCCTTAACCTTGCGTTTGAAGAGGGACAGACCAATGAAATTACCAACGGCGGCAGCTCTGGCTGCCCTCATATTAATGGCGGCGATGAGCTGGACAGTCGCGGGCGCCGCGCAAAATGGAGACGACGCGGTCTTCTGCTGCACCAGCATCAATCCCTCATGGGACGCCGGCGCTCCCGGATTTAACGCTCTGATGCTCGGTTGCACCGCCATGAATGAAACTCCGAATTCAATAAACTCCTGTGCGGGCGCTGGAAACTACGTGCTCGGTTGCGCGGAAGTGGGCTTCGCCTGTGCGCCGTCACAGAGCGCGTCGGGCAAGAAAGATTGCGCCTGTGCCGATTCGCGGCCCTTCAACTGAAGCGTGAATCCGCGCTGCACAAGCACACAGCGCAAACGCCCGCCAACTTTGTCCAGAGGAGATTCGCAATGAGATTTCGGACGCTATTGTTCCTGAGCATTATCCTGCTGCCGCTTGCGCTGATAGCGGCGCCGGCCAGCGCCAACCCGCCGGGCGACGATTTGGTGGTATGCTGCGACGCTCCGGCGGCGCCGCCCACGGCCGGACAAATCTGCGGACTTGTGCAAAGCTGCGTTCCGATCGACGGCACCATCGCTTCCATCAACCGCTGCAACGGTATCGTCATGGGATGCAGCGAGAGCGTCTTTTTGTGCCAGCCTTCCTCGGTTACCAAAGGCAAACAGGATTGCTCGTGCGCAAACCTGGCCAGACTTTTACCCTGTCCATCCGCCAACTGACCCAACCTGTCGGGGCCTTGCCCGCGTCCGCGCCAAGGCCCCGCTTTTTACTGCAATCCTTCCTCGATCTCCAGTTCAACATTGAACCGCAATCGCCGCGCGCGGGTCGGATGATGGCGCATCCGGGCGAGTCATAACCGCCATCGTTTGCCAGGCGCGCCTGCGCGGATATATCGCCCAACCTGCGGTCATAAAGATCACCGCGCAGCCCCACCATGCGTTGGCCGCTTTCAGGACGGCTACCGACCGACGGCAGATTAAAAAAACCTTCATAAATCATAAAGCTCGACGATTTTGCGGTCTCAGCGAACTCTGGGTAATCCCATGTAATTGACTATATTGTTGCGTTGGATAGCCGAAGAGCCGGCGGCAATGGGCCCCAGCAAGGAATGGCGGAGGTATCGTTCGAGGTCATAATCCTTGGAATAGCCATAGGCCCCCATAATCGTCAGCGCATCGAGAGCCGTTTGCGCCGGGCGGTGCTCGACAACCGTCGGCGAGCGCGCCCTTATCCAGCGCTGCCAGGCCCACAAGAAACGCAGCGTCCTCGACGCACTGCCCGAGCGGATGCGGGCTTCGGTGCGCAGCGCGATGAGGCTGGCTTACACCAGTCGCGATCCGAAGCGCGCCCGCCGGCTACTCGAGAACCTCGCGCACAAGCTGGAGTCTCCACACCCGAGCGCGGCCGTTTCGCTGCGGGAAGGACTCGACCGCAAAGTCGGCGGATATCGCGCGCGGCCAGGCTGGCTGCGGTGCTTCATGCGCGTGACGCTGCAATCGATAGCGCGCTCGGAGTTGATAATCGAAGGAAAGCGGTCTAAATGACTGCCGAGCCGCTACTCAATTCCAGCAGCGATTCGGCCGTTTTCTGAGAGGATTAAGAAGAAGCGTAAAATGCGCAAACCGGGTTCGAACGCTGCAAACACGTTGCGTGCCTTACGATCCGCGGCGATTGAGCTGATTGCCGGGCATGGGTACGAAGCTATGAACCTGCCAATGTTGGCAAACAGAGCGGGTGTAACACCAGCTCTTTTGTACCGATATTTTGACAATAAACAGCAGTTGCTGTTTTCCATAGTCGAAGAAGTTACAAAAAAGCTCACAAACGGGCTCATGGCGATCACTGAACAGATTGCAGACCCCCAAGAACAGATGCGCGCCTTTATCGCCTTCTACCTCGGATATCAAGCCTCAAATCGACAAGAATCTTTTGTCCTTTGGACCGAGACGCGTAGCCTTACCGCGCAGAATTTCCGCGCCATCTCCCATTTGCAGCGAATTTATACCGATAAGGTTCGTGAGATTGTTGAGCGTGGCGTCGAAGCAGGCCAATTCGCCGTTGAGGATTGCAAAATCGCAACATACTCGCTGCTTCAGATGCTTGTAACGGTGAGCCGCTGGTACAATCCACGGGGAAGAATCAAGCCCGCGGCTCTTATCGAAATTTATACAAATCAAATTTTCAGGATGCTGGGCAGTTGCGTTCGATCCGCGACGAAACCTTGTCGAGGGGCTTCAAAGAGATCCGTGCCGCTGCCGGTCTATTTCAAAGGCGACAGGCAAGCGCGTTCGAGCAAGAGTTGATCCTGCCCGCGTCGGGGCGCGGGCTTCGCGCGTGTTCGCTGGAGGTACGAAGCTGATGGCGAGGCCGTGTCAGGTGTCATTCGAAATTCCTTTTTTTTGGCATCATTTGAAACTCGCCCATTTTTTCTGGTTAGGATTCGAATTGTCCTTTTGGATTCCGGCAGCACAAGCTGACGGGGTTTGCTCAGAGCATGATTCGGTTTGCGAAGCTGACCGCTGACTTCTGGCGCGCGGCGCGCAGTCCGTCGGCGGGATCGGAATAGGTTCGCTGAGCGATGGCTGATTCTGCGGGCCCGGATGCCGCGCGCGGCTTTCAATCCTGCCCGCAGTTGCGCTAGGTCTGGCTGGGGAAGGATTCCGCGGCGGGAGGAACGTCATGGAGCAGCATCATACCGAGCGCGAGCAGCGCTTTATCGGCCTGGCGGCGGAGTTGGCTGAGGAGTTTGCGGTCCGCGCCGCCCGCCACGACGAGGAAGCCTCATTCCCCTACGAGAATTACGCGCGGCTTAAGGAAAGCGGCTACACCACCCTGACCATCCCGCAGGAATTGGGCGGCATGGGCGCCACGCTGCTGGAGCGCATCAAGGCCCAGGAACGGCTGGCCATGGGCGACGGCGCCACCGCGCTGGCCATCAACATGCACTTCAACACTTTGGGCCTGCTGATCGACCTGTATTATCGCTTCAAGGCGTCGGCGGTTGAAGCCAAGCTCAGGAAAATCGCGCGCGAGCGGCTGATCTGCGGCGGTTCCGGATCGGAGCCGGACAACGCCATCTACAGCCTGCGTCCGCGGACCACGGCGCGCCGCGTCGAGGGCGGATTTATCGTCAACGGACGCAAGATCTTCGGCACCCAGAGCGTCGTGATGGATTACTTCTTCGCCCAGGCGCTGTGGGAAGACGGACCCAAGGGACCCACCGTGCTGACTTTTTTTATCGAACCCGCAAAGACGCCCGGGCTGGCCTTCAAGGACGACTGGGACGTGATGGGGATGCGGGCGACCGCGTCGCGCAGTTCCGAGCTCAAAGACGCGTTCGTGCCCGATGACGACGTGGCGGCGCAGTATCGGGTGGGGCGAATGGTGCGGGTCACCAAGATCTTCGCCAAGGCGCCGTTTTCGATCGGCGCGCCGTACATTGGAATCGCGGCGGCAGCGCGCAATTTTGTCGTCGATTTCATGCGCGACCGCCCGCGCTTTCCGCTCAAGCATCCGATGAGCCATCTGCCCAGCGTCTATAACAAGGTCGGGGAGATGGACATGCTGATCGAAGGCGCGCGGGCCGCGATGTGGAAGGCGGCCGCCGAGGTGGACCTCGACGACGGCGAGGCCTGGTCGCGCAAGGCGGTGGCCGCGCGGATGATTGCGATCGAGAATTCCGTACGCGTGGTCGATTTGGCGATGCGCGCCGTGGGCGGCGCTTCATATTTCAAACGGCTGCCGCTGGAGCGCATGTTCCGCGACGTACGCGCCGGAATTTACCATCCGTTCGACAGCGACGAGACGCTCGAGTTGCTGGGCAAGACCGCGTTCGGCATCCCGTGGCTGGCGGAGCCCAAGGATTGAACGCCATCACTCCACGGCGCGGCCCAGGATGGCGCGCGCCTGCTCGGATCCGTCGAGCAGGCGGTTGGTCCGCCGTTTGATGCGCCATCCTGCGGACTCGCGCACGAAGTCCCAGCGGTTGGACGACACGCGCCACACTTTGTAGTTCCCGTCTTCATGCGCGAACACGAACGAATAACAGGTCGCGACCGCGCGGTCGCCGTTGATGACGACATGGGGCGAGGCGGTCAGATGGGCGGCGCCTTTATGGATCAGCGCCTGATGCGTCTTGCCCTCGTACATCTGTTCCAGTTCGCGATGCCCGGTCATCGCCGCCACGTCGGCGACGTCATAGACGCCGTCCGCGGTCCATAGATGCGCCGCGGCTTTGGCCGAGCCGCTGTCAGCCGCGGGTCCATAGGTGTACATCAGCTGATAGATGGCGAGCCGGTCCTCCAACTCGCCCACCCGCTTCTCCAACGCCCGAACTGTAGATTCCAGATCCATTTTGGTTCTCCTTGTGGCGCGCCAGCCGTATCAGCGCTATTAGAAAAATCGCGCCGTCTGTGCAATACAAATTGCAGCAACCTTCGGGGAGGGCCAGCCATGCAGTACAATTTCGTCTCCGGCGACGATCACATGGATCTCAGTTACATCCCGGCGCGCCTGTGGGTGGAGCGCGTGCCCGCCAGGTACCGCGAGATGGCGCCGCATATCGAGGAGCATGACGGCAAACGGCGCTGGGTCAGCGAAGGCAAACCGTGGGACATGGGCGGCTATGGCACGATGGACAATCCGCTGCTGCGGGGCGCGATTCCACGTGCCGGGGTAAAGGAAGAGCCGCTGCCGGGCAGCTTTCGCCCCTCGACCGCCAGGTACCGCCTGGAGGACATGGACCGCGACGGCATCGACGCGCAGGTGATCTACGGACCGCCGCTGCCGATGCAGTTCAAAGATCCCGAACTGCGGCGCGTCTGTCTGGGCGCCTACAACACCTGGCTGGCCGAGTTCTGCGCCGAGGCTCCGCAGCGTCTGATCGGGGTCGCGATGCTGCCGATGGATGACCCCGCGCAATGCGTTGCCGAACTGGAGCGCGTTGCCCGGCTGGGGCTGCGCGGGGCGCTGTTCGGGGTGTTCGACGCCTGCAAGCCGGTATTCGATGACGCCTGGGACCCGTTGTGGAAGGCGGCGGCGCAAACCGGTGTGGTGTTGAGTTTCCATCTGAGCGGCGGCGTGCGCAACGCCCGCTTCGAGGCGCGCCGCGGGCAGGTGGCGGCGTTGGTATCGGCGCTGCCGATGCAACTGGACGAACCGCTGTGCGAGATCATCTTTTGCGGCGCGCTCGACGCCAATCCCAACCTGCGCCTGGTGCTGGCCGAGTCGGGACTCGGATGGGTCCCGTATCTGCTCGGCCGCATGGATCATGAATACGAAAAGCTGTTCCGCAACACGGTCAAATTGTCGGCCAAGCCCAGCGAACTGTTCCGCCGCCACGTATGCGTCAGCTTCGAGGAGGACGACGTCGGATTGGGGATGATCTCGCAAATCGGCGAGGACAACGTGATCTGGGCCTCCGACTATCCGCATCCGGACAGCACCTGGCCCAATTCGCGCGCGTATGTCGAAGAGCACATGAAGGGCCTGCCGCCGGCCGTGATCAGGAAGATTACCTGCGACAACACGGTGCGCCTGTACAACCTGGGGTGAAGCGGGCGGCCGTCACTCCGGCAGTGCGCAACGGCGGCGAAGCGAAGTTGTCGGCCGCTGCGCGGCGCCGGGCCCGCGTCGCATTGGCCTCGCGCGCGCACGCGGGATAACATCGCGCAAGCTTAATCGCGGAGCCGAACCAGATGGATATCAGAGGCAAAGCCGCATTGATTACCGGCGGCGTATCGGGAATCGGTCTGACTACCGCGCGGATGCTGGCGGCCAAAGGCGCCAATCTGACCCTGGTCGACGTCAACGAAAAGCTCGGCGATGAAGCCGTCAAGTCGATGGAGAGCGCCGGCGCAAAGGCGGTATTCGTCCGCGCCGACGTCCGCGACGAAGCCCAGATGCGGGACGCGTTCGACCAGACCGTCAATCGTTTCGGCAGCCTCGATATCGTCTTCAACAACGCCGGCATCGCCACCCCCCAGCCCGGCTACACCCGGATCAAGGTCGCGCAATGGAAGCCGGTGCTGGATATTGACCTGATGGGCGTGGTGCTCGGATGCTATTTGGCGTTTCCGCTGATGCGCGAGAATGGCGGCGTGATCGTCAATACCGCCTCGATGGCCGGGGTCTATGCGATGCCGGGCGACCCGGTTTATTGCGCGGCCAAAGCCGGTGTAATCCATCTGACGCATTCGCTGGCCTACTGGTCGAAGCGGCGGATCAGGGTGAATTGCGTATGCCCGGGCGTGGTCGACACACCGCTGTCGCGCGTATCAACGCGTGAAGAAGCGGCGGCGGGCCGCGCGGGCCGTCCGGTGAGCAAGATGCTGCAGCCTGAAGCGATCGCGGAAGTGGTGCTGAATTTCATCGAAGACGACAGCCGGGTCGGACAGGTCGTGGAAGTCAGGCCCAGCGGTGTGCGTGTGGTCGAGCCGCGCCGACCCCCGAAGCATCGCGAGTGAGGCGTTCGTCAGCAGCCTCCCGGTACTCGCCATATCCGGTCCTGCAATAAATTGACTGCGCCGCGCCTGCTGCGTTGTTTGGCGCAGGCGCGGCGGTTGGCGCAAAAACCTTTGCATTTCCGGCCTTCTCAGTCCTGACGCTTCTGGCATTAGGCTTGCTCCCCTTTGTGCGCGGCGCGGGCTAAGCTTTTGGGAAACCAGGCGGCAGTGCCGCGCAGCGCTCGCAATGGGGGCGCAACTGAAAATGTTTATTCCTTTAATTGCGGCTTTAATCATATTCGCCATCGTGCAGCGCCATCGATGCCGCCGTCTGGACCGGTATCAGGGCGGCAACCGCTGGGAGCGGAAATGGGACCGATGGCAGTCGGCCGGATGCTGGGATTCGCGCAAGTGGGACAAGTGGGATCGGCAATGGGAGCGATGGGCCGATGACGCCCGCGGCCAGGCCGCCGATTTCGAGGAAAAGGTCGCGCAGAAGATCGCCAGGGCCGAGGCCAGGATCAGGCGCGAAGCCGAAAAACTGCGGCGCTACTCGAACTCGCCGCCGCCCGCTCAGACCGCGGATAAATCCCGGGACACCGCCGCGCAAAGTCAGGAGCGCTTCGCCACCGAAGAGGAACGCAAAGCCTATCTGCGCGCGCGCAAACGCGCCGCACGCGAGGCCGGCTTTTACGTCCACCTCATGTGGTATGGCATCGTCATCGGCTCCTGCCTGCTGGTGAACCTGATCACCACGCCCGGCTTCGAATGGTGGGTGTTCCCCGCCGTGGGTTGGGGTATCGGGCTGGTCAGCCATTTCGGCGCGGTTTATGGATGGCGCTGGATTCATGAGCGCGTCTTCGAACCCGCGATCCAGCGCGAAGTGGAGCGCGAGATCACGATCGAAAAGCAAGCCCTGCGCACCGAAAAGCAGGCCTCGCTGGACGAACTGACCGCGAGCTTCGCCCATGAGATCCGCAATCCTATCGCCGCCGCCAAGAGCCTGGTCCAGCAGATGGGCGAGGACCCGACCTCGACCGAAAATGTCGATTACGCCCGGGTCGCGCTGGATGAACTGGCGCGCGTGGAGCGCAGCGTCTCGCATCTGCTCAAATACGCCAAGGAGGAGGATTACAGCTTCGATAACGTCAACCTCGCCTCGGTGGTGGACGCCACGCTGACCCAGATGCGCGGCAAGCTGGAGGCAAAGCACGTGTCGATATCGCGCAATTATATCGGCGGCCCGACCGTCCGCGCCGACGCCGACAAGCTGCGCCAGGTTTTCACCAACGTGATCGACAACGCGATCGACGCGATGGAATCCAATAGCGGAGAACGGCGGATCGAGATCGGAATCCGCTCGATGGCGCCGGGCGCGGCCACGGTTGTAATCCGCGACAACGGATGCGGTATTCCCCAGGACAAGCTGGGCCGGATCTTCAATCCCTTCTATACCACCAAAACCAACGGCACGGGCCTCGGCATGGGCATCGCCAAAAAGGTAATCGAGGCCCACAGCGGACGGATCGACGTCAACAGCCAAATCGGCGCCGGCAGCGAATTCCTGATCTGGATTCCGCTGCCCGACGCGCTGCGCGGGGCCGCCTTCGATCAAAAGCCGTCTGAGGCGCATCCCGCCAACGGCGCCGGCGCGCCGGCCAACGCCGCCAATGGCTCACAGCCTGAACTGCGGATGGAGCATGAGGACCGGCAATGAAGGGCCGCCTGCTCATCGTTGACGACGAGCGCAGTATCCGCTTTGCGCTCGACGGCCTCTTCCGCAAGGAAGGCTACGAAGTCGAAACCGCGGAATCCGGCGAGCAGGCGCTGGACAAGGTCAGGGCCGGAATGTTCCACGTCATCATCACCGACCTCAGCATGAAGGGTATCAGCGGGCTTGACCTGCTGCGCGCGGTGCGGGAGCTCGACCCGGCCTGCGCGGTGCTGATGATCACCGCGTACGGCACGCAGCGCATCGCGGTCGAGGCGATGAAGGCCGGCGCCGAGGATTACCTGCCCAAGCCGTTCGACAACGACGAGTTGCGCATCAAGGTGCGCAACGTGATGGAAAAACAGCTCCTGCGCCGGGCCTACAATAAGTTGGTTGAGCAGGTCAATTTGGATTCGGGCCGCTTCGCCGGGATGATCGCGAAGTCGCGCGCGATGATGCGCGTGTTCGAAACTATCGATAAAGTTGCCCCCACCGACGTCACGGTGCTGATCCGCGGCGAATCGGGCACCGGCAAGGAACTGGTGGCGCGCGCGATTCACGCCCGCAGCGCGCGCGCCAATCGCAGCTTCGTCGCGGTCAATTGCGCGTCGTTCGCGCGCGAGCTGGTGGAAAGCGAACTGTTCGGGCATGAGAAGGGCGCCTTTACCGGAGCGGTGGCGCGGCGCGAGGGCAAATTCGAAGCCGCCGACGGCGGCACGCTGTTTTTGGACGAAATCGGCGACATGAGCCTGGAGACCGAGGCCAAGCTGCTGCGCGCGATCCAGGAAAAACGCTTCGAGCGGGTCGGCGGCAACCAGCCGCTGGCGGTTGACGTGCGGATCATCGCGGCGACCAACCAGGATCTCGAAGCGATGGTCGCCGGCGGGCGTTTCCGCGAGGACCTCTACTACCGCATCAAGGTGGTCGAACTGCGTATCCCGCCGCTGCGCGAGCGGCCCGAAGATATCGCGCCGCTGGCGATGCATTTCCTCGAAGAGGCGTGCAAGAGCTTCGGCACCGCGCGCAAAAGCCTGTCGCCCGAAGCGATGCGCTCCTGCGTGGCCAATCCATGGCGCGGAAACGTGCGCTCGCTGCGGGCGGCAATCGAACAGGCGGTGATTCTCTCCGCGGGCAACGAAATCACGGCGGAAGAATTGCTCGGCGGGGTAGGGGAGCAAATCCCGCCGCGCCCGGAATATTCCGCCCCCTCATCCGACGGAACACCGGCGGAGCTCAAATTCCGCGAGGCCAAGGAGAGGTTCGTGGCACAGTGGGAGCGCGATTTTATTATCGGCGCGCTCAAGGCCACCGGCGGCAATATCTCGCGCGCCGCCGAGCGCGCCGGAATGTATCGGCAGAGTTTTCAGCAGAAGATGCGCGAGCTCGGCATCAGCGTCGCCGAACTGGGACTGAAGCCCGACGACGACAGTGCCGCCTGATGGAGCAGCTTATGAACCAGACTTCAAGTCGCAGCATCGGCGGCGGTTGCGGGCTACGGATTTATCCGCCGCTTCTGGCCGCAGGCCTTTTGATCGCGACCTTGATCCTGCATCTGCTCGGCGGCCCGCATCACTACCCGCATCGGGTGCAGGTGCACGAATTCATCGGTCTGCTCACGGCGGTGGTGGGGGCGTGGTTTTCGGCCTTCGCGGCCGGAGTTTTCACGGGCCGCAACACCACGCTCAATCCGTACGGCGAGCCGGCGCAGCTGGTAGACGCCGCGCCCTTTACGTTTACGCGCAACCCGATGTACGCCGGAGTGGCGACGCTTCTGCTCGGGTTTGCTCTCTTCTTCTGGTCCCCCGTGATGCTGCTGGCGCCGATCATATTTTTTCTGGTTATCGACCGGGCCGTGATTCCGCGCGAGGAACAGAACCTGGAAAGGATCTTTGGCGCCGCCTACCAGGATTATCAGCGCCGCGTACGCCGCTGGCTGTAGTCAGTTTGCTTCAACAGTTCCAAACCCAAACAAGGAGATGGAAAGTGTTTTTCTCCAGGCTGTCAAATCTGTTCAAAGGCAAATTCGCGCGATGGCTCAAACGGCGCGAGGCGCGCGATCCCGAAGCGGTGTACGAAGCCGCGATCGCGGACCGGGTCAAACGCTATCAGCAGCTCAAGACCGCCGCCGCCGGCGTCATCTACATGCGCGCCAAACTGGAGCGCGAGCTCAAGGAGAAATCGGGTGAGCTGGCCGAGGTCGGCGAGCAGGCGGGTCAGGCCGCCGATATGAATGAAGATCAGTGCGCGTTGATTCTGATCCGGCGCAAGCACGAGCTCGAGGCCGAAGTCGCGCGGCTCAAGGACGAACTGACCCAGCTCACCGCCGAAGCCGACGGGGCCAAGCGCAACCTGATGGCGTTCAAGGGCGAAATCGACAAGCTGAAGTCGGAGAAGGTCACGATGGTGGCGCGGATGCGCAACGCGCAGGCGCGGATGCGGATACAGCGGGCGTTGGAAGAGCTGCCGTACGAAGAGGACTTGCGCGCGCTGGCCGAGGTGCGCGAGTCAATCCAGCAGGCGCTGGCCGAGGCCGGAGTCAGCCGCGAGGTCCATGAATCCGAAGTGGATCGGAAGCTCGAAGAGATCCGCCGCAAAAACGCCGAGGCCAAAGCGCAGGCGGAACTGGCCGAACTCAAACGCCGCCGCCGCCCGCCGCTGGCGACTTTGGACATCTTCGCCAGGGTCAACACCAATGGCATCGCGCAGGAAGGCCCATCGCCGAATTCCGAAGACGCGAGGTGATGCCGTCCGGACCTCTAATTGCCAAGGTCCCGGTGTCATCCCGGCCGAAGCGACGGCGCGGGGGCTTAAAACGCGAAGCGATTTGCCTTTGCGCGCACGCCGGAAATCATCGCCGCGCGTTGATTCCTCCGCTTCCCTCGCTGACGCTCGTTTGGTCGCAATGACACTCTGCGGTGGCGGTGAATGTAGAAGCTTCGCCCGGGGCCTGACGCCCGCGCTTGGGCGGGCGGCCTGCCAGTCACGGAGGCGCGGGCATTGACCGGCTCGCGCCCCCTTTCATGCCTCGGGATTTCTCGCTTTGCGGCGCCCGCCCGGGGAATGAGACGGGAGGGCGCGGTCCGCTCAGGCGTGGGAGCCCAGCAGTTGGTTGAAGTTGGTGGTGTAGAACCGCTCGCGATCATGCTCGGCGATATTGTAGTCGTCCAGCGCCGATTTGAAGCGCTTGAGCGGGTCGCGGCCGCCTTCGGGATGCGGGAAGTCGGTCGAGAACAGAAACAGGTCGGCGCCGGCCTGCTCGATCATCCATCCCACCGGCTCCGGGGGGAAGGGTGTGAACTTCAACTGCCGATGCACGTACTCCGACGGCTTCATCGGCAGGTTCAGATACGGTTCGAAGCGCACGAACGCGGCCTGAGCGATATCCAGCTTGCGCAGCCAGGGCACCACCCACATCGCGCCCTGCTCGACCACGGCGCCGCGCAGCCCGGGAAACTTCTCCAGCACGCCATCGAGCACCATCGCGGACATGAACGCCTCGGCGCCGTAATGGCATACGGTGTAATCCTTGGAGCGGATTTCGTCGGTGCCGCCCAGCGGGCCGGTTTCGATCTTCTTGCCGTTCTTCAGAAAGCCTTCGCGCAGGAACAGCGGGCCGCCGCCCAGGTGGAGCACGAAGGGCACGTCGAGCTCGACCATTTTGGCCCACACCGGGTCCATGGCGGGATGGGTCGGCGACATGGTGGGCGGCGGCACCGCGGGCACCCAGAACGCCGCCACGCCTTCGCGCACCGCCTGCTCGATTTCCTTCACTGCCAGTTCGGGAAAGTCCAGCGGCAGGAAACCCACCGCACGCATCCGCGGGTCATGGCGGCAGAAGTCGCTGATGCCGCGGTTATGCGCCCGCGCGCCGCCGTAGAGCGCTTCGGGATCGAAGATGTGCTGCACGCCGAGATTGCCCCAGAACTGCTGCATCGCCACGCCGGTGAAGACCAGCTGGCGATTGTAACCGAGCAGGTCGAGCGCGCGCCGGCGCTCGTCGGGATCGTAGGCGCCCAGCGCATGCCAGCTCTTGCGCTCCAAAATGTTGGCCTCCGCGCGCGCCAGCGCGGACGCGTCCCTGCGGCGCCGTTCGATCATCGAAGGGACCGCGTCAACCAAATCCGCCGTGGCCTGGCCGCCGGCCATGGTGAAGTCGATCTCCTGCAGCTTGGGGCGCACCTTGGGGTCGGCGTACTGGAACAGCCAGTTCCTGGTCTCCATGAAATGGCTGTCGGCGTCGTTGTAGATCCGGCCTTGGGCGTAGGGCATTTGCGATTGGCTCCCTTCAGTGCTTACGCGGCAGTCAGCTTGCGCCGCAATACCTCGTTGATGATCTTCGGATTGGCTTTGCCGCCGGTCGCCTTCATGACCTGGCCGACGAAAAACCCGAACAACTTGTCGCGTCCGGCGCGGTACTCGGCGACTTTGCCGGATTCGGCCGCGATAACCTTATCGCACGCGGCCGCGATTGCGGCTTCGTCGGACACCTGCAGCAATCCCAGTTCGGATACCGTCGCCTGGGCGGACGTGCCCGATTTGCACATCGCGGCAAACGCGGTCTTGGCGGCGTTGAGGCTGACGGCGCCGGATTCGACCATCTTCAGCAATGCGCCGACTTCGGCGGGCGGCGGCGCCGCCTCGGCCAGCGGCCGTCCGCTTTCATTCACCGCGCGCAGCACTTCGGTCATCACCCAGTTGGCCGCGGTCTTGACGTTGCGCAGGCCGGGCAGGGTGGCCTCGAAATAATCCGAAATCTCGCGTTCCTGGGTAAGAACGTTGGCTTCGTACGCCGTCAGTCCCATGGCGGCGGTGTAGCGGGCGCGGCGCGCGGCGGGCAGCTCCGGCATTTCGATTCGAATTTGCTCGACCAGATCCGGCGGAGCAATCAGCGGCGGCAGGTCGGGTTCGGGGAAATAGCGGTAATCGTGAGCGTATTCCTTGGACCGCATCGAGCGGGTCACGCCGCGCTCGGGATCCCACAGCCGCGTTTCCTGCAGCACGCGCTCCCCTGCTTCCAACAGTTCCGCCTGACGCTCGATTTCGTACGCGATGGCATGCTCGACGTGGCGGAAGGAGTTCATGTTCTTGACCTCGGTTTTGACGCCGAGTTCGGCCGCGCCGCGCCGCCGTACGGAGACGTTGGCGTCGCAGCGGAAGCTGCCTTCCTCCATGTTGCCGTCCGACACTTCCAGGTAGCGCAGCATCGAGCGCAGCTCGCGCAGATATGCGCCCGCCTGTTCGGCGGTGCGGATATCCGGCTC
>JAJPJA010000097.1 GCA_021324455.1 Pseudomonadota bacterium | reverse complement strand
TGCGGGAAGTCCGACCCCCACGCCATCATGTCGGTGCCGATATAGTCGCGCAGCTTCATCGCGGTATGGTCGATGATGAAGCCGAACATGCAGTGCTCGCGCCAGTATTCGCTGGGCAGCTTCTTGAGCTTGAGATCGTAGAACCGGTGCCAGCGCAGGTAAACTTCGTCCAGACGGTTGTTGAGCGCGTGGATCAGCCATGAGCACTGGGTTTCGGCGAAATACATCCGCAGCCTGGGAAAGCGATCGAAGGTGCCGTGCAGAATCATCCGTCCGATGGTGCCGCCGGTGGCGGTGGTCGCGCCCGACCCGGATACGGCCATCTCCGCGGTCGGCGATTCGGCGGCGTGAATGGGTCCGCCGAAATTGACATGCGGCGACAGCTTCATATCGGTATCGAGCAGCGCGGCCCAGAAGCGATCGTCCTGCTCCGGCCTGGGATCCGGACCGCCGTTGGGCCACATGGTCAGGCTGACCGCGCGCAGCCCCATCTTGCGGCATCGCTCCATCTCCGCGATAGCGTCATCGACGCCGCACTCCGGCATCATCGCGTTGCCAATCAGGCGGTCGGGAGCGACCGAGCAATACTCCTGCCCGAGGAAGGTGTTGTAAGCCTGAACGCAGGCCAGATAGGCGTCCTTGTTTTTGGGCAGCAGCTTGCGCAGGAAGGCCGGACCGAAAATCGGGAAAAACAGAACCTCGGCGTCGATCCCGTCCTTGTCCTGTTCGCGCAGGCGCTGCACCGCGTCGCCGGTGCCGGGGCGGCTGGTGCCGTCGTTGAAGTGATAGCGCTGGGTGTTGTTGGGCGTGAACTTATCGAAGGTCAGGTCGCAGTAGAGATTACCGATATTCTCGCGCGTGTATTCGCCCATCTGCCAGTACTCGGTGCCGTCGTCGCGGCGGATGAGCCTGGGTACCACGTCCTTGAACCGGGCCGGAACCCGGCTGCTGAAGTCGATCGGCACTTCGACATGGCCGTCGCCGGAGATCACATTGTATCTGCGCATGGCTTCCCCTCCAAAGACGCAAATCAGGTTAGACCCGCCGCCGGTTTGTGTCCAACCGCTGCGGCGGCGCGGCGGGAATTATCCGGGCCAGATCAACAGATGCTCCCGGGCCCAGAACGTGTTGGTCGCCGATACGAAGTTCTCGCCATCGGCCCACGTGCCGTTGATGAATTCGTCGGAGGTCAGAAAACGGTTGGCCGCCTCGACGTCGTCGAACCACAATTGCGCCACGCCGTCCCATCGCGGTTCGTTGAGCTGATAAAGTTCGTCCACGGTTTCGCTGCGCTCGTAGCGCCGCAAACCGGGCAGCTTGAGCGCCATCGGCGCGTGCACCTCGCGCCAATAGCGCCGATACTCCGCGACCGACATGCCCGGCTTGCGCTTGTTGGGCCACACGCCTTTGACCATTCCGGGCGTGCGCGGTCCGTCCAGTTCCACGATGTCGCGCGTGGTCAGATACTCGACGTGCTGGCGATCGATAAAGTTCAGTTCGTCCTGGATCAGCGCCGCCATCTGCGGCGACCGCAATAATGCCCACAGATCCTCCAGGCTTTCGGTCCACAGTTCCGCGATGCCGTCGTAGGGCGAATCGCCCGGCGGTTCGAGCAGGCCGTGGCTCTGCACATAGCGTTTGATCCGGGGAATGGGCTGCGCAACGGCGCGCGGATGTTTCCTGCGCCAGTAGGTGAAAAACTCATCGCGGCCCAGATCGGGCCGCCGGGTGATGAAATATCGCCAATGGATCATGGGCGCTCCCATAGCGCAAAAAACGGCCGCGGGGGTTCGGGGTTATGGTTCAGGCGGCGGCGCGGCGCGGCGTGAATTTCACCGGCATGCGCTTGATACCGCCGATCAGATTGGAGGCCACGCGCTCCACCGGGCCGGTCAATTCGAGGTCCGGCATCCGGTCGAGCACCTCAGTCAGCATCAGACGCATCTGCAGACGCGCCAGATGCGCGCCCAGGCAGAAATGCGGTCCGTAGCCGAAACCGACATGATCGTTGGGCCAGCGCGCGATGTCGAAGCGGTAAGGATCGTCGAAGGCCTCTTCGTCGCGATTGGCCGACGCGTTCCAGACCACCACCCAGTCGCCCTGCCTGATCGTGCGGCCGCGCAATTGCGTGTCGCGAGTGGCTACGCGCATCAACTGCACGATCGGACTGGTCCAGCGCACGATCTCTTCGATTGCGCTGCGCATCAAGGACCGATTCTCGCGCAGCATCCGCATCTGATCGGGATTGCGAATCAATTCCGCAACCCCGCCGGAAGTCGAATTGCGCGTGGTTTCCAGCCCACCGATCACGAACATGAAGCCGTTATGGCCGATTTCCTCTTCGGTCAGCCGCCGCCCCAGAATTTCCGTGGTGGCGATCAGGCTGAGCAGGTCGTTGCCGGGATTATCGCGGCGCTTGAGCGCCAGCCGCAGGCAGTACTCGAAAATGCCCTTATAGCCGGCGTCCTTGGTCGCGGTCGCGCCCCCTTCGATCTGAAATTCGACGTCCTCGGCCGCCATCGCCATATTCGCCCAGCGGAACATCTGCGCCCAGTCGGATCGCGGGATCTGCATCATGTCGCAGATGATCGCCATCGGCAGCCTGGCCGCGACGTCCATGACGAAGTCGCACCTGCCGCGCGGCACCACCTCGTCGACAATCTCGGCCACGATCCTGCGCCCCGGTTCCTCGTAGCGCGCGATGGCGCGCTGCAGAAAAGGTCCGACGAACGCCTTGCGCAGCGGCGTGTGGATCGGAGGATTGCTTGATACCAGCGACTTGTCGCGCGCGCCCTTTTGCGGATCGGCGTCGAACTGCTCCATCTCCGGGCTGCTGGGCAGGCCCGATCCCGACCTGAAGGTGAGATTATCGCGATAGACCGCCTGTACGTCCTCCAGTCTGGTCACCGACCAGAAACCGCGGCTGAGATCGCTCACGGTCCAATGCACCGGGTCCTCGCGGCGCAGCCGTCTCCAGATGGCGTCCGGATTTCCGGTAGCAAAAAACTGCTGATTGGTGAGATTCAGATCGTCCTGCCTTGCCTGGTCCATCGGCATCCCCCGCGCTGTGCATGCGCCGGCCGCAGCGCATTAAAATGGCACATCCAGCGTAGTCAACGGTCCGCTGCAGGTCAAAGCGGCGCGTTTCAAATCGAGTATGGAGAAATCATGAACGCGCGATGGTCCGGTTATGCTTCAGCGCCGCGCCGGGCGCGGACGCTCGTAATGTCCCGCGATGGCGCCGCCGTCCACGACCAGATTGATGCCGGTAATCCACTCGGCGTCATCGCTGCACAGGAAGGCCGCTATCCCGGCGACATCCGACGGACGTCCGATGCGGCCGACAGGCTGCGCGTTGGCAAACAGCCGCTCCGCCTCCGCCTCTCCACCGGGCAGACGGCTCCATACCGTCGGCGTATTGATCACTCCGGGAGAAATACAGTTGACGCGAATTCTATCCCTGGCCAGCTGGATGGCGGCGGATGCGGTCAGGTTCACCATCGCGGCCTTGACCGCGCTGTAGGCCGGGCTGTTAGCCTCGGCGCGCAGCGCCGCCACCGACGCGTTGTTGAGGATGGTTCCGCCGCCCGCCGTGCGCATCCGCGGCGCGGCGTGTTTGATGCCCAGAAAGACACTGCGCAGTCCGATTGCGAAACAGCGGTCCCAGTCCTCCGCGCGGGTGGCTTCCAGGGGACCCACGGGTTCGAACGCGGCTTCATTGTTGAACATGATGTCGAGGCGGCCGAACTCGGCGACGGCGCGCTCGACCAGCGCGGCGATGGACTCCTCGCTGGATACGTCGGCGGTTTGAAATACGGCGCGGCCGCCGGCCGAGCGGATTGCGCGCACCAGTTCCTGGCCCGGCGCGATGCGGGTATCGGATACGACCACCGCGGCGCCTTCCCTGACGAAGCGCTGGGCGCATCCGGCGCCGATACCTAAAGCGGCCCGAGTGATGACCGCAACCTTGTTTTCAAGCATTCCCATGCTCAGTCCTCCCAATTATGCGTGACCGGTTTCGGCGCTTTGGCGTTGAAGGATTTTCCCACCGCTGGGCGCGGATCGCTAATGGCGACGCCGCTTTTCACCCCGGCGCCGGTCATTCATAGTAGGGCCCATGGGACCTCTGTCGGGTTACAGAATAGTGGAAATGGCGGGGATTGGGCCGGCGCCGATGTGCGCGATGCTGCTGGCGGACCTGGGCGCCGACGTCCTGTTGATCGACCGCATCGCCGATTCCGGTCTCGGTATTCAGGTCGACGCCAGGTACGATCTGCTGCGGCGCGGACGCCGATCCGTCGCATTGGATCTCAAACGGCCCGAAGCCGTTGAAGTAGTGCTGCGCCTGGTCGAGCGGGCCGACGCGCTGATCGAGGGCTTTCGCCCCGGCGTGATGGAACGCCTGGGCCTCGGCCCGGACGTTTGCCGGTCGCGCAATCCGCGCCTGGTGTACGGACGGATGACCGGATGGGGTCAGCAGGGGCCGCTGGCGCACGCCTCCGGACATGACATCAACTACATCGCGCTGGCCGGCGTGCTGCACGCAATCGGGCGCAAGGGTGAGGCGCCGGTGCCTCCGCTCAACCTGGTCGGCGATTTCGGCGGCGGCGCCCTTTATCTCGCTTTCGGTATGCTGGCCGCCCTGCTGGAGCGGGAGAAATCGGGGCGCGGCCAGGTGGTGGACGCCGCGATGGTGGACGGGGCGGCGTCGCTGATGACATTGATGTTCGGGCTTAATGCGGCCGGCAGATGGGTTGAACGCCGCGGCGAGAACCTGCTCGACAGCGGAGCGCCGTTTTACGAAGTCTACCAAACCAGCGACGGCAAGCACGTCGCGGTGGGGTCGCTGGAGCCGAAGTTTTACCGCGAACTGCTGCGCCTTACAGGACTGCAAGGTGAGCAGCTGCCGGCGCAGCACGACGCGGCGTCATGGCCGCAAATGCATGATCGGTTCGCGGCGATTTTCCGCACCAAAACGCGCGAACAATGGTGCCGGATCATGGAGGGCAGCGAGGTATGCTTCGCCCCCGTCCTGACGATGTCCGAAGCGCCGGCCCATCCGCACAACCGCCATCGCGGAACTTTCGTCGAGGACAACGGCGTCGTGCAGCCGGCGCCGGCGCCGCGCTTCTCGCGTACCCCGGGCGCCATCCAGCGTCCGCCCTCGGTACCGGGCGCCGATACCACGGAAGGACTGCGCGAGTGGGGGTTTTCCGTCGAGGAAATACGGCGCCTGCAGGCCAGCGGAGCTGCGGGAAAAAACCGCGGCGACTGACGCCCCCGGCTTTCTGCCCGGCAAGACGCCCATATCCGCCCGCCATCAAGGCAGATCGAGACTCGAAAAAACGGCCGGCGGGGGGGCTCGCGCCACGCTCGGAACCGGCCACAATCCGCGCATGGTTTGACTCACTTCGTCAAAGCTTCGGCGCCGGAGACCACCTCCAGGATTTCGTTGGTGATTTCCTGCTGGCGGATTTGCCGCTGTTCGGCGGTCAGATCCTCAAGACGGCCGTCAATCGAATGCCGCGCGGACTGGGTCATGGCCACGCGCGCGGCGTTCTCGCTGGCGAAGCTTTCGGTGGCGCCCCGCACCAGTTGGGCGAAGAAGTATTCCTCGATCAGACGATCGATCAGAATTCGGGGCGGCAGATTGCTGAGCGGCGCGGGCCGCGAGAGGTAGGCGCGAAACCGGCCCAAATCCAGGGGCAACAGTACTTCGCGCTCGATAGTGGAGCGGCCATGCCCGGTGTAGCGCGCAAACACCATCGTCACCTGCGCCATCCCGCCGCGGCTGAACCGGTCGTAAAGCGCTTCGGCCACCTGATGCGCGACGGCGGTCACGGTGCCGATATTGGTCGCCATCGGCGTGCTCCATTCAAGCGCGATCCTGCGTTCATCGGCCAAACTGGCGCCGCGGCTTCCCACCACGTACAACTCGATACCTTCAGCCTGGCGCGGCACCGCTTCGAGAAGCGTTTCGTTGTAGGCGCCGCAAAAGCCGTGCTCGCCGCAGAACAGGATTAGCCCCTGCCGTTTGGCACCCTCGGCTGCGCAGCCCGCGGCGTCCTCCTTCAGATAACTTTCGGCCCTGGCGATGGCCTGGCCGATGGTGTCGCTGTAGGAGCGAATCGCGGGCAGCGCGTCCTGCGCCTGCTGCACGCGGGTCGCGGCCAGCGATCGCATCACGCTGATCACGTCCTGCAGCTGCGCGAAGCTGGCGATGCGCGCTTCGATTTCAGACAGGCGTTCCATCCGCCTTCGGGCCCGCGCCTTCTTCAGTGATTTCCGCGGCCAGAGAATCGATCGCCGCAACGAACGCCGCCGCGATGGATTGGTCAAGTTCGCCGCGTCTGACCAAAGTCTCAGCCGCGCCCGCGGCCTGAGCCGACAGCCATTGCGGCAAACGCGCGATGAACGCCGGCATCCGCTCGAGCGCAACTCGATCCACGATATTCTCTTTGAGCGCCAGCAGTTGAGCGATTTGGACCTGCAGCGGGCGGGGCGAGTACTGCGCCTGGCGCAACATCGCGCGCAGCCGCCGCCCGTGCTCGATCGCGCGGCGCGTGCGGTCGTCCGTGATGGTGCCGAAGCGGGCAAATGTCTCCAGTTCCAAAAACTGGGCATAGGCCAGCCGCAGCGGTTCCGCCAACTCGCGCATCGCGGGCGCCTGGGTCTTGCCGCCCACCCGCGACACGCTTTTGCCGACGTCAACCGCGGGATGATGGCCGGCGTACATCAGTTTGGAATCGAGGCAGATTTGGCCGTCGGTGATCGAAATCAGATTGGTCGGAATGTACGCGCTCAGATTGCCCGACTGGGTTTCGGCGATCGGCAGCGCGGTGAGCGATCCGCCGCCGCGCTTCTCGCTCAGCTTCGCCGCCCGCTCGAGCAGGCGGGCATGGATATAAAAAATGTCGCCGGGATAAGCTTCGCGCCCCGGCGCCTGACGCAGCAAAAGCGCCAGCTCGCGATGCACCGCGGCATGCTTGGTCAGATCGTCGATCACGATCAGCGCGTGGCCGCCGCGGTCGCGGAAGTACTCGGCGATGCTCATGCCGGCGTAGGGCGCCAGCCATTGCAGGCCGGGCGCGCTGTCGGCGTCGGCCACCACGAACACGCATCGCTCGAAAGCGCCGTAGCTGCGCACCGCTTCGATTGCCTGGCGTACGGCGGAAGCACGCTGTCCGATCGCGACATAAACCGAAAGCACATCCGAATCGCGCTGATTGATGATGGTATCGATGCCGATGGCGCTCTTGCCGGTGGAGCGGTCGCCGATAATCAACTCGCGCTGACCGCGCCCGATCGGGAACATCGCGTCGATCACGGTAAGGCCGGTGTAAAGCGGCTGGGTGACCAGGTCGCGGTCGATAATCGGAGGCGCCGCGCGGTCGATGGGATCCATCCGTTGGGCAGCGATCGGCGCGCCTTCGTCCAGCGGATTACCGATCGGATCGATCACGCGTCCAAGCAGTGATTGACCCACCGGCACGCGCACCACGGCTCCGGTCGCGCGCACGCGGCTGCCCGCTTTAACCGGAGTCTCGCCGCCCAGCAGAAAACATCCGGCGCGCTCGGGCGACAGATCGACCGCCATCCCGCGTACGCCGCCGTCAAATAACAGGATCTCGTCAAGCCGCGTCTCGGGCAGGCCCGAGATCCAGGCGATACCGTCGCCGACATCCTCGACCCGGCCGAAGATTTCCAGCGTCGGCGCGGGCTCGATGCCGCTCAGGCGCGCGGGCGCTTGCGCCAGCCATCGGTCAAGCGCGTCGATCAGTTTCACCGCCGGCCTCCAAAATTTGATTGAGCGCCTGTGCCAGGCCCTGTTTCCAACTGCAGTTGAGTACGGCGTGGGGCAGGCGCAATTCGATTCCGGCAATCAGATCAGGGTCCTGTGTGAAGCGAACCGGCACCTCGCGTTCGAGGGCGGCGGCGATTCGCTCGCGCAAGGCGTCGGCCTGGGCGGCGGCAAGCGGCGCCGCGCTGGCCAGCTCCACCGTCGCGCCGTCGACCAGGTCGGCAGCCATCCGCTGACGATCCTGCCGCGGCATCCGCTCCAGCATCCGCAGCGCGCGGTCGGCCAGAACCGGGGTGGCGCCGTCATCGGGCAGCGACTGGCGCATCAGGGCGGCGGCGACTTCGACTGCCAGCCGCGCCACCCGTTCGCGCAGTTGCCGCTCCGCGTCCTGACGTTCGCGGGCGATGCGATCGCGCGCCGCGGCCGCGATATTGTCCGCGTCGGCGCGGGCCTGTTCGAGGATCGAGTTGCGCTCGCGGGCGGAGGCTTCTTTGGTCTCATTAAGGAGCTTGGCGGCCGCCTGGGCGGCCTCCGCCCGCTGCGCTTCGAGGAGCCGGCGCTCGGAGTCGGCCGAGGCTTTCGCCGCGGCGGCCTCGTTGTATGCGCGATCGATCTCGGCCTTGCGCCGTTGAATCATCTCGCGCGCGGGCTGGTAGAGAAAATACTGGAGCAGCCACACGAGGACGAGAAAATTGATGCTCTGAAAGCCCAGCGTCCACCAGCTCATGGCCGTAGCTCAACGCGCGAACGGATTGGCGAACAGAACCAAAAGCGCCACCACCAGGCAGTAGATCGCCATCGTCTCGATCATCGCCAGGCCGACGAAGAGCGTGCGTGAAATTGCGCCGGACGCCTCGGGCTGGCGCGCGATAGCGTCCATCGCCGAAGCCACGGCGCGGCCTTCGGCAAACGCCGGCATCAGCGATCCGATCGCTACCGCGAACGACGCGGCGATAATGCTGATCATCTGAATGGTCATCAATTCCTCCTCATCCGGCCTCGACCGCGCCCACGCCGGCGGCAATAAAGACGGCGGCGAGCACGGTGAAAATGTAGGCCTGCACGATACCGACCACGATTTCGAGTGCGAGCAGCGGGATCGGCACGAACAGGCCGGCAAACGCCAGTATGATCCCGATCACGAATTCGCCGCTCATGATATTTCCAAACAGCCGCACCATCAGCGAGAACGTGCGCGTGATCTGACCGAGCACGTTTAGCGGCAACATCAGGATGGTGGGCCGGGCGAAAGTTTTCAGGTACCCGAAAAGGCCGGAGCTGCGTACGCCGTAGTAATGGACGGCGAAGAACACGATCAGCGCCAGCGCCGCGGGCGTCTGGATAAAGGCGGTCGGCGGCCTGACGCCGGGGATCATCCCGCTGAGATTGGCGACCACCAGAAACAGAAACAGCGTCGCGAGCAGCGGGAAAAACCGCTCCGCGTCGACGCCCATCGCGTCGGAGAGCTGACTGTGGACGGTTTCGATAATGACTTCGATCAGGGTCTGCGCACCCTGCGGATGGATGGTCAGACGGCGCGTTATCGCGGCCGAGAGCAGCACCATCGCCGCCATGATACCCCACGTGACAACGACGGGTTCGGTAACCGGAACGGGTCCGAGATGGAAAACCACGGGCGTCTGCAGCGGCGATCGCATTACGCTTGCACTCCAGGCGTTCTGACGGCGATGAACCGCGCCGCGACAAATCCGGCCAGCATCCACAACACCGCGACGCCGTAAAAGACGGCTGCGGAGGTAAAAATCGCCGCCGTGATTCCGGCTCTTGCCAGCGCCGTCAGCAGCGCCGCCAGCGGCGATCCGCCGGCCGCGATCAGCTCGACGTTGCGGCGGAGGATCGCGAAATGAAGTATTCCGGCCAGCGCGCCTGCGGCGGCGAACAAGACAATCCGCGCAAGGATTTCAGCGGGGTTCATTCTTCACCAATTCGCTGCCACGCCATCCAGCATCCGAGCGCGACGCCGGCCACCAGCAGCGCGCCGGTCCATAACACGCCGGTGCCAAATCTCCGATCCAGCCAGACCCCGGCGGCAATCCCAAGCAGCGCCGGAATCACGATCAGCCATCCGAGCGAGCCCATTAAGGCCAAATTCTTACCGATCGGACGCTCGCCTTCACGCTCAAAACGCTCGCGCCGCTGCTGCCGCAGACGCGCCTGGCGCGGCAGATTGTTGGCATGCGCGTCCTGCGCCGGACCGCCGCGCTCGCTGCGCTGCGTTTCAGAACTCATGATTCGCGTCCGCTCAGCCGATGGGGCGGGGTGACTGCCTGAGGCGGCGCGGTGGAGCGCGATAATTCGCGCAGCACCCGCAGGCGCATCCGCGCGGAATGGGTCCACGCGGCTTCTTCCTGATCGGCGGTGCGCTTGAGCTCGGCCACAACCTTGTCCGCCAACTGTTCAAGGTCGTCGCTGAGCACGGCTTGCCGGGTTGCGATTGCGACCTGATTGCCGCCCGAAACGGAAAGCACGCCGCCGCGCACCGCGCAGTGACTTTCCCGGCCCGATTCCAAACGCCAACTGACGACGGATACCGCCAACGCGGTGAGGAATTCGTCATGATGTTCGAGGATGCCGAAGGCGCCGGTCTCGTCCTCGGCGCGCACGTGCACAACGCCGGCGATGTCGGCGACGACGGCAAGCGGAGTGGTGATGAGCAGCCGCATGTTATGCACGCTCCCGGGAGGCGGCTTCGCGCTCGCGCGCCTCCTCGATGGTGCCGATCATGTAGAAAGACGCCTCGGCCATGTCGTCGCAGCCGCCGTCCAGGATTGCGCGGCATCCCTGCAGCGTATCGGCCAGCTTGACACTGCGCCCCTTCTGACCGGTGAACGCTTCAGTCACCGCGAACGGCTGGGTCAAAAAGCGCTGCAGGCGGCGCGCGCGCTTTACCGTAACGCGGTCGGCGGGACTGAGTTCCTCGATGCCCAGAATCGCGATAATGTCCTGCAACTCGCGGTAATGCTCGATGGTGCTGCGCACTTGCTGCGCGATCCGATAATGCTCCTCGCCGACCACCAGCGGATCCAGCAGCACCGAGGTTGAGGCCAGCGGATCGATGGCGGGATACAGGCCCTCGGTGGCCATCGCGCGCGACAGCACGATGGAACTGTCCAGATGGCTGAAGAGTTCGGCGACCGCGGGATCGGTGAAATCGTCGGCGGGAACGTAAACCGCCTCCACCGCGGTCATCACCGCGCCGGGTACCGACGCGATGCGCTCCTGCAGCGCCGCGATTTCCGAAGCCAGTGTGGGCTGATATCCGACCCGCGACGGCATCCGCCCCAGCAGTCCCGAGACTTCCGCTCCGGCTTGCACGAACCGAAACGCGTTGTCCATCAGGAAGAGCACGTTGTCGCCGCTTACGTCGCGAAAGTATTCCGCGATGGTGAGCGCGGTCATCCCGACGCGCCAGCGCGCGCCCGGCGGCTCGTTCATCTGGCCGAATACCAGCACCGTGCGGCGCATCACGTCCGAACTGCGCATCTGCAGCAGCAGTTCGTGCCCTTCGCGCGAGCGCTCGCCGACGCCGGCAAAGACCGCGATACCCGCGTAATGCTCGACCATCGAATGAATCAGTTCCATCACCAAAACAGTTTTGCCCACCCCCGCGCCCCCCAGCATCCCGGCCTTGCCGCCCAGCGCAAGCGGAGCCAGCAGGTCGATTACCTTCATCCCGGTCTCGAACACGCTGCGGCCGGGTTTGCGGCGCGCCAGCGTGGGGGAGGCGCGATGTATAGGCCAGCGCGGAGTTTGCGCGTCCAGCGGTTGCAGGCCGTCTATAGGATGGCCCATCACGTCCACCACCCGGCCCAGCACCGCCTTACCCACCGGTACCGTGATTGGCGCATAGGTGCGGCATACGCAGGCGCCCCGCGCCAAACCCGACGTCTTATGCATCGCGACCGCCCGCACGTGCCGCGCGTCGATATGAGACTGCACTTCCAGCACCAGCGGCTCTTCGGAGACGCCAATAACCTGCAGCGCTTCCTCAATCAGCGGAAGAGACCCGGAATCGAATTCGATTTCCACCACCGAACCGCGAATCGCACAGACGCGGCCATACTCGTTTGCGGAGGGCTGGTTTGCGGCGCCTGATGACAGCGAGGCATTCATGGTGTTCACACAGGCTTTGCTCGCACATTGGTAGAGCCAGATTTGTGCCATCCGGTGAACGAATTAAAGGCGTCGATTGTGGCGAAAGGCCGCACGACCTGACTTTAAACTGTCTCCGATCGAACCAGCGGTGGCCCTCTGCTGCTCTTGCATTGAAGCCGCCCGATCGAGACAAACTAACCCATCCGACTTGCGGAGGTGATCCATGGGCCGCCTGGACGCAAAGGTGATGCTGGTTTCGGGCGGCGGCGCCGACGGTCCGCCTCAACCGGGCGAGAAATTCGCGATGGGCAATGGACGCGCGATCGCGATTGCCGGCGCCCGCCAGGGCGCCGCCGTGATGGTTGCGGATCGATCGCTGGCGGCGGCGGCGGAGACGGTCGAGATGATTCGAGCCGAGGGCGGACGAGCACAGGCGTTCGAGGCGGATGTCAGGGTCGAGGACTCATGCCGCGGCGCAGTGGCCGCGGCGGCCGCCGCGTTCGGCGGGCTTCATCTGCTGGTCAACAACGTCGGTATCGCGATCGGCCACACCCTGCAGAGCCCAAGCGCCGAATTCGACCGCGCCATCGAGGTCAACGTGCGCGGCCATCTCCTGATGATGCGCTACGCGATCCCCGAGATGATCAAGGCCGGCGGCGGCGCGATCGTCAACGTGTCGTCGGTGTCGGCGGTGCGCGGCGGCGGTGTATCATACGCGGCCAGCAAGGCCGCCATCGCGGGGCTCTCGCGCGCGGTGGCGCTGGCCCACGCCAAGGACGGCATCCGCGTCAACACCGTGCTGCCGGGCGCGATCGATTCCGCGATGGCGCGGCGGCTGGCCGGCGACCGCGAGGCGCAGGTCGCGCCGCAGATTCCCCTGGGGCGGCAGGGCACGCCGTGGGAAGTCGCCAAAGCGGTGCTGTTTCTGCTGTCGGACGACGCGTCGTACATTACCGCGGTGGAACTGCTGGTGGACGGCGGAGTAGCGGCGCGGCTGGCTTACGCATAGCGCAAAGGACGCCCAAACAGTACATTCCAACGCAAAGGGCCAGGCAGTGGGCATGAGAAAAACCCTGTTAGCATTCGTGATGGCCGCGCTGTGCGCCGCCGTCGTTGCGCTAAACCTGCGGGCGCAGGAAGGGCCGCTGCAGGGCGGGCTGCTCGGCGGACGAATCGGTAACCGGCTGGAGCACATGCGCGAGCAGATGACCGGCAAGAATCCCAACATTCAGTACAACGCGTCGGTGCTGGCTCCCGGAACGCCCCGCAACCAGGTCATTGCCGCCTTCGGACAGCCCAACGGGACGCAGAATGCGGGCGGTGCGCAGGAAGACGTTTACGCGTTTTTTCCGGACGGATCGAAATACGTCGACCCCCAGATAACCGCCGGCACCGTTGCCGCGGCGGTTTTCACCGGCGGCATGTCGCTGGCGGTCAAAGCGGCGAAGAACACCATCCAGCGCAATCAGCTCACGCTTTATGACGTCCGCTACGACGCCAATCAGAACGTGCAGAGCGTGAAGGTGATTCCGCCCAATCTGGGATCGGAGCCGGGTGCTTCGGCAACCCCGCAATCCGGCGCCGCCCAGAGCCCGAATGCGAACTGAATGCAACGGCGGCCGCGTGCCAGACAAACTCATCGGGCAAATCCCGCGCCGCGCGGCCAACCTCTCATTGTCTTCCGCGCACGACGGCGCTTGGGTTGCGCCGCAGGTAATCGGCCAGCAGTTGGATTGAATGGGCCGCGCCGGAAACGTTATCCAAAGCCCGGTTCATGCGGTAAATCAAGGGCGAGTTGGGCTCGGCGGTTACGCGCAGGGCGGTCAGAGTCTGGTCAGTGGTAGTCATCGCGCCCTCAATCCGAGTCGAAGTTCCCTGCAGCGCTTTGGCCATCGGCGGAACCCGCGAATTCAGACTATCGGCCAGGATGCGCAGGCTGTTGGCCGTGCGGCTGAAGTTGGCGGCGGCGGCGCTCAGCTTCTGCTCGGTCCCGCCCAGTGAATCGATCGCGGCGTGCAGACCCGGCGAACTGACCAGTTGATTGATCCCCTTCATCGCGGAACTGGCCGAGGTCATCATCCCTTCCACGTCGGATTCCTCCATCTTGGCGATCAACCGCTGCAGCGTGCTCTGCGCCTGCTCCAGTGTGGTCGGCACGGTGGGAATCTCGCGATAGCCGGAGTTCTCCGGCAGGCATAAGGGCGCCGGCGTCCCCGGCATCATGTTGAGCGAGACGTAATACACCCCGGTAACAAAGCTCTGCATCCGCAGCTGGCCGCGCAGGCCGCGCGCAACGGCCAAATCGAGCCATTTGGGATCGGCCATGTTGACCCGGCCGCTGCGGCTGCTGACCTGGGTTTCATCCAGTTCAATGATCACCGGGATGCGCGATTCCTGGCTCGATTTGGTAAGCAGCGGAGAGGTATTCTGCAGGTTGAGGCGGATGGCGACCACCGATCCGATGCGCACGCCGCGGAACTTGACCGGCGCGCCGACGCTCAGCCCGCTCAGATCGCCGGGAAAGCACAGCACGTATTTGTAGCGCTTGCCGAAAAAATGGCCCGAGCCGATAACGGCCACCGCGATAACCGCGAGCGCAATCGCGCCAACCACGAACGCGCCGATTGTTTTGGGATTGAAGCGCCTCATAGCTCCGTCCTTTTTGCCGATCAGATGCCCAGCACGTGAAACAGATACGCGAACAGACCGCATGCGCTGACGATCATCACGATCGCGGTTACCACCGCCGCGGTCGCGGCCTCGCCCACCGCCGACGAACTGTTGCCGCATTCAAACCCGCGCAGACATCCCGCGTACGCGATCAGGATTCCATAGACCGTGCCCTTGAACAGCCCGCCCGCAAAATCCCCCAGGCTGACCGCGTGGATGCTCTCGCGCAGGTAGGTGGTCAGCGAAATGCCCAGCATCCCGGCTCCGATAGTGGCGCCGCCCAGAATCCCGACCAGGTCGGCGTAAAGGCACAGCATCGGCATCATCAGCACCAGCGCGATTACGCGCGGCAGCACCAGGAACTCGATCGGCGAAATTCCCATCGTGGCCAGCGCGTCGGTCTCCTGCGTGACTTTCATGGTGCCCAAACGCGCGGCGAACGCGGCGCCGGTGCGTCCGGCCATGATAATCGCCGTCATCATGGCGCCCATCTCGCGCACGATTCCGATCGCCACCAGGTCGGCGACGTAGATCGAAGCGCCGAACTGCTGCAGCTGCACCGCGCCCATGAAGGCGAGAATCACCCCGACCAGATAGCTGATGAGAGCGACGATCGGCAGCGCGTCGGCGCCGCTTTGCTGGATGATCTCGAACAGATCGGAAAGTCGCAACCGCGCCCGGCTGGTGAACAGACGGACGAACGCGGCGCTGAGCTGGCCCAGAAAGTCGATAAAGCCGCCGGCGGCGTCGAATACATCGATTGCCGCCAGACCCACGCGCGTCAGCCATGAGCGGGGCGGCGCGGGACTCGCGCCGGTCTGCCCGGGCGCCGCCGCGGCCAGTTCAAGCAGACGCATCAGGCCGTGCGGCAGCTGCGATCGGTCAACAGCGGTGCCCGCGCGGCGGCATAGTTCCTCAATTCTGGAAATCACGACCAGGAGACTGCTGTCCCAGGATTTCAGTTCTTGCGCGCGCAGCACCACCCGCTGGGCGCCATTCAGTTCCTGCTCAAGCGCGTCCAATGACGGAATCCCGTCCTCCAGACGCCACGCGCCGGAAATGTTTACCACCAGCACGCCGCCGGAGGCTGGTTCCGGCGCGACCCGGCCGGGTTGGGAGAACGGTTCACTTGTATGCGGCAGCGGCATACGGGCGCAGAAAGTCCGCCGCGCGGGGATTGGCGCGGCCGGATTACATCTTATTGTTCAGCCGGTTTGAGCGGATGAGCAAGCGCAAGCATGGGGCGCGGGTCACAGCGCGGCGGCGCAGGCGGTGCCCAGAATCGCGATACTCTCGGTCACCGACTTGCGGTCGTTGAAGACAGACGTGCCGGCAACTGCGATCGTCATTCCGGCGCGCGCCAGTGCCCCGATATTATCCGCGCCTACGCCGCCGTCAACTTCGATCTCGATGCGTTCCAGTCCGCGCTCGACGAGAATCTTGTTAAGCCGCGCGACCTTGTCGATGGTCGAAGCGATGAACTTCTGGCCGCCGAACCCGGGATCGACCGACATCAGCAATGCCACGTCGATCTCCGCCAGGATATCATCGAGCATCAGCAGCGGCGTCGCCGGATTGAGCGCGACGCCGGGCTGCGCGTTCAAGGCGCGGATGTTATGGACCGTCCGATGCAGATGCGGGCAGGCCTCCAGATGCACCGTCATGGCCGCGGCGCCGGCGCGCGAGAAGTCGCCCAAATAGCGATCGGGCTCCTCAATCATCAGATGCACTTCCATCACCGCGCCGAAGTTCCGCGCTATGGGGCGCAAGGCTTCGACCACCAGCGGACCCATCGTGATGTTAGGAACGAAATGCCCGTCCATCACGTCGATATGGATGCGCCGCACGCCCGCCCTGAGCGATTCGGAAACCTGCTCGCCCAGCCGGCTGAAATCGGCGGCAAGAATTGAGGGTGCGATCTGAACTGCGCGTGCCATGCAGCCGGCTTCAGCCTTTTCTTCGCTCGCGGTAGCGGCGGATCAAAAGATTGGTCGAACTGTCATGATTCAATTGCGGTTCGGCCCCGCTTTCCAGCTCCGGAATTATCCTGAGCGCCAGTACCTTGCCCAGCTCGACGCCCCATTGATCGAACGAATCGATCGACCACACGCATCCCTGGGTGAACACGCTATGCTCGTACAGCGCCACCAGCTTGCCCAGCACCTCGGGCGTAAGCTGGTCCGCCATGATGATTGACGAGGGGCGGTTGCCTTCGCATACCCGATGCGGCACCAGCCGCTCCGGCGTGCCCTCGGCTTTGACCTGCTCCGGAGTCTTGCCGAAGGCGAGCGCCTCGGCCTGGGCGAGAACGTTGGCGGTCAGCAGATCGTGATGGCGTCCGAGCGGGTTCAGCGTGCGGCAGAAGGCGATGAAGTCGGCCGGAATCAGCTTGGTTCCCTGATGAATCAACTGGTAGAAGGAATGCTGTCCGTTGGTGCCGGGCTCGCCCCAGAAAATCGGCCCGGTCTGATAATCGACCTGCCGCCCGTCGAGCGTCACGTGCTTGCCGTTGGATTCCATCGTGAGCTGCTGCAGGTAGGCCGGAAATCGCTTCAGATACTGATCGTAGGGAAATATGCCTACAGTCTGGGCGCCGAAGAAGTCGTTGTACCAGACCGCCAGCAGACCCATGATCACCGGCAGGTTGCGCTCGAACGGGGCGGTGCGGAAATGCTCGTCGATGGCGTGAAACCCGGACAGCATCGCCTGGAAATGATCCGGCCCCACCGCGATCATGGTCGACAGCCCGATCGCCGAGTCCATCGAATAGCGTCCGCCGACCCAGTCCCAGAAGCCGAACATGTTGCGCGTGTCGATACCGAACTTCGCCACTTCGGCCGCGTTGGTGGAGACGGCAACGAAATGCCTGGCGACGGCGCCTTCGTCGTGCAGAGCGTCGAGCGTCCATTGCCGCGCCGTCCGCGCGTTGGTCATGGTTTCCAGCGTGGTGAAGGTTTTTGACGAGATGATGAACAGGGTCTCGGCCGGGTCCAAACCCGCCGTGGCGACGGCGAAGTCGGTGCCGTCCACGTTGGAAACGAAACGCACCGTCAGATTGGGGTCGGCATAATGGCGCAGCGCCTCGTAGGCCATCACCGGGCCGAGGTCCGAACCGCCGATGCCGACATTGATCACGTTGCGGATGCGCTTGCCGGTATGCCCCTGCCAGGAGCCGCCGCGGACGGCGTGCGAAAACTCCGCCATCCGATCCAGCACTTCATGAACCTTCGGCACCACGTTCTCGCCGTCGACCATAATCGTGCTGCCGCGCGGCGCGCGCAGGGCGACATGCAGCACGGCGCGATTTTCGGTCAGGTTGATTTTCTCGCCGGCGAACATCGCGTCGATGCGCTCGCGCAGACCGGATTGACGCGCCAGTTCGAACAACAGGTTCATGGTTTCGGCGGTCACGCGATGCTTGGAGTAGTCGAGGTAGAGGCCGGCGGCTTCGGCGGCAAAGCGCTCGCCGCGGCGCGGATCCTCCGCGAACAGCGTCCGCAGATGGAGGTCGCGGATGTTCCGGTAATGTTCGCCCAGCGCTTTCCACGCCGGGCGCTGGGTCAGCGCCAGCGTATTCGCCATCGTCGCCCCTCTCAGCCCGCCTTCTTCAACTGCGCGGTCTTCTCTTCGATGCGCGACATCAAATCGTCCCACGACTTGACGAAGGACTCGGCGCCTTCGCGCTGCAGCTGCTCCGCGGTGGCGTCGAGGTCGATCCCGGCGCGCACAAATCCGGCCAGTTCCTTCTCCGCGTCCTCAACGTTATGCGACAGCATCGGCCCGATATTGCCGTGGTCGGCCAGCGCTGTCAGCGTGTTCTCCGGCATCGTGTTGATCGTATGCGGCGCGGCCAGCGCGGCGACATAGAGCACGTCGGAGGCTTTCGGATTCTTGGTTCCGGTGCTGGCCCACAACAGGCGCTGCGAGCGCGCGCCGAAATTGATCAGCCGCAACATCCGGTCGCTCGCCAGCAGGTCGAGATAGGCCTTGTAGGTGCGCCGGGCGATCGCGATTCCGATGCGATCGTGCATGGCTTCGGGTACCTTCTTGTTGACCGCGACGTCCCATCGGCTGATGAACAGCGAGGCCACCGATGGAACGTAAGGGTTGAGCCCGGCGGCGATGCGCCGTTCGACCCCGCGCATGTAGGCGTTGGCCGCGGCCAGGTACTGCTCGCGCGAAAACAGCAGCGTGACATTTATCGGGATGCCGGCGAAGATCGATTCCTCGATCGCGGGAAGACCTTCGCGGGTGCCCGGTATCTTGATGAACAGGTTGGGACGGCCGCCCTGCGCATGCAGCTCGCGCGCCGCCGCCACCGTGCTCGACGCGTCGTAAGCCAGCTTGGGCGACACTTCCAGCGACACCCATCCGTCGACGCGATTGGTGCGGTCATGGATCGGACGGAACAGGTCGGCGGCGGCGGTGCAGTCTTCCAGGGCCAGTTCGAAAAACAGTTGCTCGCCGCGTTTGCCGCCCGCGTTTTTCCTGCGGATGGTGTCGTCGTAATCCGCGCTATTTTTGATCGCCAGATCGAAGATGGTTGGATTGGAGGTAAGTCCCGTCACCGAGTAATCGTTGATATAGCGCCGCAGGCCGCCGCTGGTCAGAAGATTGCGCGTGATGTTGTCCAGCCAGATGCTCTGGCCCGCGTCGTGAAGCTTCTGCGTTGCTTTCATAATGCCTCCTGTTATCTGGCGCCGGTCAGCGCCCCGATATCGTATCCTACCAGATCGCTGATTCGGTCGACGCTGACATCCGCGCGCGGATAGCCGGCCACGTCGGGCGCCGTCGCATAATGACCCTGGCGCGGGAACACCGTGGTCAGCCGGTTGCCCCAATTCTTCTTCGCCGCCGCCAAAATACGGATCTTGTCATCGATCAGAACGTAATGGTCGGCCGGATAAAGCCGCTCCACTTCGTTAAGTTCCTGCTCCTTGTGAATGTAAAGCAAAACCCGCCCCTGCACCGCCTCGAAAATCCCCGAGCGTTCGATCTTCAGCGGCTGAAACACCACGTCGCCGTCGGTCAGTATCACGGTGGTGCCGAAGCCCGACAGGTATTCGATCGCGTCGAGCGACCCGGGATACAGCCGGTTGGCGAACGGATAATGGACCAGATACGAAGACACCTCGAGCAGATGCGGTTCGTGCTGATGCTCGACGCGGTAGCGCTGCAGCGCGCCAAGGTAGTCGGCGTATCCGAGTTCCTGCCGAAGCTGCTCGAAAATCGCCCAGTAGCGTTTCTGACGCTCGGCGCCCACCGCCTGGCTCAAATAGCGCTTGAGGTCCGCCGCCACCCGGTCGTTGTCCAGCAGGGTGTTGTCGACGTCGATCAGAAACACGACCTTGCGCTGTCCCGCAGCCTTGCTCATCAGGTTTATCCTCGGTCATACATTGTGTTGTACCGCAGGCGGGGAACCGCGGCTGCTTCTCACTGCGGCATATGCCAACCGCCGATTTCCTCGGTCAGGCGATCCGCCTCCCTGGGACCCCAGGTTCCGGGATCGTATTCCAGCACCGGAGTGACGTCGCCCAGGATCGGCTGCACGACGGCCCACGCCGCCTCGACCGCGTCCTCGCGCGCAAACAGCATCCCGTCGCCGATCATCGCGTCGGAGAGCAGCCGCTCGTAGGCCTCCATCTCGTCGCCCTCCCGGGTGTGTACCAGCTTGAGTTCGGTGCATTCGCTCTTCCACTGCTCGCCGGGCTTTTTCACCAGCGCGGCGGCGGCGATGGTCATGTCGGGTCCCAGCCGGAAGCGGTAATAATTCGTGGCGCCGACTTTGCGCAGCGGCGGACGCTTGAGCGTGACCAGCACTTCGGTCGCGGTGACCGGCAGACATTTGCCGGCGCGGATGAAGAACGGCACGTCTTCCCATCGCCAGGAATCGATATGCAGCCGGACGGCGGCGAATGTTTCCACCGTCGATTGAGGCGAGACCCCGGGTTCCTTGCGATAGCCCTTGAATTGGCCGCGGACCAGATCCTGCGGGCTGAGCGGGCGGATGGCCCGGAAGACCTTGGCCTGCTCGTCGCGGATGGACTCGTGGTAGGTGGTGACCGGCGGCTCCATGGCAAGAAATCCGACCACTTGTAACATATGGTTCTGGACCACGTCGCGGATCGCGCCGGCTTCTTCATAGAAAGCGCCGCGCCCCTGCACGCCGAAGCTCTCGGCCATCGTGATCTGCACGCTGTCGACGTAATTGCGGTTCCAGATCGGTTCCAGAAAGGTGTTGGCGAAGCGGAACAGCAGCAGATTCTGAACCGGCTCCTTACCCAGGTAATGGTCGATGCGGTAGACGTCATCTTCCGGGAAAACCGTGTGAATGATGCGGTTGAGTTCGCGCGCCGACGGCAAATCGCGGCCGAAGGGCTTCTCCACGATCAGGCGCGCGTTCCGGGCGCATCCCGATTTGTCCAGCCCCTGGGTCACGGTTTCGAACAGGCTGGGCGGAATGGCCAGATAATGCGCCGGATGCTCCGAATTGCCCAACTCGCGGCGCAGGTTGTTGTAGGTGGCCTCTTCGCGGTAGTCGCCGTCGACGTAGCGCAGATGCTCGATCAGCACGGCAAAGGCCTTTTCGTCCACGCCGCCGCCGAAGGTCTGGATACTGTCGCGGGCGCGCGCCCGCAGCTGTTCCAGACCCCATCCCGATTTGGCGACTCCGATCACGGGAAAATTCAGATGGCCGCGCCGCGCCATCGCATGCAGCGCGGGGAAGATCTTCTTGTGCGCCAGATCTCCGGTCGCACCGAAGAACGCCAGGGCGTCCGAACGCGCCTCGTTCATGACCCGCTGCCTTTCTCGATATGCCCGCCGAACTCAAAGCGCATCGCGGACAGCAGCTTGTCCTGGAAGTCGGCGTCGCCGCGCGAGCTGAAGCGCTCGAACAGCGCGGCCGCCAGCACGTTGGCCGGGACGCCTTCGTCGATCGCGGCGTCGACCGTCCAGCGCCCCTCGCCCGAATCCGACACCCGCCCGGCGAAGCGCTCCAGTTCCGGATCGCCGGCCAGCGCCGCCGCCGTCAGATCGAGCAGCCACGACGCGATCACACTGCCGCGGCGCCATACTTCGGCAATGTCCGCGAGATTGAGGTCGTACTGATAATACTCCGGATTGCGCAGCGGCGTGGTCTCGGCGTCGGCCTCGCGCTGGCGCTTGCCGGCGTTGGCGTTCTTCAGCACGTTGAGTCCTTCCGCGTACGCCGCCATCAGTCCGTATTCGATGCCGTTGTGCACCATCTTGACGAAGTGCCCGGCGCCGTTGGGACCGCAATGCAGATAGCCCTGCTCGGCGGTTCCGCCCCGCCTGTCGCGTCCGGGAGTACGCTGCAATGAGCCCGCGCCCGGCGCCAGCGTGGCGAAGATGGGATCGAGATGCTTCACGATGTCGGGTTCGCCGCCGATCATCAGGCAGTAGCCGCGCTCCAGCCCCCAGACGCCGCCGCTGGTGCCGCAATCGACATAATGCAATCCATGCGGCTTGAGGCGCCGGGCGCGATCGATATCGTCGCGGTAATAGGAGTTGCCGCCGTCCACGATGATGTCGCCGCGTGACAGACGCGACGCCAGTTGTTCGAGCTGCGAATCGACAATCGCCGCCGGGACCATCAGCCATACCACTTTGGGCGTGTTCAGTTGCGACAGGAAGTCGTCGAGCGAAGTGGACCCCCTGGCGCCTTCACGTTGCAGCGCGCGCACGGCGTCAGCCGAGACGTCGTGCACCACGCATTGATGACCGCCGCGCATCAGGCGCCGCACCATGTTGGCGCCCATCCGTCCGAGTCCGATCATTCCAATCTGCATCTGCTTCACCTGGTTAAAAGCCGGGCCGCCGCGCGCGCGGCAGCGCAGTTGCGGCGGTCAATTCCGCCCACAATCGGCCACAAGAGAGCTTCATCGGCGAAAGCCGGGCAATCCATTATGATCCTGCCCCTTTTCCTTTACTTGCCGCAAGACACGGCGCAGCGGGCCGCCATTGGGCTGCTGGATTACTGTTGATGCCGGCCGGATCGACCGCGTTTCGCACCGCCAGCAGGTTGAAGATGATCATCACCGCCGGCACCAGAAAGAACAGCGAGCCGGGAACCCACATGATCACGCCGGCCGCAATCTGATCGTTCAGCGCGCTGACTCCGGCCACCCGCGGCACCGATTCATAATAGGGATAAATCACGCGATCCGAGAAGGTCAGCAGCGCCGACAGCACCGTGTTCTGCAGGTCGGCGAGCAGCAGATAGGGAACCATCGACCAGCGCGGCCACCGCCCCCTGCTCGGCCAGGGCTGAACCACCGGCCACCAAAAGAGCGCCGCGGCGGCACTGAAGCACCAATGCTCCAACTCGTGCCATCGCTCCGATCGCAGCGCAAGTTGGTAAGGCCCCGGCGCATGCCAGATCCAGGTGGCGGCGGCCAGCGCGAGCCAGCATGCGGCGGGATGCGCCATGATGCGGGCAATCGCGCCAACCGTGCGCGACTTGAGCAGCGGTGCGAGGATGCGGCGAACGATAACCCGCGGCAATCCGCGCAGCATCGGGATTTGCGGCGCGCCCAGCCACAGCAGCGGCGGCGCCGCGAACATCAGCAGCATGTGCTGCGCCATATGCACCTGCAGCAGCAGGTCGTCGAACGCCGCCATCGGCGAGGCGATCGCGATCAGCATCGCGAAGAGCCCGCCCAGGAACGCGGCGCAGCGCCAGTGCGGAAATCGCGCCGGCATCCGCGCGTGCATCGGGCGGAATCCGCGCAAGTAGATAAGGGCGGCAATAATCAATGCGGCCGTGAAATATGGCGGCATACTCCAGGACGCCAGGGCCTGCCGCGCCGCGTCATTCATGGGCTGGCATCGGTCTGTTCCGGACGCTGCGGTCGTGCGGCGAGGCGCGCGGGCGGCTGGTGCGCCGGATGCATGGTGGCCAGAAACGCCACGATCGCGTTGACCTCCGCCGGCGTCAGATTCCTGCCGTAGGCCGGCATGTTGCCGCCGCCCTGCACGATCTGACGCACGATCTGGTCGGGCGTCAGACGCGTCGCGGTGCGGTCGAGCGCCGGACCGCGCATCCCCCCCTGCCCGCCCAACGCATGGCAGTTGCGGCATTGCTTGGCCTGAATCAGGACTGCCCCCTGCAGTTCCAGCGGCGTGCGTCCGCTGACGTAATCGACCGGCGTCGGCACCGAGCTCCATGCTTCCATGTGCGGCGACCACGGCGAGTAAGTGCCCAGGTAGATCAAAATACCGATGGTCATGAAACTGAGCACAAGGATCATCACCGAAACCGGACGGCGGCGGTAGCTCTTTTCTCCGGTCCCGGAGATAAACGGGACCAAAAACAGCAGCCCGATTGCGGCCACCGGCCCGGTCAGCATCAGGAAGGTCTCGGTCCACGGCGGCAGCAGCGCGAAGACGGAGAACAGCCACAGGAAGAAGAAATCGGGGCGCGGAACGGTTTCGATGATCGCGGGATCGGGCTCGCCGTTGGGTCCAATCGGACCCATCACGGCGGCCGTGACCACCAGCGCGGCGATAATCAATCCGATGAAAACCAGATCCTTCTGCGCCGCGAAGGGAAAGAACGGCTCGCCGTCCTTGCTCACCAGTTCATGATACTGGGCGAGATAGGTATCGCGTTTCACCAGCCGCCCAGGCATCGGCCATTCGTTGATTCCCAGCCGCAGCACCAGAAACAGATGCAGTCCGACAAAGGCGATCAGCAGGCCCGGGATCACGAACACGTGCAGGGTAAAAAAACGCGACAGCGTCTCCCCCGCGATAATCGGACCGCCCAGGATCATCTTGACCACGCGCCCGCCGATAAACGGCGTGCGTCCGGCTATGGCCGCGCCGATTCCCAAACCCCAGTACGCGTCCTGATCGAAACGCAGCACCTGCCCGGTAAACGCCATGCCCAGCGTCGCCAGCAGCAGCACCACGCCGGCCACCCAGGTCAATTCGCGCGGATACTTGTAGGCGCCGAACAGGAACACCTGCGCCATGTGAATACACACCAGCCCGATCATGAAATTGGAACCCCATCCGTGCATCGCACGGATGAACCATCCCAGCGGCTGGTCGTAATTAAGGTAGAGCAGGCTCTGCCAGGCGCGATCGGCGGAGGGGGCGTAAACCGTCGCCAGGCAAAGGCCGGTAATGAACTGCAGCACCATTACCGCGAAGGCGGCGCTGCCGAATACGTACCACCAGCTCGCGGAACTGCGCGGGACCGGATGCTCGGCCGCCTCGATAATCGGGCCGCTCAGGCCCAGCCGATGGTCCAGCCAGGCGCCTACATCACGGGCTATCTGCCTCAGCGACATCGCGCGCGCTTCTCCTTGAACTCCGCGGCCTCAGGCCAGCGGCTCGCCCAGTGTCGGCAGTTGGCCGGCTTTGATCCACAATTGGCCGTTTTCGACTTTGTGACTGTACTGGTAGAGCGCGCGGGGCGGAGGTCCCGACGCGCGCTCCCCGTCGGAATAGAAAACGCCGCCATGGCAGGGGCACATGAACAGCTCCGATTCCGGAAACCATCGCACCGGGCATCCCAGATGCGTGCAGTTGATGGCAAAGACGCGGAAGTTGTCGCCATGCTCGCGCCGCACCCAGCAGGGAATGTTTGCGGTCATCCCGTCCCACGGCTTTGTATATGGATTGCGGTAGGTGGCGAGGCGGGTCTGGCTTTCGGGAAAATTTTCCAGCGGTCCCAGCGAGATCCACGACATCCAGGCGAACTTGCGCATCGGCGAAGCCAGGTATCCGATCACCGGGACGGCAAAGAGCGCGGCGGCAATCGCGTTGAGCAAAATTCCCAGCTTCAGCAGAAAAACGCGCCGGGAGACGGGCTTTTCCGGGGTCGCCTCGGAAGGCTGCAACGGCTTGACGGCTTCACTCATCGTTGGCGTCTCTCACTATGGATTGCGCGCGTAGCTGCCGGGCACAAAGCGGGGCCGTTTGGCCGCCATCCACGCAACCACGTCGGCGACCTGCTGCGCGGACAACGGTTGACCCGGCGGATAACCGCGCCAATCGGGATGGCCCAAATCGGTGCGCCCCGCGACGATCAAGGTGCGGATAGCGTCGTCGCTGACCAGGGTCAGATACGAAGGATCGACGATCGATCCGGGCGCTTTGGGGCTGCCCTCGCCGTCGGCGCCGTGGCAGGGGGCGCAGGAGCGGGCGAATACCTGCGCGCCGCGTGCGGGGTCGCCTCCGCCGCCGGCCAACGGCGGCGCATTGGGCGGCGCCGCGCCGACACGCCATCGCCGGCGCATCCCATCGAC
The DNA here is from genome assembly GCA_021324455.1 of Pseudomonadota bacterium. Taxonomy (GTDB): domain Bacteria; phylum Desulfobacterota; class Binatia; order Binatales; family Binataceae; genus JAJPJA01. Next base: position 5,505 of record JAJPJA010000097.1, on the reverse strand, counting down.
CAAAATCCCGATCTGAGCGTCGGTCAGAAAACCGCCGTACTTGTGTGCAAACGGCGGCATCGCCGTGCCCGCCATGCCCTGGCTGACGATGCCGGTCAGGGCGGCGTCATCGACCAGCGCCTGAAAGGTCGGATTGGCCAGTTCGTAGGCGGCGCCGAATCTGCCGCCGGCACCGTGGCATCCGGCGCAATTGCCCGAAAAGAGCACCGTGAAGCTCTTCACCTGCCAGGGACTTAATGGCCGGTCGGATTCTTTGGGTTTGCCGGGCAGCCCGTCGCATGCGGCCACAAACACCAGCGCCAGAACCGCCGCCGCCCCGATTCGCCGCATCCTCATCCGCGCTCCCTTTTCGACATCACACCCGGCGCCTCGATTCCCATCCGCATCGCGAACGGCAGATGCTGGAAGGTATGGATGCGCTCGGAGCGCGCGACCACCAGTCCCGCGACAACGCCGAAGCCAATCTGGCACAGCACGAACCAGCGCCATTCGATGCGCGCGTCGAGCACCGGATTGATGACTTTAAGCGAAGCGTAAAGGATTCCCGACCACAGCAGCGGCGCCACCACGCCGCCGAAAAAGATCGGATTGCGCGGAACGATCGGCAGCATCACACCGTAAAGCAGGCCCACCAGCAGCGACACGATGCCGTGAATCACCAGCGCGACCATAAAGGCCTGCGGGTCGAACGCGGACAGCGCCGCCGTGCTGGCGTTGGCCAGGTTCGCCATCGCGGTCGCGGCCAGGATGTTGATCGTGTACCAGGGGCTGCCATGCGCCAAAACGCCGTGGATCACGGCCAGACCCGCCATCACGAAGCCGCCCGCGATACCGCCCTTGATACCCGCGGAGTAGGGATAGATCTCCAGCGGCAGGATCCCGCGATGTCCCTGTTCGCCGACTGCCAGGCGGGCGGCGGCGGCGCGCGCCGCGATCACCGGCGCCGCAGCCGGCTCCACTTCGGCCAGTTCACAATGCTGCTGCGGGAAAACCTCGCCGAACCATCCCACCGCGCCGGCCAGCAGCAGCACGGCACCCACCGCGCTGACCACGAAACTGGTGACCAGCCCGGCAAACGCCATGGTCAGACCCAACGCGGCAATCATCGGCCACGCCGTCGGCGCGGGGACCTGCACCGTCTTGGGAACCCGTTCGCGCGATTGGTCGGAAGCTTCGCTCATCGTCCGATCACATACACGGTTGTGAACACCACGACCCAGACCGCGTCAACGAAATGCCAATACCAGGACAGCATTTCCGTATGTTCGGCGTAGCGGCGGCTCAGATGCCCGCCCGCCGTCAGCAGCATCACGACCAGAATCATGATCAATCCGATAGTGACATGCATCGCATGCAGCCCGACCAACGAATAGAAGGTGGTGCCGAAAAGATTGGTGCTGATGGTCAGGTGGTCATGATAAATCAGCCCGTACCACTCCGCTGCGGTGCCGGCCAGGAACTCAAGTCCGAGCATAAACGTGACCAGCCACCAAAGCCCGAACACCCGCGTATGGCCGGCCCGCAGCGCCCTCACCGCGAGCACAATCGTGATGCTGCTTGAGAGCAGGCAGATGGTGTTGACAATCGGGGGCGACAGCACGTCGCGCGGATAGGGCGGGCTCAGGCTTTTGCCGATATAGAAGACATAGGCGGCGACGAAAATCGAGAAGAACGCCGTCTCGGTGAGAATCAGGGCCAGTATCCCGGCGCGGCCGCGCCGGGGCAGATTCCATTGCGCATGGACCGGAGGAACGATCGGTGAAACCGCCGCGGTAGCCATTGAATACCTTCCCCTCTACCTATTCGTATAGCCAGTCGGGATCGTCGGGATGCTTCAAATCCCACAGCGGCCGGCGGCTGTATACCTCGGGCTCGACCGCAAAGTTATACTCGGGCGGAGGCGACGCGGTGGACCATTCCAGAGTCCAGGCGTCCCACGGGTCAGGGCCGGCCTCCTCGCCCCAGGCCAGCGAATAGACCACGTTGATCACGAAGACCAGCACGGCCAACGCCTGAATCACCGCGCCAATCGAGGCGATCAGGTTGAGTCCCTCCAGTCCGCGTCCGGGCTGATAGGTGTAGATCCGCCGCGGCATCCCGTGAATGCCGGCGAAATGCAGCGGGTCGAAAGTCAGGTGAAAGCCGATCAGGAACAGCCAGAAATGCACCTGGCCCAGCCGCTCATTGAGCATCCGTCCCGTGGCCTTGGGGAACCAGTAGTAGCTGGCGGCGAAGATCATGAAAACGATCGCGCCGATCAGCACGTAATGGAAATGGGCGACGACGAAATAGGTATCCGTCAACTGCCAGTCGAACGGCGCCACAGCAAGCATGATTCCGGTGAGGCCCGCAATCATGAACTGAAAGAGGAAGGCAAGGCTGAACAGCATCGGTACGCGAAGGCGGATCTTGCCGCCCCATATGGTTCCGATCCAGTTGAAGATTTTGATTCCGGTCGGGACCGCCACCAGCATCGTGGAGGTGGCGAAAAACGCGTTGCCCGCCGGCGTCATCCCGACCGCGAACATATGATGCGCCCATACGCCCATGCTGATGAAGGCGATCGCGATCGAGGCGGCAACCATCACCTGGTAGCCGAAAATAACCTTGCGCGAGAACACCGGAATAATTTCGGACGCGAAGCCAAACACCGGGATGACCAGGATGTAAACCTCGGGATGGCCGAAGATCCAGAAGAAATGCTGCCACAACAGCGCCGATCCGCCCGCCTGCGTATCGAAGAAATGCGCGCCCGCAAAGCGGTCGAGCAGCAGCATCACCTGCGCGGCGGAAAGCGGCGGCAGCGCCAGCAGCATCATGAACGCCACCACCACCGCCAGCCACACCACCACCGGCATCTTGCCCAGCGTCATCCCGCGGCATCGCATGCAGAACGCGGTGGTGATGATGTTGACGGCGGTCGCGGTCGAGCCGACGCTGGTGAGGAAAATGCTGAGAATCCAGTAATCGGTGCTGTTGCCGCGCGAAAACGCGCGCTCGGTCAGCGGCGCATACGCGAACCATCCGACATCGGGCGCGCTGCCCGCGCCGTAAAGCCCGTCGCCCCCGATATAACTGAAGTAGAGCAGCAGGGCGCCGAAGAACCACAGCCAGAAGCCGAAGGAATTGAGCCGCGGAAAGGCAAGATCGCGCGCCCCGACCATCAGCGGCACCAGGTAATTGAAGTACCCGGTCAGAATCGGCATCCCGACCAGAAACACCATCGCGGTGCCATGCATGGTCAGGAAGCGGTTGAACACTTGCGGCGGCACCAGATGATTGTCGGGTACGGCCAGCTGCAGGCGCATCATTACGGCTTGCAAGCCGGCGACCACGAAGAACAGCAGTCCGCCGCCGATATACATCAGGCCCAGCCGCTTGTGATCGACCGTGACGACCCACTCATGCAGCCGGCCGAGCAGCGGCAGTTCGGCCTGCTCCCGGGCGCTCAGCGCGATTTCCTGTTCCATCCGGCGCCGCCTCTCACCCCTAATGCAGGCTCTCCAAATAACCGGCGACGGCGTCGATGTCGGCGTCGCTCAGGTTCATCCGGGGCATCAGCGCGCCCGGTTTGATGACAGCGGGATCCTTGATCCAGATTCTGAGATTGTCGTGAGTATTCATCGCGGCGCCCGATCCGATGGTTTCGCGGCTCATGAAATGAGTCAGGTCGGGACCGAAGCGGCCGTCGGCAACCGTGCCCTTTATGGTGTGGCAGTTCACGCAGGCGGTGGATTCGAAGATGCGCCGGCCGCGATCCGAAGAAGCGGCGGCGGTCTTTTGTTGCGCGGCGACCCATTGATCCCATTGTGCGCGCGGTTCGACCACCACCCGCAGCAGCATCAGGGCATGCTCGGTGCCGCAAAACTCCGCGCATTGGCCGAGGTAAACGCCGGGCCGGCGCGGCTCAATCCACATCGTGTTGCGGCGATTGGGAATCACGTCGGTCTTGCCGGCCAGACGCGGCACCCAGAAGCTGTGCGCGACGTCGGCGGATTCCAGATCGAGGAAGGTCGGCGTGGGATGGGCCGGGTCGCTGACCGGCACGTGGATTTCGTTGGCGGTGACGATTTTCAGGCCGGGGTAACGCACCTCCCACCACCATTGATGCCCGATGACGCGAATCCGGATCGCGTTGGGCGGCGCAATCGCGGCCTCAACCGTATAGATGGTGCGCGCGGTGGTGAGAATCAGCACGAAGACAATCAGCAGCGGCACCACGGTCCAGGCGAACTCGATTGGATTGCTGCCATACACTTGCGGCGGTTCGCGTTCTTCATCCCCCGCACGCGAGCGGAACCGGATGATGCTGTACGCGAGCAGCGCGCCGACCACCAGCGCGATACCGGCGCAGACCGCAATCGCGAACCAGGCCAGAGTTTCGATATCGTAAGCTGGCGTCGAAACCGGGTTGAACATATCGGGCGGCGCCAGCCTGGAATTGGCAGCGCCCATTCCCCAGTCGGAGGCGGCCGCGCAGGTGGCCGCGGCCACTATGCCGATGACCACAAGGCATCGCGTAATGCAGCGCAGCGGGCGTGCGCGCCGCCGCGGCGTGGATTCAGGAAGTTCCATCTCTCAAAGCGTCGATTGTGCACAATACGCTTTGCCTGCGCAGTCTTCCAGAGCCAACCCGCAGCAGCGGCGGTCTATACTTCTTGACGCACAATCGGTCTGGTTGGGTTCGTGCGCATCTCCGCCCGCGTTAAGCCGAAATGACCTGGCTCCAACGCCCGGGGTATCATGCCTCGCGCGTCAGCATCAGCACGTCGAAGGGGCCGCGCTCAACGGTCCATCCGGGCGGCACGGTTATGGTGGTGTCCGGCTCCTCTATGATGATGGGACCTTTGCGCCGGCCCTCGATTTGCTCGCGGCCCAGCACCTCGGTATCGACGCTGCCGTGCCTGCGTCCGAAGTAGGCGCGCCGCTTCGACGCGCTGTGCGTGCGGCGTGCGGTTTGCCCAGCGCCGGCGGCTCCGACCGCTTCGGCAAACGAGACGTGGCCCGACGCGCTTTTCGCCCGCAGACGCAGATTGACCAGATGCAGATCGCCTTCGCCCTCGAAGCCGAACTCGCGCCGATGCGCCTGGCGGAATTCGCGTTCGAGCACGCCGATGTCCTGTTCGGCGTGGGGCGGAAACGGCAGCGTCAACTCGTCGCGCATGAAGCCCACGCGCAGATCCACCGAACGTTCGAACACCATATCGCTGACGGGAATGCCCTGTTCGGCAAACTCGCGGCGCGCCTGCTCTTCCAGCTCGCGATACATGCGCGAGACTTCGGGCGCGCCCACTTCCGCCACCTGGCGCTCGATACTGCGAATATAATCCAGCCGTGAATTGGCCAGCAGCAGGCCCAGCGCGCTGAACAATCCGGGATAGGGCGGAATGACAACGCGGCCGATGCCGACGCTTTCGCACAGCGCCGCGGCATGAATCGGCCCGGCGCCGCCGAACGCGGCCAGCGTCATCTCGCGGATGTCGTGGCCGCGCTCGGTGGAGACCG
>JAJPJA010000055.1 GCA_021324455.1 Pseudomonadota bacterium | reverse complement strand
TGTGCGAAGATCTCGAATGGTTTCGTCGCGAGCAGACCCGCACGCTGCGCTCGCTGCTGGACGAGGTGAGCCGAATTCTGACCACGATGCGGCGGAATCGGAGGAGAGAAGCGAGGGGAGAGAAGTGAGAAACGAGAGTCGCGCCGCGTCGCCCTCTCACTCCTCACTCCTCTTCACTCACTCCTACTATGGCGCGCAGGCGCGGAACCGGCGCAATCTCCACCGGCAGTCCGTCGCCCCATCCGTACTTGCGTTGGGCCGCCGCCTGCACTTCGTCCCACAACGTGCGATCGGTATCATGCGCGAGCACCCGCGCCGCGGCTTTGATTTGGCACCGCCCGATGCGGACGCTTACGTTTGGATCGCGCCGGATGTTCCTGACCCATCGGGCGCGCTCGCCATGCTCGGCAAAGAGATAGAATTTGCCGCGCCGCAGGATGAACCAGATCTCGATCTCCCGCGGCAGTCCCGTTATGCGCCCCTTCGTGGTGAGATACAGAACCTGCTGATGCACCAGATTATGGAACTCGTCCGCCGGCATGAGCCTCGAAGGATAACTCGCCCCTGAGGCTGGTGCCAGCAAGTCGGGCTCCGGCAGCGCCGTTCATACGCGGCAGTCGTCCCGCTGACGAAGCACGGCGCCACAAAATACGGCTTGTCCCAACGGACCGCATCAGCTAATCGTTTTAATCCATCGAAGCCCCGGTAGTGAAAAGGACATCACGGAGGTCTCCGGAACCTCAAGTCCGGGTTCGACTCCCGGCCGGGGCATAGCAGACCCACAACGATCTAAAGGCGCTGATCGCGGCCGCGGACGCTTGCACCCGGCCCCGGCCTCACGCTGCTTCCTGAGCAGGCAGCGACTGAGGTGCTCCTCTTTTCGCATCAAGCTTGTGGCGTTCGGCTACACCTGAGGTGAAAGACGGCGCGGCGGAGGGCTTTTTTAAGCTGGCCCCGCGATTGCACAAGCGCGTCAGAGAGGAACTTGCGTCCGCACCAACGGACCATGGGAGATGCTGCACGATGCAATTTGGTCTGTTTGTTGAACTGATCGCGCTACGGCCGCATGACAAGGCCGCTATTATCCGCTGCTACAAGGAGGCGCTGGAGCAGATCAAGTTCGCCGAGCAAATGGGTTTCGAATACGTCTGGGAGACCGAGCATCACTTCACCGAAAGGTTCTCCTATTCGACCGCGCCCGAGTTGTTCCTGACGGCAGTGGCGCGCGAAACCAAGCGCATCAGGCTGGGCCACGGCGGCGTGCTGTTGACGATGAACCATCCGGTGCGCGTGGCCGAGCGCGCCGCTGTGCTCGACATCCTGAGCGACGGGCGGCTGGAATTCGGCACCGCGCGCGGCACCACCGAGGCGGAGTTGGGCGGCTTCAGGATCGCGCCCGAGGATTCGCGCGCGATGTGGGAGGAATCGATCCGGATGATCCCGAAGATGTGGACGCAGGATCGGTTCGAATGGAACGGACGTTTTTACAAGGTGCCGCCCCGCAATGTGATTCCCAAACCGGTGCAGGAACCGCATCCGCCGCTGTGGGTGGCTACCACCACGCCGCCGACGTTTGAATTGGCCGGGCGGATGGGTCTGGGCGTGCTGGCCTTTTCGCTCACCGCCCCTGGCCAGTCCGAGGAAGCGGTGCGAGTCTACCGCAAGGCAATCCGCGACGCGCAACCGGTAGGAGCCTTTGTTAACAACAAGGTTGCGGCGTTTGCCCCGGTAGTTTGCCTTGCGGACGACGCCGAGGCGCGCCGCGTGGGCGCGTTTTCAGCCGCCGCATATGCGGAAGGGGCGCGTCAACTCTATGCCAAATGGTCGGCCAGCGCCGACGGATGGAAGGCGTGGTTCGGGCGCGAGTATTTCACCGAGTCGGAAATTACGCCCGAGGAGATGAACAAGCTGGTCGAGCGCGGCACGGTGTGCGTGGGCGATCCGCAGCGCTGTATCGCGACCATCAAGCAGTGGGAGGCGCTGGGCGTGGACCAGATCATGTGTCTGTTCCAGGCCGGCCGCATCACGCACGACAAAGCGATGGAGTCGATCCGGCTGTTCGGCGAGTACGTGATTCCGTACTTCAGAAAAAGAGAAGCGGGTAGTGAGCAACCTGACCCCCGGCCTCTTCCCTGAGAGGGAAGGAGAGACCGAAGGTTCCCTTTCAATGCAAGGGAAGAGGCCGGGTTTGCGGCGGTTTTTAATGTTCTCTCTCACAGCATTTGGCCAACCGCGGGAGGAGATCGCGTGGACTTCAGTCTGATTTATGAGTTGGCGTCGGCGGATACGAGCGACGCGGGGGTGGAGCGGACCTACCGGCAGTTTCTGGAGCAGGTGCAACTGGCCGACCGGCTCGGCTATCGCGCGGTGTGGCTGACCGAGCATCACTTCCTGCCGGGCTTTTCCTTCAGTTCGGCGCCGGAGCTGATGCTGACCCTGGCGGCCGCGCACACCACGCGCATCCGCCTGGGCCATGCGATCGTGCTGCTGCCCTTCGCCATCAACCATCCGCTGCGCGTTGCCGAGCGCATCGCCACGCTGGACGTGATTTCCGGCGGGCGCGTTGAGTTCGGCGGCGGCCGCGCGATTTCGGAATCGGAGCTGGCGGCCTTCGGCGTGGAGCCTGACGCCACGCGCGCGCAATGGGAGGAAGCGCTGCGGATGCTGCCGGCGATGTGGAGCGGCCATCCGTTCAAGTGGGAAAGCCCGATGCTGTCGATACCCGAGCGAGACGTGGTGCCCAAACCTATTCAGAAGCCGCATCCGCCGATGTGGGTATCGGCCACGCAGCCATCGACGGTGGAATTCGCCGCCCGCCACGGCCTGGGCGTGCTCGGCTTCGGCATCACCGCCGAGCAATCCAATGACCTGCTGGAGCTTTATCGCCGCGAGATCGCGACCTGCAGGCCGATCGGTGCGTTCGTCAACAATCGCTTTGCGCTATGGGTGCACGCGCTATGCTGCCCGACCGACGCGGAGGCGATCGCAATCCAGGGCCCCAACCTCAAGCGCTATGTCGAGGACGTGCGGATGCTGTTCGCACCGTGGATCGACGGCAAGCCGCCCAAGTCCTACCAGTGGTTTATGCAAAACTTCGCGGCGGGCTATGACCAGATGAAGGCGGCCAGCGCCGAAGACATCGTCAAGGGCGGCGGTGCCTGCATCGGCAGCCCCAGGACCTGCCGCGAGATGATCCAAATGCTGGCCGACGCCGGCGTCGACGAGGTGATGCTGTTCATGCAGAGCTACACCACGCCGCACGACCGGATCATGCGCTCGATCGAGCTGTTCGCGACCGAGGTCGCCCCAGCGATCAAGTCGGCGGCGGCGCAGCGGATGGCGGGATAGCCGCAGGGTTTCGCCGCCCTGATTCAAAACGCAATAGTCAACAACAACTTCGATCTCGGCGGCGGCGGTCGGGGGAGTGATTGACCTGATGGACTGAAACCGGATGGCACCGCGGCAGGGAGAATTTCACAAGGGCGCGCACGCGGTTTCGGACTGCGCCGCAGTTGCCGGCATCGGGGCACAGGCAAAAGCGGCGGCGGCGCCGATTATCAGCAGGATCACGAAGGCCTCGAAGGCGCGGCTGTAAGCGCCGCGGAGGTCGAAAATATGGCCCGCGATCACTGGGCCGAGCGCGGAGCCCGCGGTGTGGAATACCCCGGCCAGGCCGTAGAGCGATCCGAAGCGCCGCAGTCCGACGGCTTCCGCCATCAGCAGCGGCAGCAGCACCAGCGGCGCGCCGAAGGTCAGGCCATAGACCGCGACGTACGCGGCCAGCGCCGTCCGCTGCGAGGCTGCCGTCAATAAACCGATTCCCAACGCCATCCCGGCCAGAGCGGCGGCCAAGGCAACCCGCGCACCGATTCGATCCGCGATCCATCCGCTGCACAGCTTGCCCATCCCGCCGAAAGCCAGGACCAGGCTGAAGGTCAAGGCGGCGCGCGCCGGCGCGTATCCGAGCCCGATCAGATGCGGCACCGAATGCAGATTGGTGCCAGACACGGCGAGGGCGAAGCAGAGCGTTGCCGCGCAGACCATCCAGAACGAGCGGCCGGCCAGCGCGGGGCCGATCTCCATTCCGCGTACCGGAACTTGGGCCTGCGCGCCGCGATGAGGACGGGTGCGGACCGCGATCAAGACCGCCGGCATCACGACTGCGAACACCGGCACGGCCAGCATCAGGTATCCCGCGCGCCATCCGATGCGCCGGATCACACGGTCCGATACCAGCGTCATCACCATCACGCCCGCCGACGTTCCCGCCATCGCCAATCCCATCGCAAGGCCGCGCCGATCTCCGAACCAGTTCGCGATTACGGTCGAGCACGGCAGCAGCGTGGCGCCGCCGATTCCGGCGCCGATCAGCAGATAAGCCGCGACCATCGCAGCATAGGAATGAGCCAATGCGGCGACCACGAAGCCGCAGCCGGCGGACGCCGTCCCCACCGCCATCACGATTCGCGCCTCGACCCGGTCAAGCATCCATCCGGCAAGCGGAGCGCTCAGCCCCGCGGCTATGGCCAGCGCGGTCTGCATCGTGGACAGCCGCGCGCGGCTCCATCCGAAGCTCCGGATGACGGGCGTGAAGAAGACGCCGGCGGTGTTGTAGCCCGACCCGAAGATGAAGAAGAGCGCGAAGAACAGGGTGGCGACGATGAGCCACGCCTGGCGCGGCGCAGCGGCGTCATCACTGATGGCGGGGCGGAAATCGGCACTCACTGGGCGGCGGTCATCGGCACGTACCCCTCGGTGCCATCCTTCATCCGGATCTTCAGGTAATTGAGCGCCTGGCCGACGACGTGAATATACCTGCCGCGATGCACTTCGGCGACTTTATCGGCGAACTCATTGGGCGCCGTACGCACCGCGGCGTCCGCCGTCAGTAGAAACTGCTTGTCGTACGGCGTGACCATGTACACCGACGAGGGATCGACGTAGCCGACGCGTCCGTCCTTGAGTTGGACCTGCAGCCAGGACCGGGTGGAACCGGTGACCTGGACGAACTTGTCGGCGCCGAGAGTGTCGATCTGTTCGCTATGGCGGCTGGCGCGGGCATAGATCGGCGCGCCGGCGGTCTTCACCTTGAGCCGCGCACTGGCCGGCTCGACGGTGGTTTCAGCTTCGGACGCGGCAGCGTGACGGCGGCGCTTGCGAGCCTTCTTGCGGCGATGATGCACCGGTGCGGGAGCAGGCGCAGCCTCGGGCGGCGGAGCGGTCTCGGGCGGCGAGGCGGCTTCAGGTGCGGGAGGCGCCGGCGGCGTCTCGCCGGTGAAGGCGGTAAGCGGTATCAGCAGAAGTGCAAAAATCAGCGGTGTGATGATGCGAGCGTGCATTTCAGGCTTTCTTCCGTTCCCGGTGGAACAGAGTCCTCCTCCACAACAGACGTTTCCGGCAGCGAAACGTATCAGCGCAAGAGATCGCATCGGGCACGCTCCAATGTGCCGGATCAATCGGCCAGCGCCGTCGCCTCTTCCTCGACCAGCGAACGGCGGCCGCGGCGTCCGGACAGTTCGGCGGCGGCGTCGCGCGGCAGCGGCAGGAACACCGCCGAGCCCAGCAACCCCAAACCGCCGGTCAAAATGAACGCCGGTACGATGTCCTGCGCGGTCAGCACGATCGAATGATGCAGCGCCATTCCGACGCGCAGCGCCAGCGCCGCAACCGCCACGCCCAGGCTGATGGTCAACTGCTGTCCCATGCTGGCCAAGCTGCTGGCATTGCTCATCAGCGGTTCAGGCACGTCGGCGTAGGCCAGAGCATTGATACAGGTGAACTGGAGCGAGCGGAAGAAACCGCCCGAAAACAGCACCAGCGCAATCACCAAATGCGGCGTGGTCGGGCGGAAAAGAGCGCAGCAGATCATGAAGCAGGCGCTGATCACTCCGTTGAAGATGAGCAGCGAACGGAAGCCAAAGAAGCGGATGACGGGATTGATGCCCAGCTTCATGGTCAGAGCGCCCAGTGCGCTGGCGAAGATGATCAGCCCGGACTTGAAGGGGTTGATACCGAAGCCGAGCTGCAGCAGCAGGGCGAGCAAAAACGGCATCGCGCCGATTCCCATCCGAAACAGGCCGCCGCCCACGGTCGAGACCCGGAAGGTTGGAATGGCGAACAGGCCGAGATCGATTATCGGATGGCGCGCGCGACGGTAGTGCATCACGTACAGCGCCATGCAGGCCGCGCCGCCGCCCATCAGCCCCGCCACCATCCAGGTCGGCAGCTCGCCGCGGCCGGCGGATTCGAAGCCGAATACCAGCGCCGCCAGTCCGATCCCGGTCAGGAGGAACCCGATCAGGTCCAGCGGCGGTACGTGGTCCTCGCGGACGTCCTTGATGAACAGCGTCACCATCACGATACCGAGCACGCAGATCGGGACGTTGATGAAGAAAATCCAGCGCCAGGTGCTGTAAGTGACGATAAATCCACCCACCGGCGGTCCCACCACCGGTCCAATGAGCGCCGGGATGCTCAGGTAGGACATCGCGGTTACCAGGTGGCGTTTGGGGACGCTTTTGAGGATCACGATACGCCCCACCGGCACCATCATCGCGCCGCCGCATCCTTGCAGGATGCGCGCCGCTACCAGCTGCGAGAGCGATTGCGACACGCCGCACAGAACCGATCCGATGGTGAAAATGAGAATGGCGGCGCGAAACACCATCCGGGCCCCGAAACGGTCCGCCACCCAGGCGCTGACCGGAATGAAAACCGCCAGGCTCAGCAGATAGGAGGTGATGGCGAGGTTGAGCCGGATCGGATCGACCTGCAGCGAGCGCGACATCGCGGGCAGCGCGGTCGTGATAACGGTCGAGTCCAAAAGCTCCATGAACAGCGCGCAGCCGACGATGACCGGGACCAGGACTTCGGTGAACTCGCCGTCAGATTGGTCAAAAGCGCCGCGAGTCGAAGGGGACTTCGGATCGGTTTGCGCGGCAGATTTGAGCGGAACCCGGGACAAGCGCTGACCATCCTCCTCCGGCGGCCAGGCCTGCCGGGGCTCAAGGAACAACCCTCAGCGGCGTACGATTCGATCGATTCGTACGCTCGCGCATTGCGCAAGTATCCGTTAGGCGCCGATTTGAGTCGAGTAGCGCGAGCGCGGTTCGGATGTGTCGGATGGCGCGATTCAGAACTCACTCTCGACGTAGCCGGTTTCGGCGACGTAATTCTCGAACCGGGTGTACTGGCTCAGATAGGTCAGAATCGCGGTATCGGTGGGGCCATTGCGTTGTTTGGCGATGATCACCTCGGCGGTGCCGGCGGCCTTGGAATCCTTATGGTACATCTCGTCGCGATAGATGAATCCAATCACGTCGGCGTCCTGCTCGATGGCGCCCGACTCGCGCAAGTCGGCCAGCAGCGGCCGGCGGTCGGGACGCGTCTCCACCTGCCGGTTTAGCTGCGAGAGCGCGATAACCGGCACTTTGAGTTCCTTGGCCAGCGCCTTCATCGAGCGGGATATTTCCGAAATTTCCTTTTCGCGCGATTCGCCCGGCCGCGACGCCCGCATCAACTGCAGATAGTCGACAATAATCAGCCCCAGGCGGTTGTTGCGCTCGCGCGCCAGCCGGCGGCATTTGGCCTTGAGCACGATGGGCGTGGTGTCGGAGCTGTCGTCGATAAAGATCTGGGCCTCGGACAACCGCGCCGCCGCCCGCGCCAATTTGGGAAAGTCCTCGGCCTTGAGAAAGCCGGCGCGGGCTTTGGCCATGTCCACGCGCGCCTCCGAACACAGCAGGCGCAGCACCAGTTGTTCCTTGGACATTTCCAGCGAGAAGAACGCGACGCCCACTTTGGGCTCGGCGTCCATTGCGGCATACGCGGCGATATTCAACGCCAGCGCGGTCTTGCCCATGCTGGGCCGCGCCGCGAGAATGATCAGGTCGGAGGGCTGCAATCCCGCCGTGATGCGATCGAGGTCGGCGAACCCGGTGGGCACGCCGGTGACCAGTTCACGGTTTTCGTACAGCCGCTCGATCAGTTTGAGCGACTCGCGCGTCAGCTCCGGCATCGAATGGAAGGACGGCCGGATGCGCCGCTCGGAGATCTGGAAAATCTTGTGCTCGGCCTGATCGACGAAATCGTCGGCGTCGGTCTGGGCGTCGTAGGCTTCGCTGGCTATTTCGGTGGCGATCGAGGCCAGCGAGCGCAGGACGGCTTTTTCGCGCACGATTCGGGCGTAGTAGGCGGCGTTGGCGGCGGTGGGAACGCGCGCGGCCAGTTCCGCGATGTAAGCGGGGCCGCCGATCTGCTCCAGCACGCCGCGTCCGCGCAGGCTCTCGGTGAGCGTGATGGCGTCGACCGGCTGATTGCGGTCGGCCAAATCCACCATCGCCTGGAAAATCAGGCGATGCGATTCGCGGTAGAAGTCGTCGGCGCCGGCCACCTCGAGAACCGCGTTGATAGCGTCGTTGTCGAGCAGGATCGCGCCGAGGACCGACTCTTCCGCTTCGATATTTTGAGGAGGAACGCGCCTTAATATGTCGCCGCCCGCTGCCGCCACAAACCCACTCTCCAAGCTGTTAAAGCCAACCGGAAAAATTATAGCGGCAGATGAACCCGCGCCGCCACGCCGCCGTCGCGGCGCCGGCCGCTGACCGTCCACAGAATGAGTTGGTTTTGCACAAGTGCCTGCCGCGGCGCGGCCCCGGGATGCCGGATCGTCAGCCGCAATAGGATTTTTTTCGCATACTCTGGCGTGCTATCGGGCGGCGCGCCGAAGCATCCTTGGGCGCGGCGCCGGGAAACGCGCCAGTATCGGCGCCGCCGCCAACCCGAACAGGAATCCGCCGATGTGCGCCCACCACGCCACTCCCGCGGCCATACTTGAGAACGCGCGGCTTTGCACCGCCGAAAATAACTGCCATCCGAACCACAACAGCAGATATATCAGGGCCGGCACCTCGACCAATTCGATAAATACGAAAACCGGCAGAATCGTGAGAATGCGCGCGCGCGGATAGAGTACGAAGTACGCGCCCAGCACCGCCGCGATCGCTCCGCTGGCGCCGATTACCGGAACCTGCGCGGCCGGATCGATCAGCACCATCGCCAAATTAGCGGCGGCCCCGGCGGCCAGATAAAAGTACAGGTAGCGGTGGTGCCCGAATCGCATCTCCACCGCCGGACCGAAGATCAACAGGTAGAGCATGTTGCCCGCCAGATGCAGCAGGCTGCCATGCAGGAACAGCGCCGTCAGCATCGTCAGCATCGCGTGTCCGGTCGACGCCGCGGAAACCGATCCGATTGCCGCGACTTTGGCCGGGATCATACCGTAATGCACGATCAGGCGCTCTGAACCGGCCTGACCCGAATGCATCTCATAAGCAAAGACCGCCGCGTTGGCTGCGATCAGCAGCAGGTTGACCGGACTCAGGTGCGAGGCGCCGGCGCTGTCGCGCAGCGGAATCATGGTTCCAAACCGTAGCCGTTGGCGGCGGCGGTTAGAATAGCGCGGGCGGGGGTTCGGTTCGATTGGCCGCGGCACTGGACGCTTGAGCGCGGCACGCAGTTGTGCGACAAATCTTTCGGCTCATAAGGATCGCCGGCCAGCGGCGTTCCGCTTCCTTCGAAACTTTATCGCTGACCAAAGCCGGCAGGCTTGCCCAGGGAGGAACCTAAGCTATGGACGTGGTGAAACAGGAAATCCAAATCCCCGACGGCGCTCAGACGATGCCCTGTCATCTGGCCAAACCGGCCAGCGGCGGACCCTATCCGGGCGTGATCGTGATCATGGAGGCGTTCGGACTCAACGACAATATCCGCGCCATCACCGATCGCTTCGCCGCTGAGGGTTTCGTCGCGCTGGCCCCCAACATCTATTTCCGCCAGCCCAACAACGTATGCGGCTACAACGACATGCCCAATGCGATGCGCCTGATGGGAAGCGTCAAGGACGACGAGGTCACGGGCGACGTTCAGGCCGCGATCAACTATCTCAAGACGCTCAAGGAGGTGAAGCCGAAGTTTGGAATCACCGGCTTCTGCATGGGCGGGAAGATCGCGTTCCTGACCGCATGCCGGATTGCGGACATCAACGCCAGCGCTCCATTTTACGGCGGCGGGATGGTAACGCCGGGCTCAAGCGGCAAAGCCCCGATCGATTACGTGGACGGGCTGAAGGCGCCGGTGCTGGCGTTCTTCGGCGGCAAGGACGCGTTTATCCCGATGGACCAGGTGGAGAAGTTCAAATCCACGCTGCAAAAGGCCGGCAAGCAGGCCGAAGTCATCGTATACCAGGACGCCGACCACGGCTTCATGTGCGACGAGCGTCCGGTGTACCATCCGGCGCACGCCAAAGAGGCGTGGGAGAAAACTGTCGCGTTTTTCAAAAAGAACCTGTCCTGAGTCCTTGCGTTGATTGCACTGATATCAGCCATGCGGGCCGGCGCGGGCCGGCGCGCATGGCTGACGCTGCTTTTGATCAGCCTGATTTTTGCCGGCGGCTGTTACTCGTCGGATTACAGCCGCCAGACCGCGGCCACGGCCACGATGCTGCGCGATTTGGCCGCCAAGCTGGGCGATTACTGCCGCGCCGGCTTCAAGGCCGGCAATCGGGAAATCTCTTCGGAGGAGATGGGCGAATTCTACTATGGACTTAACAAGGCCCGCTCTTACGCCGCGCAGGCGTCGTCCCACTCGTCGCGCCAATCCTATCGCGACCTGATCCGGCTGCTTGACGATTACCGCCAGATGTTGAATGCCGCCGACCGCTACCGCCTGGCCGGCAAGCCGGACCCGCAGCGCTTGCGCGACATCCTCGACCGGCAATCGCGGGTCAAGGCGCAGGCGCAGTCCGTGCTGGAGGACTTGCGCAACCGGGACTAGGTTCTGGAGCGCAACTCGCCGCCTCGATCGATCACCAGTCGCGGCGGTACGATTCGTCCTCGCGCGAACGCACGCCCTGCTTATACAGATGAATACGGTCGTGGGTCCGGTCCACCGGATCGACGCGGGTCCAGTCATGCAGGACCGTGCGCCGCGCAATCTTCCACTGCCCGCCGCGCCGCTCGTATCTATCGACATAGCGGCCGCCCAGCGTCATATCCATCTGCCGGCCCGCCGGACCGCTGCGATGGTACGCGATGAAGTAGGCCTCGCCGAATGCCACATCGCCGCGTACTTCGACATACTCGTTGCAGATTGAATGCATCGTCACCATCCCGCCGTCGCGCCTGAGCGCGTCCAGCACCCACGGCACGAACTCCTCCGCCGTGCCGCAAAACTCGCCGTGGTCGTCGTAGGCGCCGGGATGATAGGCGGAGCGAATCAATTCCTCGTCGCAGCGGTCGATGCCGCGGCAATAGCGCATCAAGGTTTCGTGGATCGCCTGCTTGTCGAGCAGTTCTCTGATCTCGCGGTTGATATCGTCGGACATGAGCCGGGCCTCCGAGTGAATCTGGAAGATGGCGCACATATACACCGGGCCCGGTCTGGAAGTCATCCCGACCCGCCCCATCCGGTCAGGCCGAAGGATCTGATTACAACGATCCCGGATTCAGCCCGCCGCTGTGAATCAGCGCCGGCAGCATTTGCTGCGGGCTCATCCGCGTGACGAAATAACAAAAGACCGATCCGTAATTGACCACTCCGATCCAAAGGCCGCGATAGCGGTAGAACCGCACGCCATGCAGTGCATGGCCGCCCGGAGGAAAGCTGAAATCCATCTGCCGCAGGTTGATGCACAGAATCGATTGCCCCTTGCCCTTGTAGAGACTGTAAGCCACCAACTGCCCGTCGGGCCGATGAACGATTTGCCCGCCGGCCAAATTCAATCCGAGCGAGGAGAAATCCCAGATGAACGGATAACCAAAGTTCATGGTAAGCGCGTTGGCCAGGTCGGTTTGGGTGTTCAAACCCGAACCCGGGACAAATTCGTGCTCGGCCTTCAGATAATCGTTGGCGGCGGCCTCCAAGGCGGGATTGCCGGGACTGGGGGGAGAATGCCGCCGCGGACTGCTCATCAGGACCACCACGAAGATTGCCGCCGCAGCCGCGGCTGCTCCGGCCCATCCAAGCCACAAGGGCAGACGGCTGAAGCGGCGTACCTGGGGTGGAACCCGGGCGGCGTCTTCGCGGTCGAGCGCCGCGACGATTTTTCGTCTCAGCTCGGGCGGGGCGGAAAGGATGGGGATCTGCTGGCGCAGCAGCGCCTTGAACGCGCGTTCGTCGGCCTGCCGCTGGCGGCAATCCGCGCAGGAGGACAGATGGCTGGAGACGGCCTGGCTTTCGGCCGGGCTTAACTCTCCGTCGATATCGGCACTGAGATACTGTTCTATATACTGCCGATGGTCCATCGTATCCGTTCGAACCCCGGCCTCAAGCCCTCATGAACCCGCCGACCGCCTGGCGCGCACCATGTGTGTCAAAGCGTAGCGCATCATGGACCTCGCGCGCGAGAGGCGCGAGCGCACCGTGCCAATCGGAACGTCCAGGGTTTGAGCCGCCTGTGCATAACTTAGATCATTTACGTCGACCAGCAATAATGCCGTCCTGAACTCCTCGGGCAAACTGTCCAGGGCCTTTTCGACGTCCTCGTCCAGGCCGGAGCGGATCAGCAACTGCTGGGGGTCCGCCTGGGACGCGTTCTGGTTGCTTTCGGCGTCGATCGCGCGTTCGAACTCTTGCGTACTCGCACTCAGCTGTTCGCGGCCCTGCCGGCGCGAATAGCTGCTGCGAAAGGCGTTGTACATTATGGTTAACAGCCACGCGCGGCAATCGGTTCCCGGACTATACTGGTGGAAAAACCGATACGCCCGCAGCATCGTCTCCTGACACAGATCGTCGGCGTCGTCGCGATTGCGCGTCAGATGCATCGCGGTGGTGAACAGCAGGTCCAGATGGGGCAGGGCCTCGGTCTCGAACTGTTTGCGTTTTTGAGAATCACCCGCTCCCATGGCCATTGCGCAAGCAACTCTCCCACTCTGCGCGGTTATCGCGTTCAGGCTGCCGTCACGGGGTTGTGCGGGGCCGGTTTCAGTCCGGGACGAAGCTACATCGGGTTAGGATTGATGGACCGATGGGTTGTGTCAATCCTTTGTTACAGCGCACCCAGACCACGCATTAGACGACAGCAGCATTATTTTTTTTCACTTGGCTCGCCCGCGGCCAATAGCTGTCCCACCCTCCGATCGGGAACCTTTTTCAGCGTCTGCGGGTTTCCTGTTTTGTTCGCGTTTGCGGACATGCGGCGGCGCGCCGCGCCATCGCCATTGGGGCAATCCAGGAGGGAGACGCACAATGATAAAGCAACAGTCGCCAACCACGCTCGGCCTTCTAATCGCTGCGGCGGGCGCCGCGCTGATTGTCGCGGCGGCGGTGCAGGCGGCGGCGGACCAGCCGTTCTACCAACAGACCAACCTGGTCACTGACACCGGCGTCGGCGGCACCATCAAGGAGGATCGCCTGGTCAACCCGTGGGGCATCGTGCAGCCGCCCGGCGACGCTCCGCTGTGGATCAACGACAACGGTACGGGTTTCTCAACTCTGTACATGGGCGACGGTCCCGTGCTCCCGCTGGCCGTCGTAATTCCGCCCCCGATGGGTCAGCCGGGTCCGGCGACTCCGACCGGAATCGTCTTCAATCCAACCGCCGCCAACAAGACCAACAATTTCGGCGGTGACCTGTTTATTTTCGCCGCCGAGGACGGGACCATCTCCGGATGGCAGTTCTCCGACGGCACCGAGGCGATGTTGCGCAGAGATAACTCCACCTTCAGCACGGTTTACAAAGGACTGGCGTTTGGTTTCAGCAGCGGCGGCGCACCGATGATTTACGCCACCGATTTTCGCCACGCCCGCATCGACGTATTCGACGCCAATTACGTCCCCATGATGCTTTCGGCGGGCGATTTCAACGACCCCACTCTTCCCGCGGGTTACGCCCCATTCGGCATCGCCAACGTCGGCGGGCGGCTGTTCGTTACCTATGCCCTGCAGGACTCCTTCAAGCATGATGACGTGGCCGGACTGCATCATGGTTTTGTCGACGAGTTCACCACCGACGGCGTGATGCTGCGGCGGTTCGCCTCCGGCGGCAAGTTGAACTCGCCCTGGGGCATCGCTTTGGCGCCGGATGACTTCGGGCGCTTCAGCAACAAGCTTCTGATCGGCAATTTCGGCAACGGACACATCAACGCCTTTGACCTGGGCAGCGGCAAAAACGTGGGCGAGTTGCATGGCCCCCACGGCGCCATCGTGATTGACGGCTTGTGGGGACTGGATTTCGGCAACGGTTCGGTCGCGTTCAAAACGCCCGCCAACACTCTGTACTTCACCGCCGGTCCGGACGCCGAGACGCATGGGCTGTTCGGCAGGCTGGACGTTCTCCCTAACCGCGATTAGCTGGGGTTGCGACCGGGGTCCGGCGGCGCCATTCGCGCCGCCGGAATATCCGAACCCTGAAAATCTCCGCTTCATTTCAGGAGTCTGCAGATGCGCAAAAAAGGTGTTTTTGCGATCGCTGCGGCTTTGACCTGCGGCGCCGCTCTCAACCCAGCCATCCCCTTGTTTGCCGCCGATCTGCGCGCCGCGCATGACAACTTCGCCGCCCAATGCGCCAAATGCCATGGCGATTCGGGCCGCGGCGACGGTCCCGCCGGCGCCGCGCTGCCGGTCAGGCCGCGCAACTTCGCCGACTGTACCCGAATGTCGAAGGAATCCGACGACCGCATCTTCAATACCATCAAGGGCGGCGGTGCTTCAGTCGGACTGAGCAAGGAGATGCCTCCGTGGAGCGAGGCGTTCGACGATGACGAAATCAGGCAGCTGGTTACCTACGTGCGGCAGTTCTGCAGCGCGCAGCGCGCCAATAAATGACGCGCCGGATCTACGCATCCGCCCCGCCGCTGGCAATCCTCGCGTTGCTGACCGCTAACTGCACGGGCGCGAACGCCTTTCCCTGGAGTATCGATATGTTCCGCGGCGACGCGGTCGCACCGATGGATCAAACGCCGCGCGCGATGCCGCCGGGCACGATGCCGATCGACGGCGAGCGTGCGCGGTCCACGGCGGCGTCGCGCCGGCTGCGCAATCCGGTCGATCCCGCACCCGCCGCTATTGGCCAGGGCCGGGCGCTGTATTCGATCTATTGCAGCGTATGCCACGGCGAAAGCGGTCATGGCGATGGCCCGGCCGCTTTCATGCTGCGAACCCCGCCCGCCGACCTCACCGCCCTTGCAGTTGCGCTCATGAAAGACGGTTCGATATACGGCACCATCCGCAACGGCACCTCGATTATGCCGTCCTACGCCGACGCGCTGCGCCCGATCGAACGCTGGCGTATCGTGACTTACATCCGCAGCCTTCAAAAGCAGGGCGCCATGGCGCCCCAGCATAAGCCGGATTTTTACCCCGGCCGCCGCGCCGCCGGCCTTCGCGCATTTCCCCGACCGTCACCGTTTGCGCGATAGACTTGCCGCCGGGCGCGACCTAATCTTGTCCTCGGCTCTTGAGCAGCCGCTCCGAGCTTTTGGAGAGGACAGGTTCAATGGACTTCAACTTCACCCCGGAAGAAGAAGCCTTCAGGGAGAAGGTGCGCGCGTTTGTCGAATCCAATCTGCCCAAAGGATGGGGCGGCAAGGACTTCGAGATGCCCGAGGAGTTGACGGGCAAGCGCTTTTATATCGATTGGCATCGCAAGCTCTATGCGAACGGACTGGTCGGGATGTCATGGCCCAAAGAGTATGGCGGCCAGGGCGCGACTCCGGTTGAGCAGGCAATCCTCAATGAGGAACTGGCCCGCTATCGCGCCCCCGCGCCGCTGGGCGGAATCGGTCTGGCGCTCGCCGGTCCGACCATCATCGTGCACGGCACCGAGGCGCAGAAAAAGCGCTATCTGCAGAAAATCCTCGCCGGCGAGGAGATCTGGTGCCAGCTCTTTTCCGAGCCCAACGCCGGATCAGACCTGGCGTCGCTGCGCACACGCGCCGAACTCAAGGGCGATGAATTTATCGTCAACGGGCAGAAGATCTGGACCTCGGGCGCGCGTTCGGCTCATTTCGGAATCCTGCTCGCGCGCAGCGATCCCGACGCGCCCAAACATAAAGGGATCAGCTATCTCATCGTCGATATGAAGAGCCCCGGCATCACCATCAAGCCGCTGCGCCAGATAACCGGCGAATCGCATTTCAACGAAGTCTTCATGGACGATCTGCGCGTGCCGCGGGAAAATCTTGTTGGCAGGCTGCACGACGGATGGCACGTCGCCAACACCACGCTGGCCAACGAACGGGGTACCGGCGCTCTGGCCCTGCTGGTGCGCTTCGGTACCCAACTGCAGGAAGTCGTCGATTTGGCGCGCAGCGCCGTCCGCGGCGGGCGTCCCGCCGTACAGGACCCCATCGTGCGCCAGCGGCTGGCCGAGTTCTATATCGACTTGCAGCGGCTCAAGTACAACGTCTATCGCGGCTTCTCCGCCATCATCAAAGGCGGCAGCCCCGGTCCCGAGGGCTCGATCCAGAAGCTGTCATGGTCGGAATTGAGCCAGCGGATGCAGGAGTTTGCGGTCGAATTGCAGGGCCCCGGCGCACAGCTCGCCTTCAGGGAACCGCACGCGATGGCGGGCGGATACCATCAACGCATGTTCCTGCGCTCGCGCGCCGACACGATTTATGCCGGCACCTCGGAGATCCAGCGCAATATCATCGCGCAGCGCGTGCTGGGCTTGCCGCGCACCAATTGATGAAGCATACAGTTACGTGACGCGAGTTCAGGCCCGGGAGTAATCGTCATGGCGAATCCAATTTCGGCACGGTATCGAAGCAATGCGGCGGCGGCACCCGGATGGCGCCTGGAACGGCTCATCGGACCTTCCCCGCTCTACGGCTCCAACGGGATGCGCTTCGGACCTGACGGATTGCTCTACGTCGCGCAATGCTTCGGCAACGCCGTCACCGCGTTCGATATCGCCAGCGGCGCGCGCACGGACGTCAATCGCAACGGCGATCCGATCAAGGCGCCCGACGACATCGCATTCGATTCGCACGGCGTCATGTACGTGACGGAATTCCTCAACGCGCGCGTGATGACGAGGTCGCCGCAGGGCAAAATCGAAGTACTGATCGACAACGTACCCGGCGCCAACGGGATCACCGTCTATCAAGATCGCATCTTCATGGACGAATGCCGCCCCGAAGCGCGCGTGGTCGAATTGTTTCGCGACGGCCGTCCGCCCAAAATCCTGGTCCAGGGGCTCGAACTCGCCAACGCCCTGTCAGTCGGCCCCGATGGCATGCTCTACTTCCCGCAGCTGGGCAAGGGCGAGGTCTGCCGGGTCGCGCTGGAGGGTGGACCGGTGGAGCGCGTGGTAGACGGCCTGGCCGTTCCGACCGCGGTCAAGTTCGACAATCACGGCAAGCTGCTGGTGCTGCAGGCGCTCACGGGAGAGATCACGCGGGTCGATATCCAGAGCCGCGAAAAAAGCCGCGCCGCGATGCTTAGCCCGGGGCTCGACAACCTCGTGATAACCGCTGACGATCGGCTTTTCGTCTCCAATTTCATGGACGGGACGATTACGGAGATCGCGTCCGCGGGCGCACAGAAACTGTTCAGTCCGCCCGGGCTGGCCGGCCCTTCCGGCATCGCATACGGCGCGGACGCAAGCGTGTATCTGACCGACTTCATGGCTATCATGCGCGTCACCGGACCCGGCCGCTATGAGCGCGTGGGATGGACCTACGACGCCGATTTCCCGGGCTTTGTGCGCAGCATTTGCGCCGGACCGGGCAACATCCTGTATGCCACGACGCTGCTGGGCAATCTGACCGCGTACGATACCCGCAACCATTCCTGCCAGGTTCTGGCCACCGGACTGGATTCGCCCTTCGGCGTGGCGCGGGCCGCCAACGGCGCCCTTGTCGCGGCGGAATATAACGGCGGACGCATCATCGCGGTCGAAGCTGGAGGCCAGCCCAAGGTCGTGGCGCGCGGCCTCGATCATCCTACCGGCATCGCCGCCGCACCGGACGGGTCGTGTTTCGTATCCGAGACCGGAAAACGAAGAGTAGTGAAAATCAACGGCGGGATTACCCCGGTGCTGGAAGGACTGGAGCGGCCCGAAGGAATCGCCGTCGCCGGCGACGAACTGGCCGTGCTCGACACGGTAGCCAAAAAGCTGTGGACGGTTTCGCTGCGCGACGGCAAATCGCAGGTGGCGGCAAGCGAACTGCCGGTCGGCTCGCCGCTCGGCGCCATTCCCCAGCCGCAGGCCGGAGTACCCGGCTTCCTGCCAGGTCCGATCCTGCCTTTCGCCGGCCTTGCCGCCGGCGGCGGCGCCATCTATATCGCGGCCGACGGCGAAGGCAGCATCCTGACCTTGCGCCGAACCTGATGTGGAGAACAACTTTTCCTGCCCGGCCTGCTGTGTGTATGGTGCGGCGAACTCGATGGCCTGAAAAAGGCGAGCTCGCCCTCACCCGCGGCGCTTGCGGAAAAAATCGCAGGAGCCGCGCGGCTTGCCCTGTCCCGCAAATGGGCGGGCGAGGGAAATTCGAAGCGCGTGCGCAGAAGCTGTAAAATTCCTTGCCGCACAGCGCGAGCTTGGACGTTCAGATGCCGGCCCGCGCGTTTGAATCGACCCGATCCGACCCTGGTTGATTGAACCGAGACCGCGGTGCTGAACCGCCGAGGCAATGCATGAGTATAGAGCGGAACAAAAATGCCGCCGCCCAATTGATCGAGGCGGTATCAGCGGGCGACCCGGATGGTATACGAACTTACATGGCGCCGGAAGCGGTCTGGTGGGTAATGGGGTTCCCGCGCGGCCGCACCATGACGCGCGATGAGTTTATTCGCGCCTCCTGCGGTATTATCCGCAAAGTTCTGCCCGACGGCTTGAACCTGAAGGTGCTGGGGATGACGGCGGAAGCTGACCGAGTCGCCGTCGAAGCGGAGGGCCATGCATATACCGTCGACCACAAGCTGTATAACAACTTCTATCATTTCCTGTTCGAGTTGCGCGGCGGCAAAGTGATTCGCGCGATGGAGTACACCAATCCCATGCATGGGCTGGAAGTGTTCGGAGATTTGGTCAGGCATCTGCCCCGGCGTTAGGCAAGCCTCCCTCTGAACCTGTCTCTCCAGTGCGGCGCAAGTGGCCCTCACTTTCACGGCGTCGGCGGGCGACGCCTCCGGCACCATCCCAGGCGGTGAATAAAATGCCGTCTTTACACGTCTTTTGTTCCGGGAGTCCTTCCTTTGGGTCCTATGCCGACGGTCGGGCAATATGGACTGGGTACGACCCCGCGGCTCGTAGCGCGCTGTTTCTGCAGGCTTAACGCGTCCATCCTTGTCTATCTGCCCGCCAAACGCAGGGAAAAGCACGGCGCTCGCCCGCCTCCCTGCTTCAATTACCTACTCGTTTGTCTCGATGCTAATAAGGATTCTTTACGGTATCTAAGGCGGTAATTTGAGGATTAAAGGCCATGAGACTAAGAATTTTGCTATCGGCGGCGATAGTTGTGTTGTTGCTGTCGGCTCCAGCCTTTGGCCAGACCCGGATATATTCGACGTCCACGGCGAACACTTCCTCCGATACCTACAACGCCCGGGCAATTCCCGTTAATCCCCATTCGATTACCAACAACAGCTTGCCAACCGGTCCGGGGATCGGTTTCGACAACCCCTCCCAGTGGGGACGCGCTAACGCCGTGTTCGTCCTGCACGAGATTGCGAAGGCCAGGGCTGACGGCAGAAACGTGAGAGTGGCGGAAGCTCAATATGGACTCGCGATGAACGAATTGAATCACGGTTTGAATAAAGAAGCGGCGCAACATTTCGACAGCGCGCTTAGAACGATTGGAATTCAACCCAACGTGCAGGGCGAAAACGCTGGCGAACCGTTGAGACCACATTTGCCTATGCCGGGAGCAGCCAAACCGTAGCCTTGGCGTTGTTCATGACCACTGGAGTTCATGATTGGAAAAGCTGGAAAATGACTGACAGAGAGTGAATTGAGCGGGTCTGTTGGTTAGGTTTCCTGTCAGAGGTCGGACCCAGCGATAGCCGCAGCGTCCGGCACGCCGTCAAGATGTGCGCTTTGCCGCCCTTGACTGCGAGCCGCCGCTGCGGGGGTGAAGGTGATCAGCCGGTTGCTGACGCAAATTGCCATCGCGGTCGCGGTAAAAGCCGTAGCAACCCGTGGCGTCGACCTACGCGATTATCGATAACTCTCTGGTACCTCCCGGCCGGATCGGCGTCTACCGTCTGTATGCTTCCCGGCATACACCAGGTAACCGGAGTCCGCTGTCGATCTCTCAGGAAGTGGATTGAAATCGGTTGCGACCACCCGCCCCCGCGGGCCCGATTACTGACCGCCCATCATGCCGCAGCCTGGGGGCGATATTGCGCAATCTCGATGTACGACGCTCCCGCGCTGCGGCAGTCGAAATACGCTCCCTTGAAAGCCGGCAGGTCCATCTCGAGGACCGGGCTGATGCCGCATTCGCGCATGTGCGCGGCGTACCGATCATAATCCGGCACCCGGCATGAGATATGATGAATCCCCGGGCCGCGCTCCGCGATCATTTGCCGATAAATATTGTCATCCAGCGGAGTGATGATCTCGATCTCGTTCTCACCATTGACGCCCGCCGGACCCATCGCAACCTTCTGCTGAAACGGGCGCGGTATCGCTTTGCCTTTTACCTTAACGTCATCGGGCGGCCCCAGGGCCACGTCGATTTCGACAAACCGCTCGATCCCGATCACTCGCTTGAAGAAGTCCACCACCGGATCGAAAGCCGGCGCCAGGTAGCCGACCTGAAAGAAATGAGAAGCCAAAGTGCCGCCGTATTCCGGCGCTCCCGCGGGAGGCGACTTCAGTTTCTCCAGTCCGTCAGCCATCGCCTTGCTGTATTGGACAATCTCCAGCACCGATCCGCCTTCCGGACGCAGATCGAAGTAGGCGCCCCTGGCTCCGTTGTTTTCAAATTCGATCAACGGCAGCATCCCGGCGGCCCTGACCGGCGCTGACGCCCGTTCGAAATCCGGCACCACGCAGGCCACGTGATGGAGACCCGGTCCGTGCTGTTCGAGGAACTCGTCATAGATGTTGTCGCCGCGTTCGGGCTCGATCAGCTCCAGTTCGTACGCGCCGCGCGCGCCCAACCGGGCCATCGCGACTTTGATTCGGATTCCCGGATGCGCCCGTGCGCGCATGCGGAAGTTGTAGTCCGGTCCGAGAAAAGTCTCGAAGGTGCCGAAATGCGGTATCCCCAGCACCCGCCTGAACCATCGCTGAGCCGCGTCCATGTCGCGCACGACGTACGAGACCTGGCAAAGATACGGCGCCAGCAAATCCGAATGAACATCCATCGCGCAACCTCCGGTTTATTCCTTTCCGCCCTTCCCGCAGGACTCCTCACGACTGCGAACGCTTCTCCCTTGGCGTCTTCACCTTCTCCATCGCGGCCGTCGCCTTTTCGTCAAAGCAGGCAATCTCCACGATCGACGCGCCCGCGGCGCGGCAATCGAAATAACAGGCGCGAATGCCATGGCCGCGAAACTCGATCAGCGGTGCGGCGCCGCAAGCGCGCATTCGCGCGGCCGCGGGTTCGAACTCCGGCACCAGAAACGACACATGATTCAGTCCCTCTCCGCGTTGATCCAGAAAGTCGCGATAGGGACTTGGACCGTCAAGCGGTTGAATGATTTCGATCTCCTGCTCGCCGCGCGGACCGAGCCGGCCCATCGCGGTTTGCAGCGAGAACGGCGTCGCGGCCGGCTCATCGCGGATCAGTACTTCATAGTCGCGGCCGGCCGTCGCCCTGGTAATCCCGAAATACTCCACGCCGAGCGCGCGCTTCCACCATTGCGTGACCGCGTCGAGGTCGCGCACCGTGTAAGAGACCTGCACCAGGCGCGGAGCGTCGGGCGGCGCAATGGCAACGGGGCCCTTGAGCTGCTCGAACTCCAGGCGCATCGCTTCGTCATACTGCGCGACTTCGACGATCGAGGCGCCGGCGCCGCGGCAGTCGAAATAGGCGATTTTGCCGCCGCCGCTCAGCGCTATCCGCGGCGTCATCCCCTCCCCCTGGAGCGGACGCACTGCGTGGTCGAAATCGTCGACGGCGAACGCCGCGTGATGCAGTCCGCCGCCGGTGCGCTGCACGAACCTGGAAAACATGCTGTCGCCGCCGTCAGGCGCGATCAGTTCGATTTCCAGTTCGCCGCGCGCTCCGGCGCGGGCCAGGGCAATCCTGATACCGATTTCGGACTCGACGGCCCTGTCGCCGGCCATCAGCTTCACGCCGCCGCCGCCCAGCTTGTATTGGCGGACGCCGAAGTGCCCGACTCCAAGCGCCTGCTGAAAGAAGCGCGCGGTCGCGTCGAGATCGCGCACCACGTATGAGATCTGGGTGAAACCGCGAGCCAAACCCTCTGAAGCCATAATCCCGCCTCGCTGTTCCCTTTAGAGCACACCGGGGCCGCCGGTGGCGAGCCCGTTAAATCCGATTGCCCACGCGCTTCGTATTATCCAGACGAACGCAAGCACAGCGGCGGCCGCGTTCAGCGGTCGGCCAGGAGGGGCTATGAGAAGGCGCAGCTATGCGAACCTGGCGGTCCTGCTATTGCTCATGATCGGATGCGCGGCGGCGGCCCGCGCGTCGAGTCACCGCGAGGCGCCGCTGATCACCGAGATGCCCAAGGTCGACGGCACCGACTTCTACATGTTCAGGAGTTATGAACCGGGGCGGGCCGGCTTTGTAACCATCGTCGCCGATTATCTGCCGTTGCAGGACGCGTATGGCGGGCCCAATTACTTCGAAATGGACCCCGACGGGCTGTACGAAATCCTGATCGACAACGACGGCGACGCGCGCGAGGAAATCACCTTTCAGTTCCGCTTCAGGAACACCCGCAAAAACATCGCGCTCGATGTCGGCGGCACCCAGGTTGCCGTTCCGCTGGTCAATGTCGGTCCGGTTTCCGCCTCCGGCGCCAATCTCAACGTGATCGAGACCTACACGGTGAATATCGTGCGCGGCGACCGGCGCCATGGGCAGAGCCGATCCGTCACCAACGCCAAAACCGGATCGGCGGTGTTTACCAAGCCGGTGGACAACATCGGGATGAAGTCGATCGCGGATTACGCTTCGTATGCTTCCAATTTCATTTACGACATCAACATTCCCGGATGCTCCACGCCGGGGGCGCGCCTGTTTGTCGGCCAGCGCAAGGACCCCTTCGTGGTCAACCTCGGGGAGACCTTCGACCTGATCAACATAAAGCATCCGATCGCGCTTACGGCTGCCGACGAGAGCGCCGAGCCCGATACGCTGGCGGACAAGAACGTGACCTCGCTCATTTTGGAGGTGCCGTCCAACTGTCTCACATCGGATTCGAAACATCCGGTGATAGCCGGGTGGACGGCGGCCAGCGTGCCGAAGAATAAAGTCCCGGCGGCGGCCATGTTGTCAAAGACTCCGGGCGGCATTTTTGCCCAGGTGTCGCGCCTGGCCAATCCGCTGGTTAACGAACTGGTGATCGGGCTTAAGGACAAGGATCGCTTCAACGCCAGCGAACCCAAAGATGACGCGCAGTTCGCCACCTATGTGACCAACCCGACGCTGCCGGCGCTGGTTGAAGCGTTGTTCGCAAGCGCCAAACCGCCGTGCAGTCCCGGCGGAATCAAGGCACCGACGCTGTTTCCGCGCACGGATTTGGTCGCCGCGTTTCTCACCGGCGTTAGCGGGCTTAACCAGGACGGCTCGACCGCCGAACTGATGCGTCTGAATACGGGCATTGCGCCAACGCCGGCCGGATCGCAAAGCCGCCTGGGCGTTATCGGAGGCGACAACGCCGGCTTTCCCAACGGACGGCGTCCGGGCGACGACGTGGTCGATATTGCGCTGCGGGTGGCGATGGGCCGTCTGATCTCGCTGGGTCTGTTTGGCACGCCCGCGCAGGCGCCCTCGGGGAGCTGCGATTTCACCGACGGATCGTTTCTTGACGCGTCGCATTTCGACAATGCGTTTCCGTATTTGAAGACGCCGCTGCCGGGCTCGCCCAACGGCGTATCGGATTAGTCCGGGATGAGACTGTACAGCTCGATCGCGGCGGCGGTGGTTATGCTTTGCTGCGCGGCGGCGGCGCTGGCCGCCGACGGCGCCGCGGTCGATCGCATGATCGATATCTATCAGCGGCTGGCGGCGGCGCGGCCAGGCGATGCGGAGGTCTATTACAAACTGGGCGACGCCTATATCCAGAAAGGACGCGAGACCGGCGATATATCGTACTTCGAGCTCGCTTCCCAATCTTTGGGGCGCTCGCTGCAAATCGATCCGTCTCTGGGTCCCGCCTATCGCCATCTGGCGCTGGTCGGTTACACGCTGCATGACTTTGCGGGAGCGATTCGCAATGCGCAGGCGGCGCTGCGATTCGATCCGCGCGACGCCTACGCCTACGGGGTGATCGGCGACGCGGAGCTGGAAACCGGCGATTACGACGGCGCAGCGCGCGCCTACGGCACGATGGTCTCGCTGCGCGGCGACCTTTATTCATTCGCACGCCGCTCAGCGTTGGAGAGCCTGCGCGGGCGGATCGAGGCGTGCACCGCCGACCTCAAACGGGCGATCGCGGACGGAATCGCAACCGCCAAACCCGCCGAGAGCGTGGCCTGGGTCCAATGGCAACTGGGCAACGAATATTTCCGCATCGGCAAGCTGAACGCCGCCCTCAACCAGTACGAGGCCGCGCTCAAGACCTACCCGCGCTACCATCGCGCGCTGGCCGGCGCCGCGCAGGTGCGGGCCGCGCAGGGCGATCTCGCCGCGTCTGCGGACTTCTATCGTCAGGCCATCGCGATCATCCCGATGCCGGAGTATGCGGCGGCGCTGGCCGACGTGTACACCGTCATGGGGCGCGCCGCCGACGCCGCCGGTCAACGCGCCCTGGTCGAATTCATCGGGCGGCTGAGCAAGTTAAACCAAATCATCTATAACCGGTCGCTGGCCTACTTTTACGCCGACCACGATCTCGAACTGGCGCAGGCGCTGGAACTGGCCGGCACCGAGCTCAGGGTGCGGCGCGACATCTACGGCCATGACGCGATGGCGTGGGCGTTGTACAAAAGCGGACAGGCGCAGGCGGCGCAGGCGCAGATGCGCGCCGCGATGATGCTGGAGACGCCCGATCCGCGGCTCTATTATCATGCCGGCATGATCGAGTTGAAACTTGGCCGCAAACAGGCCGCCCGGCGCGACCTGCGCCGTGCGCTCGCGCTTAATCCGCATTTCCAGCCCATCCAGGACGCGGTCGCGGCCAGAACACTGGCCGCGCTGGCGGGAGATGGGAAGTGATTGGGGATCGCCTGCTGCGCATGTTGATGGCGGCGGCGCTTGGCCTGCTTGCCGCATCGCTTGCGCGGCCCGCCGCGGCGCATCCGATGGGCAACTTCTCGATCAATCATTACGCCGCCATCGCCGTCGCCGCGGATCGGATCGAGGTCCGCTAACTGATCGACATGGCCGAAATTCCGACCTTCCAGGAAATGCATCAAGCCAACTTCGCCGCCGACCCCGCCGATCCTCATCTGGCGCCCTATCTGACGCGCAAGCTTGCGCAGTTGCGCGGCGGCTTAATCCTGGAACTGAATCATCGCCCGCTGCAACTGCGCGAACTTTCACATGACGTGACGTTCACGCCGGGCGCCGGCGGTCTGCCCACGATGAGACTCGGGATGCGCCTGGCGGCCAACGTGAGACTCAGCGCCGGCGGCGCCAGCGTGGATTATCGCGACGAGAACTTCCCCGGCCGTGCCGGCTGGAAAGAAGTAATCGCCGGCGGCGTTAACGGCGTGTCGCTGGCAAGCGCCAGCGTTCCCAGCCGCGATCGCAGCGCCGGACTGAGCAATTATCCCATCGACCCGCTCAACAGTCCCCCGCAGACGGTTGCGGCGCACGTGCAGCCGCTGCTCGGCGGCGGGCCGGCATTAAATCGCGGCGGGAGGCCGCGCGAGAGTGCGTCTTTGCCGCCGCGCCGCAACCGCGCGTACACGCCGCGCAGCGCCTTTACCCAGTTGATGACGGTACGCCAGCCGGGAATGTGGTTCCTGCTGACGGCGGCGCTGATCGCGGTTGCGCTGGGCGCGCTGCATGCGCTGGAGCCCGGGCATGGCAAAACCGTCGTCGCCGCATACCTGGTAGGATCGCGCGGCACGGCGCGCCACGCGCTGATGCTGGCGGCAACGGTTACCGCCTCGCATACGGCGGGCGTTTATGTGCTGGGCGCGCTGACGCTTTATGCTTCCCGCTGGATCATCCCCGATCGGATCTATCCATGGCTCGCGGGCCTATCGGGTCTGATAATCGCCGCTTTGGGTATGGGAATATTCGTCCGCCGGATCAGGAATCGGCGCGCCGAGCCCTCATGTCGGCGTCCGCACACGCATACGCACGGCCGCAGCGGCAGCGGGCACGCTTACGAACACCCTCACGAGCATTTCCATGATCATCGGCATTTGGATTCGCATCGGCATGACATCTTCGGCCGCCACATCCATGACGCGGAGGCGGCGAGCGGCGGCGCCCGTTCCATCTCTACGCGCGGGCTGCTGGCGCTGGGGATAAGCGGCGGAATCGTGCCGTGTCCGGCGGCTTTGGTGGTGCTGCTGAGCGCGTTATCGTTCAACCGCGCGGCGTTCGGGCTGTTTCTGATCGTCGCGTTCAGCGCCGGCCTGGCGGCGGTGCTGATCGGCTTTGGATTGGCGGTGGTGTATGCGCGCCGCCTGCTGATTGACCGCATCGATCCGCAAGGCGGTCTGGTTGTCAGATGGCTGCCGATTATCTCTTCAGCGGTTATCACGGTGGCGGGCTGCGCGATTACGCTGCAGGCGCTGGCCAACGGCGGCGTCATAAATCTGGGGCGATAGCCGCGCCCTTGCGGAGCGTTTGTCCGGGGGAGTTAATGGTAGCTGTGAATGATCTCGCTTCCGCGCTCAATGGTCTGGCGCCGGCCGGCTTTGCCGCGCTCGGATTCGTGCTTGGGATGCGCCATGCCACCGACCCCGACCATGTGATCGCGGTTACCGCAATCCTGACCCGCGAGCGCCGGCTTGCCGCCGCGACCCGTACCGGGCTGCTGTGGGGTCTGGGCCATTCCCTGACTGTACTTATTGTCGGATTGGCGATCGTGGTGTTTAAGTTGCGCGTGCCGGTAAGGCTGGGTCTGGCGATGGAATTCGGGGTTGGGTTGGCGCTTGTTGCGCTGGGGCTGCCCGCCGCCGCGGCCGCCCTTTCGTTCCTGCGCCGGCGGCTCGGACTGGCCCGCGCGGCGGCCGCACCGGCGCGCGTCCATTCGCATATGCACGAGCACGGCGCCGCAAGCCACCGGCACGTCCATGCGCATCATGCGGACGGCGACCCCGCCCATCACAGCCATCTGCTCGACAGCGACAGCGTTTTTGCGCCGGCACCGCGCTCCGCGCTCAAATCCTTCGGCGTCGGCCTGGTGCATGGACTTGCGGGCAGCGCGGCGATTGCGCTGTTCGTACTGAGTGCGATTCCGCAGCCGCTGTGGGGCGTGATTTATCTTGCGGTATTCTGCGCCGGCACGATCGCGGGGATGGTGCTGATTACGACCGCGATTGGCACGCCGATCGTGCTGGCGGCAGACCGGGTCACGCGGATCCATCGCGGACTGGTCATGGGTTCGGGCCTGCTGAGCCTGTGCTTCGGCCTGTTCATCGCCTATCAGATCGGCATCTCGCACGGCTTATTCAGCTCCGCGCCGGTCTGGACTCCGCATTGACGATGCGGCGTCCTGCTCGATCTTCTTGCCGGCAAGCGCACCGGCTTGCACTATGTTATCCGTTTGACTTTATTCGGCCTGCGAATTGACAAGGAGGGCGGATGCCGGCGGCAAGACGGTCACGGCCATACAGGTTTTGATCCTGCAAAGAATTGGCCCTGGCAATCTGTTTTCGTTTCTGCTCCGTATTTTTTCAAGGACACGTGGCCGACGCCTCAAAACCCGAACTTCCGGACCGGCAGCTCTTGGCCGCAATGGCGGCGGGCGACGCCCACGCGTTGCGCAGCCTTACGCTGCGTTACAGCGGGATGCTGATTGCGCTGGCGATGCGCTTTGGGGGCGACCAGTCCGACGCCGAGGAGGTGGTAGCCGACGTGCTGTGGCAAGCATGGTCCGACGCCAAATCCTATGACGCCGGGCGCGGCTCGGTCGCGGCATGGCTGGTGATGCTGGCGCGCAGCCGCGCAATCGACCGTCTGCGGGCAAAAAAGGCGCGCCAGGCGCGCGCGGCCGCCAATCCGCCCGGCGAAGCGGCCCCGGACCCGGCATCCATTGTCGACGCCGCGCAGCGCGCGCGCATCGTACGCGCCGCCGTAGCCTCTTTGGACCGCGACGAACGAACCGCGTTGGAACTGGCCTATTTCTCCGATTTATCGCAATCGCAGGTGGCGCAGCGCCTGGGTCTGCCCCTGGGTACGGTCAAAACCCGCATCCGCGGCGCGATGATCAAACTGCGCCAGGCGCTCTCGGGGCAGCGGGATTAGCGATGGACCACCAGGAGCTCATAAACCTGCTGCCGCTGGCCGCTATCGACTGGCTCGATCCCGATGAGACGCGGCAATTGGAAGAGCATCTGCGCGGCGGATGTCCCCAGTGCGAGGCTGAACTGCGCGCGTGGCGCGAGACCGCCGCCGCTTTCGCTGTGGCGGGGGATCCGGCCGATACCGGGGAACACCTATGGCAACGGCTTGAGGCCCGGCTGCACACCGAAGCCGCCGCGGTGCATTCGCTGACCCACGCCGCCGCGCGTCCCCGCAGGTTGACTAACGTCGGCGAGCGCCGGGCAAGCGCCGGATGGTGGCAGGGGCTGGCGGCAGTTTGCGCCGCCGCCGCGGTTTTGCTCCTGGTCTATAACCGAATTATCGCCAGACAGGCGCGCCAGGCCGAAGTTCATCAGCTTCAGCAACTGGAATCGCTCAGTTGGCAACTTAACGATCTGCGCTCCGAGTTGACTGCCGCGCAAACCGAAACCGACACCCTGCGCAAGGTGCTGTCCGAACGCGCCCGGCTCGACCGCGTGCTGATGGCGCCCGACTTGCAACTGACGCGCCTCGGTCCGGTCGGTCCCGCGCACAACGCCGGCGGTGTAGTCGCGGTCAGCCATGCATCAGGAGCAGCGATGATTCAGACCTTCGGTTTGCCGCCGGCGCCGCCCGGAAAAGCCTATGAGCTATGGTGGATAACCAGCCAGAGCGGACCGGTCAGGGCCGGCCTGTTTCACGCCCAGCAGGGCCGCAGCTCGGTCGCCCCGGCGTCGATGCCTCCGGCGGGACAACGCCTGATGCTCGCCGCGGTCACCCTGGAACCGGCGGCAGGCGTCGATAAGCCAACCGGCGACATGTACCTCAAAGGCGTCGTCGAGCGGGAATGAATCCTGCGCGCGGAACGCCGCGGCAGCCAAAGCGAGGTTTAGCAGGTGCGTCGGCGGGCCTCACGCCGCAGACGCCCCGCACTCAGCCGCATTCAGTCGTCGATATGGCGGCGGATGAAGTTAAACATCAGACGCTGCCCTTCCACGCATCCCGACAGCATCCACATCTGCATGAACGCATGCGGCATGTCCTCCAGGACGTGGACTTCGTGCGGTATTTCAGCTTTTCGCAGCGCCTCGGCCATCGCATAGCTTTCCGGGAGGAGGTTATCTTCAGTGCCGGCTATGATGAAGGTTGGAGGCAAAGCTCCGGGTTTGACGCCCCTAATCGGGCTGACGCGCGGGTCGTCAAGCTTGCGCTCGTAGTCCTCGCCCAGATAGTTGCGGTTAGTGCCGGGAACGCCGCTGTCGCGACCGCGCTCCATCATCGCGCGGATGTCGTAGAGTCCGTACAGGAGCAGCAGCGCCTTGAGCCTGACGCCGGGACTGCGGCCGATCGCAAGCGCGGTGGCGGCGGCCAGATTGGCGCCGGCCGAATCGCCGCCGATGACCATCCGCGACGCGTCGCCGTTCCAGCGCCGGGCATTCTCATGCACCCAGTGCACGGCAAAAACGCAATCCTCGAAGCCCGCCGGAAACGGATATTCGGGAGCGAGCCGGTAGTCGAGATTGAAGGTCAGGTAACCGGCTTCAGCGAACTGCATCCCGAGCTTGCGATGGCTTTTGGAGCTGCCCGCGACCCATCCGCCGCCATGGAGATAAATCGTCGCCGGAAACGGACCCGCGCCCTTGGGCACCGAGACATCGGCGCGCAGCCCCTGCCGCAGTTCAACGTCCTCATGGAAGGCGCCAATCTCCGGCGGTTTGGCGTTGGTGGCCCCGATGGTTGCGTTGATCGAATCGCGCAAACCTTTGTAGTCGGTGGGAAACGGGGACTTCTTGACCCGTTCGAGCACGGCTCTTTCCTTTTCGCTATAGGGCATGGTGATTCTCCTCAGCTGCGCCGGGCAGGTTTTCAGCGCCGTTTGCGGGCCGCAAAGAGGTCTGCACGGACGATCTGACTTTGTACAAACCCATAGGTTAAAAGTTCATAGTGAGAGCGGCGCCGCCATCAATTGGGCGGAGTTTTGGCCGCCATCCAGGCGGCACGCCGCTTGCGCAGGAATCTAGCGGCCCTCAAACGGCCGCGTCAACGCTTTAATCCGCCCGGCGCGACCGCCCCGCACCAAGGTCGGTTGAGCCAGGCCATCGTGAGAGCATCGCTCCGCGCTGGGCAGGCCGTGTTCCTTCATGTTATTTAGAAGCGGTCGGTGGACATCGGGCATCATCCCAAACGCAAACTGGCGGTTGCAGTTGCGGCGCTGTGGCTTTGCGCGTTTTCGTACGCTATCGGCGGCGTGCTGGAGATTCCCGGCAACGATTCGCCGGTTTCCGGCCACGAGGACTCGCGCGAGGCGATCCCCTCGGGTCCCGACCTCCAGTTTCAGCAACTGCTCAAATTCTACGGATGCTGGAAGGCGACTGTCACCCGCCGTGACCTCACCGCTTTCCGCGCGCAGGGCAAGTCTGCGCGGACGTGGACTGACCAGCTCTATACCATCTGTTTTGCTCGCGACCTCGGCGGAGAGCTGCAGCCGAGCCTCTCGCAGACACCGCTCAGAGGTGAGGTGGAGGACAAAACGTCATTTACGGAAATCATCGGCTATGACGACAGGGCGGTATCGTTGATAAACCGCTCCACCTTCATCGAGCATCGGCGCGCGGCCCAATCGGGCCTCCTTTCCTGGTTGGTGGCGCGGCCCAAAGCAGTCGAAGTCCGGCAGGTAATCCGGGTCAGTTGTTTGCGCCAGAGTCTCGAACTGATTTGTACCGCGACGGCTGATGCGCAATGCGGCGACCGGAACTGTTACAGCTTTGGCTGGAAAGCAAGATTCCACAGTTCCTAGATTCACCGCCGAAAAAGCGCCGTTCATCCATCGACGCAGGCGGCCGATGGCTAATCACTGCAAACGTCTCGCTTCGGCTGTGTCAGGCGTTTATCATCTCTACTGAGACGGCGAGGCAAAATGAGAATAGAAGACGCTGTCGGAAGCTGGCTGAACTGACTACCGCGACCACCGACCATCGCTGACCGAAGAGGACGGATGACGAACCAAGCCAATGGTGTAAAAAACCGGGCTCTTGCCCGATGGGTTGCCGAAGCGGCCGAACTCACCCGGCCCGACCGTATCGTTTGGTGTGACGGCTCGGAAGAAGAAAAGGCGCGCCTGACGCGCGAAGCAGTTGCGAGAGGAGTACTGATCCCGCTCAATCCCGCCCGCCGGCCCGGCTGCTACCTGCATCGATCCAATCCCAACGACGTCGCCCGCAGTGAGCATCTGACTTTCATCTGCACTCCCAACAAGGACGACGCAGGCCCCACCAATAACTGGGCCGCGCCCGATGAAACCTACGCCAGACTGCGCGGATGGCTTAAGGGCTCGATGCAGGGGCGCACGATGTACGTCGTGCCCTACGTCATGGGTCCGCTCGGGTCGCCGTTCGCCAAGGTCGGAATCGAACTGACCGACAGCATCTACGTCGCGCTGAACATGAGAATCATGACCCGGATGGGCCGGGCGGCGCTGGATTTGCTGGGCGATTCCGACGACTTCAACCGCGGTTTACATTCCACCCTCGATCTCGATCCGGAACGCCGTCTGATTTGCCATTTCCCGCAGGACAACGCCGTCTGGTCGGTCGGCAGCGGCTACGGCGGGAATGCCCTGCTGAGCAAGAAATGCTTCGCGCTGCGAATTGCCAGCTATTTGGGACATAGCGAAGGATGGCTGGCCGAACACATGCTGATCCTTGGCTTGGAAAGTCCCCGGGGCGAGACCACCTACATCGCCGCGGCTTTTCCCAGCGCCTGCGGCAAGACCAATCTGGCGATGCTGCTGCCGCCGCAATCATTCAAAGGATGGCGGGTGCATACGGTGGGCGACGATATCGCCTGGCTGCGCATCGGACCCGACGGGCGCCTGTGGGCGGTCAATCCGGAAGCCGGTTTCTTTGGCGTCGCTCCGGGCACCAGCACCAAATCCAATGCCAACGCGATGAAGACGGTCGAGCACGACACCATCTTCACCAATGTCGCCGCCACCCCGGACGGTGATGTGTGGTGGGAAGGGATGGGTACCGAACCGCCGCCGGGACTGGTGGACTGGCGCGGACAGCCGTGGAATCCGCAATCGGGCCAGCCCGCGGCTCATCCGAACAGCCGCTTTACCGCGCCGATGACCAACAATCCGGTGCTCTCGCCCAAAGCCGAGGATCCGCAGGGCGTGCCGATCTCGGCAATAATTTTCGGCGGCCGGCGCGCCTCCACCGTGCCGCTGGTGCTTGAAGCCTCGGACTGGTCGCACGGGGTGTTTTTCGGCGCCAGCATGGGGTCCGAAACGACCGCGGCGGCTACCGGAAAAGTCGGGGTGGTGCGGCGCGATCCGATGGCGATGCTGCCGTTTTGCGGCTACAACATCGTGGACTATTTCGTCCATTGGCACGAAATTGCCGGACGTCTGCGTAACCCGCCGAAAATCTTTGAGGTCAATTGGTTCCGCAAGGACCGCGACGGCGCCTTTTTGTGGCCCGGCTACAGCGAGAATATGCGCGTGCTCAAATGGATCGTGGACCGGGTCGAGGGCCGCGCCGGCGCTGAACCCACGCCGATCGGGATGGTGCCGCGCAAGGAGGACCTCAATCTCGCGGGACTGGATATCGCGCCCGATCGGCTGCGCCAGGCCACTTCTATCGATCGCGGCGAATGGCTATCCGAACTCAATCAGATCGAGGAATACTTCAAACGTCTGGGCGCCGATTCGCTGCCCGATTTCGAACGGCGCATAAAGCTGGCCAGAGAGGGTCTCGAGCAGCGCGGCTGATCTCACTTAATCGGCGGGGCGATAGTGCGGCCCGACCCATAATAGGATTGTTTCCGCTCCGGCCTTTGCCTCCCGCCCCGCCATAAATCTCATTCTCTTACCGGCTCGATTGGGAGGAGGATGCGCTCGGCGCAGCTTTTAAGCGTGTCGCGATAGCCTCCTCATCCCGGCACGGTGATTGCGCAAAATCCGCTCCAGCCCAGGCATCGGTATCAGGCCGCGATCGAT
This sequence comes from Pseudomonadota bacterium, assembly GCA_021324455.1. Classification (GTDB taxonomy): domain Bacteria; phylum Desulfobacterota; class Binatia; order Binatales; family Binataceae; genus JAJPJA01. Next base: position 11,342 of record JAJPJA010000055.1, on the reverse strand, counting down.
GCCGGCGCCGATTACCGATGGACCTTCACTGTCTCGGGGCCAGCCGGCGCGATGGCTCAGAGCCCGTAGAGTTGCGCCGCGTTGTCGATCACGATCTTGCGCGTTTCGGGCTCCGGCAGTTCGGCGAAGTCGCGGGCGATCTGCTCGCGCGAACGCGGAAAGGTTCCCTCGGTATGCGGATAGTCGGAACCCCACATCAGATGATCGACGTTGAGCAGCGGCCGCGTCAGCAGGCCGGCTTTGTCGTCCTCGAAGGTGAAGTAAAACTGCCGCTTGCAGTAGAAGCTGGGCGGCTCGTCCAGATGCGGTTCGATCCATCCGCGATGGTCTTCCCATAGATGATCGAGCAGCCGCACCGCCGCCGCGACCCATCCAATCCCGCCCTCGACGACCACGAACTTCAATTTGGGATAGGCGCCGGGAACGCCCGAGGAAAGAATCCCGGCCAGAGTTCGCACCTGCCCGACCATCTTGAGATCGACCACCAGCGGCAGCAGCGGCAGGTCCTGGCGCACCGGTTCTTCGGTCGCCGCGTTATGAAAGGACAGGATCATGTCGTTGTCCTGCAGCGCCGCCCACAGCGGTTTGTAGTAAGGATCCCAGTAGGGAATTTTGGGCTGGCATGAGGGGATGATGACGGATTTGATTCCCGCCTTGCGCACGCGCTCGGCCTCTTTGACCGCCCATTCGATAGGTCCGCTCGTCGGCAGCATCGCCACACCGACGTAACGTTTGGGCGCCACCGAGCAGAACTCGATCAGCCAGTCGTTGTAAGCGCGGCAGCATTCGCGCTTGTATTCGGGGTCGGGCGCCGCGTACAGCATCAGCGCGTAATTGGGATAGAGCACCTCGGCGCGGATATTGTCCACGTCCTGATCGCCCAGGCGCAGCTTGGGATCGATCGATTCGGGACGGACGTCCTTGAAATGATTTTTGGAGCGGTCCAGCGCGCGTCCCTTGAGCTTGTCGTCCATCATCCCGGCCATCAGGTCGGCGCCCTGCACCGGCGGAATACCTTCGACGATCATGTAGTCGGCGTCGGCGCCCTCGATGAAATGCGGCGCCCGTTCGCGCCATGCTCCGCCCATGCGCCGCGTCCACAGGTCTACGGGTTCCACCACATGACTGTCGGCAGAGATGAATTTGTCGTTGATTGCCATCGCACGCGCCTCCGAAACGTGATGCCGACCGCGTTGGTCTTCACGGCCCTCCGCTCCAACGGTAGCGGATTCGATCCCGAATCAAAAGCATCGATCCGGGCCAGGGAGGCCGATCGGGTTGTCTGCGCGATTCATCTCGTTGCGATCAGGGAAGCACAGGCGGCGCGTTAAAGACCCATTCGATACAGTTTGTTCGCGTTTTCGAACACGATGTTATGAACGGCCGCTTCCGGGACGCCGCGGAAACCTGCCTCGATTACCGCGCGCGAATGCGGCCAGGTGGAATCGGTATGCGGGAAGTCCGACGCCCACATGAAGTTGTCCGCACCGAAGAACCGATACAGCGCCGGTCCAATCGGATCGTCCTGGAAGGTGGCGAAGAGCTGGCGGCGCACGTAGTCGCTGGGTTTCATCGTCAGCGGCTGCGCCTGGGGCGAAAAGCTTCCGAATTTCTCGAATATGTGATCCAGCCGGTACATGAAATGCGCCAGCCATCCGGTGTCGTTCTCGGCCGACACGATGCGGAGCCGCGGAAAACGCTCCAGCACCGCGCTTTGAATGATGTCGGCCAGCGAGTCCTGCACCTCATGAATCCCGCGCACGTAGGCGTGCGAGAAATTCATGTACTCCGAGACCGGCGCAACCCCGGCCCCGGACTGTGCGCCGCCGCTGGCGCGCGTGAACACGTGCAGCGACAGCGGCATCTCCAGGTCCTGCGCCGCGGCCCATAACGGATCGTACTCGCGGCTGAAATAAGGCCGAGTGGGCGGCGCCGACCCGTAAATCATCCCGCCCTTCAGTCCCGCCCGGGCGCATCGCTCAAGCTCGCGCGCACCGGCGCCGATGTCGGCCAGCGAGATCAGCCCGATTCCGTGCAGGCGGCGTCGATCATGCGAACAGAACTCCGCCAGCCAGTCATTATAGACGCTGAAGCAGGCCTGCTGCAGTTCCGCGTCGGCCAGTCCGAACAGCGACATCCCAAGGGTCGTGTAAAGCACTTCCGCTTCGACTCCGTCGATGTCCTGGTCCTTGAGCCGTTCGACCGGATCCCATCCGCCGGGACGCGCTGCCTCGTAGCCGCTGTTGCGGAAATGTTCGCCCAGTTCCCGGCCCGCGCGCCCCAGTCCGAACCCGCCCGCGACCGGGAACGGATAGACGCCGGGAGCGGTAAACAGGTAGCCGCGATCGGTTTTTACCACCTGCGGCGCGCGGCCGCTGAACCTGCGATCCAGCCGCTGCGTCCACAGTTCCGCCGGCTCCATCATGTGCGAATCGGCCGAGACTACGCGCATTCGGGTCATGACGATACCTCCCCGATGGCGCCTGGATTAACACTGCGGCCGTTGCTTTACCAGCAAAAGCCGCGCGCGGCGCTCAGGGCGGGCATTTGCGCTTGACCTCGTCCAACCGGCTTTCCAGTTTGTCCAGCTTGATCCAAAGACGATTGAGCGTGGTGAGGATGGTTTGCTGGGCGTCGAGGATTGCGCCCAGCTTTACGCCTTCGCCCGGCGGCCGTCCGCCCGCTCTGACCGCCTCGCAATCCTGGCCTTGGTCATTATCGACGCAGCAGAAGATCTCGCCCGCGTTGGTACAAGCAACGTAATGCGGATGGGCGGCGCCGTTGCGCACGTCCTCTTCGCCCTGGATAAAGCAGGCCATCGCACCCGCGTTGTTCACCCACTCCGCTTTACAGTTGGTACCGTTGGCGCGCGGAAGAGCGCCCGCTGACCCAGGGTGCAGGAGCAGGGCCGAAATCAGGCACAACCCGCACAGCCGAGCCGGTCGGCGAACCGCGGCCAATGCATTCGGACAGTCCAATCCCCTCATTTAAATTCCTCCCTTTCGCGACTGTGACCCGGATATCCGCCGGCGTTCAAGCAGCAGCGTTTATGTATCGCGCACGGTCGCCACGCAACCGTCGACTGGGGAGTATGCCGGCGGCCAACGTGGTCAGGCCGCCGAGCCTCCATGCAGAACACGAGCGCAATCGCGCGGGAATCTGAAGGGATTGCACAAACGAAAACCGGCGCGCGACATGGCGCCGCGCGCCGGCCCATCAAACCGTCAGTCCATCAATCTTCAGGCGGCCGTACGCAGGTCGATCCGCTGATTGCCGTTGCGATCGACCGGTGCAGGTCCAATTGAGCTCTCGGCGCGATAGCGCGGCTCCCAAATGTACCAGTCCACCGCCATCAGAATGCTGGCCAACACCGCAAGCCCGATTACCGATGCCATCAACATTGCGTTTTTCTCCTTGACCCGTTCAGCCATGCTGAGCCGGGTTAATATTTGTGTCCGATTACAACCCTGAAACCGACACCGCGATTGCGGCAATCAGCCCCGTGGTAAGCAGAGCCAGGATGGCCAGGGTGCCGATCACCCAGGCGAGCGTCCCGCGCGCTGGAGGCGGAAGCGGTCCGGCCTGGCGCAACTTCAACCATTGCTCGAAGTTTTCGCAGTTCTCGGCCAGCGCCAGGTAATCCGCCATCTGCTCCTCGGTTATCTCCGGCCGCAGCGCACGCCGCTTGCGCGCCAAATGCTGCATCCGAACCAAAACATCGCGGTCTAACTCCGCGTTCAGGTGCGCACGGATGGCGGCCGGGACATCCGGATAGCTTTCGCCGGGGTCCCTGCTGACTTCCGCATTGGACAGCTTTTCCGCAAATGCAACTGACGACACGGTTGTAAACTCCCTTCCCCCGAATGGCGGCCGCCCGCCGCCCCCGCATGACGGCCTTTCCGTAGCCCTCCTTGTTGGATTCACGACTATAAACTAGACACTACGTCTCGTCTTGTCAATACGGTGCGTCTCGTCTCGCACTGAAAGTATCCGGCCCGAAGGCGTTGCCGATGACACCCGTTAGTCGATTGGAGAGCGGAAGGATCGACGCGTTGGAAGCAAAAAAACCGCGCAAAGTCGCGGCTCAACCCTAGACGAAACGTTGCGTTCGTGTTAATTACCCGCACGGTCCTAATATGTGTGTTAAGATTTGATTACAATGGCTGTCACCGAGCGCCACCTCCTATCCGCCGTCCCTCCCAGCGAAGCTGATACGGCCAATCCGCTCAACCCGCGGCGCAGCAAACGGGCGCATGAAGCCATCCTCAACGCCGCCGCCGAGCTGATTCACGAACGGCCCTACTCCGACGTCTGTATCGAGGCGATCGCGGCCCGCGCGGGCGTCGGCAAGCAGACCATCTACCGATGGTGGACGTCCAAGGCCGCGGTCCTGATGGAAGCCTGCGCGGCGTTGATCGCGCGTGAAGTACCGCTGCCCGATAAAGGTTCGTTCGTCGAGGATTTCCGCGATTATCTCAGCCACATCTGCTCCTTCTTCATGACCCAGCTCTCCTGCCCCGCGATTGCGGGTCTGCTGGCCGAAGCGCAATGCGACAGCGAGCTCGCCCGCGCTTTTCAGGAACGCCTCCTGAAGCAGCGGCGCGTGGTCCTGCGTACCATCCTGGAACGCGGCATCCAGCGCGGCGAACTGCGCCCGCGCATCGACCTTGACGTGATCATGGACATGGTTCATGGCGCGCTCTGGTACCGGACGCTGATCCTCAAGGCGCCGCTGGATGATGCGTTCATCGACGGTGTCATCGCGCAGGTAATGGCGGGCAGCGCGGCCAAACCACGCCGCGACAAGCCGGCCCACTCCTCCGGATAGCTGCCGGTTGCCGGTTTCGGATTTGCCGCAGCCGGCGCGGCGGCGCTTGTGAGCGCCGCCGCTCTGTGATTGTCTTCGGCTCCGGATGCCCTAAACGGGCGCTCAACCGGACGGAGATTTGACATGGCTCTACTTAAGGACAAAGCCGCACTTATCACCGGAGGAGGATCGGGAATCGGACGCGCCGCGGCCCTGATCTTCGCCCGCGAGGGGGCGAAGCTGGCAATCGCCGACCTCAACGCCAACGGCGCGCAGGAGACCGTCTCGATGATCGAGCGGGCGGGTGGACAGGCGTTTTGCGTCCAATGCGACGTGCTCAAGCCCGCCGCCGTGGAAGACCTGGTCGCGCAAACGGTCAGGCGTTTCGGCCGCCTGGATTGCGCCTTTAACAATGCCGGCATCGGCGGCGACCTGGCCCGCACCGCCGACAGCACCGAGGAATGCTGGGACGCGGTGGTCGGTATCGACCTGAAATCAGTGTGGCTGTGCATGAAGTACGAAATCGCCCAGATGCTCAAGCAAAAGAGCGGCGCGATCGTCAACACCGCTTCGATTGCGGGACTGGGCGCCAACCCGCTCGGTATCGCCTACAGCGCGGCCAAGCACGGCGTGGTCGGACTGACCCGCACCGCGGCTGTCGAGTACGCGAAAATCCCGATTCGGATCAACGCCGTATGCCCCGGCGTGACCGAAACCCCGATGGTCGAGGCGGGAATCGCCAAGCGCCCGCAGATGCGCCGGGTGTTCCAGAAGATCCATCCGATGGGCCGCCTTGGACGGCCCGAAGAAATCGGAGAAGCGGTGGCGTGGCTGTGCTCCGACGCCGCCTCGTTCGTCACCGGAATTCCGCTGCCGGTCGATGGCGGCTTCACCGCCATTTGAAACGGCGCCCGGGGCGGGCGTCTCTGCCCGCCAATTCTTTTAACCGTCAAACACGAGGTCACGACACAGATGAGATTGGCTGACAAGGTCGCATTGATTACTGGAGCAGGTTCCGGAATGGGCAAGGCGGCGGCGCTGCTGTTTGCCGGCGAGGGCGCCGCGGTCGCGGTTATCGATATCGACGAGAAGGCGGCGGCCGAAGTCGCCCGCGAGATCACCGGCCGCGGCGGCAAAGCGTTTGCCCTGCGCGCCGACGTATCCAATCCCGCCGACGCCGAGCGGATGGTGGAGGAGACGGTCAAGCGCTTGGGCAAGCTCAACGTGCTCTACAACAACGCCGGCATCGAGGGCGAAGCGAATCTGACCGCGCGCTTCAGCGTCGAAGGTTTCGACCGCGTTATCGGAATCAATCTGCGCGGCGTCTGGCTGGGGATGAAGTATGCGATTCCGCACATGATTAACGCGGGCGGCGGCTCGATCATCAACACCTCCTCCACCGCGGGTCTGTCCGGGGTCAAAGGCGGATGCGCCTATGCGGCGGCCAAGCACGGCGTAATCGGTCTGACCAAAACGGCGGCGCTGGAATACGGCCGGCGCAAGATCAGGGTCAACGCGATCTGCCCCGGCCCGATCGCAACGCCGCTGCTGGAGCGAATCGCCGGCTATCAGAAGAACCGAGAGGTTACCGTCGATTCGATGGGCGCCAACACTCCAATCGGGCGGCCCGGCGCGCCCGAGGAAATCGCCCGAGTGGCGCTGTTTTTGGCCAGCGACGAATCCTCATACGCCAACGGCGGCATCTTCGCCATCGACGGCGGTCAGACCGCAAGCTGACCGGGGTCAGCCGGCCAAGCGGCGGCTTCGACAACCCGGTGCCGCGCGACAACGTGATTGCGATTGCCGGCGCGAGCGGCTTTATCGGCCAGCGGCTGACGCGGCGGCTGGCGCGCGAGGACGCCGCGGTGCGCGCCCTGATGCGCCGTCCGTCCGCGCCCGCCGCCAATATTCAGGCGGTGCGATTCGATTTGGACGACCCCGCCGCGGCTGACGGCGAAGCGCTGCGCGGCGTCCAAACCGCCTATTACCTGGTGCATGCGATGGCGCAGGGAGCGGACTTCGCCGCGCGCGACCGCCAATACGCCCTGCGCTTTGCCGCCGCCGTGCGCCGCGCCGGAGTCCCGCGCGTCATCTATCTGGGCGGACTTTATCCGCGCGCCGCCGCCCATCTCTCGCCCCATCTACAAAGCCGCCGCGAAGTCGGCCAAATCCTGCTCGACGAATGCGGCGCCATGGTCGTACGCGCCGGTATCGTTATCGGCCGCGGCAGCGCCGCATTCGAAATAATGCGCAGCCTCGTCGTCAACCTCCCGGTCATGATCACGCCTCGATGGGTCACCAGCCGATGCCAGCCGATCGACGCCGCCGACGCGATCGAAGCGCTGGCGCGCGCCCGCGCTGTGCGCGGCGGCCGCGTGCTCGATCTCGCCGGACCCGACGTGCTCAGTTACCGGGCTATGATGACGGCGGCGGCGCGCGAGTTGGGTCTGCGCCGGCTGATCTTGTCGCTGCCGGTTTTCAGCCCCTCGCTGTCATCGCATTGGCTGCGGTTCATCACCGAGGTACCGCTGCCGATTGCGCGGGCGCTGGTCGAAAGTTTGCGTCAGGATGCGATCGCGGACGGCCCCGATTTGTGCGCCGAGACCGGCATCACGCCGCTTAACTTCGCGTCCTCGCTCAAGCGCGCGCTTGGCGGACGAGGTCAGGATGACGCAGGTTGAAAAGATCGAGGACGCCGTTGTGTGGCATGGCCGGGCCTGCTCGATCCTGCAGGTATTCAGAATCATTTCGCCCGCGCGGCTCAATCTGGAGTGCTTCGTTCAGCGGCTGGACGCGCGAGTGAACGATCGCACTCGTGCCGCCGGTCTGGGCCTTCTGCGATGGCACGATGGGGGGTTGATGCTGGGTCCTTTATGTGTGCTCAGATTGGGCGCTTTGCGCCAGCATCCGATTGCCGGATTTGAGGCCGCCGCGGGACGCAAGGTTTTGGGCGGATTGATCGCGCGCGAGGGCGGCGCAACGCTCTGGTACGGAGCGCGCCGGGAAGCGGACAACCTGATCGCGGCCGCCGGATTATCGGATTTCGCTCCGCGTTTGCCCCGCCTGCCGTTCAGCCTTGTCCAATCGCCGCTGCATCGCCGCATTATCCGCCGCGCGGTGATCAGCGTCGCCGGTTGAAAGCCGCACGAAATTGCAGGGTTTGCAGAACCAACCGGTTAAATAGCGTGTAAAATCTGCCGATTGCACACTCCGATCGCGCCGCCCCCATCTCAGGCATCGCTGCTCGAAATGGTTTAGAGGCCTGAAGCTGAACAGGAATATCGCGGGTATGGCGGCGCGAATGCTTCCGGCATGCGCTTTGCTCGGTACTCCTGCGTCACGCGTTCTGCGCGCCTTACGATTCGCAAGTGCGCGGCGCAAAGCAGGGAGAAAACAGTCATGTCGTGCAATTCCGCCATACCAAAAGCCGCGCTGGCACTTATGGCCGGCGCCGTCTTGTTTGCGGCCGGAATCGTCGCGGTGCATGCGCAGGATTTTCAGGTTCTCGGCGCATCGCCGCCGGCGCAGGAATCCGCCCCTGAGCTGAGCACCGCCAAACGCCTGGTGCTGCATGATATCCAGCTCAGAGGACCCAACGCGGTCATCGATTCGGCTTCAGCACCGGTCCTGGATTACGCTGTGAATCTGCTGCGGCGGGATCCCTCCACCATCGTTTACATCAGTGGAGAAGGCGACCGCGCAACGGTGCAGCGGCAGGCGGCGGCGGTCGCGCAATACCTGCGGCAGCATGGCATCGGTTCCGAGCGCCTGGTGCTGGAGGGCGCCCAAACGCGCACATCGCGCACCGCATCAAAGGATTTGTCCAACGTGGTCGTGCTCAATCTGACCACGCCGCAATGCAACACCTGTTCATCGTGAGCTTTTCCGTGTCGCTGCGTCGGTAGTCATAGCCCCTCCCCCAAAGCCGCGCGTGCCGCAAGTGTGGTGCGCGCGGCCCACTCTTTCCTCCCCGCTTTTGGCTGAATAATCTTTCGCTCATCTGCTGCGCGGGCGGGAGTTCGAATCGATGTCCACGGAATACGACGTGATTGTCATCGGCGGCGGCAACGCGGCGTTATGCGCGGCGCTCTCCGCGCGCGAGGCCGGCGCCCGCACGCTGATTTTGGAGTGCGCCCCCCAGGCCGAGCGCGGCGGTAACAGCCGTTTCAGCGCCGGAGCGATGCGGGTCGCGTATCGCGGGGTCGACGACCTGGTCCGCCTGATGCCCGACCTGACCGAAGAGGACAAGGCGATCACCGACTTCGGCACCTACACCGAGGATCAGTTTTACGACGATCTGTGCCGCGTCACCCAGTATCGCACCACGCCAAAACTGGCGGAGATGCTGGTGGGGCGCAGCTTCGACACGCTGATGTGGATGCGCGCCAGGGGGGTTCGCTTCGCACCAATTTACGGCCGCCAGGCCTTCAAGGTTGAAGGACGGTTCAAGTTCTGGGGCGGTCTCACCGTGGAAGCATGGGGCGGCGGTCCGGGTCTGGTCGACGCATTGTACACCGCGGCCGCGCGCAGCGGGATCGATGTGCTCTACTCGGCCCGCGCACGCGCCCTGATTCATCAGCACAACACTGTCAGCGGCGTGCTGGTGGCACGAAGCGGCAAAACCGGCGTTATCGGCACCCGCGCCGTGGTACTGGCTTGCGGCGGCTTCGAGGCCAGCGCCGAAGCGCGCGCCCGCTATCTCGGTCCGGGGTGGGATCTGGCCAGGGTGCGGGGCACCCGCTTCAACACCGGCGACGGTATCCGGATGGCGCTGGAAATCGGTGCGATGCCCTGCGGCAACTGGTCCGGATGCCACGCCGTGGGATGGGATCGCAACGCGCCTGAATTCGGCGATCTGGAAGTCGGCGACGGTTTCCAGAAGCATAGCTACCCATTCGGCATCATGGTCAACGCGCACGGGCGGCGATTCGTCGATGAAGGCGCCGACTTCCGCAACTATACCTACGCCAAATACGGACGCGTGATCCTGGAGCAGCCCGGACAGTTCGCCTGGCAGGTATTCGATCGCAAAGTAACGCATCTGCTGCGCGACGAGTACCGCATCAGGCGCGTCACCCGGGTCAGCGCCGATACGCTCGAAGAACTGGCCGCCAAACTCGAAGACGTGGACGCCGCCGGCTTCCTGGCGGAGGTCAACGCCTACAACGCCGCGGTCGCGCGCGATCAGCCCTTCAACCCCAACGTCAAGGACGGCCGCTGCACCCGCGGACTCGCGCTCAACAAGAGCAACTGGGCCAATACCATCGACACGCCGCCGTTCGAGGCCTACGCCGTGACCTGCGGGATTACTTTTACCTTCGGCGGTCTGCAGATCGACGGCGAGGCGCGCGTAATCAACACCGACGGATTGCCCATCGGGGGGTTGTACGCGGCCGGAGAACTGGTAGGCGGAATTTTCTACTTCAATTACCCGGGCGGCACCGGCCTGATGTCAGGTTCGGTGTTCGGCCGCACCGCCGGCGCCGCCGCCGCGCGCCTGGCAAAGAACCGCTGAGCGTTCGCCGATTGCCGCTATCTTCGCCGATGCGGACCGCGCCGCCCGATGAGACGCGGTTCACTCCAAATTCAGCACCCGGCACAAATCCTTCGCCACCACCACCTGCCCGCTGTAGCGCATCGGATCGGGGCACCCGCAGCATAGATACTCGCACGCCGCGGCGGGAACCCACAGCGGATGGAAAATGCTCATATCCAGTCCGTGGGTGCCGGTCTGCTTGATCTCCTGCTCGAAGCGTTCATTGAGGGTGGCGCCCGGATCGAGAGCAATTACCGCAACGCCATGGGGACGGGCTTCCTTGGCAAGCGCCACGGTAAATCGATCCAGCGCCGCTTTCATGGTCGGATAGGCCGCGCACAGGCCGCCCCCGCCGCCCGGCATCCCGGGCACGTCATGATGCGCCACCGACGCGGTGACGTTCATGATGATCCCGCCTTTACGCTCGATCATGCCGGGCAGGCAGAGTTTGGCAATGATCACCGGCGCCAGCAGGTCGGCGCGCATGTGCTTCTCCCAGCTATCGATCTCGAATTGCACAAAGGGATCGAACAATTCCGGGCCGACATAGCGCGCATTGTTGACCACGAAATCGACCCGGCCGAACCTGTCCAGCGCGGTCCGGCACAGCCGCTCGACATCCTGGCGCACCAGCAGGTCGCATTTGACCGGCATCACCTCGACGCCGAGCGCGCGGATTTCGGCTTCGGCTTCCTTCAAGGTGCCGGGCCATGGGCTTTCCGATCGATCCACGGTCCGCGCCACACCGACGATGTTGACGCCGTGGCGCGCCAGCCGCAGCGCCATCTGCCTGCCCATCCCGCGGCTAATCCCGGTTACCAGCGCGACTTTTCCCCTGCTGTCCATGGTCACCTACCGGATTCTTGAGCATGGCGGACGTCCCGGGCCGCCTTCTGGTGTCGGTCTGCGAAACGACGGCGGGCAGGGACGCCCACTTCCACGGCAATCGGGAAAAACGCAATCAATGGCAGCCGCAGCCGCCGCTGCCGCATCCGCCGC
>JAJPJA010000157.1 GCA_021324455.1 Pseudomonadota bacterium | reverse complement strand
GCCGGCCTTCGCCGCCAAATTCGCCGGCGCCATAATGCGGCGTCAGGGTGCGGGCAAAATCGTCAATATCGGCGACACCGCGGGTATCCGCCCCTACAACAATTACTTCGCCTACACGGTTTCCAAGTCGGGCCTGATCGGTCTGACGCAGGCGCTGGCCAAATCGCTGGCGCCGCAAGTGCAGGTGAACTGCCTCGCAATCGGCCCGGTGCTGGCACCCGAAGACTACGGCGCCGATCAAATCGACGCGCTGGCGCGCGCCACCCTGACCAAACGCATCGGCACGCCCCAAGACGCGGCGCGCGCCGTCGTCTTCCTGTGCGAGACCGATTTTGCCACCGGTTCCGTTTTGGTGCTCGACGGCGGCCGCCTGATTGCTTGAGCGATGGCCCACGCGTCACGATTTTCCATGCGCGATTACCGGATCACGCCGGTTCCCGGACGCGTTGCGGTGCTGGCCAGCGGGGGACTGGACAGTTCGGTGATGCTGGCGCGGATTGCGCGGCGGCGCCCTGAGGTCATACCGGTCTATATCCGCACCGGTTTGATGTGGGAGAAGGATGAAATCGCGGTACTGCGCCGGTTTATCCAGGCCGTCGGCATCAAGTCGATCCAGCCGCTGGCGGTGCTGAACGTTCCGATGGACGACGTCGCCGCGGATCACTGGAGCATCACCGGAAAGAGAATTCCCGGTTACAAGGCGGCGCTGGCTTCCAACTACATCCCCGGCCGCAACCTGACGTTGCTGTCGAAAGCGGCGGTGTTTTGCGCCCGCAACCGGATCGGCGAGGTCGCGCTGGCGCTGCTGGAGGCAAACCCCTTTCCCGACGCGCGTCCGGTTTTCTTCAACGCGTTGTCCAGGGCGGTTGACCTTGGCGTCGGATTGCGGCTGAAGATTGCCACGCCGTGGGTGGGCAAGTCCAAGGCTGAAGTGATCGCACTGGGACGAGATCTGCCGCTGCAGTTGACGGTTTCATGCATCCGGCCGCGCGCCGAGCAGCATTGCGGCCGCTGCACCAAGTGCGCGGAACGGGTCGCGGGCTTTCGCGCGGCCGGCGCCGCTGATCCGACGCGCTATCGGATCCGTCCGCGATGAGGCGTACGTCAGCTTGGCTTGCGGAGAGCCAAACTAAAACAGATGCCGGCCGCCGTCCACGCGGATGCATTCGCCGGTGACGAACTCCGTCTCGATCAGGAACATCACCGCCTTGGCAATCTCCTCCGCGCCGCCCCATCTTGCCAGCGGCGTGGCGCGCAACACTTCGGCGTTTTCTTCCCCGCTGAGCTCGGGCGGTGCGATTATCGGACCGGGCGCGATTGCATTGACCAGGATTTCGGGGGCCAATTCCAGCGCCAGGCTTTCGGTCAGTCCTTTGAGCGCGGCCTTCGAGGTATAATACGGCAGGTATTCGCGGTAGCGCGGGCGTCCGCTCACCGGCAGCCAATCGCTGAAGTTGATGATGCGACCTCCGCCCGCGCTTTTCATAATCGGCGCCGCCGCGGCGGAGAACAAAAAGGCGCTGCGCGCGTTGGTGTCCATCGCATTGGACCAGTCAACCGCGCGGGGAGCGGGAGTGCGCTCGTAGCCGGAAGCGAGGTTCAACAGGATGTCGAGCCGCCCCATGGCACGGACGGTTTGTTCCACCGCAGACCGCACCTGCGCTTCGTCACTGACGTCGGCGCGGATCACGCTGACCGCAACTCCGGCTGCGCGCGCGGCCGCGGCGGTGGATTGCGCCGCCTCACGCGAATTGCGATAGATCAACGCCAGTCCGCATCCGCACGCGGCCAGTTTGAGCGCCACCACCTGTCCGATCCGCGCCCCGCCCGTTATCAGGGCAACTTTTCCTTTTGGATCCAAACCATCCGCACCCTGCCCTCAATAGTAGGACACGGTCCCCTGCCTGTCATGACGCGCGAGCGTTTTTGGCGCTCGCGCCGCATTTTTATTCTCCTCGACAAAGGGATGATCCTGCCATATCCCCAGCAGCATCAACCTGCGCCGCTCTCCCGCAGGATTGTGAAACAGGAAAACACACGGACGGACGGATGATGATGAAGGCGGCGGTGATGACGAAGAACTCCGCCATCAGGGCCAGGCCGCGCGTCTGGATCGGAACAGCGGCGCCGCGGATCGCCAGCAACGTCAACAACGCGCCGCACGCGGCGACCCGTTCACGGCGGTTCTGGCGGGTGTCCAGCGCGGTTACCAGGCACAGAATGGTTGCGGGCAGCAGCGGCACCGCGTGGTAGGTCTCAAGCCACGGACTGAAGGGCAGCGGCGCAATCAGCAGGATCGACCAGTCCGCCAGCGCCGCCCGCGACGGCGAACTGACCCGGCCGCAGCGCAGCGCGGTCGCCGCGTAGGTTGCGATTGCCGCAATCCACAACAACCGGATCGCGGCCAGCAGGGCTTTGACTATGGCGGCGTCGGGCCGCGCGCCGGTCAGCACCGCGATGGCCCGCCGCGTCGTGATCAAGGGCGGCGCATAGCGCTGGCTGGCGAGAACCGGATAGACCCACGCGCCGCTGACGATGCGTATCTGCTCGCGCCATCCGGCGTACAGGCTGAGCGCGCCGCCGGCGCCGAAAATCAAGGCCGGCAGCACCAGCCAGAGCGCCGCGCTTACGGCCATGGCCGCGTACAACGCCCTTTTGGGACCATTGAGCAGCAGCCACAACAGCAGCAACCCGCTGTAAAGCTTGAGCGAAAAACTCACCCCCAGCAGCGCTCCCGCGATTTGCGGGCGCCGGCGCATCAGCGCGAACGACGCCATTACAATTCCCAGGTAGACCAGGTTGCTGTTGCCCGAGCGCAGGTCCCACGCCACCGGCGAATCGCAAAACAGCAGGGAGAGGGCGCCCAGCGCCAACCATGCGGCGCGGATTTCGCCGCGCTCCCCGGCCACCGCGCTGCCCAATGCGATCAGCAGCGCCGCCGCCATCAGCAGGGTCCACACCGCGGTGAAGATCCGCTCGCCGCCGCTCGCCAGCGCGCCGAAGATCAGCACCGCCGATGGCGGATAGGGAAATACCTGGTTGAAATTGCCCCGGCTAAGGCGCGCCGGGTAGGCGGCGCTGCGCAGAATTTCGCGCGCGCGGCTGTACAGGATCGAGGTATCGACGTTGGGGGTGAGCATCGCCAAACGCGCCGGCTCAAAGCGCGTCGCATGATACAAAAAGTAGACCACAAGCCCGGCCGCGAGCGCGGCCCTGACGGCCGGCATCCGGGCCAGATCGAAGAAGCCGCAGGCCTGCGTTGCGGCGCTCGCCGAATCCATGCTCATCGCGCCGCCCGTTCAACCAGCTCGACCAGACGCTCTCCGAAGCGCTGCCAGGTAAATTGCGCGGCGGCCGCGCGCGCGATTGCGCCCAGTTCCGGTCCGGCTTCCAACAGCGCGTCCAGTTGGCGCGCGAGTTCGGCCGGGTCCATCGCATTGCGCACCACGAAGCGGCGCATCGGCGGCGGCAACACTTCCGCCGCCCCGCATCGTGCGGTGGTCAATACCGCGCGCCCCGCCGCCATCCCTTCCAGCACCACGTTGCCGAACGCCTCGAACAGCGACGGCAGCGCGACCGCGTCCGCCGCCGCCATCAGGTCGGGAATATCGCCGCGCCGGCCCAAAAACCGCACCCGCGGCTCGATCCGCAAGCGGCGCGCCGCCCGCCGGAAAAACTCCATCGCGTGATCCTCGCCCGCGACCAGCAGCAGCGGATTCGCGCCGCACAGCGGCAACGCTTCGATCAGCTGCCCCAGACCCTTGCGCCTGAAGCCATGGCCCACGAACAGCACCACCGGAGTTGACGAATCGATAGCCAGGGCGCCGCGGATGGCCGCCCGCCGCTGCGGATCGGACGCGTGCTGGAAGCGCCGATGGTCCACGCCGTTGTAAAGCGTCTGGACTTTGCCGGCAGGCAGATTGAAGCGCCGTTTGAGATCGTCGCCGACCAGATTTGAAATCGCCAGCACCAGCTTGAGCCTGCCGCTGCGCAAGCCCAATTCCTCGATACGGCATTGCGCGGCATGGTAGGGGCTCAGCGCGCGCGCCGCGGACGCTGCTCCACTTTCCCATTGGCGTGCGGCTTCGAGATAGGCGGCGTGCGCTCCGCCTTCGCAGCGGATAAAATCGCAATCCGTGGTGCGGCCGAAACTGATGGTCAATTCCGCGCCTTCGCGGCGGGCAACCCGCCCGGCGAGCAGACCGAAGCCAATCACTTCAAGGCTGCGCGGGAATACAGGAACGGGGAGCTTGCGCACCCGCATGCCATGCCATGAAGTGGAGGCGGCGCGGGCGGCGTGGATGCGCACCTCATGACCGGCGCGCGACAGGCATTGCGCGGCGGCGGCAAAGTCGCGCTCGGTACCCCCGCCGGAGGGGTCAAACCGCCGCACCAGCATCGCAATCCGCATCGGCTTTCGACCCGCTAAAGCAAGCTGCCAGTGATTTGCGCAATATGCTATAAAGCAGGCATTGCGGTGAGGTGGCGAGGTGATGATAGAAGTTCAATGTCCCAGCTGTCAGACGCGTTATCGCATCGATGAGGGCGTCCTGCCTCAGGATAGCCCGACTTTCAAATGTTCGCGATGTGGGCATGTATTCAGCGGCGATCCGCGCCTGTCCAAACGTCCTTGCGCGCCGGCCAGCACGCGCGCGGCCGCCGCGCCGCCCAAATCTCCTCCGCCGCAGGATAATCCCGCCTCGCCGCCGGCGCCATCAGCCGGTCCGCCCCCCGATCCTTCAGCCACGCCGGCTGAGGCTCCCGCAAGCGTAAGGCAACCGCCGGTGCAGCCTATCCGGACTGCGCCGCCGGGAGGCTTGAGCGATGGAGCGGCGCAGCCGCGGCCGGGGCCAGCCGATCCCGCGCCACAGCGGCAGGCCTCCGCTCCACCGCCGCGTCCCGCGGCGCCGCGCACCACTCGCGCCGCGCAGCAGCCGGCCGACAATCCGCTGGCGCGATCGTTCGCCGACGACGAATCGCGCACGCCGGAGAACCTGAGCTTCGATTTCGACGACCCCGCGGAGCAGCATCAACTGGGCGAGGAGACTGAACCGGCCGACGGCGGGGATCGCTACGATCGATGGCGAGTGGGAGAGCCGGACGCGGAACCGGCCGCGCCGATTAGGCCTGAACTCAGCCGCTACCGTCAGCGCCGGGCGGCGCTCGCGCAAGCCGCGCGCCGCGCGGACAGGGCGCCGGAGCCCGAAGCGCCGCAGTATGAGAAGGTGCGCTCAGCCGGCTTCTTTCTCGGCTTGTTCGCGCTGGTGGTGGCCGGCTTTGCGATCCTGACCTTTGTGCTCGGCCTCTCGCCATGGATCAGCCGCGAGCTGCTGGCGCAAGTGCCGGTGATCGGCGCCGAATTCGCCCCGGTCCCGGCGCATGAGAGCGTGGTCTCGCTGAGCGAGGTCCATGCCGAGTATCGCACATTGGACGGCCATCGGCGCGCCCTCATCATCAGCGGACGGGCGGAGAATCGCGGCGCCGAACCGCTGCATACGATCCAGGTCGGAGTCAGTCTGATCGATATGCAGCAGCGGCCGATCATCTCACAGTCGGTGTACTGCGGGGATCTGGTGTCGCCCAAGATTGTCAGCCAGATGACGCCGCACGAGCTGCAATTCTTTCAGAAGCTGGCGCCGCCCAGGAATTTTGCGCTGCGCAGCGGAGATTCGTCGCCGTTCTTCGTGATGTTTATCGATCCGCCGTCCAATGTAGCCAACTTCCAGGTCTCCGTGCTCAAGGCCGAAACCGCCAGCGATTCGACCGCACCGGCGGGAGTCTAGCCGCCGCGCGCTCTATTCCTTCTCGGCGGCGACCAGCTCCTCGTACTCCCCGTTGTCCAACAGGTCCTCGAGTTCGGACGTATCGCTGACTTTGACCTTCACCAGCCAGCCGTCGCCGTAGGGATCTTCGTTGATCATCTCGGGGCTCTCGGGAAGCTCCTGATTGACCTCGACCACCGTGCCGCTGACGGGAGCGTAGATGTCGGACACCGCCTTGACCGATTCGACCACGCCGAAGGCGTCATCCTTGCTGATTTTGTCGCCGACGGCGGGAAGTTCAACGTAAACGATTTCACCCAACTGTTCCTGGGCGTAGTCGGTGATGCCGATGGTTGCAACCTCGTCTTCGGTCGCCACCCATTCATGTTCTTTCGAGTATCTCAGTCCCGCAGGGATCTCCATAACCTCCTCCGACATGACCGACAGTCAGCCAACCTTCCGTCAGCCATTCAGACGATCCATGCTCATCAAGCGCAGCCCGAGTCAAATTGTCAAGTTTATGTTGCGATACTCTCGCTTATTGAAGCGAATCGCGGTACACAATCAGAACAATCCGCAATCCGACCACACCGAAGTCTAGTCGCTTGCCAATGCCCTCGAAAGTGCCCGCAACCCCGGTTCGCCTCAAGCATCAACTCCCGCCCGGCGCGCCGCGGCAACGCGGGGCAGTGAAGCCGAAATGATTGTTGGAATCCCACGCGAAATCAAGACCGATGAGAACCGCGTCGCATTGACGCCGGCGGGCGCCGGAGCGCTGCGCCGCCGCGGCCATAGCGTGATCGTGGAACGCGGCGCGGGCCTGGGCAGCGGACTGGACGACCGCGCCTATCGCGCCGCCGGCGCACGCATCATGCCCAACGCCGCCGCCATCTGGAGCAAGGCCGACATGGTGCTCAAGGTCAAGGAACCGATCGCCTCGGAGTTCCGTTATCTGCGCCCGGGACTGATAATCTTCACCTACCTGCATCTGGCGGCCAGTCCGGAGCTGGCGCGCCAGTTGATGCGCCGCCGCACGGCGGCCTTGGGCTACGAAACCGTTCAGCTCGAAGACGGCAGTCTGCCGCTGCTTGCGCCGATGAGCGAAGTGGCCGGACGGCTGGCGGTGCAGTCCGGCGCATGGTGCCT
>JAJPJA010000095.1 GCA_021324455.1 Pseudomonadota bacterium | reverse complement strand
TCGGTGATTTTTCTGAGCTCGCTCAGCGCCATCGCCGGCGTTGAAGCCTTGATCGCTCCGATACTGACCACGTAGCCCAGAACGTCGATACCGAACGGCTCCAGGATCTGCCGCGCCAGTCCGCCGACCGCAACCCGCGCCGTGGTTTCGCGCGCCGACGCCCGCTCCAGCACGTCGCGAATATCGTCGAGGTTGTACTTCAGCACGCCGGCCAGATCGGCATGTCCCGGACGCGGTCGGGTCACCATGCGCGCCTGTTCGCGATCGTTCGGATCGATCGACATGCGCTTGCCCCAGTTCTTGTAGTCGAGGTTTTCGATCACCATCGTGATCGGGCTGCCGATAGTGCGGCCGAAGCGCACGCCGGAGACGATCCGGACCTGGTCGCGTTCGATCGCCATCCGCCCGCCCCGTCCGTAACCTTTTTGACGGCGCGCCAAATCACGGTTGATCTCGTCCGGATCGATAGGGAAGCCGGCCGGCATCCCCTCGACCACGGCGGTCAGTTGCGGACCATGCGATTCACCGGCGGTAAGAAAGCGCATCATAAAGTGTCCCGGCGTCGGATGGCGGCGCCGGGTAATGAGATTCAATCAGAGTGGTGGAGCACATGGAAGGTCGGGCGCTGCCGCCCGGAGCGCCGGAACCCAACCCGCGGGTGGACATCGCGTTCCACCCTATGCTGTGTTGCGGCCGCCGCTTGCCTATTATCTTGTGCCATGTCCGTGCCTGACCATCCGCAGGCGGCGGTCCCGGCGCTGGCCGAGGTGATTGTACTCGGAACCCCCGCCGGAGTCGCGCAGCTCAGCTACAGCGTGCCGCGCGCGATGCTGGATCGGCTGCTCCCGGGGCATCGCGTGCTGGTGCCGCTGCGCTCGCGCAGGCTGACCGCCATCGTCATACGGATACGCGCGCGGTCGGCGGGCGACCCGGCCATCCTCAAGCCGCTGATCGAAATCCTCGAAGCGCGGCCGCTGCTGGATCAGGCCCATCTGAAACTGCTCGAATTCATGGCCAGCTACTACCTGGCACCGCTGCCCGAGGTGTATCGCGCGGTGATGCCCGGAGCGATACGCGTGCACAGCCGCCAGGAGTTCGCCCTGGCGGCGCAGCCCAACGCGCTGCAGGAGGCGGCGTTCAACGCCGGCGAACGCGCGGTCGTGGCGGCGCTCAGGCGGCGTCCGCTGACGGCGCGCCAGCTCCAGCGGCTATGCGGGGAAGAGGCGGCGGTTGCGCTGCGCCGCCTGGTGTCCGAAGGAGTGGTGAAACGGCGCGAGGCGCTGCGCGGCCGCCATCGCGACGCCGCCGCCGTCGCCGTACGCGCCGCGGCCGGCGCCTCCGATCGGATGCCGCGGGGAAGGCGCCAGCGCGAAATTCTGAACCTCCTGGCACAGGCGCCGCAGGCGCAGATGATGCTGGCCGATCTCGTGCGCAGCGCGCCGGGCGTCAAACCAATACTGCGAGCGCTGGCGCGGCAGGGATTGATCGAACGGGTTGAAGCTGCGGCTCCTCCGCCAGCCGCCGCCCCCAGCCTGACTATCGAGCAGCGCAGCGCTTTCGAAAACGCCGCCCGCGCCGTAGACGAAAAACGCTTCGAAGCTTTCCTGCTGTGGGGCGTCACCGCCAGCGGCAAGACCGAAGTCTACATTCAGCTCGCCGCGCGATGCCTGAGCCAGGGCCGACAGGCGCTGGTGCTGGTGCCTGAAATCGCGCTGACCGACCACCTGGTCCAGTCCTTCCGCGCCCGCTTCGGCGACGCGGTCGCGGTGGCCCACAGCGGCCAGAACATATCCGAGCGATGGGCCGCGTGGAGCGCCTCCCTCAGCCGTCAGGCGCGTATCCTGCTCGGACCGCGATCGGCCCTGTTCGCTCCGGTCCACGACCTCGGACTGATCGTGGTGGACGAGGAGCACGATCCGTCCTACAAACAGGAAGAAGCAATTCGCTACCACGCGCGCGACCTCGCGGTGGTGCTGGCGCGCCACAGCTCCTGCCCGGTGGTGCTGGGATCGGCAACTCCGTCGGCGGAATCGTTCGCCAACGCGCGTTCGGGCCGCTATCGGATGCTTCAGCTCAAGCGGCGTATCCACGACCGGCCGCTGGCGGCGGTGGAAATCGTCGATCTGAGGCGCCAGCCGCGCGCGCCCAAAGACGCCAGGGACACGGCGCCCGCTCCGGTGCCGCTCTCCACCGCGCTGATCGACGCGCTCACCAGCACGCTGGCGGCGGGCGGTCAGAGCCTGGTGTTCATCAATCGGCGCGGTTACCACAATTTTCTCAACTGCAATCTGTGCGGCGAAGTGCTGTCCTGTCCCGATTGCAGCGTCAGCATGACGTTTCATCTGCGCGACCGCTCGCTGCGATGCCATTACTGCGGCAACTATCGCCCCGCCCCTGAACTCTGTCCCGCCTGCCATGGCTTCGGTCTGGAGGGTCAGGGTTTCGGCACCGAACGCCTGCAGGCCGCTCTCGCGGCGCTGCTGCCGCACGCGCGCATCGAGCGCATGGACAGCGATACCAGCCGGCGCAAGGGCGCGCGCACCGCAATCCTGGGCGCGCTCGGACGGGGCGAGATCGATATCCTGGTCGGCACCCAGATGATCACCAAGGGCTTCGACTTTCCCGGCGTGACGTTGGTGGGCGTGGTGATGGCGGATCTGAGTCTGAATATGCCCGATTTCAGATCCGCCGAACGCACCTTCCAGCTCCTGACCCAGGCCGCGGGACGGGCTGGACGCGGCCAGGAGCCCGGGCGCGTCGTGATCCAGACCTTCGCCCCGCATCATTACAGTATCCGCGCCGCGGAGCATCAGGATTTCGCCCGCTTCATGCGCCGCGAGCTGGACCTGCGGCGCGAACTCGGCTACCCGCCGTTCACACGTCTGGCGATGGTGCGGATGGAGGGAACAGAGCTCAACGCGGTGGAGAAAATCGCGGCGAGCGCCGCTTCCGCCCTCCAGCGCGCCGACCGCGCCCGAGCCCTGCGCGTGCTGGGACCGGCGCCGGCGCCCATCGAACGCATCGCGCAGCGCTACCGCTGGCAACTGATGGTCAAGGCGCCGACCTGGCCGCATCTGCGCGCCGCGCTGTGCGCGATGCGCGATGACGTCGCCCCCGGCGCCGCCGCCGCCCAGGTGTCGCTATCGATCGACATCGACCCGGTGCACATGCTGTAAGTTGAAACTGCTTGAGCCTGAGGCACGAAGCACAACCGGCGCACACGCGGGATGCCGCGGCAGGAGGATTTTTTGCGCTCGCCGGCAACGCTGTTTCCGCGGCGGCGGCGTTGATGTGGCGAGCTGTCACCGGGGGGAATCCAGCGGCCCGCGGCGCGCAAAAAAAGCCGGCCGGCCCTCAAAGCCGGCCGGCTCCACTCCAGCGTCGAGTTACTTATTGGGCTGCGGCGTCATGCGCAGGTACGGCCGCAGTTCCTTCCAGCCCTTGGGGAACTTCTCCTTCAGGACTTTGGGGTCGGTCAGCGACGGCACGATCACGCAGTCCTCGCCTTCCTTCCAATCCGCCGGCGTCGCTACCGAGTGGTTGTCGGTGAGCTGCAGCGAGTCGATGACCCGCAGCAGTTCCTGGAAGTTGCGGCCGGTGCTGGCCGGATACGTGATGCTCAGGCGCAGCTTCTTTTGCGGATCGATGACGAAGACCGAACGCACCGTCAGCGTGTCGTTGGCTTCGGGATGAATCATGTCGTAGAGGCTGGACACTTTGCGGTCGGGGTCGCCCAGAATCGGGAAGTTCATCCGGGTGTGCTGGGTTTCTTCGATGTCCTTGATCCAGCGCTTGTGCGAATCGACGTCGTCCACGCTCAGCGCAATCACCTTGACGTTGCGCTTGTCGAACTCCGGCTTCAGCTTCGCCACCACTCCCAGCTCGGTCGTGCACACCGGGGTGAAGTCCTTTGGATGGGAGAACAACACCGCCCAATGGTTGCCAATCCATTCGTGGAAGTGGATCGGACCCTCGGTCGAGTCCTGGGTAAAATCGGGTACCACGCTGCCCAGATGCAGAGCCATAAAAGTTTCTCCTTCCGTGAATTATATTCGGGCCCGGCCGGATGATTCAGGCCGGACTGTGTCCCAATCTTCAACTGGGACCAATAGATAACTTAGATGACTCGCTAAGTCAACTATTCGCGCCAGGGTCCCGCGGGGCGCTCGACGGCGGCGGGCCGGCCGCATTACGCGGAGCGCCGATATGCCGGATGCGGTCGCGCTGCGCCAGCGCACTATTGTACTCTTCGAGCAGTTCAAACTCCTCCGCCTCTTCCAGAACTCGCCGCTGCTCGGTTTCCCAGTCGCGCGGAATTGAACCGAGAATCGGCAGCCGCTGCCGCCGGCGAAACCACAGATAGTAGAGGAACGCGAGACCCACCCATGCGGGCCCGGCGATGCGTCCGATTTTGTGCGTGAGGATCACTTCGAACAGAATCAGGCCGACGCCCAACATCCCGATCATCCCCAGCAGCGGGAACTGGATGCGGCGGCCGCGCACGCGCAGTCCCACGTTCAGCGGCATCCGATACGGGCGCGGCGTGTAAGGATCGGTCGTGCGCAGCACGATCAGCGAGACGAAAACCAGCAGGTAGCCCAGCGTCGCGCCGAATGCGTACAGGTTGCCCAGTGTGTCCATCGCGCTGGGCGTAAGGAACGACAGAAACGTCTCCAGCCATCCGATAAAGGCGAACAGCAGGATCGCGCGGTGAGGCGTGCGGTATTTGGGATGTACCGCGTCGAGCCATCGGGTGACCAGTCCCAACTGGCTCATCGAAAAAGTCAGCCGCGAGACGCTCATCACGCCGGAATTGGCCGAGATCAGCAGGATGGTGGCGCCTAAAATCGCGGCGAACGGCCCCGCCACCAGGCCGGCGTAGGGAATCTGATGTGCCAGGCGCGCCACCGGATCTTCGACCGGCACCGTCCGCCACGGCATCAGCCCCAGCGCCAAAGTCGAAAACGCCAGCGCGAAGATGAAGACGGTGAAGATCAGCGTCAGCGAGGTGCGCGGGATAATCGTCGCCGGCCGGCGCGTTTCCTGCGCCGCTTGCGAAATCGATTCCAGCCCGACGAACGAGATGATCGCCAGCGACGATCCGTACATGAACTGATGCAGGGTGGGGAATTCGTAGCGCCACTGATGCACCAGCAGGGCCGGCTTGAACGCGAACAGAAATCCCAGAATGATTATCGCCGACTCGGTGCAGATGTCGATCAGCCCCAGCACCTCGTTCAGGATCGACGACTCGCGGATGCCGCGGATGTTCAGCCAGGTCAGCAGCGCGATCAGCGCGCTGGCTTCCAGCAGCCATACCCATTGCAGATGAAACGGACCGAGCTTCAGCACGACCGCGTGGGCGTGCACGCCGAAAATATAGGGCACGAAAAAGTTCAGATACCCCGCCGACGCGACCGTGAACAGCGCGATGTCGATGGTGTAGTCCAGCAGCAGCGCCGACCCGGCGACGAAACCGCCCAGGTCGCCCAGCCCGCGCAGGGTGAAATACTGGCCGCCGCCCGCCACCGGATATGCCGCCGCCAACTCCGTGTAGCATAGCCCAATCAGGATGTAGACGATGCCGGCCAGCGCGAAAGCCAGATTGGCCGCGCCGTGGGCCGACGCGATCACCAGTCCCAGCGCGGTATAGATGTCCGCTCCGACGTCGGCGTAGCCCCACATGTAGGAGCCCCACACCGTAACGTCGCGGCGCAGCGACAGATGCTCCTGCGCCGGAGCGGGAGTTTGCAAAGCCTCCGAATCAGTCATCGGGATGGTCGATGACGCGCCGGAAAGCCGCGGTCGCTTATAAACATCCAGGCCGCGGCGGCGCCGCCAGATCGGATAGCGGGGCTAATGCGTCAGGCACGCCGGCGTTTTTGACCGCGCGCTTCGCGGCGGCGCGCGCGCAGCCGCTTTTCGCGCCGCTTGCGGCGCCGTTTGATTTCCTTTTGCCGTTCACTTGCCATTCGCCCTGCTCTCCCCGTCGAGCGCTACCTCCCGCTCGACCGTTTGTCCCGATGCCAGACGCACCGACCGCGTCAGCGCGTACGGCCGGCCCTTGCCGGTGTGGTTCTCTACGTAAACGTCGTAGTCGCCCGGGTCAAGGGTGAAGCGATGCTCCGAACCGGGCGCGCTGGCCGCCGCCTGCTTCTGCGTGCCGGCCCGATATACCACCACGCGTGTGCCCGGATCGATCGACCCGCCGCCCAACCTGGTGCGCACGATCAGTTCCGCCGGCTGCTGTTCGTTCAGCTCCAGACTCGACCGATGCCCCGCCTGCAGGGTGACGGCGTGCCACAAATAACCCTGCGGCGGCACGTCGACCTTGACGTCGACCTGGTTGGGCGCGAACAGCAGCTTCTCGCCGCTGAGAAATTCGGCCAGCTTGCGATGCGGCGGATTGGGATCGGTGACCGTCACGCCGTAGCCGGGCTCCTCGCCGTTGGCCTTGCGCGCCGACACGCTGAGCACCGCGACGTTGGCGATCAGAACCGTATGCGTGCGCCCGGCCTCGACCTGAACCCCGTCGCGCACGATGCTGCCGCCGATTACGGGCAGCACCAGCTTGTAGGATCCGGGCGCCAGCTCGATACTCCCGCCGGGCGCGACTTCGCCCGCCTTGCTGCCGTCGGGGTTGAAAACCTCCGCCGCGGGTTTCGCGCCCGCGCCCAGTTCGTCGAGCACGTCCAGTTTGATCCGGCCGCGCTGCACGCCCGCAGCGATCGACCACCACAGGCACAGCGCCAGCGCAACAAGGATCGCCAGAGGCCGTCTCATCGTACCAACATCATAGGGACGCCCCGGCGGCGGCGCTATCGCAAAAAATCGGGCTGCACTGCGCCGCCTGCTCCGCGCCGGTCGGGCGCGCGCTTGATGTATCGCGCCGCGCCGCGCTACAAGAACTCCGATCTGCAAGGAGTTGCCCGATGGCGAAGGTAAGCGTTGAGAAAGATATTTCCGTTCCGATGCGCGACGGCGTGATCTTAAAGGGTGACCTTTACCGCCCCGCCAGCAATGAGCGGCTGCCGGTGCTGCTAAACCGTACTCCCTACGGCAAGGGCGGGCCGCTGCTGGCGAGCGTGATGGATCCGATACGCGCGGCCGCGCACGGCTACAACGTCTTCATCGTCGATTGCCGCGGACGTTTCAATTCGCAGGGCACCTGGAACTGCTTCACGGTCGAACCCGACGACGGTTACGACACGGTGGAATGGGCCGCGCGCCAGCCCTGGGCCAACGGTGTCGTGGGCAGCTTCGGCCCCTCCTACATGGGCGCCACGCAATGGCTGACCGCCACCGCCGCGCCGCCCAGCCTCAAGGCGATGGTCCCCAGTATCACCGCGTCCAACTACCATGACGGATGGACCTACCAGGGCGGCGCGTTCGCGCTCGGCTTCAACGTCAGTTGGACCATGTCGTCGCTGGCGCCCGACCGCCTGATGCGCGAGCGCAAGGACAATCCGGCCGCCGCGGCGGAACTGGGCGAAGTCCTGGCCGGCATCGACGAGATGCGCAAGTGGATGGAGGTGATGCCGCTGCGCGAGTACAAGCTGTTCAAGGCCGGCGCGCCGTTTTTCTTCGAATGGCTGGAACATCCCAGCTACGATTCCTACTGGCAGAAGATCGACATCGAGAATCATCACAGCAGCATCAACGTCCCGGCGCTGAACTTCGGCGGCTGGTACGACATCTTCCAGGGCGGCACCATTCGCAACTACACCGGGATGCGCGCGCACGGCGCCGGCGCGGCGGCGCGCGAGGGAGCGCGCCTACTGATGGGTCCGTGGGCGCACATGATCCCGCTGGGCAACCTGGTCGGCGAGGTCGATTACGGCTACCGCGCCGCGTCGATCTCGATCGATCTCGACGGCCATGCGCTGAAGTTCTTCGACCGCCATCTCAAAGGGATCGAGAAGGGCACCGAACTGCCGCCGGTGCGCCTGTTCGTGATGGGCGTCAATCGATGGCGCGATGAGAACGAATGGCCGCTGGCGCGCACCCGCTTGCGCCGCTACTACCTGCACAGCCGCGGCCGCGCCAACAGCGCCGCCGGCGACGGCGTTCTGTCCACCGATGAGCCGGGCCATGAACCCTCTGACGCCTTCCTCTACAATCCGTTGGATCCCACGCCCACCCGCGGCGGCGGCCTGTGCTGCTACGCCGCCGTGGTGCCGGGCGGCGCCTACGATCAGAGCGCCATCGAGGCGCGCTCCGACGTGCTGGTCTACACCAGCGAAGTGCTGACCGAGGATGTCGAAGTGGTCGGACCGGTGAGCCTGACGCTGTACGCGTCATCCTCCGCGCCCGATACCGACTTCACCGCCAAGCTGGTCGACGTCGACGAATGCGGCTGTTTGGCGCGCAACCTGACCGACGGCATCATCCGCGCCCGCTACCGCGAATCGCGGTCGCATCCGGTGCTGCTCACGCCGGGCAAGGTTTACGAATACCAGATCGATATGTGGTCCACGGCCAACGTGTTCAAGGCGGGGCATCGGATACGGCTGGAAATCGCGTCGAGCAACTTCCCCCGCTTCGACCGCAATCCGAACACCGGGCACGATTTGTTCGCCGACGCCGAAACCCGTCCGGCGCTGCAAACCGTGATGCATCACAGCGGCATGGCGTCCTATCTGACGCTGCCGGTGATCCCGGCGTCGTGAGGCGAATCGTGTAAGCCGAGCGGCCGGCCGCCCATCCCATCGAAAGATGGCGTCCGGCCGCCATCCTGCACGTCTAAATCCTGATACAGACTTTGCCGAAATGGGCGCCGCTTTCCACAAAGGCCAGCGCCGGCGCAGCTTCTTCGAACTGGAAAACCCGATCCACCACCGGACGCATCGCATTCAGCTCGATTGCCCGGTTCATCTCCTCGAACATATCGCGCGAGCCGACGAAAATTCCCCGCAGCCGCGCCCCCTTCATGATGATGTTGCCGGGGCTGAACTTCTCGCCCGCGCCGCCCAGAACTCCAATCAGGCTGACGAAGCCGCCATGGCGCAGCGCGCGCAGCGAGCGCGGCAGCGTTCCCGCGCCGCCCACTTCCACCACGTGGTCGGCCCCCGCGCCGCCGGTGAGCTCCAGCACCTGCTTCTCCCAGTCCGGAGTGCTTTTGTAGTTGATGACCGCGCCGGCGCCCAGCGACTTGAGCCGCTGTTCCTTGGACTCGCTCCCGGTGGTGGCAATCACACGGGCGCCGCTCATCAGCGCGAACTGCAGCGCGAAGATCGACACCCCGCCCGTGCCCATCACCACCACGGTGTCGCCGGGTTTGATGCGTCCTTGGGTCACCAGCGCCTGCCACGCGGTCAAGCCGGCGCAGGGCAGGGCGGCGGCTTCCTCAAACGACAGATGGCCGGGAACGCGCACCACGCCATGCTCTTTGAGCGCGACATATTCGGCCAGCACGCCATCGACCGTCTGTCCGAGAACGGTCCGGAAAGCGTTTGCCGTAAGCGGCCCCGAGAGCCAGTCCTGAAAATATGTTCCGGCGACGCGGTCACCGGCTTTGATACTCCTGACCGCCGCGCCGGTTTCCACCACTTCGCCGGCGCCGTCGCACAGCGGGATCAGCGGCGCGTTGCGCGGAGCCCTGCCGATCAGCAGGTCGCGGAAATTGAGCGACGCCGCGCGCATCCGCACCAGCACCTCATCTGCCGCCGGCGCAGGTCTGGGCCTTTCGGTCATCGCCAGCACCGTCTTGCCCGACTCGTTGCGCAGTTCGTAAGCTCTCATCTTGTCCTTTCTCTCCCGGCGGTCTGCGTCCATTCATCGATGGGGAAAGCGCCTTTATTTTTCAGCCTCGATGGCAAGCGCCAGACGCCGGCGCATATCCTCGAACTCCGCGTCGCCCACCGCCTGCCTGAACGTGAGCTGGTCGACGTATTCGGTTATCGCCGTGATCTTTTCGTTCATGGTATCGAAGATAAAGCAATACTTGTTCGCGTACGGCTTGCCATCGGTGGTAGTGGCGCGGTTTATCATCTCGAGGATAACAGTGCCGCCGTCGCAATGCGCCCGGCGAATCTCGCTGGAATAGCCGCTGAGTTTGCCCGCCGATACCCGCGCCAGATGCAGAATCGAGTTTTTTCCCCGCAGCCGGCCCCCCTGCGGCAGCGTCCAGGTAACGTCTTCGGTCATCGCGGCGAATACTTTTTTCATATCGCCGCGGGCGAACGCTTCCCACACGCCGCGCACCAAATCGATCGTCTGCTGCCGGTCCATCGCTATCCTCCGCCGATGAGGTTGTCTCGACCTGCGCGAGTGTAATGCGAACGGGGCGAAAAGCCAGAGCTGCGGCGACGCTGCCTTGCTAGGCGTTCAGTTGAAAACGCGGATAAGGAACCGATCCGGCCGCGCGGCGTCGGCTGAAAGCCGCTGCGGCAGGACGCGAAGCAAACGCCCCGCCGGCATCGATTGCTTTTTCAGCGGCGCGGCGGCTGGCTCTCGCGCCCCTGAAGCCACGTATGCAGCTTGGCCAGCGCCGAGCGCATCGTTGCGTATTGTTCCGATACCTCCCAGCGCCAATCCTCGGGCAGAGCTTCGCGGGCCTGCTCGTAGGCCCGCACGGCGCGTTCCTCTCCTCGATGGCACGATGCGATTACCGCTTCGGGGGTTTCGTCGCTGTCCGCCGGCCAGCTCCATCCCTCGGTCGGCGGCGCCAGCAGCGGCTGCGCCAGCAGCTTGCCGCCGCTAGCGCGCAGCCGATCTTCCAGCGCCTGCGCCGCGAGAGCGCGGGTTTGCGCCTGCTCTTGAAAGAAATGCGCCAGTTCGGGTTCGACCAGGGTCAGTTCGGCGGCGCGCCGGTAACCCTCCTGGGCGGCGCGGCAATGGGCGGCCAATCTGCTGATGGTTTCGTCAACCGGCATCGATCTGGCTCCTTTACTGGTTGGGGATAGCGCCGGGCGTGAGGCTGCCAAGCCCGCCCGTTTTCAATTGTACACCGCACCGACCCCTCGCCGCGAAGCGTTTTGTGCCCTTTACCAAGATGCGCGCCGGATGCCGCGGCGTTATCCTGAATTTATGAAGAAGATGGATACGCGGAGATGGTATGTGGTCGCCGACGGCGCCCGGGCGCGCATCGTGGCGCGCGACGGCGACAAGATCGTGGCGCCGATGGGCGAGCAGTTTATCGGCGCCAATCTCAAATCGCGCGAGATCAACTCCGATCGTCCCGGACGCACCAAAGATCGCGTGGGTACCGGCCATCATGCGATGGATCCGCCCACCGATCCGCATCGCAAACTCAAAGCCGATTTCGCCCGCGACCTGGCCGCCATCCTGGAGCATGAGCTGGCGCTTCATCATTACGATGAGCTGATGCTGGTGGCGGTGCCGCAAACCCTGGGCGACCTGCGCTCCGCCCTGTCCGAGACCGTGCGCAAGAAGGTGGTCGCGGAGGTCAACAAGGACCTCACCCAGGTGCCCGACCACGAACTGGGCGCGCGCCTGGCGGCGCTGGAATCCGCGGGGAAATAATCCGTCACACCGCCGCCGGCCGCCGCCAGCGGCGGCTTGCGACGGATGCGAAAGCCCGTAAGATAAAGCTTTCCGGCGCCGCGCGGTGAGCCGTTAGCTCAGGCCGGTAGAGCATCTGACTTTTAATCAGAGGGTCCCGGGTTCGAGTCCCGGACGGCTCACCAGAAAAACCCCGCAATGGGAGGTTTTCCCGCAAGCCAACGCGGACATCTGCGGCAGCGATAAGCGGTTTGCCCGCCTTGCGCATTTGCGCGTACCTGGCAGAAGAGCGCAGGGCGTGTGCCGCCGCGGATGAAGTGATCGAACCCGTCGCGGGCCCTTCCGACCTCCCTATGGACCTGAAAAGCTCGCGGACGCGCTTGGCGCGGTGGCCGCCGCTTTCCATGGGTTTTCACCTGCGAGAGCGGATATCCCATCCGCGAACGTTTCGATGATGCTGTTGCGCTGCATTTCCATAACGATTCCTCAGCTCACGGGGGCAGTCACCTTGCAGGGAACCAGCGCGACACGGCTACTCAGAACTGACGCGGCCGCGCTCTTCGGCCGTCATCTTGCGGCCCGGCACACGCGGCCGATACTGCGCCAGTTCAGGCGGGACTTCGTACAGCATCGATTCCAGCAGGGCGGCGAACTCCGTTGCGTTGCGCAGCGGCTCTTTCACCTTGTACCGGTAGCTGGAGGGTATGGGATGCACCAGCACCACGTAGCGGTTGGCCCGCGCCTCGGCGGCGGCCGCCGCGACCTCGGCCGCCAGGCTCCCGCCCAGCTCGCCCGTGGCGGAATCCCATTCAATCGTTCCCGCCTCGTCATGGCCGGGATATTTGTACAGTGTCGTCTTAAGGCGCATACCCGAACAGCGGGTTACTGGACCCCTTTTTCGCGATCGCGGTGCGGGAATTGCGGATAATGCGCCATCAGCTCGGCCAGCTCCGGCCCGCTCAGGATGAAGCCCATAACGTCCAGCAGCGCCGCGAACTGATCGGGTTCATGCAGCGGATCGGGCGTGGGGTATTCGAACGCCAACCCCGGCCCTGCCGAAACTCCGCATCCCACTCAAGGGTACCGGCCGGGGTCTGGTAATCCGGCCGGCGGTACAATGTAACCTTAAGGCGCATAGCTAAACCGTGAGCTCGATCGCCCGATGGAGCAACTCGGGATCCCCAACCACGCTAGCCTTAAGCCGCTCGCTGTCAAGATCGGCGTGGCGCAAATTTACCCCCGTCCAACGCCCAAAAATGCCGGAGGGTTTGCTCGCGGGCAGATTCTGTTCGAGAAAATTCCCGCTTTCGAATCGGAATGGCCGAACTTTCCGGCCGCAGCCTGGCGTACGCTTCGATTCGATACCTCCCGCTTGACCCTGTACCTGCATACAGGGTGTAGGCTCATGAGCATAAGGAGGTGTTTTTTATGGCAGCCAAACGGCGAGTCCAGGTGTTCAGCGCGGGATGCGCTCTGTGCGAGGAGACGGTCGCGGCGGTGCGCCGTATCGTGTGCGGTTCGTGCGAAGTCGAGGTGCTGGATATGCGCGATGCGGCGGTCGCGGCGCGTGCGAAGAGCCTCGGCGTCCGCACGGTCCCGGCGGTCGTAATCGACGGCGGGCTTGCCGCGTGCTGTGCCGGCGCGGGTCCCGAGGAAGCCGCGCTCAGGGCCGCGGGTGTCGGCGTGCCGCTTCCGTAGCCGAGTCACGGCCATGCCCGGGCTCACAATCGGCGAACTAGCGAGCCGCGCCGGCGTCAATCGCGAGACCGTTCGCTACTACGAGCGGCGCCGGCTTCTTGCGCGCCCGCCGCGCACGATGGCGGGCTATCGGGTCTTCCCCGACGACGCGGTCGACCGGCTGCGCTTCATCAGGCACGCCCAGGCGCTCGGCTTCACCCTCGAAGAGATCCGCGAACTGCTCGGACTGCGGCTCGATGAGCGCAGTTCCTGCGAGCAGGTCCGCGCGCGGGCGACGCGCAAGCTCGCGGACGTGGAGGCGAAGATCGCGGCGCTTAAGCGCATCCGCCGCGTCCTCGGGCGGCTGGTCCACGCGTGCGAGACGCGCCGTCCGACGGCGCCATGCCCGATCCTGGAGAGCCTTGCGGCGCCGGATGCGCGCGCCCGAAAGGAGGAAGTCCAATGATCCAGGTGGAGTTGATTTACGATTCCGATTGTCCCGCCGCGCCCCAGGCGCGCGAGAACCTGCGCGAGGCGATGCTTCGCGCAGGGCTCACACCCCGATGGGTGGAATGGGAGCGGTCGTCGCCGGATGCGCCCGAGCGAGTCCGCGCCTACGGCTCGCCCACCATCCTGATAGATGGCCGCGACCTGGCCGGAAACGAAGCAACGGGCGCGGCCTGCTGCCGCATCTATCAGCCCCAACCAGGTAAATTTGCAGCCGTGCCGCCGGCTGAGTTGATACTCGCGGCGTTGCGGGAAGCGCAGAATTCCCTGGAGAAGCCGCAATGAAGGCAAAGCTTGGTTTTCTTACGATTCCGGCGGCGGCCGCGTCGATGCTGCCGGTGCTCGGATGCCCGCTCTGCTGGCCCGGCTATGCGGCGCTGCTTTCGTCGCTGGGGCTTGGGTTCCTGGCTTCGGCGCGCTACCTGTTCCCGCTGACGATTGTTCTGCTCGGGATTGCGCTTGCGGGGCTTGCGATTCAGGCGCGGCGGCAGGGCTTGATGCCGATTATTCTCGCGTCGGTTGCAAGCGTCGCAATCGTGACGGGCAAGTTTGTGTTGGATTTGAGCGGGGCGACCTACGCGGGCGTCGCGCTGCTCCTGCTGGCCTCGGCGCTCAGCGTGATCCGCGGGCGCGCGGCGTCGACCGTCTGCGCCGAATGCGCATCGGATCCCGGCGCGGAATCGAACCCTCACTCCGTATTAGGCCGGTAGCACGTCTGCGATAACTGCTTTTTGAGGCTGAAGAGAAAGGCGGCCGAGCGGAAGGCTCGGCCGCCGCGCGCGGATTTACTCAGCAGCAGTGCGATTCAGTATGTAATCGGCGGCTTTTTGCGCCTGGGCCGCGGCATGAACGATCAGCCTGCGGTCGTCGCGTAGGCGGGCCAGCCAGCCGGCAACATAAGCCGCCTGGTTGTGGATGACCGCGTTCGAGATTCCGGCTTCAGCGCACAGAAACGCCGCTGAAAGCTCGGCCACAAGCTCCTCGCGGCTGTATACGGCGCTGCCGAACGGCGCCACTTCGGTTATCCCTTCGCGGCCAAGCCGCTTTTCGTGGCCGGTCGAATGACTCAATTCGTGCAGCGTGGTTGCCGCGTCCTCGGCGGCCGACTCGAACAGTTCCCTCGGCGGCAGCGTGATGCGGTCGGTGATCGGCGAGTA
>JAJPJA010000145.1 GCA_021324455.1 Pseudomonadota bacterium | reverse complement strand
GTCGGCGCCGACATCATCCATATGCATCCCAACGCCGACGGCGCGGCTATCGGCCAGGCCACTTTCACCGATTTCCATCGGCTGACGGAAGTGGTGGGATCGTTGTCGCGCGGCGTTGTCGTGAACCTCGGTTCGGCGGTAATCATGCCGGAGGTGTTTCTCAAGGCGCTTAATCTGAGCCGCAACCTGGGCCGCCAGGTGCGCGATTTCACCACCGCCGATATGGACTTTATGCGCCAGTACCGGCCGCGCGTTAACGTGGTCGAGCGGCCCACGCGCAACGGCGGACGCGGTATCATGCTGACCGGGCATCACGAGATCATGTTTCCGTTGCTGGTAGCGGCGGTGCGCGAGGAACTGCGCCGGAGATAACGATGCAGCCGATCCTGGAGTTGCCGCCAATCAAACCGGTCCGCATCCTGGTCGCCGGCGAGGTCGTACTCGACCGCTATTTGTGGGGCGAAGTATCGCGCATCTCGCCCGAGGCGCCGATTCCCGTGCTGCAGGTGAACCGGCGCGAGGAACGGCCCGGTAACGCTGCATTCGTCTGCGCCAATCTGGCCGCGTTTGGCGCCGTGCCGGCGGTGCTCAGCGTGATCGGCGCCGACGCCAGCGGCTCGGCGGTGCGCAACATGCTGGCCGGTTTGGGCGTCGATACTTCCACCCTGGTCGAGGATTCCGAGCGTCCGACCATCGTCAAGGAGCGCCTGCTGGGTGCGGTTCAGTCCACCCGGCGCGCGATTCAACAACTGCTGCGCGTGGACAATGAGGACGCGCGGCGGCTGAGTGCCGCAATCGAGCGCGAGTTGCTGCTGCGGATTGAGCGCGAGCTGCCGCATGCCGACGGCGTGCTAGTCTGCGACATCAACAAAGGACTGCTCACTCCCGCCGTTCTGAAGGCGATAATCGAAGGCGCGCGGCGTCAGGGCAAGCCGGTGATCGTCGATCCGCGGATGAGCGACGATTTCTCCATCTATCAAGGCGCCTCCGCACTTACACCCAATCGCTACGAGACCGAACGGGCCACCGGGATGCGTTTGGCGATGCCGGCGCAGTGGGAGCCGGCCGCGCGCAAGCTGATCGCCGATGTGGGTCTCGACGCATGCCTGATAACATTGGATCGCGACGGGATGTTTCTGGCCACGCGCGGCGGCGCGCCGCTGCACATCACGACGGCGCCGCGCGAGGTTTACGACGTTACCGGTGCGGGCGACGTGGTGCTGGCGGTTTTCGGTCTCTTCCTGATCGCGGGCGCCGGAACGCAAACCGCCGCGACATTGGCCAACGCCGCCGCCGGGCTGGAAGTCGGTAAGCAGGGCGCCGCGGTTGTCACCCGCACCGAACTGGCTCAGGCGTTAAAGCGCGCTCATCACGGCTCGGCCGGCAAGATTCTGAGCCTGGCGGAGTTGACTGCGGTGCTGGAGCGCCGCCGCGCGGAAGGCTTGCGCGTCGCGTTCACCAACGGATGCTTCGACCTGCTGCACGCGGGCCATGTCGAGTCGCTGGAATTCGCGCGCTCACAGGCCGACCTGCTGGTAGTTGGCCTCAATGACGACGCCAGCGTGCGTCAGATCAA
Source organism: Pseudomonadota bacterium (assembly GCA_021324455.1). Lineage (GTDB taxonomy): Bacteria > Desulfobacterota > Binatia > Binatales > Binataceae > JAJPJA01. The sequence goes on along the minus strand of JAJPJA010000145.1, from coordinate 5,504 downwards.
GGGCGACAGCCGTCCGGTCTATCCGGCGGTCGACCGCGCCCGGCTGCTGGCGGCGCTTGAAGCGGTGGATTACGTGGTAATATTCGGGGATGTGCGGGCGGAAAACATCATCCGCGCGGTCCGCCCCGACGTGTTGGTCAAAGGTCAGGATTGGGAAGGCAAAACCGTGGACGGCGCCGAGTTCGTCGAAAGTCATGGCGGACGGGTGGTTTTTGCCCGGATACTTGAAGGCCGCGGCACCAGCCTGACTCTGGATCGCGTGCGCCGGCAGCAGTGAATGAAGTCTTGCACAGCCGTTGCGAAACAGTTTCGGGTAAGCAGGTTTCCGATCTTCCGCTTAAAGTAGGCTTGATCGTCGGGCCCACCGGAATCGGCAAAACCGCGCTGGCCCTGGAGGTCGCACAGCGGCTGGGCGCGGAGATTGTCAACGCCGACTCGCGTCAGCTCTACCGCGGGATGGATATCGGGACGGCCAAACCCTCCGCCGCCGAATTGGCGCGCGTGCGCCATCATCTGATCGATGTGCGCAGCCCGGGCGAGCCGCTGGATGTGGCGCAATTCCGTTCGCTGGCACGCGCCGCCATCGCCGAAGCTGCGGCCCGCGGGCGCCGGGTACTGGTAACCGGCGGCAGCGGGCTGTACCTGCGGGTGCTGCGCCACGGAATTTTCGCCGGTCCCGGCGCCGCGCCGCACATCCGGCGCGAGCTGATGGAATCGGCGCATCGCCACGGCGTCGAGTATCTGTACGATGAGCTGCGCCGGATCGATCCGGTTGCCGCCCAACGGCTGGAACCGCGCGACCTCTACCGCATCGTGCGCGCGATCGAAGTCTTCCGTCTGACCGGCGTCGCGATCAGTCAGCATCAGGCGCAGCACGGCTTCAGCCGCCGCGAGTACCACAGCCTCACGGTGGGGCTGCGGATGGATCGCGAGCGGCTGTACGCCGCAATCGATCGGCGCTTTGACGCGATGGTGGCCGCGGGGCTGGTGGAAGAGGTGCGGGCGTTGCTGGAGGGCGGTTACACGCCCGACGCGCCCCCGCTGTCGACCATTGGCTACAGGCACATCGCCGGCTATTTGCGCGGCGAAACCACGCTGGAGGAGGCGATTGCGCTGGCCAAGCGCGATACCCGCCGGCTGGCCAAGCGGCAGATGACCTGGTTCCGGCGCGATCCGGAGATCGTCTGGATTGACGCGGAGAGCGGCGCGGAGCAGGCTTACATCCTGCTGGCGGAGTTTTTCGAATCATGATCCGCCATCCGGTAAGTATGCCCTCCAGTACGGATTACATGGAATTCGAGCAGCCGCTGCGCGAACTGGACCAGCGCATCGCGCAAGCTGGCGAGGCCGCGCGTCCGGCCCTGCTGGCCCAACGCGAGCGGCTGCAGGCGCAGATTTTCTCCAACCTGAGCGCGATCGACCGCGTGCGTCTGGCGCGGCATCCGGGGCGCCCGCAAACGCTGGACTACGTGGGAGCGCTGTTCCACGACTTTTTCGAGATTCACGGCGATCGCCGTTTTGGCGACGACGTGGCAATCGTGGCCGGCCTGGCCTGCTTCAAGCGCCAGCCGGTGGCGATCGTCGGCCAGCAGCGGGGCCGGTCCACCGCCGAGCGCATCCGGCGCAACTTCGGCCGTCCCAATCCCGAAGGCTATCGCAAGGCGGCGCGCGTGTACGAACTGGCCAGCCGTTTCCGCATCCCCGTCATCACGTTTATCGACACGCAGGGCGCGGAGCCGGGAATCGGCGCCGAGGAACGGGGACAGGCGGAGGCGATCGCGCGCAACCTGGAGCTGATGGCGAAGATCGAGGCGCCGGTTATCGCCTGCGTGGTCGGCGAGGGCGGATCGGGCGGCGCGCTGGCGTTGGGTGTGGCCAACGCGATCCTGATGCAGGAGTACGCCTGTTACTCGGTAATCGCGCCCGAGGGATGCGCCGCGATTTTGTGGCGCGAAGCCACGCGCGAGAACGTGGCCGCCGCCGCCAGCGCGCTGCGCCTGTCGGCGCCCGACCTGTTGCGCCTGGGGGTCGCGGACGAAATCATTCCCGAGCCGGCGGGCGGAGCGCATCGCAACCCCGCCGCCGCGGCGGACGCGGTCGGCAAGGCGCTGACCAGGCATCTGGGGCGCCTGCTCAAACTCAATCCCGAACAGGTGCGCGAGGCGCGCGATCGCAAATTCGCCGCTATGGGCGCGGCGTTCGTGCTCGACACCGCGGCCAACCGCCGGCGCCGCGGCGCGGGGGGCGCGCGTTGAAAAGCGCGGCGTAATCGGTTAGCGATTTTGCCCGTGCCTTCTTCATCGTCATCGGCGCCGGACAAGGAGCCGGCCGCGCAACAACTGAGCGCGCTGCGCGATCGCATCGATCGCATCAACCAGCAGCTCCTGGAGCTGCTCGGCGAGCGCGCGCGTCTGGCGATCGAAATCGGCCATCTCAAGCGCGCCAACGGAGCCGAAGTCTATCAGCCGCTGCGCGAGCAGGAGATTATCGAGGGTCTGCTGCGCCGCAACCCGGGACCGCTGGGGCCCGATCACGTCCGGCGCATCTTTACCGAGATCATCTCCGCCTGCCGCGCGCTTGAACGCGCGCTGCGGGTGGCGTTCCTGGGGCCGGAGTATTCCTACACCCACATGGCCGCGGTCAACCGCTTTGGTGCCAGCGCCGAGTTCGTGCCCGCCGACAGCATCGCCAGCGTGTTCGCCGCGATCGACGGCGGCCAGGCGGATTTGGGCGTGGTGCCGGTGGAGAACTCCACCGAGGGGCCGGTCACGCTGACGCTGGATTTGCTGATCGACACACCGCTGCAGATAGTGGGGGAGTTGATGCTTCCGGTGCGCCATGCGCTGCTGTCGCTGAGCGGCGAGCGCGGTGCGATTGGCAGAATCATCTCGCATCAGCAATCGCTGGGGCAATGCCGCAATTACCTGGCCGCGAATTTCGCCGGAATCGAGCAGCAGGCGGTGGCCTCGAACTCGCTGGCGGCGAAGATGGCGGCGGCCGACCCCGCAGCCGCCGCAATCGCGTCGGCGCAGGCGGCGGCGCCTTACGGATTGCGCGTGGTGGCGGACGGGATCCAGGACGTGGCGCAGAACATCACGCGCTTTCTGGTGATCGGGCGCGAGGCGGTGGCGCGCAGCGGCGCGGACAAGACCACGCTGATTTTCGCGGTGCCGGAAAAGGTCGGCGCGCTCAAGGAGGCGCTCACCATTTTTGCCCGCAATTCCATCAATCTGAGCATGATCCAGAGCCGTCCGCAGCGTTCCCGCCTGTGGGAGTACGTGTTTATCGTCGACCTGAACGGGCATCGCGAAGACCAGCCGATGCGCCGCGCGCTGGCCGCGCTCAAGCGCAAAGCCCTTTTTCTAAAAGTGATGGGATCGTATCCTGAAGGCAGACCGCCCAACGACTAAATCTTGATTCCATTGAAATTAACCGACCTTGTCCTGCCCTCGGTGGCCGCGCTCAAACCCTATGAGCCGGGCAAACCGATCGAAGAGGTGGAGCGCGAACTCGGCATCAGCAACGCCGTCAAGCTCGCCTCCAATGAAAATCCGCTGGGTCCTTCGCCCAAAGCCGCGGCGGCGCTGCGCGGCGCCGTCGATGAGCTCAACCGCTATCCCGACGGCGGCAGCGTGATGCTGACGCGCAAGATAGCGCAGCGCCACGGCGTTTCGCCCCAGCATATTTTTCTCGGCTGCGGTTCGGTCGAGATCATCAACCTGCTGGCGTATTTGTTCATCCGCCCCGGCTTCAACTCGGTCACCTCCGAACATGCGTTTGCGATCTACGAGCTGGCCACGGCGGCCAGCGGCGGCGAGATCAGGACCACCCCGATGAAGGACTACACCTTTGATCTCGACGCGATAGGCGGCGCCGTCGACGAGCGGACGCGGGTGGTGTGGCTGGCCAATCCCAACAACCCGACCGGCACGATCTATCGGCGCGAGGCGTGGGAGCGGCTGCTGGCGCGGATGCCCGACCATGTGGTGATAGTGGCCGACGAGGCCTACTTCGAGTTCGTGCGCGACCCCGGCTATCCCAACGCGCTGAACTATCTGGAGGCGCAGCCCAGGCTGATCGTGCTGCGCACGTTTTCCAAGATTTTCGGCCTGGCGGGACTGCGCGTGGGCTACGGCGTGGCGCATCCGGAGATGGTCAACCTGCTCAACAACGTGCGTCAGCCGTTCAATATCAATCTGCTGGCGCAGGCCGCCGTGATGGCGGGGCTGGATGACGACGAGCACGTGCGCAGGACGCTGGAGGTCAACGCGCAGGGAATCGAGTATTTGGAGCGCGAGTTCAAGCGGCTGGGAATCCAGTTCGTGCCCACGCAGGGGAATTTTTTCCTGGTCGAGGTCGGCGATGGCGTAAAGGTTTTCAACGCGCTGCTGCGCCAGGGGGTGATCGTGCGTCCGATGCACGGCTACAGATTCCCGCGCCACGTGAGGATCAGCGTGGGTTTGCCGGAGGAGAATCGTAAGCTGATCGCGGCGCTGGAGTCGGTGCTCGGCAAACGGCCTTAAAATCAATGACGACGCTGTTTCGGCAGATGACGATTTGCGGGGTGGGCCTGATTGGCGGCTCGCTGGCGCAGATTGCGCGCGCGCACGGCCTTATCGAACGCATCGTCGGACTGGGCCGCACGCAGGCCAATCTCGACGTCGCGTTGGAACGCAAGCTGATCGACGCCGCCACGCGCGATCCGGCACAAGCCGCCGCCGGCGCGGATCTGGTCGTGCTGGCGTCTCCGATCCTGGCGATGCCCGCGCTGCTCTCGCGGATGGTGCCGCATCTGCCGCCCGAGGCCGTGGTCACCGATGTCGGCAGCGTCAAGCAATGGGTGGTGGAACAACTGGAACCGCTGCTTGGTCCGGGGATGGCTCTGGTCGCGGCGCATCCGGTGGCCGGCAAGGAAACCACCGGCGCGGCGGCGGCCGATCCGGAACTGTTCAAGGGGCGGCGCGTGATCATCACGCCGTCGGCTCGCACGACGCCGTCGGCGCTGGATAAAGTGACGCAACTGTGGCTGGCAACCGGGGCGCGGGTGGAGCGGATGCCGCCGGATGTGCACGACCGGATCCTCGCGCGCGCCAGCCATCTGCCGCAGATCGTTTCCAGCGCGCTGGGGGCGGCGCTGGCCGAGGAACAGGTCGCAGGGCGCTTCGCGGCGGCGTTTGGCGCCGGCGGTCTGCGCGACACCACGCGTCTGGCGCTGTCGTCGCCCGAGATGTGGCGCGACATCTGTGTGACCAATCGCGCGGCAATTTTGGACGCGCTGGCCCGCTTCATCGAATCGATCGAAAAGTTTCGCCATGTGGTGGATGGGGGCGACGCGCGCGCGCTCGAAGAGGCGTTTCGCGCCGGGCAGGCGATCGGACGGCATCTGCGTTGGCCGCAACGCACGCGCCCGATCGTGGCGATCGACGGACCGGTGGGTGCGGGCAAATCCACCGTGGCCCGCGCCCTGGCGCAAGCGTTGGGGTTCGACTATCTCGACACCGGCG
>JAJPJA010000136.1 GCA_021324455.1 Pseudomonadota bacterium | reverse complement strand
TCGCGGATCAGAACCGCGCACTCGAAATCCGCGTGGCAGTCCTGCACCACCGTCAGATCGCTGTTGTCGGGCGGGGTGTAGCGTGTGCCGCGGTAGCCGACCAGTATGGCGCCAGTCTGCGCTGTGAGCTCCCAGTTGTCCGGGTCGTCGGGGAACTCCGTGATTTCAAGACCGGTTATACGGCTCTGCAAACGGGCGATAATAGCGGCTTGAAGCGACGCTGGATCATTGGGCTGCGGCGGCGCATAAGTAGCGCCCTTGGGATGCAGCAGCGGATTGAGTTGTGCTGGCAGCGCGCCCATCTATCGCACCAGATCCACCAACAGCACGCAGTAGCTATCGACCGCGTGCGGCGCTTTGAGATCGCTATTCCACACATCCGCGTCCAACCCCACGCTGAAGCGCTGGGGCGGGGTGCCGCCGGCAAACTGATGCGTCAGATCGATCGCAGCCCGATCCTTCTGCACTGCTACGATGCCGCCCCACCAGGTGAGCGGCGCGCGCAGCGTGCCCCCGGGCGTACTCTGGTATGAGAGATACAGCTCCGCCAGGTAGTTGTCCTGCGCGTCGTATAATCCGATTCCGAGCGTGGATTGCGCCGCCTCAAGGAATCCGGCATCAGCCGGCTGATCAGCACTTAGTGCGCAATGGCCGCCTTCGATGTCGAGCTCTCTTACGCCCTTTAAATCGTAGTGGGCGCTCTCGGCCGCCAGCGGCATGTACGACGCCGCGGGCACGACCGTGCGATCGCTGAATATTAGCACACGGCCCGGCTGCTGCCCGGCCCAAGCCGTGGAGCACAGGAGCACGATTGCGGCGGCGATAAAAGTCTTCATGACAGCACCCGGGTCAGCGCGTCGGTAAGACGCGATTCGAACACCGGCTCTATTTCCTCCAGGCTGGGCTGCATATATGGCCGAGGTGGCAGGTTGACACTGGGGCGCAAGGCGAACAGCGGCACCACGCTGTCTTTACGCTTGCCAAACAGCAAACCCTTTCTGAAAAAGGTTCCGGTTAACCCGAATGAAGCTGGCTGCGAGATTACATCGCGTGCGCTGGCCCGAGCCACGCCGCGCGGCGTGAGCATCGCGGCGAGCGGGATGGTGAGATTGCGCACGCGTTTGGCGCTGATGGTGCCACCGCGCTCCTGGATTTGCGCGTACTCCTCATTGGTGCCGACAGCGCCGGTCATCCCTTCGGAGGTTTCCTCGATCGGTTCGATGGTGATCGAGCTGATCAGGGTGCCGCTGCGGCGATGCAGCACTTCGCCGCGTAGCCGGCGCTGCACCGCGGCGCGGAACTCAAGCTGGGCCGCACTCAGCTCGCGGCGCAGGATGTTGCGCCCCTCTTGTCGGAGCTGATCGAGCTTAACGCGCAGCTCGTTGCCGCCAACCACGGATATGGAAAAGTCAGGCATCAGGTTTCAGGCTCGCATGATAGCGATCGCGATCGCGCAAGCGCCGGCCAGCACAAAGACGATGAGCGCCACCTTGAGTGCGAGATCGTAGTTCAACGCTGGGTCCCTCAAGGGGTGGGAGTAGCCGTTGGGCTTTGCGTTGGAGCGGGAGTCGCCGTCGGGGTGATTATCGGGCCCACACCGTAGATCTGACCGGTCAGCGGATTGGCGTACATCTTGGAGTTCGAAGTGCCGCCCAGGAGATCCGCGCGGGCAATCGCCGCGACGATCAGCAGCGCGCACACCCACACGATTGCCAGCAGCGCAAGCGGCGGCTTCACGGCATCTCCATGATGACCAGGCCGGTGTTGGTATCGGGCGAGCAAGTTGCGCTCGCCGTGATGAGCGAATACGGGCCGCGCGGGATTGGTCCGTCGCTGGCCTTCCAGGTCATGGTCTGGCCCGCCGGGATCAGATAGGCCTGGCCAAAGACCGCAGTTACACCGTTGAACTGGATCGCCACGTCGCTGGCGCATTGATTCTGGATCTGCAACAGATGCACCGCCCTGGGCGCGGAGATTGAAGAATTGACCGATGCCGCACTCGAAGTCGCTTTCACCGCGGTAAAGCTGCCCATCGTCACCGCGGCAGGATTGGCGAAGCTCGCGCCGGCTTCCGGAGCAAAGGCCAGGAGCGCCACCAACAACAGCAGCAGCACAGGCACGGATGCGCCTGCCACTCGGGAAACAAAACGTTTCATGGACTCCTCCATTTAAAAGACCTTCAACTTGTCGCGAGAGAACACTCGCGCCGGCCCCTGCATCACTTCACTAGTGGATGACTTGGCCGGCTCGATATTGTCCGGCGCCAGCCCCAGCGTGACTTCGCCCCTTGCGATCAGCTTGAGCGTGGCGATGGTGCTCTCGTAATCCTTGGTCGCGCGCTCCAGTGTTTTCAGCGGGCGATAGGTCTGCAACCAGTAGTAGGCGATGCGGCAGGCATACTGCGTCAGCACCGCCGGCGGGTCCTCGAGCGGAAGCTGAAAGCGCGAGGCCAGGTAGCCATCGATCTCCGAGCTTGCGTCGGCAAGCTTGGTGTCGAGCTTGTCAGTGTCGACCGTCTGTGCATTGGGATCCTCATTGGTGAGCTGGATCAGATCCCGGGCTGGGTAGCGGTCGATCATGTCCTGGGCCTGCGCGTAGGCCATTTAGTCCAGCCCCAGCTGCGTCGCCATCCCCTGGATGGCCGCGAGGATCGATGATGGAGCGAGCGTGCCCTGGTCCACCAAGGCGACCGCCGCGCCGAGCACCTCCGCCTCGGTCAGATTGTCGGGCGTGAGCACGAAGGTAACCGCCCCCGATCCGTCTTTTGCCGGCTGCGCCGTGAACTTCATCTTCGCTTCCTTCGGACGCGCGCCGGGCAGGGGGATTTAAACCCGGCGCGCGCCCCTTCACACGGGGTGTTCCTTATGCCAGCCAGGGGCTCGTAATCAGGCCGGCTGAGTTTCTCCAGATGTTGCTGACCGGGCCGCCGGCTCCGGTCGGACCGCCGGCGCCGCCGGCGACGAACTCCGCGTTGAGCAGGCGACGCGCCGTCTCTTCAAGGCTGGGCGGTACTAAAAGCTTCAGATTCTCCGGGCCTTCCAGCAGTGCCGATTCAAAGGGCTCACCCGCGTCAGTCTTGATCGAGCGCATCGCGGCCAATGCCGCGGCGTAGTTGGACGAATTTGACAGGTCCTGATTTGACGCATAGGCCAACTGCCACAGCCCGACACCGACATTGATTCGCGCGTCCACCCCGTAGCGGAACAGCTTGGCCATGAACACTTTCTCGTCCTGCTCCACATTCATCCGCACAAAGGTGTATTCCTTGCGCTTCTGCACGATGAAGGGTTTGAGCGGGCGCGAAACGTCCAGCAGATACCAGTAGGGACCGCTGCCGCCCGAATCGATATTCGGGGTGGCCGTGCCCGAGCCCCTGCCCAGCTTGCCGACCGTATGGGTGCCGAAAAACGCCACCCCATCGTACGCAAGCACGGCATTGGGCGTGGCGGTAGCGGTTTTGATCAGCGTGAACAACAGCTTGTCCGGATGCCGCCGGGCGTTCCACCCGAGCTGCTCGAACACCGTATTGAAGACCCCGTAACGGTCGTCTTCGATCATGTTGCGGTTAACGCCCACGGTGTCTTCGAAATCGCGGTTGCGCAGCGTGTATGAATGCGTTTCCAGGTTTTGAATCACGCGATCGCCCAGCCACTCCCGGAAGCTCAGCGACAATCCCAAAAACGGATAGAGGTTTTCAGAGGTGTCGGACGGGACCACCGACGCCAGATCCTCGTAATAGACCTTGGTGGCCTGAAAGCTCTTGGCGAAGATGCCGTTCCAGGCGATGAACAGCGCGTCGAGATTTTGTTGGTTGATTATCATGCCGCAACCTCTTTGAAGTTGTTCGAATCGCAAACCCACTTAAACAGGTCTGCGGGATCCACGGAGCCGGGCGGCACGCCAGGGAGAATCGTCATCTGGGAGGCGCGAATTACCGCCGTCACATATTCCGAACAAAAGAAATCCGCCTTGCTGGCGAGCGGATTCCTGATGATGCGGCCGCGCAGATGCTGCTCGGCCTCTACCGCAACCATCCCCAGCAGCGCGGCATAGTCGTAGTGCGAATTGATAAAGCGCCGCAGCGCCCGCACCCCAGGCCAGAGATCCGCGGGAGTCGCGAAGAGCAGCGGGCGGTCATGCACCAGCGCCTCAAACGGCTCTACCGTGAGCCCGTTCCAGTTGGCCCCGATCGTCATCCGGCCGCCGAAGGCTTCGGAGTCCCATGCCAGGAATGCGTGAGAGACCGCGCCGCTGGCTTCGGCCGCGCGGATCATCGCGCCCAGCAGGCCTGGCGACGCGGTGAAGCCAACCATGATCGGTCCTTCAGCCATCAGCTCTTCTTTGCCTGTGCCTGCACCGGAGCCTGCTGCACGTGCTGCACGTAACCGGTCTGAGCGCACCACCACAATTGGTCCGCCGAAATGATCGGCTGGATCGCGCCTACGGCCGCCGCGATCGCGGGACCGTAGTTCGGCACGAACATCGCCGCGCCCTCGAACACGCCGCCGGCGGCCGCCAGGTTGGCGTTGCACAGCGCGACGTTCACCTGGTAGAGCTTGCAGGCCGCCTGCTGCACCTGCGTGGGACTCGGCAGCTGACAGGAAGGGCCGAGGTTTTTCGCAGTAGGGGGAAACAGCATCTGCGCGTCGG
>JAJPJA010000057.1 GCA_021324455.1 Pseudomonadota bacterium | reverse complement strand
TGGCGGCGGCGCCGCTCGCCTGCGTGGGGCCAGAGCGTGTCGGCTATGCGTCGAGTCTGTTCAACCTGCTGCGCAATACCGGTTCGGCGCTGGGAATCTCGCTGGTGTCCAACCTTCTGGTAAGCTACCAGCAACTCCATCAGTCGTACCTGGTCGAACATTTTTCAATTTTCGAGGCTTGGCGCCTCGGCACTGCGCCGCCGCGAATGCCGGGAGGACTCCGATCTGACTTGCCCAACTCGGTTGGCGCCGGTAACCATCGGGAGCTCGCACTGGTATACATGCTTGTTCAACGTCAGGCCGCGTTGCTGGCTTATACTGATATCTACCGGATTCTCGCGGTTATCGCGGCTATTTTCATACCCGCGGGCCTTTGGCTTACCCGTCCCAGCGGTGGGCGCGGCCTGCGCCACTGACGCGCTCACATGCGAGCACCCTCACGATGGCCGCAGGCGGTTGGCACCGGGTAGTCATTGCGCCGGTAGCGCGTAGCCCTCGCAAAAAGCCTCGCTGCTCTCCGCCGGGTAGGCCTGCAGCAAGCAGCCGTCGCTGTGCGGCGGCAGGTCCATCGCGAAGAAGTGGACCTTCCGCTCCTCCCCGCCGATGACTGCCAGCGCCAACGGGTCTAGCTTTGGTCGCGCCGGCTTCTCAAGGCTGCCGATCGCTGTCGTCATCGGACCGCAAAGCCGCGCGACTTCGGCTTTGCACTGGCGTAATTGGGGCACCCGTTACAAGTTATTGCCGAATTTCTTTCCCGTACCGCTGGTGACGAAGTTCAAGATCGGCGCAGAGCAACTGATAGGTCCTGCGGCGGGCCCCTCGGCGTAGGTCGATCCATCGCCCGCGCCCGCGGTGGTGAAGGTAAACGAGTTCCCGCCTTTCGTTCCAATCAGCGTGAATGGCTGATTAGTCAGTGCTGTTCCGCCACAAGCCGCGGAGCGACCAGCGAAGTTGGTAGTGAGCAAGCCGGTGACCTCAAAGGTCCCCTCGCCTTTATCCGTGAAAGTATACGAACCGCTGATGTTGTAGTTGGGCGCCGTGCACGTGGTCGCGCCGATACTGATTCCTACCCTGGTCCCTGTTCCGTTCAAGCCGCCGTGCCCATCGACGAAAATTACGCCGTCGAAAAGAGACGCGGGAGTCATGCCGGTCGCGGTGCAGGTGCCCGAGGTTGGACCGCCAAGCAGCGCCTGCCCGGTCGCGCTGAAATCGTAGAATCCCTGCAAACCATCCGCACCTTGCGCAAAAAGCACGCGCCATGCGAACGTCATGACACTGAACAGCGCAAAAGCGAGCGACAATTTCTTCATCGTCAGAGTTTTCCCTCACAAAAGTTGCCGAATCCTACTTACGCGTCCACTAGATGTCAACTTGAACCTTCTGTTGCTCGTCATCCCGAGCCTGTCGAAGGTTCCCCGCATCTTTGAGCGTATTGCGCGTCCCGCACAGCCACTGCTCGTCGAACTTGAAAAAGGACGGCATCCACGGCAATTTAGGCCGACCGCGCTGAGCCAGGGACAGCGCATGACGTTGCCGTGAGTCTTGGTTCGACACCCGAATCTTGCTGGGTCTCATCGACCAGATCGAATCGCCTTTTTTTTGACTGTGCCGCCCGAATAGGTGGTTACTACTCATTGGCCTCTGGGCAAGCGGTATGAAGCGTCTCCGTTGACATTCAACTCGATAGTATGCGACCGCAACTGCCAAAAATCACAGTGGAATCTACATCGGGTGTTCTCCCGCCGGTCCGCCAGCGAAGCTATGCGCGGACCGTGCGGCGAGCAAGCAGAACGCCATCGTTCTCTCTGCCGCTCAGCAGAACGGGGGCGCCGGGCTCGCGATTGATTCGGACGCTAAGCGCCCCATGGTGACCTCTTCCTTTGCCACCCGCCAGGCGACAGCCGGCGCCGCGCGGGCCGCCGCGATGCTGGAGGCGTCGGCGCAACAAGCCGTCACGCCCCAGATGGTTGCGAGGTTCGCCCGGACCGCCCGCGAGCGGATCAGGATCGACGGCGGCGGCTGCCGCCGCGACCATCTGCGAGCGCTCGCCCAGCGCGTCGAGGTCGCAAACCGCGAAATCCGCATCATCGGCTCGAAGAACAATCTGCTTCAGACACTGAGCGCCGCCGGCGCAAAGCCGGCTGCGTCCGGCGTTTGCAGTCGTGTTTCGAAATGGCGGAGAGGGAGGGATTCGAACCCTCGGTACCGTTGCCAGTACGCCAGATTAGCAATCTGGTGCCTTCGACCACTCGGCCACCTCTCCGCGCTGCGAAAGCAGGATAGTGTAACCGTAAAATAATGCCCTGCCCAGAGGGCTGATTCCAAGACGTTTGAAAATTAGCGCGGCATGCGCCAATCCGGTCTCTTATTTGACAGAAGAACGGCGCCGCCCCTGCTCACTTCTATTGCGGGGGCAATTTGGAATGCGGGATTGCGAGCGTTATGGAATGCTTGCCGGCGGAGTTGCGCTGCTATTGCTTATTGCGGCGGGATGTAACGGCGGCGGTTCCTCGCCGGGGCCGGGGTTCGTTCACTTTGTGCCCAACTCGCACGCGTTCTGGAGCAACCCCGCCAACTGGACCACGCCGCTGGGACCGGCCTACGCCGACATCTCGTTGACCGCGAGCAACTTTCTGCCATGCCGCGGCGGTCCGTTCGCTTTATGCTACTACTCGGGACCGTCCAGCGGTAGCGAGGACCTGTCCTGTACGCTGACGCCGGATGGGCTTTACGCGGACTGCCGATGCTTCCAAATCCCATATGGCGTTTACTTCGTCGATATCAACGCGATTCTGAACTTCGACGTTTACCAGGAGACGGTCGCGCAATGCGGCAGCGACGGCAGCGGCTGCGCGAGCGTCAATTCGGCGCCGGTCTGCCAGGCGGTCAACCACGGCAAGCTGATTCCGGGCACCAATCTGTACTCCACCTTCAGCTTCGATTGCGTGCCGGCCGACGGTCTGGGCCAGACCAACTGCGGCCGCGCGCCGTATGCCGGATGCATGACGGCGCCCTGTTTCGCGACCGATCAGCCCGGTATCGTCGAATGCTCCTGTCCGGTTTTTGACGGCCCCTACCAGGTCGGCCAGAACGATCAGTCATGCAGCCTCGGCGGCGACCTGGTGTGGTCGGCGGCGTATGCACCCACGCCGGCGCCCACCGCCACCGCATCAACCGCCCGCGCAAGCGGGTCCACCTCCGGTATTCCCAATCCCCCGGCATGCCTGCCCGACGCGCCCGGCGGCGTCGGATGTCCGTTGTATGTGCCCGGCAGCACCACCTTGCCGCCGGGCAGCGGCGTCGATTGCCGGGTCGTATGCGGCGAGTACGCGGGATGCCTGCAATCAGGCGGCGTTCAGGCCGGATACACCTGCGACGCCACGCTGTGCACCGATCAGTGCAACGACCTCGACCTGGTGGGTAAGGCGTGCGCGGGCCTGTCGCAATGCGATATTTCGGAAATCGTCAAAGCGGAAACCGCCGCTCAGTGCAGTTGCTGCGCCAGCCAGTTATGCGGATGCGCTGCGGGCGCGGCGACCAACGCGGCGATATTCACGCTTGACCAGCAGCAGCGCGACCGCGGCATCAAACCGCAATGCGACATCAACGGCACGCTGTGCGGCTCCTCCTGATTGGCGCTTGCATCGGGGCGGCTCGTTGTCCCATAGTTCGGCCACTGCCCGGCAAGCTTTCAGCGGAGGTGGCAAATGGCTGCACGCGCGCCCAGGCGAATCATGAGCGGCGTCAAGATTCTCGACATGACCCAGGTTATCGCAGGGCCCTCGGCTACGCATCTGCTGGTCGAGATGGGAGCCGAGGTAGTCAAGATTGAACTGGGGCCCACGGGCGATCGCTACCGCTTCTTCATCCAGGCGAACAATCGCGGCACCGCGTTCGTCAGGTTGAATCGCGGCAAGAAAAGCCTGTGCCTGAACTTCCGCAACCCGCGCGCGGTTGAGATCGTGCGCGAGATGATTGCGCATTTCGACGTCCTGGTGGAGAATTTCGCGCCCGGCGTGATGGCCCGGATGGGTCTGGATTACGAATCGGTGCGTCAAATCAATCCGCGCATCATCATGTGTTCGGTGTCGGCGTTCGGTCAGACCGGGCCGCTCTCCAGTCAGCCCGGCTATGATTACCTGGGCGCATGCTACGCCGGCGTGATGGATGTAATGGGCGGCGAGCCCGACGGGTCGCCGACGCTGCCCGGCGTCGCCATCGGCGATTATCTGACCGGAATGACGGCGACGGCGGGAATCGCGTCGGCATTGTTTTACCGCTCGCAGACCGGCGAAGGCCAGTATCTCGAAGCGTCGCTGCTGGATTCGTATTTCTATGCGCAGGATCAGGCGGTCGTCCGGCAGGCGCTTTACGGCGGCAAGCTGCGGCCCCGCCGCCTGGGCCGCCACGATACCGCGCTATGCCCGCAAGGGCTGTTCAAGGGCGAGAAACATTGGCTGTGCCTGCTGTGTCCGATGGACAAGATGTGGCGGCAGTTGTGCGTCGCGATGGACCAGCCCGAACTGGCGCGGCATCCGGATTTCGCCACCAACGCCCAGCGGGTGCGAAACCGCGAGCGCGTGATTCAAATCGTCCAGCAATGGTTCGACGCGACGCCGGAAGACGAAGCGCTGCGGCGGCTGAACGAAAATCGCGTCCCGGTGGCTCCTGTGCTCAACACGTCCGAAGCCGTGGCGCATCCGCATCTGCGCCAGCGCGGCACCGTGCGCAAGGCGCAGGATCCGATGCTGGGCGAAGTGGACGTGCCGGGATTTCCCATCCGGTTTTCATCCGGCGCGGACCCGCAGGACCTGCAGGCGCCGCTGCTGGGCCAGCATAATATTGACGTGTTGAAGCATTACCTCGGTTACTCCGACGAGCGCATCGCGCAGCTCAAAAATGAAGGCGTGCTGATCGAACGTCCGGTCGACCTGCCCAAAGCGCAGCCCAAACCGCAGGAGGCAAGGAATCCCTGAGCCCCGATTCCCGCCCGGTTTTGATTGGAGGGGAGCAACGAGGCGCAAAAGCGGCAGGACCGGCGTCCCTGCCGGTCATAGACGCAAGCATTGTTGGGCGCGCGCCAGCTCAAACCAAGCCCAATCTCTCCACCAACGCCTTTGCTTCGACCACCTCTCCGCTCAACTCGAGCGGACAGTGTAAACACAAATACTCCGCGGCGGCGGCCGGGATATCCATCGGCTGGCGCGCCATTACATTGGGGCGCCGGCCGGTGCGAATCTCCTGATCCGCGCGCTCAGTCAGGACCGCGCCCGGATCCAGCGCGAATACGCCCACGCCCGCGCTTTTGGTCTCCAGCGCCAAACCCACCACGAACCGGTTGAGAGCAGCCTTGGCCACCGCGTAGGGCGCGCCGATACCGCTGGCGCCCGGCGTGCTCGCGCTCATCGTCGCAGCCACTGAGGTCAGGTTGAGGATCACGCCGCGGCCGCGCTCAAGCATCGCGGGCAGACACGCCCTGCTGGCCACGACCGGCGCCATCAGGTTGGCTTCCATGTTCCGGTCCCAGGTTTCAAACGCGGTCTGCAGGAATGGATTGTACATCCCCGGTCCCAGGTACAAGGCATTATTGACCAGGATATCGACGCATCCGTATTTCGCGATCGCCGCGTCGCACAGCGCCTGCACATCATCGCGCCGCGTGACGTCGCATTTGATCGGCGCCGCCTCGACGCCCAACTCGCGCACCTGCGCCGCGGTTTCCGCCAGCGACCCGGGCCATCGGCTTGTCCCTGCCTCCATGGTGCGCGCCGCCAGCACCAGGTTGATGCCATTGCGCGCAAGCCGCAGCGCGATCTGCCTGCCGATCCCGCGGCTGGCGCCGGTAACGATCGCCGCCCTGACCTCCTGGCTCATAGACCGAACCTCGTATCGCGCGAGCCTGAACCGCGTTCAGGTATAGCTCTCGGCCACCGCGAAGGCCGGATCATGATGCAGCACCGGGAGCACCTTGTCGGCGAACAGGCGCATGCTGCGCTCGACCTCCGCCCGCGGCATCCCGCCGAAGCTGAATCCGAGGCCGAGATGTTCCATCCCCATCTTCTTCTGAATCGTTTCCAGCTGCTCCAGCACCTGGCGCGGCGTGCCGATTACGTGCAGTTTCATGAAATATTCCAGCGCGCGCGCTTCCGCCGCCGAATCGCTGGTCAGCTTGGCGAAAGTCTTTTCGAATTTGGCGTGGAACTCGAAGCCCTTGAGATTCTGCAGCCGTCCCTGGGTAAAGCCGTAATGGGAATTGATGGCCTTGAACATGTTGCCGAAATACTTGTGCGCGCGCTCCCACAACTCGGTGTAATCCTCGCCGACCATGACATTGAGGGTACAAATCGGTGGCCGCGGCTTGAGTCCGGCGCTGATCGCCGTGGCGCGATATCGATCGAGGTCGGCGCGGGCGGTGTCCCAATCCTTCTGCGCGATAATGAAGACGCCGAATCCCAGCCGCGCCATGATTTCGGCCGACTCGGGACTGATCGACGCGGCATAGAAGCGGCGTTCGGGATGCGATACCGGGCGCGGCCGGATACTGATCTCGGGAATCCGGAAATGCTTGCCGTTGTAGGAAAAGCGCTCCTGCGTCAGTCCCTTGAGCACGATCTCCGCCGCTTCCTTGAACCGCTCCCGCGACTCATCCATCGGGATGCCGAAGCCGTCGTATTCGACCGGAGCGGCGCCGCGGCCGAAGCCGAAAATCGTCCGTCCGCCCGAGAGCACGTCGAGCGTGGCCACCTCTTCGGCCACTCTTATCGGATCATGCCACGGCAGCACGATCACGTCGGTGACGAGTTGGATGCGCCTGGTCCGGCCCGCGACGTAGGCCAGCAACTGGGTGTTGTTCGGAATCATGGCGAAGCCGGTGAAGTGATGCTCCACGCTCATCAGGGAGTCGAAGTTCAGCGGTTCGACCAGATCGAT
>JAJPJA010000091.1 GCA_021324455.1 Pseudomonadota bacterium | reverse complement strand
GCGCCGGCGCGCTCGTGCTCGCGCAAATGCGCCGCGCCTTCGGCCTCGGCGTCAGCGGATTGCTGCGTCTGATGCGCCGCGGTCCTGCCCTCGTCTTTGTCCTGCGCAGCGGGCTGGCTGCCGGTCGCGCGCCGCGGCGGTTTTGAAGGGCTGCGCGGCGGCGCGCCGCCATCCGAAGGCTGGCCCTGCTGTCCGGTCATTCCCTGCCAACTCTGCCCGCGCCGGGTTTCTTTCTCGCGGCGCCCCCGCGCGCAGAAGTAGGAGTCGAACTCGCGGTCGAAGAGGGGGCGGTCGGCTTCCTCCTTGATCAGCGTTGCCGCGAGCGCCTCGCGCATCCGCGTCCGCGTCAGTCCGGCGGCAGCCACCGCATGCGCCGCGTCGATCGATTCGGCAACCGAAATCCGCACGCCGGCCGCGCGCAGCCGGGCGATGAATCCGAGGATAGCCTCGCGCATCTCAATGACCGGGGCGCGAGCGCGCAAGCATCGATGCGGCCTTGCTTTCGGCCAGTGCGCGGTCGCCTTCATGTTTGAGCAGCAGGCCCAGCGTGGCGCGGACCGCCGCCTGGTCGATCTCCTTGACGCCCAGCTGCATCAGCGCACGCACCCAGTCCAGGGTCTCCGCGATCGACGGCTGCTTGGCCAGTTCGAGTTTGCGCAGCGAATTGACGAATCGCGCCGCCGCCGCGGCCATCGCGGCGTCCAGCCCGGGAACCTTGAGCTCCAGGATCCGGCGTTCCTGCTCGATACCGGGGAAATCGATAAACAGATGCAGACAGCGGCGGCGCAGCGCTTCGGACAATTCGCGCGCCCGGTTGGAGGTCAGCACCGCCGCCGGACGCTCGTGTGCGCGCACGGTACCCAGTTCCGGAATGCTGATCTGGAAATCGGACAGCAACTCGAGCAGAAAAGCCTCGAATTCCTCGTCCGCCTTATCGATTTCGTCAATCAGCAGCACCACCTTGCGCGGGGCGCTTATCGCCTTGAGCAGCGGACGTTCGAGCAGGTATTCGCGCGAGAAAATATGCTGCGACAGCTCTTCCCAGCTCAGTCCCTGCTGCTCGTCGGCCTGCAGGCGCAGAAGCTGCTTCTGGTAATTCCATTCGTACAGGGCGCGGGCCTCGTCCAGCCCTTCATAGCATTGCAGGCGGACCAGTTCGGTGGCGAGCATCTCGGCCAGCGCTTTTGCGATTTCAGTTTTGCCCGCGCCCGCCGGTCCTTCGATCAGCAGGGGTTTTTCCAGGGCAAGGGCAAGGTAGAGCGCCGTCTCCACCCGTTCATTGGTGACGTAGCGCGCCTGGCGCAGACCGGCGCTTACGAACTCCTGGGTAATCTTCACTTGAGCGAAAACCGGGGCGCTCCAGCGCAAGCATCGCCAGGCCGATTGCGGGAGTCAACCGTCAAACGATTTCACTGCGCCAAAGCTTATCCGCGGCAAAACGCCAATGCCCGCAATCACGCGGGTTTGAACTTCGGCAGCTTCACTCCCGGTTCGAGCTCCTCGAAGACGGCCTGGACCGGCATGCCGATGCGGATGGCGTCGTTCGCGATGCCAACCAGATTGGTGACCAAAATAAGATCGGGATCTTCTTGGAGTTGCACCTGTACGACGTTATAGGGCACGCGGCTGACCGCGGCGGGATGCACCGGATGAGTGACTATTGTGTAGGAATATACTTTTCCCCGGCCGCTCGCTTTTATCCATTCCCGCTCCAGCGAGTTGCAGAACGGACACATCGAGCGCGGGAGCCAGCGAAATCGTTTGCACTCCGCGCATCGCTGCATCATCAGTTCCCCCCGATTGCATCCCGCCCAGAATTCCTCGGCGTCGAAATCCGGAATCGGGACGGGAAAATTGGATGGTGCCGCCATGAAACTCTCTCCTCTGACAAGCGTCTCAGCGATGCAGGATCATCGCGGTGGTGGGCACCGCGTTGCCCGACGCGACCAGCGCTATCCGGGCGTCCTTGACCTGGTTGATGGCCTGGCCGCGAAGCTGACGCACCGCCTCCACCGTGTTCTGCATCCCATGGATATAGCCTTCGGACAGATTGCCCCCGCTGGTATTGAATGGCAGCGAGCCGTTGGGCCACAGCAGCTTGCCGTCGGAGACGAAAGGGCCGCCTTCGCCGCGCCGGCAGAAACCCAGCTCCTCAAACGCCATCAGCACCAGCGGAGTGAAATGGTCGTAGATGAAGCAGACGTCGATGTCCTGGTGGGCAACGCCGGCGCGCGCGAACAAGTCCTGCGCGATGACGGTGGACTCCGACTGCGGCTGGTCGAGGTGTTTTATCATCGTCTGGGTGTTGCGATCGGTGGCGCCGAACGCGCCCGCCATGATGTAGACCGGCTTGTGTTTCAGATCCCGCGCCCGCTCGGCGCTGGTGATCACCACCGCCGCCCCGCCGTCGGTTTCAAGACAGCAATCATGCAGCCGCAAGGGATCGGAAATCATGCGCGAACTCTGATGGTCCTCGATCGTCAGCGGACGCCCGCGCATCACGGCGTTGGGATTGGTCTGGGCGTGGGTGCGGCAGGCGACCGCGATTGCGCCGAAGTGCTCGCTTTTCGTGCCGTAAAGATGCATGTGGCGGCGCGCGCTCAACGCCACCGCCTGCGCCGGGCTGAACAGCCCGAAGGGCTCGGAGTAGGCCCGCGCTCCGGGCGCGCCCTGACGCACCTGGGCCAGACCGAAGCGGTTGGTGCCGCGCCCGGAGCGTTCGTTCATGGCGCGAAAGGCCACCACGCAACTGGCCATCCCGGTCGCTACCGCCATCGCGCCCAGCAGCACCGTGCCGACCGGTCCGCCGCCGCCGCCCCACGGCGCGTCGGCGAAAAACCGCAGCCTGGTGATGCCCAGGTTGGACGCCAGATGAACGTGGTCGTTGTTGTCCATGCTGAACTTGGCGATGCCGTCGATGTCGGAGGGTTTCAGCCCGGCGTCGGCGATGGCGTTGCGAATCGCCTCGGCCGCAAGCGTTATCTCGCTGCGTCCCGAATCCCGCGAGTACTCGGTATTACCCACTCCGGCTATGGCGGCTTTGTCTTTGAGCGTTTCCATCTAAACTCTCCGATCAGAACCGGGCCGCGGCGGCCCTGCCTGAGGTTTGTCGCACATCAGCCGCCCCGCCGTCGAGCCTGAGGGCCTGATCAGTTGCGTTCGCGGATGTGCCTGTCAAACTGAAGTGGAATACAAACGCGAAATTCCCCGAACATCAATGGAGTCGTGCGATGGAAACCAGGCAACTGGGCGCGACCGGTGTGAAAGTGCCGGAGATTGGCATCGGAGTATGGCGTTACAGCGGCGGCGTCGAACCGCTGCGCCGCGCCATCGAACTGGGTGCCGCCTTAATCGATACGGCAGAGGTCTATGGCACCGAAGAGGTTGTCGGACAGGCGATCGAGGGGGTTCGCGAGCGGGTGTTCATCGCGACCAAGGTTTCGGGCGCCCATCTTCGCCATGACGACGTGCTGCGGGCGGCCCAAGCCAGTTTGCGCCGCCTGCAATGCAGTATCATCGACCTCTACCAGATTCATTGGCCCAATTCGGCGGTTCCGATTCAAGAGACCATGCGCGCGATGGAAACGCTGGTCGATCGGCGGATGGTCCGGTATGTCGGCGTCAGCAATTTCTCGCTCGCCGAGCTGAGGGCGGCGCAGGCTGCCCTGAACAACTATCCGATCGTGTCCAACCAGGTGCTCTACAACCTTAACCGGCGCGAGATCGAGACCGGCCTGATGCCCTATTGCGAGCGCAATCGGATAACGATAATTGCCTACACGCCGCTCGACGACGGGCGGCTGGCGCAGATACCGCGGCTGCGCGCCAATAAGGCGCTGCGAGTGCTGGCGCGAATCGCGGCTGAGGCGGGAAAAACCCCGGCCCAGGCGGCGCTCAACTGGTGCCTCTCGCGGCCCGGTGTGATCGCGATTCCCAAGTCAAATCACGTTGCGCGGGTTGAGGAGAATTGCGCGGCCTCGGGATGGCGCCTGACGCCTGCGCAGATTGAGGAACTCGACGCCGCCTTCTCCTGATCGGCAGCCGCGGCAGGCGTCTTTGGCCTGCGATTGCCGCGGCGGCGGCGTCAAGGGCATGGCCTTACTTGCCTTCCTCGTTCAGCGGCGCCGGACACTGGGTGGCGCCGGACCGCGCGGCCGAAGGAGCCGAATCGCGCTCGCTGACTGCGCGCACGGTTACCACCGGAGCGACGGTGGCCTCGGCCATCGCGCGATCGGCGCCATATCCTTCGGGGACGCTGATCAGCAGCGGGTTGAAGCGATGAGGCCCGGCCGGCAACCGTTGCCATCCGTCGGTATCGATTCCGACCGCGGCCGCCAGCGCCCCCCCCGCCCCGGCAGCGTCGGCGCGGTAATAGAGCACGCGCTTGATTGCCGACAACTCGGCGGACGCGGCAAAGGTCTGTAACATCACGCGCCCGCCGCCGCGCACCGCCAGCCAGTCGGCCGCAGTCGTTTCGCCCACGGCCGCGGCGGTGTTCGCGTCTATCGGCAGCGGTTGGTGCAGTCCGGATGCGAGCAGGTAATAACCCCGCAGATCGACAAAATCCATCGCGATGCGTCCCTGGATGTCGCGGAACAATTTGCGCAGCGGCAGGCGCATCGTGAACGGCGCCTGCGCGAAATCGCGATAGAAGAACTCCACCGTGGATACCTCGGGCGAATGGATGCCCATGAATACCTTGAGGCGATGACCGACGCGCCGGATCACCCGAATCGGACCCGCCCGATACGCCAGCATCCTGCTGTCCACGTCACGCTCGGTCAGATGAAACTGGAGCAGATTGAGCACCGTGATTTTTCCGCGCAGCTCGAAACCGCTGATCAGGTTGCCCGACAGTGCGCCGTTGCGCCCGGGCAAGTGAAGCTCGTCGGGAAACTCGTTCCTGAAGCCCAGGCGGTAATGGTCGGTTTCGATTATCGCGGCGGGCGGTTCATAGTTAACGTAGCTGACCGCGCTGCGCCGCGGATCGCTGACCGCGGCGATATAGGCATAGCGAATGCCGCCTCCCAGCGGGTCAGCGACGGCGATTTCCAGCGCGTCCGGCGGCGTCGCGGCCGCGGCCGCCGCGCGCGCTCCCAAATCAAACATCATCATCGACAATTCGTCGCTGGGGCCCAGCGCCTGCGGCAGCTGGTCGACGGTTGGAACGGGGCCTTGCGGCAGCGACAAAATTCCGCCCACCAGCATCGAATCGACTTGAAACGGTATCGGCGCCAGCTTTCCGCCATGGACCGCGAGCACCTCAAGCCGTCGGACCGGCACGTTCAGCAGTTGAGGCAGCTGAGCTCCGCGCAGGAGCAAGGGCTGCCACAAGCGCGGACTGGCGAAGGCTGACGGCGCGGCCAGCAGCAGCATCGCCGCGGCGATGAGCGGCAGCGGACGCGCAGAGCGTCGAGGCCGGAATCCATAACCGTACAAAACCGGTTCAGGCACAAAGCTGGCGCTTTCGTTTATTTAAGGTTTCCGCCGCAAACACACCCTGCCGCCACCGGGCTATGGCGCCGGTTGCCTCGCAGCTTGTGCTCGATAAGAATTAATCAAACACAAAAGGTCAACCGGTATGGACCGGTTCAGCTGTGTGATGACCTCGGTTGGGGCAAGCTTCGCGGTTGGTTTCGCAAAATGGCGGCACGGCCGCGGCCCCCATGCCAAACTGCTCCCCGCTTCCTCCCGCCAATCATGGCTGGTCCGGGTGGCTGCCTTAATTCTCCTGGCGGTCCTGATCGTGAGCTCCAATGCGGCCGCGGCGGGCGACGGATGCAACGACGATTGCAGGAATGAATACGTCTCCGCGCTGGGCGATTGCCGGACGCGATATGAAAACGGCGACAAGGACCTGCAGGATTTGGAAGACTGCCTGGTCGACACGCGCAGCGAATACGACGATTGCCTGGACGACTGCACGGCGCTGGGCGCGGGCGGCGTAATCGCGTGCGCGGCCTTGCGCGGCGCAATCAGGCCGGTAATCTTCGCCGGCACCCGGCGCCGGTAAAGCCGGAGTCTGCAACCTCGCCTGTTCGATCACTAAAAGCCAAGTCCCCGCGCGCCATCGGCGCAGGCCCAGGCATCGTCGCGCAGCCAGCGCAATGAAGATCGGCGCGGCGCTTCACAGGCCGGCGACTTTGCGCGCGTACGCCGCCACCGACTTGAAATCGTATTCGCGGTAGGCCTGCAGCTTTTCCGCCTCGAACCCGCCTTCAGCATGGACCGCGAGCACTTCCTGGTAGCCGCCGTAATCCGACGAGGTCAGGTCCGAGATCAGGTTGATCAGCCGCAGCCGCTGCTCCGCGCCGAAGCCCTTCCTGCCGCCCATGTACTTCAGTACGTAATCGCGCGTGGCCTCGGAGGTGAGGTCCTCGGCCGAGGGCGCGGTGACCAGCAGACCGCCGGCCAAATCCTGCACGATCTGGACCGCCTGATGGTAATTGTGGGCGAAGTGATACTTGGCCACGTTGACCAGCAGCGTATTGGGCACCGCGATTCCATGCTCCATGGTGCAGGCCGCCGCCGCCTGCTCGATCAGTCCGCGCACCGTGGTGTGATAGGCCGCCAGATGGGTCAGTTTGTCGCGCACGTGGCCGGCGGCTGAAATGCCGTTGGCCTCCGCCACGGCATGTCCCGCGCCGCACAACAGTTCCATCAGCGGCAGCTTGTAGGACACCGCGGTGAAGCGATGGAAGCGGACGAAGCTCAGCGCCAGGAAGACCGCGAACTCGGTCTCGCCCTGCAGAAAGATCCGCTCTTTGGGCACGAACACGTCGTCGAATACGGTCAGCGTCTCCATCATCTTGTGGCGGCCGCTGATGGGATGCTCGATCGGGTCCTTTTTCGCGCTGCCGTGCGGGCTGGCGATCAGCTTGAGCCCCGGCGTATCAACCGGAATCGCGAACGCCACCGCGTAGGCGCGATCCTCCGGACGCATCGCGCGCGTGGGCAGCACGATCACTTCGTTGGTGTTGGTGACCACCGAGGTATGCACCTTGGCGCCGCGCACCACGATTCCGTCGGGACGCTCCTCGACCATGTGCACGTAGTAGTCGGGATGCTCCTGCGCGGTTGGCCCCAGCGAACGGTCGCCTTTGACGTCGGTCTGGGCGACGGCGAGCGCCAGATCGTTGTCCTGGCAGTAGGCGTGGTACTTCGCGATGCGATCGCGGTACTCGGTCTTGCCGCGCGCCGCCATCTCGGCGCCCAGCAAATGGAGCGCGTAGAGCGCGTCGGTGCCGATTTCCTTGATCAGGACGACCAAAGTGGCGGCTTCGCGCGTGGAGGCGGCGATCAGTTCGCTGCGCTTGAGCAGGTCCGAGGAATTGCGCGGCAGATGGTAATAGCGGCTGTATTCCTTGCCCTCGGCCTTGATCACCGCGAGCTCGCGAAAGCGGGGGTCCTCGGCCATCCGGTAGTCCAGTGCGGCATGCTCGGTGGCAAGTCCGATGACCGGATGGGCGGTAACGTCGGGGACCTTATGGCCGCGAAAGTAAACGCTGCGGCCATCGCGCAGAGACTTCTTGTATTCCTCGGCGGTCCTGAGCGCCATTTGCGATAAAATCTCCTTAGAGCACTCCATTCGGCGCCCAACCTGCGCACAAGCGGGCCGCGAGCGGATTTATTGCACGATACTTTATACGCATCGCATTGCAGTCAATAGCTGGATTGGCGCATCGCCTATTTGGCGCCGCCCGCGCCGCTCAGGCCGCGCGGCATCACCCTTGCCATCAGCAGGTTCAGCTCCTCGATTCCGAACAGCCAGGCCAGCCCGAGGTAAGCGGCGCCGAAAGCCGGAATCACCGCCATCGCCACGATTTTCGGGCCATGGCCGTGCAGCGAGAACTTCACCGCGCATCCGGCCGCCGCCGCCGCCACCGCCATCGCCCACAAGCGCAGGAGCAGGCCGCGCTCCAAACCGCTCCTGCCGATACGCCGATTGAGCGCATAGCGCAGCAGCGAAAACTCCACCCATCCGGCAACTCCCGCCGACGCGGTGAGTCCCGCCACGCCCCATCGCAGCCCAAAGCCCAGCCGGGCAGGCAGGTAGAGCGCGCAGTAATATCCCAGTCCTACGGTCAGGAGCACGCGCACCACGGCGAACTTAAGCGGCGTGCGCGTGTCCCATAAGGCATAGAACGCGGAGGAGTACAGGCGGCCCATCGTCACCGCCAGCAACCCCACCGCGGAGCCGGCCAGGATGCCCCAGACGTAGACCGCGTCGGCGCGGCTGAAATGTCCCGATTGAAAAATCGCGCCCGCGATGACATCGCCCAGAAACAAAAACGCCGCCGCCGACGGGATTACGAAAAACGCAATCTGGCGCAGGCCGACATTGAGCCGTCCGCGCAGCACCCGCGCCACTTCTTCCGCGCTGCCGCTGGCGCGCGACATCCCCGGCAATTCCGCCGCCGCCACCGACATCCCGAACAGGCTCACCGGCAGCAGGTACAGAATCTGCGCGTAATTCAGCGCCGCCACCGCGCCGGTCGGCAGCAGGCTGGCGAGCAGGTTGTCGATGTAGGCGCTGATCTGGACCACGCCGCGTCCGGTCACGATCGGCAGAAAATTGTTCAGCACCGCGCGCAGCGACTCCAGCGTGCGCCGGAAGTTGACGTGCAGACGCCCCGCCAATCGGATCGCCTGCGGTATCTGCACCCCGACCTGCAGCCCCGAACCCACCACCGAGCCCCACGCCGTCAGAACCGCGAGCCGATTCTGAACCGAGTGAGGCCCGTAAAACAGCAGAAACCCGATGATGGCGAGGTTCCACGCCACCGGCGCGGTGTAGGAGGCGAAGAACCGATGATGGCTGTTGAGCACGCCCAGGCACCATGCGGACATCACCAGCAGACCGGCGCCGGGAAAGAGAATACGAACCAGCAGCGTGGTCAGTTCGCGCTTGGGGCCGTGAAAGCCGGGCGCGATGGCGTCGATAAGCCAGGGCGCCGCGGCCACGCCTATCAGCACCAGGATGGAGATGGTGAGGCTCAGGATGGCGCCCAGCGTCCAAGCCAGAACGTTGGCATGCTCGTCGTCGCCGGCGCCCAGCAGGCGGCTGTAAACCGGGATGAAGGAGGCGGACAGAACGCCTTCGCCGAACAGGTTCTGCAGGATATTGGGGATGCGAAAGGCGGCTTTGAAGGCGTCGGCGGCGTCGGAATTGCCGAAATAATGGGCGAAGACGCTCTCCCGAACCAGTCCCGCGACCCGGCTGAGCAGCATCCCGGACGCCACCAGGCTGGCCATTTTGAAGCCCGATTGCGCCGCCTGCGCCCGCTTTGCCGTAATTGCCGTGCTGCCAGCCTCCGTCGCCCCGCCCGCAGCGCCCCGTCCCAACTGAATATTTTGTCTCAACGCGTTAACCCGTCCGCAGTCGTTCGAGTATAACGGGCGAAATGCCGGCGGTGTAGCCGATTGATGATGTCTGCTCCACCGGTAAAAGGATAAGATTGAGGCCGGTGAGCTTTTCGCTTTACATCCATATACCGTACTGCGAGGCGAAGTGTCCCTACTGCGACTTCAACTCGTATGCGGTCAAGGGCTGGCCGGAGACGCAATACGTCGACGCGCTGATTGCGGAGATGCGCGCGCGGGCCGTGCAGGCGCCGTGGGCCGGCGCTCGCGTCCGCACGGTGTTCTTCGGCGGCGGCACGCCCTCGCTGTTCGATCCAAGGTCATTGGAGCGCGTGCTGGAAGAAGCCCGCCGCCTCTTCGGAATAGAGTCTGACGCGGAAATCACCGCCGAAGCCAATCCGGGGACGGTCAGTGCGCAAAAGCTGCGCGGGATGCGAACGGCCGGCATCAATCGCATCAGCCTGGGCGCGCAATCCTTCAATCCGGCAACATTGCGGTTCCTCGGTCGCATCCATAGCGCCGATCAAACCATAGCCGCCGTAAAACAGGCGCGAGCGGCGGGCTTCGCCCAGCTCAATCTGGATTTGATCTTCGCCGTTCCCGGGCAGCGCCTGGAGGACGCGGCCGCCGATATCGATGCCGCCGCCGCGCTCGGTCCCGATCACATCTCGGCCTACAATCTGACCTTCGAAGAAGGGACGGCTTTCGGGGCGGCGCTCAAAGCCGGCCGGATGCGCCAGCTGCCCGACGAAACCCAGGCTGCGATGTACGCGATGGTGCGCCGGGAACTGGCGCGGCGCGGCTACCCGATGTACGAGATCTCCAATTACGCGCGTCCCGGATGCGAAGCGCGGCACAACCTGACCTACTGGCGCGGCGAATCCTATCTCGCGCTCGGCGCCGGCGCCCACAGCTACGCCGCCGAAGGTCCGGCCGGCCGGCGCTGGTGGAATCTGCGTCTGCCGCAGGCTTACATCGCCGCCGCGACAACAAACGGCGTCGCCCAGGCCGGCGGCGAAACCCTCGACGCGGGAGTAAGCGCGTCGGAGTTCACGTTCCTCAACCTGCGTCTGACTGCAGGACTGGAGCTGCGCCGCTTCGAGCAACGCTTCGGCGTCAGTTTCGAGCAGCGCTTCGGCGTCCAGCAAAAGCGCCTGACCGAGGGCGGATTGCTGCTGCACGAGGGCGGCCGAATCCGGCTGAGCGAACGCGGGCTGGAGTTGGCCGATTCGGTGTTCGCCGAGTTTCTCTGAACGCGCGGCGCAATTTCCCGCGCTTGCGCGCCTGCCAGCTTGCGATTTTCATCGCCTCTCGGCTATCTGAATTCAGCACGCTCGCGCCAACAGGGGAGCATCGCGATGGAATTCAAACAGGCGGTCGGCAACCGGCGGACGATTCGCTACTTCAAAAGTTGGCAGCCCGTGGAGCCGGACAAAATCCAGGCGATCCTGGAGGCCGCGCGCCTGCAGTCACAGCATGGCAATGCCAAGCTGATCCGCAAGGCGGTCGTGATCGAACGCGGCAAAACTCCCGACGATGTGCGCCAGGCGCTGATCGACGCGATGTACAACCAGCCGCACGCCCAGCAGGCGCCGGTATTCATCGTGTGGGCTATCGACATGTCCGGATGGGAAAGCCTGCGCGGCGCGCTGACCGAACTGATCGAGGTGCGCGCGCTCAACTCCACTCATGGCTGGAGCCGGGAGTTTATCGAGACCGCGGTGATCCCCAACGCGGATTTCAACGTGATGGCGGGGGATCACGTGTTTGCCGAATGGCTCAGCGCGTTCGAATGCGGCCTGGCCGTGGGTTCCGCGCTTCTGGCCGCGGTCGACGCGGGACTGGGAACGGCGCTGGTCACCGGCAGGCGGGCGCAGATCCGCCAGATTCTCGACATGCCCGAATACGTGACGCCGACCCAGGTGCAGTTGGTGGGCTACCCGGCGGAGTCGCCCGACGCGGGCGGGCAGCGCCCGTCGCCGCCGTTCGAGAAGCTCTATTTCAGCGGCAAATGGGGCGTTCCACTCCAGTCCGACCCCGCGGTGACCGCCGATCTGAAGGCCGCCGGGATGCTTCAGGAGCCGGCTCCGCTGCGATGGCGCGCCGACGAGATTCGAGCCCTGGCGCATCTGTTTGGCTTGCCGGAATAGCCGCCCGGATGACGCCGATGACCGAACACGCATTTGATGCTTCCGCCGCCGTGCGCAAATACGTCGAGGATCTGAAAGGCAAGGGGCTGAGCGGCGCCGAACAGCAGCAGCGTCTTGCGATCCTGGCCGAATTCTGCGCGTTCGTGGGCCGCTCTCCGGATCAGATGGTGGCCGAGATTTTCGACGTCGAGACGCAGAAATACAAAAAGCGCAACTTCTACTCGGATCGGGTCAGGGAGTTCTCCGCGCGGATTTCGGGAACCTGGAGCGAGCGCACCGCCCGCGGCAACGTCATCCGCGGTTTCTTTATCGCCAACGGCCGCCGGCTGCCCAATGAAAAACCCGACTGGCTGTAATCACTCCAATATGATCGGCGGCGAATGGATCCACAGCCGGACGGTGGAGCTGTGGCGCCGCGAATTGACGCATCGGATCGGATGCTCCGCCGATGAGGTCGCCGAACGGACCGGAATTTTGCTGCGTTTGTGCCGCGCGCTCCGGCTGTCGCCGGACCGGATGATTGATGAATGCCGCGGCGATAATCGCCGCGCGCGCCGGCGTTTCTTTATGCGCGCCGCCCGCCGCACCGAAGCGAACCTCGTCGTTCAGAGTTTTCTCGTCCACAACGGCATCAATATCTTCGGCGACATCGTATGCATGCCCGCCACCGCTTCGGCGGTTGTCGAAGAGCAGGGGGAGCAATGGATTTTGCGGCGAACCCCGGTTCCAGTCCAGGCGTCAGGGGATGCGGAGACTGGGCCGCGCGGGCGTTCGGGCCGGTGAGGGACTGCGCCGCTTCAGTCGATCGCGCCGCCGCAGCTTGAACCCGCTCCGGCGGTGCATCCGAAGCAATGCGGCGCGGTGGCAATCGCCGTCCCTTCAAGGCTTGCCAGGTCGTCCATGTCCCAGACGGTGAGGATGCGGCCGCGCGCCGTCAGCGGTATTTCCAGCATCTGGTTGAAGTCGCAATCGTACAGCGTGCCCTCGTAGCCCGCGCTTACCAGCGAGCGGCACATCAGGCCCGCCACCGTGGCGGGATTGAAATGGTTGACCAGCAGGCCCATGTATTCGGAGCTCTTGTCCCAATCCCTCAACTGCCGCGCGAAGCGCTTAATCGGCATATTGGTGATCGTGAACAGGCGATCGAACTCGACGCCGAAGCGGCGCAGTTCCTCGCGGTAGCGCGCTTCGAGTTCGGCCTGCGGCGGCGGCAGGAAAGCGCCCACCGGATTGTAAACCAGGTTCAGCCGCAGCCCCGAGCGGCCGTAGCCGATTGCGTTCAGCCTGCGCAGCGCCGCGATACTCTGCTCGAACACGCCTTTGCCGCGCTGCTGTTCGACGTTGGCGGCCGTGTAACAGGGCAGAGAGCAGACCAGCTCGACCTGCGCGCCGCGGTAGAAATCCGGCAGCCATTGCATCCCGGGCACGAACAGCACGGTCAGGTTGCAGCGGACTATCACATGCCGGCCCAAAGCGCGCGCACTCTCCACGATGTAGCCGAAGTTGTCATTGAGTTCAGGGGCGCCGCCGGTCACGTCCACGGTACCGATAGCGGGGCTCGCCGCCAGCACCGTCATCAGGCGCCGCGCGACCGCCGCGGACATCCGCTCCTTGCGCCCGGGCCCGGCGTCGACGTGGCAATGATGGCACGCCTGGTTGCACAGCTTGCCGAGGTTGATCTGGAGCGTTCGCGGCGCTGTCCGGCGCAGCGGCGGGATTCCATGCGCGCGCAGGGCCGAGTTGAAATCAGGCGCCGCAGCAATATCGCGGTGTTTCATGCAATGACATCCAGGCGCTTCAATTTGTGCCTGACGGCCCTTTGATCGCGAACCTGTTGGTCAGATCGAAAATCAGACTCTCGGGACCGGTTTGATCCAGCGCGTCGAGGTCCCAGCCGCCCGGACGCGTCAGGCATCGGACCAGTTGCGGTTCGGACCACAGGCCCACCTCGTCGCCGGCCACGTAAAACCCGCGGCCGTTAACCTCGCGCGCGGCGTCGGTGCACAGCCATACCACCAGCGCCGCGACCCGCTCCGGCTTCATCTCGCCGCTGCGCACGTGGCCGCGCTCGCCCAGCCAGTACGGTCCCAGTGCCTGCGCAATCGGCATCCACTTCTGATACATCTCCATGAACTCAGGACCGCCGGGCGTTGCCGCGCGCGGCCGAATCATGTTGCATCGGATACCCAGGCGCCCCAACTCGCGCGCCAGGCTGCGCGTCAGTCCCGCGATGCCCTCTTTGGCGGCGGCATAGGCGGAGTTGAACGGATGCCCCAAACCGGATTCGGAACCGGTGTTGATGATTACACCCGAGCGCTGGCGGCGGAAGATCGGCACCGCGTACTTGATCAGCGCATAAGTGCCCTTCAGATGCGAATCCAGCACCAGGTTCCATTGCTCCTCGGTCAGTTCGTCGATTGGATAGGCGGCGCGCAGACCGGCGTTGTTGACCAGAATATCCAGCCCGCCGAAGCTGTTGACCGCCAGTTCGACCGTGCGATGCGCTCCCTCCAGGGTGGAGACGCTGTCGGTGGACGCGACCGCCTCGCCGCCGGCGGCGCGAATTTCGCCGGCGACTTTGTCGGCGCGGCGCTTGCCATCGGGATCCTTGCCGATATCGCTGACCACAACTTTGGCGCCCTGCTCCGCCAGCAGCATCGCCTCGCACCGCCCGATCCCCCGCCCGCTGCCGCTGACGATCGCAACCTTGCCGGCCAGCCGCTGTTTGCCGTCTTGTGCCATCGCGGTTTCTCCCTGGTTTTAAGGCTAGCCCAAAAGCAGGCCGCCGTGTTAGTGGAAGGATTAGCCCGGTCGCCGCATCTGAGCTAAACAATGATCGACACGTTCGGCAGGGCGCTGCGCTGGCGCGCCAAAATCAACGGGAGCCGCCGATTATGGCATTGGATTTGTTAATCAAGAATGGAGTTGTGGTGGACGGAACCGGCCGCGATCGTTTCCGGGCCGACGTTGGCGTGGCGGGCGGACGGGTGGTGGAAATCGGCCAAATCAAAGAGCGCGCGCACAAGTTGATTGACGCGTCGGAGCTGATTGTCGCCCCCGGCTTTTTCGACCCCCATACGCATTACGACGCGCAAATCTGCTGGGACCCGCTGGTCACCTGTTCCTCGTGGCACGGCGTTACCAGCGTGGTGATGGGCAACTGCGGCGTCGGCATCGCGCCGTGCCGCCCCGAGGCGCGCGAGATTGCGACCTGGGATTTGGTCAACGTCGAGGGAATTCCGTTCGACGTCCTGTCCCAGGGCACCAGCTGGGACTGGCAAAGCTTTCCCGAATACATCGACGCGGCGCAGCGCCGAGGCAGTGCGCTTAACCTGGCCTTTCTGGCGCCGCTGACGCCGTTTCGCCATTACGTGATGGGCGAGGAATCGATGGAACGGGCGGCGCGTCCGCAGGAGATCGCCCAGATCAAGGCGATGGTCAAAGAAGCCGTCGCGGCGGGCGCGGTCGGCTTTTCCCATACGCGCCTGCGCCAGCATATCGGCTATCAGGGACGTCCGCTGGCCTGCCGTCAGGCCAATCTTGACGAGCTCAAGAGTTACGCCAACGCTCTGAAGGAACTGGGCCGGGGCACGATTGAAATATCGCTCAGCCAGGAAATCGACACCCTGTCCGACGAAGAGGCGCAGCTCCTGGATACGTTGCTGACCGAGAGCGGAAGGCCGGTCACATGGCTGTCGCTGGTGCCGCTGCATGGTCATGTCGAGACCTGTCTGGAAACTTTGGACCGCATCGAGCCGTTGATCGCGCGCGGCGGAATTCCGCAGGTGACGGCGCATACCTCGCGCCTGCAGCTTAACCTGCGCAATCCATTTTTGATGGCGAGCCTCAATTCGTGGAAATCGCTGTTCAACAAGACGGTCGAGGAGCAGAAGCGAATCTACCGCGATCCGAAATTCCGCAGCGCGTTTCGCGAGGAGATGACCCGGCCGCAGATTTTCACCAGCGACTGGAACCGCGTCGATGTCGACCTGGCCAGCAATCCCGCCCTCAAGGCGCTGGAGAAAAAGACCATCGCGGAGATCAGCCGCGAGCGCGGCCGCGACCCGCTCGATACTTTCATCGATATCGCGCTGGAGGACGACCTCGCCACCTGGTTCTCGGTCAGCATGATGGACGAAGACATTCTGGCCCCGCTGCTCAACGACCGCCGCACTCTGATCGGACTTGCCGACGGCGGCGCGCATGTCGATCTTCTGTGCGATGCCGGCTACACCACCTACCTGATC
Organism: Pseudomonadota bacterium; assembly: GCA_021324455.1. GTDB lineage: Bacteria > Desulfobacterota > Binatia > Binatales > Binataceae > JAJPJA01. The sequence goes on along the minus strand of JAJPJA010000091.1, from coordinate 19,321 downwards.
GGCACGTGGTCGCGCGACAAAGGCGTGCTCAGCCTTGAAGATGCCGTGCGCCGGATAACGTCGGAACCGGCGGCGCTGTTCGGATTCCCGAATCGCGGCCGCCTCGCTCCCGGGCTGCCCGCCGACATCGCGATATTCGACTACAACACGATCGGCTCAACCGGCCGCTCCCAATGGCTCAACGATCTGCCCGGCGGCGGGCGGCGGCTGGTGATCCCGGCACAGGGCGTCGAGTACACGGTTGTCAATGGCGAGGTGCTCTACGAGCACGGCCGGCATACGGGAGCGATGCCCGGACGCGTGTTGCGCCTGGGCGCAGAGTAACCGGCTCTCCGATTGCGGTTCAGCGGTAGGGATAAAAGATAAAAAACAGCAGCGAAAACCCGCTCAGAACCCACAGACCGGGACGCACCTCGCGCGCCCGTCCGGTCATCAGCTTGAACAAGGGGTAGAGCACGAAGCCGCCGGTGATGCCCACGCCGATGTTGTAGGTAAAGCTCATCAGCAGCACCACGGCGAAGGCCGGGATCGTTTCGGTCAAATCGTTGAAATCGATCATGGAAATCGGCGTCAGCATCTGCAGCCCGACGATGATCAGCGCCGGGCTGTAGGCCGCGGGCGGAAGCGCGGTGATAAGCGGGGCGACAAACAGCGCCGAGGCGAACAGCAGCGCCGCCACCAGCGCGGTCAGACCGGTGCGTCCGCCGGCCGCGATTCCGGTGGCGGATTCGATGTAGGCGCCGGAGGTGGTCGTGCCGATCAGTCCGGCCGCGGTGGTCGCGATCGCGTCGGCCAGCATCGGCCGTTCGATCTGCGGCAGGCGCCCCTGGTGGTCGAGAAATCCGGCGCGCGCCGATAGTCCGATCAGCGAACCCAGCGTATCGATAAACGCCATCATGAAGATGGTCAGCAGCACTCCGGCGAAGGGCCAGCTGAGCGCATGGCGCAGGTCGATCTGAAATATGAGCGGACGCGGATCGGGCGGCGCGCCAATCCAGCGTGCGGGTGCCGGCGCCAGGCCGAGCAAAAAGCAGGCGGCGCCGGTCCCCAGGATTCCGATCAGGATCGCGCCCGGCACTTCCCATATGGTCAGCACCGCGATCAGCAAAAAGCATCCGACCGCGGCCAGCACCTGCGGCGAGGTCAGCATCCCGATTCGCACCGGCGCGCCCGGCACGCCCAGCGCCACGATGCCGGCTTCGTTCATGCCGATGAAGACCAAAAACATTCCGATACCCGCGGCAAAGCTGTAGCGCAGGCCCAAGGGCACGGAGTCGAGCAGCCATTGACGGATTCGCGCCGCCGTCAGGGCCACGAACAGCACCCCGCTCAGGAACACCGCCGCCAGCGCGGTCTGCCACGAGAAGCCCATCATCTTCACCACCGTGAATGCGATAAAAGCGTTCTCGCCCATGTAGGGCGCGATCGCGAAAGGACGGTTCGCGTACAGGCCCATGATCAGGGTGCCGATGACGGCGGCGCCAATCGTCGCCACCATCGCGGGGCCCGCCGGGATGCCGGCTTCTTTGAGAATCGCGGGATTGACCGCGATGATGTAGGACATCGTGATGAAGGTGGTGAGCCCGGCGGCGATTTCGCGTCGGAAGGTGGTCCGATGCCGCTCGAAGTCGAAGAAAGCCGCAATCGCGCGCAGTGGAGTTCCCGCTCCCCGGTGCGGATCACGGCCTGTAGCCGTGTCCTCACCCGCGGCGGGTATTGGAGCGGCGGAGCGGGGCATCTTAAGCGGCGGCGCGCATCTTCAGCAGTTTTGCGGATGCGCGGGCCAACTAATGCTTACCTTCTTTGAGCTGGCGTTTCCAATCCAGCCGCCGCGCCTCCGCCCCCGCCTTTTCCGCCTCCGGTACCATCCCTTTCTTCTGGTAGAACATGCTCAGATTGGTCCAGGCCAGGATGTCCTCGGGTTCCTGCTCGATGTATTTGCGGGTCAGATCGATGGCTGCGTCGAAGTCGCCCTTGGCCTGGTAGCACATGGTGAGGCCGTGGATGGCGTCGGCGTATCTGGGATCGGCTTCCAGAGCCTTTTTGTAGACTTCGATTGCCTCATCGTATTTTTCGTCGGCGTAAAGATCGACCGCCTCGTCGTAAAGTTCCTCTTTGTCTGCCATTCAGCGATGCTCCGTTTCGATGCGTTGGTCTGGAACCGCCGCGGTTCCGCCGCCCGCCATTTTATCCAAATCCAGCTCCCCGGATGAACGACGGGATGAACAATGCCGCCGGCGCGCATACAGCCGCCATTGGCCGTGAACAGCAGGCAGATATCGGCGGTCAGACCGCAGGTGGAGTGGAAGCCGGAATGCCCGCGAAGCAGTCGTTGTGGGCCGGGGTCAGAAGCCTGCGGAGATCCTCAATGCCTTTTTAGCCGAAGGGGCGCAGGCGTCCGGCGCCGCCGTTGATTGGAACCTTGATTCCGGTCACCCATTCCGCGGCCGGCGATACCAGGTACAGCACCGCGGCGGCGATATCGCGCGGCTGCCCGATTCGACCCAGCGGCATCTGCTTGACCAGCGTCGCCTCGCGGTCGGGCGTGGCAAAGGTGGACGTGCGCGCGTTGGCGGTATCGACCAGTCCGGAAATGACGACATTGACGCGGATGCGGAACTGGGCCCATTCCTGGGCGAGGGTTTCGGACAGGTTATCCAGGCCGGCTTTGGCCGCGCCGTAATTGCTCATCCGGGGCGACGCGCCGCTGCCCGCGCCCGACGAAATATTGACTATCGCGCCGCCGCCCCGCTCCTTCATCACTCTGGCTGCCGCCTGACACAGAAACATGGGCGCTTTGAGATTGAGGGTCAGCATGTTGTCCCACATCTCTTCGGTCATGCGCAGCGCCCAGCCGTAATTGGAGTAATCGCCGCCCCCGGCCACGTTGATCAGGATGTCGAGGCCGCCCAACGCCTCGACGGTGCGGCTGACGATCGAGGGCAATTCGCGGATTCTGGTGAGGTCGGCGGGGATGGCAACTGACTTGCGGCCGATGGATTTGATATAAGCCGCGGCCTCTTCGAGCTGCCTGGCGTCGCGGGCGGTTACCGCCACGTCCGCGCCGTGCCGGGCCAGAGTATAGGCGACCTCGCGGCCCATCTCCTTGCTGGCGCCGGTTACCAGCGCGACTTTACCTTCGAGTGAAAAGAGGTCCGCCATTGGCAAAGCTTCTCCCTGGCACTGTTGTGGATCGGCTACCGTTACCACGAATGTTCTCCGCGCGAAAGCGCCGGCGCCGGCATCAGTCGGGCGCCGGCGCGTACCGGGCCGTCTTTTAACGTACCGCTCAATGACTTCAGTGAGCTTGCAAAGCACATCGTGGATGTATGAGCTTCATACCGGTTTGCGGCCGATACCGTTTTCACGCTGACCGGGGAAGGGCGCATCTATGGTTCATCATCATTATTTTCTGTGCAAACAGCCGCATATGACTCTCGAGGAGTTCTATACCTATTGGCGCCGGCGGCATGTTAAGGCGAGTCCGACTCCGATTCTGAACCTGCGCCGCTATATTCAGGGGCATCGCGTGGCTGTGCCGCGAGGCAACGCGCCTTTCGACGGCGTTACCGAAGCATGGTACGACAATCTTGAAGGGATGCTGGAGCAGCGGCGCCATTTTACCCATGAACTGGCGATCAGGGACGAAGCCGAATTTCTTGACCATCGGCGCTGCGACATTCTCACCTGCACTGATGACGTAATCCTGGACGGCGAGAAGAAGCGCGGGATGGTAAAGGCGGTGTTTCTGATCAAGCGCAAGCCCAATACTCTGCGCGACGATTTCAGGCGCTACTGGAAAGAGGTACACGCACCCATCGCGCTGAGAATTCCCGGCCTGCGCCGATACCTGCAATGCAGCGCGGTGAACGAAGCTTACGAGTGGGCGGAGCCGCGCTGGGACGGGGTCGCGCACCTGTATTTCGACGACGCCCAGGCGGCGGAGCGCGCCACGGTCTCCGACGTGTTCAACAGGGAATCATCGCCGGATGTGGAGAAATTCGTCGGCACATTCGTCGAGATGTGGGTGCAGGAGCATCATATTCTGCCGGTTGACGAACGGCCGAAATAGATTATCGCTTCATTCCGGTTCCCTTTTCCCCAATCCCGCAGGGGCGCGGGTTGAGGAAGAGGGAACTTTCAGGCAATTACTACTTTGATAAATAGATGAATAATCAAAGCCAGCGTTGCCAGGGCGCCGATGACAAATGATATCGTGCGCCAGGGCTGGATTGAATTGATATAGCAAATGGTGTGGGCAATCCGGGCCGCCATGAATACAATACAGTAGATCGCGAACGCGGTAACCGGGAGTCCGGCGCTGACGTAGATCCAGGCCAGGATCAGAAAGATTGGGATATTTTCCAGATCGTTGCGCCAGGCTCTGGCCGCGCGCTGGACTATCTCGGCTTCCTCCGCGACCGCCTTGCCGCCAAAAGCGGCCGCATCTTCGGGATTCAGAAAACTTCCCGTGCTGGTGCGGGCGCTTCCCTGCACGAAGGCGATCGCGGACATCTTCAAAGCGAGCACAATTGCGGTCAACGCATACATTCTGAGCAGCGGCATTGAGTAATACCCCCGGTGCCAGATTGGTTTATCGGCCAGCCTAATTCAGCACGCCCTCCGCCCGCAGCTGCGCGATTTTTTCCGCGCAGTAGCCCAGCAGCGTGCTCAGAATCGAATCGGTGTCGGCGCCCAGCAGCGGCGCCGCGGCGCGGACGCTGCAGGGCGTGCCCGACATGGTCCACGGAATGCCGGCGTGTGTGCGGCGGCCGATCTCCGGATGGTCCCGTTCCAGCAGAAAGCCCCGCGCCCGCATGTGCGTATCGGACGCGACGTCGCGGTTATTGAGGGTCGGAAACGCGGCAACTCCGGCCTGCTGCAGGGTTTGCGCGATCTCCCAGCGATCGCGCGTGCGCGTCCACGACGTGATGATCTCATCCAGCTCGGCCTCGTTGCGCTTGCGCAGTTCGGCGGTCCTGAAGCGGGGATCGTCCGCAAGCCGCGGCTGTCCGATCGCGTGGCACAGCCGTTGCCATTCGGCCTCGGTCGGGGCGGCGATGGTCACCCACTGCTCGGCGTCGCCGGCCGCGCGGTACGCCTCATGCGGCGCAATCCACTTATCGTGATTGCCCATCCGCTCGGGCTGCCGCCCGGTCAGATCGTATTCGATTATCGACTCCGCCAGCATCATTTCCAGCGTCTCCCACATCGAAAGGTCGATATGCTGTCCCTCGCCGGTGCGGTCGCGATGCAACAGGGCGGAGATTATTCCGAATGCGCCGAAGACGCCCGCCACTGGATCGGCGTAGGAAATTCCCACCTGCCGGGGAACGTCGTTGGGATAGCCGGTGATCCAGAACATCCCGGCGCGCGCCGCGGTCTGCTGGCCTAAACTGACGTAGTCGCGATAGGGTCCGTACTGGCCATAACCCGAGATCGAGAGCATCACCAGATCGGGTTTGTATTGGCGCAGCGTTTCGTATCCCAGACCCATGCGGGCCAGCACTCCGGGGGCGAAGTTTTCCACCACCACGTCGCAATGGCGCACGATCTCGCAGGCCAGTTCCGCGGCGCGCGGATGCCGCAGATCGATCTGAAGGCTGCGTTTGCCCTGGTTCCATTGATTGAAGCTGCCGGCGCGGTTGACGCCCGCCTGTCCGTCGGCAAACGGCGGTATGATGCGGTTGATGCACGGATGCCTGGAGGTTTCAACGCGCATCACTTCGGCGCCCAGATGCGCCAGTTGCAGGGTGCAGTACGGCCCCGCCCAGACGTGGGTGAAATCGAGCACGCGCACGCCCGCAAGCGGTCCGCCCGCGCCTGTCCGCCGATTGCGGGTCGGGGTCTTTGAGGATACCGCCGGGGTGCGGTCAAACACCACGCCATTGTGCTCGCCCAGGCGGGGCGCGCGGGGCGGGTCGACTGCGGGCAGCACGCCGGTCTTGAACGGTATCCCGGGCGCCAGCATCCCGCGGCCGCCGTCGCCCAGCGGAAAACGCACGAACATCCCGCGCTCGCGCAGATGCGGATCGTTGACCACGTCTTCGATCCGATTGAGCGGAGCGATGGGGATGCGCTGGTCCTGCACCGCGCGGCATAAATCGGCCACCGTCCAGTTATGCCACAGGTCGCTCATCAACGCGCGCAGTGCGTCGGCGTTGATCCCGCGTTTGACGCGGGTGGAAAACGGCTCCGACCGCGCCCAGTCGGGATTGCCCATCAACCCGACCAGCCGCTGCCATTGCGGCTCGTCCAGCAGCGTGATGAGCGCGCTGCCGTCCCTGCATTCGACCACGTTGGAATAGGCGGTATTGATGCGCGAGGTGACGATTCCGTTATAAGTGTAATAGAGCAGCGACAGCTCCAGCATCGCGGCCAGACATTCCTGCATCGAGATGTCCGCAGTCTGTCCGCCTCCGCTCTGGGTGCGGTTCCAGTAAGCGGCGGCGGCCACCATCGCGGCGTGCAGCCCGCCCATCAATTCCGCCTGGTTGCTGTAAATCTTCAGCGGCGGCAAATCGGGAAACGGCGATCCGAGCGGAATCAGCGAGGCCATCCCGCCGGCATGAAACGCGTTGAGCTCATAGCCGCGCCATGCGCCGCGCGGACCGCTGTCGCCGAAGGGCGATATCGTGGCGACGATCAACTGCGGATGCGCCTTGCTCAGCGCCGCGCTGTCCAAACCCAGCTCCGCGCGGTCGGCGAGCAGTACGTTATGCAGCAGGATATCGGCGCGATCGAGCAGGGCATGCAGCCGGCCGCGGTCGCGCGCGGCGCTCAGATCCAGCGTCACACTCAGCTTGCCGGCATTGAGGTAGATGAACATGCCGCTGCGCTCGGGGTCGGGAGGGCCGCGAAACGGGCCGCGCAGACGGGTAACGTCGCCATGCGGCGGCTCTACCTTGATCACCTCCGCGCCCATCAGGGTGAACAGCTTGGCGGCAAAGGCCGCCGCTGCGCCCTGACCACACTCGACTACCTTAAGCCCGGTCAGCATGATGGCCTCCAAAATCCGGCGGTTCCTGCCTGCAACGTGGCGCTTATCGTGTCGTTCCGTGTGTCTCTCCCCTTAGCATCCCGCAGGCTGACGCGCGGCCGCTGGGAATGACACCTTCGGCAACCGCCGAATTGATACACTGAAATGACCGATTCCGCCGCAAGCTAGCAAGCACCCGGCCCGGTTACCAGCCTGCGCGTACCAGGCCGGTACGGCGGTGTTCGGCAGGGTACCATGTACGGCGGCGAGAATTGCTTTTTTCCGCCCGAGTGGCCTAAAGGAAAGCCATCAGTTACTTGCCGAGGAGGAACTAAAATGGCTCAAAAGGCCACGATGCCGGATCTCGAGCCGATGGACACCACCGATGTGGATCGCTGGGTCGGCGTAAAGGTGGGCGGACCGGTGTTGAAGGACCCGATCACGGCCAACGACATCCGCCGCTGGGCCCAGGCGATGCAGAATCCCAATCGGTTGTTTTACGACGAGGAGTTTGCCGCGCACAGCGCGTACGGAACCCTGGTTGCGCCGCAGTCGTTTTCGGTGGCCTGCGCCGACGGACACGGCGCCCAGCCCGCCATCCAGGGCGTGGTCCCCGGCTCTCACATGCTGTTCGGCGGCGATGAATGGTGGTTTTATGGGCCGCGCATCTTTCCCGGCGACAAATTCACCGTCGAACGCGCGCTGTTCGATTATCGCGTTACCCACACCAAGTTCGCCGGTCCCACGATGTTCTCGCGCGGCGACACCACTTACAAGAACCATCGCGGACAGGTGGTCGCCAAGCAGCGCTCCACGTCGATCCGTTATCTCGCCTCCAACGCGCGCAAGCTGCGCTCCTTCGCCGACCAGGAGCAGGAGCCGCAATGGACCGAGGAGGAGTTGGAGAAAGTCGAGCGGCAGAAATTCGCCTATTACCAGACCTTCCGCGACCATGTGCGCAAAACCTTCCAGGACGTGGCTGACGGCGAGGATCTGCCGCTGCGGCCGATCGGTCCGCATACGATTCAGAGCTTCACCACCGAGTACCGCGCCAACCCGTCCAACGTGTGGGGCGCCGCCTACAACGATCCGCTGCCGTCATCGACCCTGACCGCGGGATGGCTGCCGGAAATGTCGCGCGACGAGGAAAAGGCGCAGCTCGATCCCACTTACGGCGACGGTCTTTACTACGGCCCGTCGCGCGGCCATGTGTTTACCCCTTACGCGCGGCTGATCGGGATGCCGCGCGGATACGGCTACGGCCGCACCATGGGCGCGTGGGTGCTGGATTATCTGAACAACTGGGCCGGCGAGCTCGGCTACGTCGTGCACAGCGACTCGCGCTACATCGGCCCGGCCCTGACCGGAGACGTGACCTACCTGACCGGCAAGGTGATCAGGAAGGAGGCGGATGAGGCCAGCGGCTATGGAATCGTCACGATCGATGTTGAAATGAAAAATCAGGAAGGGCGGCTGATGGCCAAAGGCCCGGCGGAGGTGCAGTTTCCGCTCAAGTGATTGTTGCGCGCAGCCGGCGCGGACGCCGACGGCCTGCGGCGGTTTCCGTGCCGGTTGTTTTTCCCGGCGCCGGTTTTACTTCACAGCGCGCAGTTGTAAACCCGCATCACGTTCTCGCCCAGCACTTTGCGCCGCGCCGACGGCGTCAGCTTGCCGGCCAGTTCCTCCAGCTCCTTCATATAGTCGCCGGTGTGATCCGGATGCGGAAAATCCGACGCCCAGAAGAATTTGTCCTCGCCGCATATCTCGACCATCGCGGGCAGCGAATGCTCGTCGGGGTCGGCCGAGATCCATACGTTGCGCTTGAAGTGGAAACTGGGCTTTTCTCTGGACAAAACCGAGCGTCCCGCGATGCTCGAATAGACCGCGTCCATCCGATCCAGCCAGTAGCTGATCCATCCGGCGCCCGCTTCAAGCACCACGATTTTCAGCCGCGGAAACTTGTCGAAGGTGCCGTACTGCATGAAGCTGGTCAGCGCATGGCGGATCGCGTCGGACGCGGTCACGTTGAGAAAGAAGGTGTGCGCGCGGATGTATTGACGGTCGTAGCGCCCGGGCAGCGCCCAGGTCGGCTCGATCGACGGATGCAGCCCGATGGGCACGTCCAGTTCCTGGGCCTTGGCGAACAGCACGTCGTGATCGGGATGCGCATGGGGCTTGCGCGTCATCACGAACTGCGCGACCCATCCGCCCTTGCATCCGGCTTTCACCGCGCGCTCCAGTTCCGCCGCCGCGGCGGCAGGATCGCCCAGCGACAGATGCGCCACCGGCATCAGGCGTCCACTGCCCTCGGAGCACCAGTCCACCAGCCATCGGTTGTACGCGCGGCACATCGCCTGGGCATAGTCGATGTCGTCGCATTCGGTTTCCCAGTTGAGCCCGATGGTCGGATAGATGAAGGCGGCGTCGAGTCCTTCCAAATCCAGGCGCTGGACGCGCTCGCGGGCGTCCATCGAACCGAGCGGGAAATCCTCGCCATAGGGGCGCAGGCTGAACAGTTCGCCCTTTTCGCGCGACACGCGGCCCATCACGGACTCGCTGAAAACGCCGCGGCGCGCGATTTTCGAGGGCCGCCCCTGGATTTCCAAATAATCGCCTTCGTGATCGCGTTTCATCCGTATCGCAATCGGCTTGTATCTGGCCTCGGCGTATCGATCCCACAAATCCGCCGCTTCCATGATGTGGCCGTCGGCGTCCACCGCGCCGGGATATTTGATTTTGTGGATCTGTTCTTCGAGTCGAGCCATACGAATTAACCTGCCCCCGAGTCCGTAAAGCGGTCGATCATTGAGTTATTTCAGAGTCCGGATAAGGTCAAGTTACACCAGGCGGGTCCGCGGCCTACGCCTTTGCGGCGCAATTCTGTTAAGCTGCGCCGGATAAACCCGCGCGGCCAGGGAGAGATCCAGATGTCAGAGATGGGAATTTTCGAAGTGATGTATTCGACCCGCGCTTTGCGCCGCTTCAAGCCCGATCCGGTCCCCGATGACGTGATCGCCAAACTGATCGAAGCCGGTACGCGGGCGGCCTCGGGCTCCAACGACCAGAACTGGCTGTTCATGGCGGTGACCGACGCGGCGCAGCGGGCGCGCGTGGGCGGCGTCTATCGCAAAGCCGCCGATCGCGCGCACATGCCCGATTACATCAAAGCCAAGTTCGGCGGCGGCGACCGCCAGGGCAGGCTGATCGCCAATTCGGTCGTGCATCTGGTGGAGCATATCCATGAAGCGCCGCTGATGATCGTGCCGTGCCTGAAGTCCGCCGCGATGCAGGACCCCAGATTTCGCGAGCGCATGGGACGTTTGGAAGGAGCCAGCATCTATCCGGCCGTGCAGAACATCATGCTCGCATGCCGCGCGCTCGGTCTGGGCACCGTTCTGACCACGCTGCACGCGCTCTATGAAGATGAGATGAAGGAGATACTCGGTCTGCCCGCCGAGTATTCGACCTGGGCGCTGCTGCCGATTGGCTACCCGACCGACAAGTTCGGACCGGTCAAACGCAAGGCGGTGACCGAAGTGGCGCATCGCGACCGCTACGGCAATCCATGGCCGGGCAGCCGCTGAGCGGCCAAGTTGACCTCGAAGCGAATTTTGCGTTAGTCAGGGAGATTCAGGCTGATCCCGCATTGCACGATCTTCGCGCCGTCCGGCCCGGAGGGATAAACCCATGAGCCAAGATGAAACCAGATTCATTTCCGCCGACGGGCACGTGATGGAGCCGCCTGACCTGTGGCTCACGCGGATGGACCAACGCTTCCGCGACCGCGCCCCGCGCATCGAATCGCGCGAGGACGCCGATTACCTCCTGATCGAGGGGCTGGAGCCGGCCGCCGTCACCGACCTGATCGGTACGATGGCCAACGAGAAGGCCGAGGGCAAGCCGATCCTCGCGCGCAACCATAATCGCTACGCCCACGTGCGTCCGGGCGCGCTCGACCCCGCCCTGCGGCTCAAGGATCAGGACCTCGACAACATCAGCGCCGAAGTCGTCTATCCCAACGACGCGATGTTCATCTACGCGGCGCGCGACCTCGAATACCGGCGCGAATGCCTGCGCGCCTACAACTCCTGGCTGGCGGAATACTGCTCGGCCGCGCCCAACCGTATCCTGGGCGCCGGGATGCTCCCGGGCGGCGAACCGGTCCAGTGGTCTATTGAGGAAGCCGAGCGATGCGCGAAAATGGGGCTCAAGTCGGTGATGCTGCCGGCGGACCTGCCGCGCGTCCCCTACGGCGATCCGATCAACGCCCGGTTATGGGCGGCGCTGCAGGACCTCGGGATGCCGGTGTCGTTCCACAACGCTGCCAGCGAGCGCTTCGACGTCGATCAATTCCCGCCCACGGCGGGCGGTACGATGATGGCCACGGTGCATCTGAAGATAGCCGGCCAACTGCGCACCTTCGCCAGCCTGATTTCCTCCGGTGTCGCGGCAAGATATCCGAGGCTGCGATTCGTGATCGTCGAAGGGGGTATCGGATGGATCGCGGCGGTGACCCGGCTGATGGACCATTGGTGGGAGGATCACCATCATTGGCTGGAACCGAAGTTGGAGGAGCCGCCCAGCTTTTACGCGCGCCGGCAGTTTTACCATACGTTCGAGGACGACAGGGCGGGCCTGATGCATCTGCCGCTGCTCAACGGCGACGGTTTGATGTGGGGGTCCGACTACCCGCACACCGAAGGCACGTTCCCGCATTCCAGGGAGCAGATCGCCAGGGATTTCGCCGACTTGCCGGCGCACACCAGACGCAAAATCGTGCGCGACAACGCCGCCCGGCTCTACGGTATTCAGTAACCGTCTAATCGGCGGAAACCTTGCGCGCCTGACGGTTCTCCTCCCAGCGGGCCCCGGCGACGCTGTCGATCCGTTCCTTGATCCTGGGTTCGCTTCTCAGCAGGTACTCCAGATCGTCGTCGTCGAGCACCAGCAACTGGCAGTATGACAGGGCCGCCACGTCAGCCTGGCGCGGCTGTCCGCTGAGCAGCGCCATCTCGCCGAAGAAATCGCCGCGGCCGAGCTTCACCTTGTGTCCCAGGACGTCGACTTCGACGGCGCCCGACGAGATGAAGTACATGGCGTCGCCGCGCTCGCCGCGCCGGATCAGGGTTTCAGCCGGCAGCGCGAAACGCGGTCTGAGCAGGCGCGCGACGCGATCCAACTGCGCCTGGGTCAGATTGGCGAACATGGGAACCTGCGCGATCAGGGCGCGGGCTTCCAGACCCAAATCCAAACGCGGCCGTTCGTCCACCGCGGCGCGCGCCGACTGCACGTCGCGGCGCAGCACGCCGTAAAGCTCCGGTCCTATCACGCCGCCGTCGAACAGCGCGCGATACTCCTGCTCCTGACGGCGCAGCGCGATTTTGTCCAGCAGCCGGCGCTCCAGCAGGCCGGCATAGTCGGGATACTGCACGCGCAGCGCCTCCAGCGCCGTATGCGTCATCTCCTGGCGCTGGCGCACGGTCTCATGCAACCGTTCGGCGACGCGTTCGCCCACCAGCGTGGCCAGCTTGTCGTCGATAAAAGGTCCCAGTTCATCGAGCACGATTCCATTGACCAGCAGCGATTCGAAGCGGTCGGCCAATGCGTCAACCAGCGGCGCGTCGATACCGAACCGGCGATGAAGAAAGTGGGCCGCCCGGAACCGGCGCGAGAAGCCCACCTGGCGCTGCGCCGCGCGCATGTACTCCGCCTGCCCCGCGCGCGCCCGATCGAGCAGGCGGCCGACGTCCGCCAGCAGCCGCTCGACCAGCTTGCTCGACACGGTGCGCTCCTCGAAATGGCGCAGGATCAGTTCGCGTTCGCGATTGGCAATAGCCACCAGCCCCAGCAGCGTGCGGTAGCGCTCCCCGACCTCTATCGGCTGCAGGATGGCGGCGTTGAGCACCGCGGTGGGCGGTGTATGCGCATACGACGCCGCCACGTTGGCCACCAGCTCCTCGGAGAACTTGTAGTTGGCGCCCGCGGTTTTGACCGCTTCGGCGACCCGCCCGCGCGACAGCGCCAGCACCTGGTAGCGCAGCGACGAATCCAGCGCCGACAGGCGGTCAAGTCCCAGCAGCCGAATCAGCACCCGCAGCGTGGTGCCGTTGACCAGCAGCGTGAAAAGCACGAACCCGGTGGCGAGTACGGCCACGAAGCGCTTGACGTCATGGCTCAGCGCGTCGGTCTCAGTCACCGCCAGGGCGAGGGCCAGGGTGACGGCGCCGCGCAGCGCTCCCCACAGGATTACGGTCTTGTAGCGGTTGTTGACCGCCTGGCTCAGGCCCAGCGCGCTCAGCGCCGGGAGCAAACCGAACAGCACGATCGCCCGCGCCGCCATCGCCGCGGCGACCAGCACCGCCAACGCCAACAGGTCGTGCCATCCGACGTCAACCAGCAGCCGCGGCACCATCAGGGCGGCGAGGATGAAAATCAGGGAACTGGCCCAGTAAGCCAGTTGTTCCCACAGGTCCTGGAGCAGGCGCCAATCGCTGGGCGCGATACGGGGCTGTCCGATCGCGCTGATGGTCAGTCCCGAGGTGACGGCGGCGACTACACCGGAGACGCCGAGGTATTGCTGGCCGGCGATAAAGACCAGGTACGGCAGCGCCAGCGTCATGGTGATCTGCGCCAGACGCAGATCGTGCAGCCGCGCCAGCATCGAAACGATTATCCGGGCGCCCAGATATCCGACCGCGATTCCGCCGGCGAAGTTGCGGATGAAACTGAGCGAAGCCAACCCCGCCTGCGCCGCATGATGCTTCACCAGAATGTCCAGCAGCAGGGTGAACAGCGTAATCGCGGCGGCGTCATTGAGCAGGCTTTCTCCCTCAACCAGCCGGCTCAGGCGCGAGGGCGCGCCGACGTCGCGAAAAATGCCGATCACCGCCACCGGATCGGTCGTGGCGACGATCGAACCCAGCATCAGGCAGGCGACGATCGAGACCCCGGCAATGGGCCGCAGCGCCATCCCAATCACCACCGTGGCCACCAGCACCGCAACCACCGCCAGCAGCAGGATGGGCGCGGCGTCCTCCAGGATTTCCCGCACTTCAATCGTCAGCGCGCTCTGAAACAGCAGCAGAGGCAGAAAAATGAAAATGAAAGCATTGGAATTGATCGGCAGATTGACAATCACCTGGGCCACGGAATCAAAGGCGTCGCTGGCGTGGCTGTGCATCACCAGCGCCGACAGCAGGCCCATCGCGACGCCGACTACCGCCAGCAGCACCGAGGGCGACAGGCTGAGCCGGATGGCGACCGGCTGAATCAGGCTGATCACGACCAGCAGAGCGGCAATCAACAGCAGGATTATCTGCAGGTCCATGGGTAACTCAGCGGCGCCATTGATGGAGCAAGTTTGGCCAAAGCATCAAGGAGAAGACAACTTTACCCCTGAATTGGCGAGATTGCACACACTCCGCTTTCCTCTTCCGACCCGCGGTCCTAAGAGGGTCGATTTTCCCCGATGCGAAAGCGCTGCGGCAATGGGGCCGGTGTCCCTGCCCGCCATTGTCTGGACCTGACGGCGGGGCAGCCGCCTTACGCTCCGAATCCTACCAGCTTGAACCATTCGGCGGCGTTCCAGTAGCGTAGGCGCGCTTTGCCTATGGACGAGACCACGGAATGGCTGGAGAGCGACGGTCTGGGCGGCTTTGCCTCCGGCACCGCGACCACCGTCCGCACCCGCCGCTACCATGCCGCGCTGCTCGCCGCCACCCGGCCGCCGGGCGGGCGGATGGTGCTGGTGGGCGGGGTCGAGGTCTGGCTGACCAATTCGCAGGGAACCTTCGCCCTGACTTCGAACCGATACGATCCGGACGTCACCTACCCCGACGGCGCCGGGCGCATCCAGGCGTTTGCGCCGCGGCCGTATCCGCGATGGGAGTTCGCGCTGCCGGGGTCAATCCGGATCGAATATGGGATTTTCGCGGTGGCCGGACGCGCCTCGACCGCGATGTACTGGAAGCTGCTGGACGGCGCCGGCGGGTCGCTGCTGGTGCGCCCGTTCATATGCGGCCGCGACTATCATTCACTGCACCACGAAAATCCGGCCTTCAACTTCAATTGCGAAGCCGCCTTCGGCCGCGTGATCGTGCGCCCCTATGACGGAGTGCCCGCAATCGTATTCGACTCCAACGGCGAGTTCGTGCCCGAGCGCCAATGGTACCGCAACTTCGCCTATGCGCAGGAAAAGGCGCGCGGCCTCGATTACAAAGAGGACCTCGCGGTCGCCGGATCGTTCAAATTCGATCTGGCCCGCGGCGAGGGATGGCTGATCATGTCGGCGGCGGGGCACGCGCCGGATCGAAGTTTTGAAGAAATCCGCGGCGCGGAGCTGCGCCGGCGCAAGCAGTTCAAGACCCTGCTGGAATCCGCCGCCGACGCCTACATCGTGCGCCGCGGCGCCGGCCGCACCATCATCGCCGGCTATCCATGGTTCACCGATTGGGGCCGCGACACGTTCATCTCGATGCGCGGGCTGTGTTTGGCGGGCGGACGGATCGATGACGCGCGCCAAATCCTGCTGCAATGGGCGGGCGCGGTGTCGGACGGGATGCTGCCGAACCGGTTCACCGATTCCGGCGAGCAGCCGGAATTCAATTCGGTTGACGCGTCGCTGTGGTTCGTGGTCGCGGTGCACGACTTTTTGCGCGCGGCCGGACAGGTGGAAGCGCCGCATCGCAAGGCTCTGGCCGCGGCCATCGAGGCGATCCTGGAGGGCTATTCCAAAGGCACCCGCTTCGGCATCCGAATGGACCGCGACGGGCTGCTCAGCGCCGGCGTTGAGGGTGTGCAGCTGACCTGGATGGACGCCAAGGTGGGCGATTGGGTGGTAACCCCGCGCGTCGGCAAACCGGTCGAGGTGCAGGCGCTGTGGATCAACGCGCTGCGCATCGGATCCGCCTTCAACCAACGATGGGCCGTTGCGGCGCAAGCGGCGACCGAATCCTTCCTCCGGCGCTTTTTCGACGCTCAACGCGGATACCTGATCGACGTGGCCGACGCGAATCATCAGCCGGGCGCGATCGATCCCGCGCTGCGGCCCAATCAGATTTTCGCCGTCGGCGGACTGCCCTACCAGGTTATCGAAGGCGATCGCGCCAGAGCCGTCGTGGATATCGTCGAACGCAGGCTGCTGACGCCGGCCGGCCTGCGCACGCTCGACCCCGCCGATCCCGCCTATAAAGGGCATTACGGCGGCGGTCAGCGCGAGCGCGACGGCGCTTATCATCAAGGCACGGTTTGGCCCTGGCTGATGGGTCCGTTTATCGAAGCATGGATCAGAGTGAGAGGGCAGACGCGCGCAGCGCGGGACGAGGCGCGGACGCGTTTTCTGCAGCCGATGCTGCAGCTGCTCGACCCGGGCGCGAGCGGGCATCTGCCGGAAATCGCCGACGGCGACCCGCCGCATACGCCGCGCGGATGTCCGTTCCAGGCGTGGTCGGTGGGCGAAGCGATTCGCGCCGGGCGGCTGCTGGGGTAGCGTCGGCTCGATGGACGGCGCCCCCGTTACCGCCGCATACTATGCGCGAATCACCGCAGCCAACAGGAGGCATCCGGATGGGCGTCAGACTTACGGAAGAAGAAGCATGGGAGATGCTGGCCCGCAGCCATACGGGAATCATCACCACCCTGCGGCGCGACGGATGGCCGATCTCGCTGCCGATGTGGTTCGCCGTAGTCGATCGGAAAATCTACATGCGCACGCTGGCGGCGTCCAAAAAGGCGCTGCGGATTAAACACGACCAGCGCGCCTGCTTCATGGTGGAAAGCGGGGAGGCGTGGAAGGATCTCGCCGCGGTGGTGATTCCGGTGCGCGCCTCGCTGATCGACGCCGATAGCGCCGAAGCCAGACAGGCACTCGCGGTGCTGGGCGCCAAATACCAGGGGTTCGGCCTGCCGCGCCAGCAGGTTCCCGAAGCCACCAAGAAGCATTACGGCGCCGGCAACGTAGTCATCCGGCTGGAGGCGGCCGGCGGTATGATCACATGGAATAACGCCAAAATCCGGCTCAAGAGCGCATAAATGCGCAACCCAGGCGTCAGCCTGGGTTGCCGCACACGCCCGCCCTGCTGCCGCGACTAATCGTGATGCTGAGGGCTCTCGCGATGGCCATAGACTGGATGCGCCGCCCGCCCCTGCAGCCATTCGTGATGGTGCTGCTCGACCCAGGGCCGGCGGTTTTCCACCCACCAGTCCCGGTCATGCCACGCGTGATGTTCGTCCCAGTCGCCCAGAACCACCGGCGGCGCGGCGGCGTAGGAGGGTCCGTACGGATAATAGCTGCCGTAGCCGTAGCCCGGCCCCGGACCGTAGCTTTCTTCAAAACATCCCTGAACGGCTATGGCCGAGCCGCCGATCAGCAGAATCAGGGCGGCAAGGGAAATGATTTTTCGCAACTTCATGAGTTTCGCCTCTGCGCTTACTGCAAACGCATAAAGGGTGCCGTTTCAAATCCCCCATCGCTCAAGGCCTTTCTCGGGAACACCGTGGCGCTCAGACCTGATGCGGCATCGCACCACTCCAAAAAGTTCACATCCGGCCGCTTTGCCGTCAGACGGTTTGTTCGCATGCCGCCTGCGCCAGCTTGCGCAATGCAGCGGCAGACTTGCGAAAGCGGGAAAGAAATGCTGACAATCGAACAGCATCGCACGATGCGCGGCGGAGGATCGCTGTGGAAATAGGTGAGCAGCGCGACGGCGAAGTTGTAGTACTGACGCCCTTGGGCCGGCTCAATAACGACACCAGCCCTGAGTTTCAAAGCCGACTGCTGAGCAGCGTAGGTTCCGGCGCCGCCGTGCTGGTGGATTTGTCGGGCGTGGATTACGTCTCAAGCGCGGGTCTGCGGGCGTTGATGACCGCGTCAAAGCAGTCCAAGGCCAACGGCGGGCGCCTGGCAGTGGCCGGTCTGAACCCGGTGGTGAAGGAAATTTTTACCATCAGCCGGTTTTCTTACGTCGTAAACGTGTTCGAATCGCGGGCGCAGGCGCTGCTTTCCTTGCGTTAGCCGATATTTTTACGCCAAAACATCTAATCTATGTTAATCCGCTTTTGGGGCACTCGCGGGTCGTTACCGGCGCCGCTGAATTATCGGGCGGTGCGGGCCAAGATCCGCGCCGCGCTGATCGCCGCGCTCGAGCATCGCCTGGACGACCCTGAAGCGGTCGACCGGTTCATCGACGGCGAACTGCCTTTTTCCGTGCGCGGCACTTTTGGCGGCAATTCCAGTTGCGTGGAGTTGGCCTGCGGCGACCAGTTCGTTCTGTGCGACATGGGCTCGGGCGCGCGCGAATTCGGCAACGCTTTGCTGGCCCGCTATGGTCCCGCCCGCAAGCATCGCTTCAACATCTTCATGTCCCATCTGCATTGGGACCATATCATGGGCTTCCCGTTCTTCACCCCCGCCTTCATTCCCGGCAATGTGATCCGAATCCACGGATGCCACGACTCGATGCGCGAGGCGTTTATCCGCCAGCAGTCCGACCCCTGCTTTCCGGTGGATTTCCGCAACCTGGCCGCGACCATCGAATTCGTCGAACTCAAGCCCGACCGCAGTTATGATATCGATGGACTGCGGGTGCGTCCGATCCTGCAAAATCACGCCAGCGACTCCTACGGCTATCGCTTCGAGCAGGCGGGCAAGACGGTGGTCTATTCGACCGACTGCGAGCATAAGTACGAGGTACTCGACCAGAACTATCCGTTCGTGGATTTCTTCCGCAACGCCGACGTCCTGATCTTCGACGCGATGTACTCGCTGGCCGATCAAATCTCGGTCAAGGAAGACTGGGGCCATTCCAGCAACATGGTGGCGGTGGAACTGGCGCAGCTGGCCGGCGTCAAGCATTTGGTGATGTTCCATCACGAGCCCATCTACGACGACGCCATGATCGAGCGCATCCTGGGCGAGACGCGCCGTTACAACGAAATCAGCGGCGACGAGCGCGGCCTCGTCATCAGCTCGGCCTACGACGGATTGGAAATTGCCGTCTGAAGCCGGGGGCGCCCGCTCCGCGCGACTGCAGACCTGGACCTTCGAAGCTCCCGGCCGCCTGATGGCGCTGGCGATGCTGCTGGTGGTGGCGGCGCTGCGCTGGGCCGATCCGCGCATCGTGTCCACCATCCGGCTGCGCGGCTTCGATCTGGAACAGCAGTTCGCGCCCCGCGTCTACCGCTCCTCCCCCGTACGCATCGTGGCAATCGACGACCAGAGCCTGCGCCGCGTCGGGCAGTGGCCGTGGCCGCGGGCCCAGGTGGCGCAACTGGTGGACCGGATCGCCGCCGGCGCGCCGGCAGTGATGGGCGTGGACATCATCTTCGCCGAGCCGGATCGCTTCT
>JAJPJA010000086.1 GCA_021324455.1 Pseudomonadota bacterium | reverse complement strand
CATCAGGATATCGCCACGATGGAGGGCGGCAAGGATTTGGTCGACCAGGCGATCAGGGAATTCGGCAAGCTCGACATTTTGGTCAACATCGCCGGCATCCTGCGCGACCGCATGATCTTCAGCATGAACGAGGAGGAATGGGACGCGGTGGTGAGGGTGCACCTTAAGGGGCATTTCTGCACCACGCATTACGCGTCGATCCACATGCGCGAGCGCAAGTACGGGCGGATTATCAACTTTTCCTCCAACGCCGCGCTGGGAGCGCCGGGACAGCCCAACTACGCCGCGGCCAAAGCCGGTATTTTGGGACTGACCGCCAGTTGCGCGCTGGCGCTGGCCAAATACAACATCACCACCAACGTCATCCTGCCCGGCGCCGCCACGCGCATGACCGACACCGTCCCGGCCGGCCGCATCCCGGGCGCGCCGATGACCCGCAGCGCAGAGGCGGAAGGCACGCCGATGGACCCGGCCAACGTGGCGCCGCTGGTGGTGTTTTTGGCCAGCGATCACGCCGCCGGCGTCAACGGTCAGGCGTTCGGCGCGGCCGGATATCGAATCACGCACTACGCGCCGATGAAGGCGGACAAGCAGTTGGTGAACACGGGTCCATGGGACCTGGACCGGCTGTTCAAGCTGTTCAAGCCGACTTTCGGCCGCGAGCTGAAGCCGCCATCGATGTTCTGAGCGGTGACCGGTACGCTTGCTTGAACGCCTCAACCGCGTACGCCCGCCCTCATCGGCTGCGGTAACCCGGCACAGAGAGGCCGGGCATGGATTTCGGATATGGGGCCGGGCGGCGGGGCGGTCCGGCGTTATTCGAACTGCGTGCGCTAACTGGGCAAATCGCCCATGGCCTTGAAGAAGTCCTCCATCTGGCAGGCCGGGAGCGTTTGCACCTGGACGCTGCCCAGGGCCGTCGCATATCCAGCGGCTTTCAACGCGGCGGCGTCATTGGGGTACTCGCCCACCACCACAAAGTCGTATTGGCCGAAACAGGCCAGCGCGCATGTCGGTTTGAAACCCAGCGACTCCGCGTACGCCTTCCATTTGGCATATTCGGGCGCCAGATTCCTGATGTTGCTCGCTCCTTGGCCGGTCATTTTCACCAGTCCCACGAAAAGCGGCATATGCTACCTCCGTTAATCGGGACCGCCCGCGCCCGGCGCTCCAATTGATCCAGGAAATGCGAGGCGAAGAATACTTCCGCGCCGCCCGCGTCCTGTCAAGCCGCCGCTAACGCCTCAACTCGCGGCATCGGGTACTGGCGCGCGAGTCTTTGCGTGCGCCCGATCACGGCGCGGACTGTCATCAGGCGGTCCGATGCGCTTTGCGCAATGGCGATCGGCGCCGCCCTACGGGTGCGCCTGGGCGGGAGCGCGGGCGAAGCTGCGCAGGATGCGGATGCGCTGGCGCGCGAACCATTGGCTCAGGCTGTCGAGGTACAGGTAGATGACCGGCGTGGTGTAGAGCGTCAGCGCCTGGCTTACGATCAGGCCGCCTACGATCGCGATTCCCAGCGGGCGGCGCAGTTCCGATCCGACCCCGGCGCCAATCGCCAGCGGCAAGCCGCCCAGCAACGCCGCCATCGTGGTCATCATGATCGGGCGGAAGCGCAGCAGACACGCTTCATAGATCGCTTCGACCGAGGTCTTGCCCTCGTTGCGCTCGGCGTCGAGCGCAAAGTCGATCATCAGGATGGCGTTTTTCTTTACGATCCCGATCAGCAGAATTATTCCGATCAGCGCGATGATGCTGAGGTCGAATCTGAACAGCATCAGGGCCAGCAGCGCGCCCACGCCCGCCGACGGCAGCGTGGAGAGAATCGTGATCGGATGGATGTAGCTTTCGTACAGGATGCCGAGCACGATATAGACGGCGGCCAGCGCCGCCAGGATCAGCATCGGCTCGTTCGCCAGCGAGGTCTGGAAGGCCTGCGCGGTGCCGGAAAAACTGGCCTGCACATTGGCCGGCATCCCCAGTTCGCGCTGGGTATCGGTGATCGCTTCCACCGCCTGCCCCAGCGACACGCCCGGCGCCACGTTGAACGCGATCGTCACCGACGGGAATTGTCCCTGATGGTTGACCGCCAGGGGCGCGTTGGAGGGAGCGAAACGGGTAAAGGAACTGAGCGGCACCTGCGCGCCGGTGCCGGTCTTGATGTAGACCTCCTTGAGGGTGTCGGGATGCTGCCAGAATTGCGGCGCCACCTCCATCACCACGTGATACTGGTTCAGTTCGGTGTACATGGTCGACACCTGGCGCTGGCCGAAGGCGTCATACAGCGTGTCGTCGATCAGTTGCTGGCTGAGTCCCAGGCGCGAAGCGGTGTCGCGGTCCACCACCAGCGACTCGTCCAGGCCGTTGTTCTGCTGGTCGGTATTGACGTCGGTAATCAGCTTCAGCTTGCGCATCCGCTGCAGCATCAGCGGACCCCAATGATTGAGCGCGTCGAGACTCTGGCTTTGCAGCGTGTATTGATACATCGCATTGGCCATGCGTCCGCCGATGCGCAGGTCCTGCACCGCCTGCAGATACAGCGTGCCGCCCGGGATGGTCGAGAGCCTGCGCCGCAGCCGTCCGATTACCTGCGCGGCGCTGAGCTTGCGCTGGGCCAGCGGTGTCAGCCCGATGAACATCCGCGCCGAATTGATCGATCCCGCCTGTCCGCCGCCGAACGCGGTCACGCTGGTGACCGCCGGGTCGGTTTTGATGGTCCGCACGAACTCGGTGAGAATCCGCTCCAGCGACTGGAAAGAAGTATCCTGGTCGACGATCAGCGCGCCCATCAGGCGGCCGGTGTCCTGCTCGGGAAAAAAGCCTTTGGGAATGATGGTGAACAGATAGATGTTGAAGGCCAGGGTTCCCAGCGCGACCGCCAGCGTCAGGCGCGAATGGCGCAGGACCCACGCCAGGGTGATGTCGTAGCGCCGATGCAGCCACAAAAACGCGCGGCCGCTGCCGCGATGCGATTTGTGGCGCGCCGCCTGCAGCCGCGGCCGCAGGATCTTCGCGCACATCATCGGCGTGGTCGTCAGCGACACGATCATCGAAACCACCACCGCCGCCGACAACGTCACCGCGAATTCGCGGAACAGCCGCCCCACGATCCCGCCCATCAGCAGCAGCGGAATGAACACCGCGATAAGCGAAACGCTGATGGAAATAACCGTAAATCCGATCTCGCCCGCGCCCTCAATGGCGGCCTCCATCGGCGGCTGGCCGTGCTCGACGTGGCGGATGATGTTTTCCGAGACCACGATCGCGTCGTCCACCACGAAACCGGTGGAAATCGTCAGCGCCATCAGCGACAGATTGTCCAGGCTGTAGCCGAACAGGTACATCACGCCGAACGTGCCAATCAGCGAAATCGGCACCGCGATGCCCGGAATCAGCGTCACCCGGACGTCGCGCAGGAACATGTACACGACCAGGATCACCAGGCAGATGGAGATCAACATCGTGATCTCCACGTCGCGCACCGAGGCGCGGATGGTGGTGGTGCGATCCATCACCACGTTGAGCTTGATCGACGGCGGAATCGAGGCCTGCAACTGCGGCAGCGCCGCCCGGACCCGATCCACGGTTTCGATGATGTTGGCGCCGGGCTGGCGGAAGATGATGATGAGGACGGCGGGGCTCGCGTTCACCATCCCGGCGTTGCGCAGGTCCTCGACCGAGTCGTTGACCTGGGCGATATCCGACAGGCGCACCGCCGCGCCGTTGCGATAGGTGACGATCAGCGGGCGGTACTGGCTGGCCTTGAGCAACTGGTCGGTCGCGCCCAACTCCCACGCGGTGGTGCTGTCGGCCAGTTCGCCCTTGGGCATGTTGGCGTTGGCGCGGCTCAGCACGGTGCGGACCTCCTCCAGTCCGATACCGTAATTGGTGAGCTGGGTGGGATTGAGCTCGACCCGCACCCCGGGCAGCGCGCCGCCGCCCACCACCACCTGTCCGACCCCCTGCATCTGGGAGAGCTTCTGGGCCAGGATGGAAGAGGCCGCGTCATACATCTGGCCGCGATCCTTGATCGACGAGGTCAAAGCGATAATCAGGATCGGCGCGTCGGCCGGATTTACCTTACGATAAGTCGGATTTTGCGGCAGATTGGCCGGAAGCTGGCTGCGCGCCGCGTTGATCGCCGCCTGCACGTCGCGCGAGGCCGCGTCGATGTTGCGGCTCAGATCGAACTGCAGCACGATGGCGGTCGCGCCCAGCGAACTGGAGGAAGTCAGCTCGTTCAGCCCCGCGATGCGTCCGAACTGGCGCTCCAGCGGCGTTGCCACCGAGGAGGCCATGGTCTGCGGGCTGGCGCCGGGCAGCTGCGCCTGCACCATGATGGTCGGGAACTCGACCTCCGGCAGCGGCGAGACCGGCAGCAGCCGGAACGCGATGATTCCCGCCAGCGCCACCGCAATCGTCAGCAGCGTGGTGCCGACCGAATTGCGGATGAAAGTCGCCGACGCGTTCACCGCCTGCCGCCCATCGCCAGCCGGCGCTCCGCGGTTTCGATTGCCAGCGGCGCGGGCTCGCGGCTGCGATACCTAACCCACGCCGTGGAGAGCCGGTCGAAATAGAGGAACACCACCGGCGTGGTGTACAGCGTCAGCAGCTGGCTGACCAGCAGGCCGCCGACGATCGAAATGCCCAGCGGCCGGCGCAGTTCGGCGCCGGTGCCTGACGCCAGCGCCAGCGGCAAGCCGCCCAGCAGCGCCGCCATCGTGGTCATCATGATCGGCCGGAAGCGCAGCAGGCAGGCCTCATAGATGGCGTCGAGCGGGGATTTGCCCTCCTCGCGCTGCGCCTCCAGCGCAAAGTCGATCATCATGATCGCGTTTTTCTTGACGATGCCGATCAGCAGGATGATGCCGATCAGCGCGATGACGTTGAGGTCCATGCCGCAGATCTGCAGGGCCAAAATCGCGCCGACCCCCGCCGACGGCAGCGTGGACAGGATGGTCAGCGGGTGCACGTAGCTTTCGTACAGCACGCCCAGCACGATGTACACCGTAATCACGGCGGCCAGGATCAGCAGCGGCTCGTTGGACAGCGAGGCGCGGAACGCCTGCGCGGTGCCCTGGAAGGAGGCCTGAATCGCCGCCGGCATCCGCATCCGCTTCTGCGCCAAATCGATCGCCGCCACCGCGTCGCCCAGCGAGTAACCGGGCGCCACGTCGAAGGAAATCGTGGCTGAGGGAAATTGACCCTCATGGTTGACCGCCAGCGGCGCCGTGGTCTGCCTGACCGTGGTGAAAGCGCTCAACGGCACCTCTCCGCCGCCGGCCGACCTGACATAAATGTTGTTCAGATCGCCCGGATCGCGCTGAAATGAAGGATCCACCTCAAGCACCGCGTGATACTGGTTGAGCTGGGTGAAGATGGTCGAGATCTGACGCTGTCCGAAGGCGTCATAAAGTGTGTCGTCGATCATCTGCGGCGTGATGCCCAGGCGCGAGGCGGTGTCGCGGTCGATCACCAGCTCGGTCTTGAGCCCGTTCTCCTCCTGGTCGCTGGCCACGCCGCGCAACTGCGGCAGCGTCTTGAGCCGCTCCACCAGGCGCTGCGCCCAATGATTGAGCTGGGCGGCGTTGGGATCCTCCAGGCTCAACTGGTACTGGGTGCGGCTGACGCGGTCCTCGACCGTCAAATCCTGCACCGGCTGCAGGTAAAGATTGATTCCGCTCACGTCGGCGGTGGCGCTTTGCAGCCGATGGATGATCGTGCCGACGTCCGCGCGCCGCTGCTCCAGCGGTTTGAGGTTGATCAGCAGCCGTCCGCTGTTCATGGTGACGTTGGTGCCGTCAACCCCCACGAACGACGACAGGCTTTCCACCGCCGGGTCCTTCAGAATGATGCCAGCCAGTTCCTGTTGCCGATCCACCATGGCCTGGAACGACACCGTGTCGGGCGCCTGCGTGACGCCCTGAATCACGCCGGTATCCTGCACCGGAAAAAAGCCCTTGGGCACGTAGATGTAGAGCACGACGGTCAGCACCAGCGTGCCGATCGCCACCATCAGGGTGGCGAACTGATGCCGCAGCACCCAGCGTAGAGTGGCGCCGTAGTATGCGATGGTGCGCTCGAACATCCGCTCCGTGACGCGATAGAACGCGGGCTGCGCAAAGGCCGGCTTATGCCGCAGCAGCCGGGCGCACATCATCGGCGTCAGCGTCAGCGACACCACCGCGGAAACCAGGATGGTGACGGCCAGCGTGATGGCGAATTCCCGGAACAGGCGGCCCACGATATCGCCCATGAACAGCAGCGGAATCAGCACCGCGATCAGCGAAATGGTCAGCGACAGGATGGTGAAGCCGATCTGCTCGGAGCCCTTGAGCGCGGCGCTCAGCGGCGCGTCGCCTTGCTCGATGAAGCGCGAGATGTTCTCGATCATCACGATGGCGTCGTCGACCACGAAGCCGGTGGAGATGGTCAGCGCCATTAAAGTCAGATTGTTGAGGCTGTATCCGAGCAGGTACATCGCGCCGAACGTGCCCACCAGCGACAGCGGCACCGCGATACTGGGAATGACGGTGGCGGACAGGCTGCGCAGGAACAGGAAAATGACCATCACCACCAGCGCCACGGTTAGCATCAACTCGAACTGCACGTCGGCCACCGACGCGCGGATGGTCGTGGTGCGGTCGGTCAGGACCGACAGGTGCACCGTACCGGGCAGGGCCGAGGACAGGCGCGGCAGCAGCTTTTTGATACGGTCCACGACCGCGATTATGTTGGCGCCCGGCTGGCGCTGGATGTTGAGAATCACCGCCGGCGTGGCGTTCATCCACGCCATCTGCTTGACGTTCTCGGCGCTGTCCTCAACCCTGGCGACGTCGGACAGCGTCACCGGGGCGCCGTTTCTGTACGCCACGATCAGCGGCCGATATTCCCTCGCCGTGAGCAACTGGTCGTTGGCGTCGATGGTGTAGCCCTGGCGCGAGCCGTCGAAATTGCCCTTGGCCTCATTGACGTTGGCCAGCGCCACGGCCGAGCGCAGGTCCTCCAGGGTCAGCCCGTATGACGCCAGCGTGGTGGGGTTGGCGTCGATGCGCACGGCGGGCTTCTGGCCGCCGCCCACGCTGACCATGCCGACGCCGGGCAGCTGCGAGATGCGCTGGGCCAGACGCGTATCGGCCAGGTCTTCCACCTGCGCCAGCGGCACGCGCGTGGAGGTCAGCGCCAGGGTGAGAATCGGCGCGTCGGCCGGATTGATCTTGCTGTAAATCGGCGGATTGGGCAGGTCCTTGGGCAGATAGGTCGAGGCCGCGTTGATCGCCGCCTGCACTTCCTGCTCAGCCACGTCGATATTGAGGTTGAGCACGAATTGCAGCGTGATTACCGAGGCGCCGAAGGAACTGCTCGAGGTCATCTGGTTGAGTCCCGGCACCTGGCCGAACTGGCGCTCCAGCGGCGCCGTTACCGACGACGCCATCACGTCGGGACTGGCGCCGGGATAAAACGTCAGCACCTCGATGGTCGGATAATCGACTTCGGGCAGCGCCGAGACCGGCAGCTGGTAATAAGCGACGACGCCGGCCAGCATGATCGCCACCATCAGCAGCGAGGTCGCCACCGGCCGCAAGATGAAGGTACGTGAAAGGTTCACGGAGCTGGGCTCTGACTTTGCTGGTTAACGATCGGATTTGCGGCCCCCCCATTCGACGCCATCCGGATTCTCACCTTGCTGCCCTGCTGGAGGCGGTCCGCCCCTTCGACCACCACCCGTTCGCCGGCCTGGACTCCGCTGATGACCGAAGTCGTCTCGCCTTCGGCGGCGCCGATCTCGACTTTACGCTCCTCCACTGTGTGGTCAGGCTTTACCACGAAGACAAACGTGCCCAGCGCGCTGCGCTGCACCGCCGCGGTCGGAATCAGAACCACGTTGCGATCCGTATCAACCAGCATCCGCACGTTGACGAACTGGTTGGGAAACAATGAATAGTCGGTATTCGGGAATGACGCCTTCAGCCGCACCGTTCCGGTCGTGGGATCGATTTGATTATCGTACGTGAGCAGGGTGCCTTCGGCCAGCCGGGTCCTGAGCGTGCGGTCGTAGGCCTCCACCGCCAGCCGGTCGCCGGCGTGCACGTCCTTGCGCACCCGCGGCAGATCGTCTTCAGGAATGCTGAACAGCACCGCGATCGGACGCACCTGGGTTATGACCGCGAGCCCCTGGGTATCGGTGGCGTGGACGATGTTGCCCGGGTCGACCAGGCGCAGTCCGATGCGGCCGGTAATCGGCGCGGTGATGCGGCTGTAGGTCAGTTGCAATCTGGCGTTGTCGATCGCGGCCTGGTCGGCCACCAGGGTTCCTTCATATTGTCCGACCACCGCGGCCTGATTGTCGTAGTCCTGGGCCGCGATTACCTTTTGATCCAGCAAGGTCTTGTCGCGCGCCAACATGATTTTGGCGTTGGTCAGGTTGGCTTTGTCGCGCGCCATCTGCCCCTGCGCCTGCTCCAATTGAACCTGGTAGGGCCGCGGATCGATCTGAATCAGCAGGTCGCCCTCATGCACGATTTGCCCCTCGCGAAACGCCACGCTGACGATCTGGCCGTCCACGCGGCTCTTAACCGTGACGGTGTAAAACGGTGTGACGGTACCCAACGCGGTGAGGTAACGGTTCAAGTCGCCCACTTTGGCCTGCGCCGCAGCCACCGGAATTCCCGGCCGCGGCGTTACCGGCGAGGCCTCGGCGTTGGGCACGCGCGGTTTGCCCATCCGGCTCAGCATCAGGTAGGCGCCCCCCGCCAGGGCGACGAGAATCAGCAGCCACAGGCGCCATCGGCCGGCGGAACTCCTTGAGTCGGCATTCGCATTCTCACCAATCCGGGAATCGGTCAAATTCATAGCCTCCAGGTCCGCTCCGTTGCTTGGCCGGGGCCGCCCGGCTGACGGCGGTACGGCGCGCACTTGACCACCACGCAGGGACTTATTATTTCAATTGTGGACGCTGCAGTCCATAATGCTGCGGCGGCTTGCGAATGCACCGGGACACTCGTGGCAACAGATAATGAAAAGGGACGCGTAATCCGTCTGGAACCCCGGCCGCTGCAGCGCGTGGACGAGCCGCGGCCCGGACGCCGTCCGATTCCGATGCTGCGCGCGCGCATCCTGCAAAGCGCGATGGAACTGTTCGGCGAGCGTGGATTCGAGGAAGTCCCGATCGATGAAGTGGCGGCGCGCGCCGGAGTGGGAAAGGGCAGCGTTTACCGCCAATTCGGTTCCAAGGAGCAGCTTTATGCCGCCTCGGTCATCGAAGGCTTCGTCCAGCTCCGCAATCAGATCGAAGCCGCGCTCAGCCGCGCCGAATCGATTCCCGAACGCATCACCGCCATCGTCCGCCATACGCTGGCCTACTTCTGGACCCGCCGCCAGTTCTTCGTCCTGCTGCGCGATCCGACCAAGCTGCCGCGCGCGCAGGAAGTCCGCTATCGGCAGGAGCGGGGGCGTCTTTCCGCTCTAATCAGCGAGGTGCTGCACGATGGCGCCCGCCGCGGGTTGATTCGCAACGACCTCGATTTCGATCTGATGAGCGAGGCGATGTTGGGAATGATTCGCGGAATCCAACGCTACAAAGCCGATCATGTCACGCTCGATGACGCGGTACGAACCGCGGTCGAAACCTTTCTGTATGGCAGCTCGATAGGGTTGGATGGCCAGTGAGGCGAAGCCGGGTCGTTCCGCCCTTATGTGCGGCATGCCGAATATAACTCGCTTTCGCATCTGCTAGACAATCGTAGCCCGTTTGTTTGGCGCGCCTGGCCTCATCTACCGCATTTTGCACTCGCGCGCCATGTCCGATGGACACAAGGGCCATGGCGCCAGCGCGCTTAAGCGGGCGCCGACGCCATTTTCATCGGCCGCTCCCCCACCTTTGGGCGGCGAAAACCAGCTATTTTTGCGGTCTGAAAAGCAAACTTGCACTGGCATGCATTCTGCTGATTAAGCGGCCGGACGCCGAGGATCACATGTCAGGCAATCACACCCAAACTACTCCCCCATACGCCGGATATTCTGCCGCTGACGACGAAACCTCAGCCCCGCAGCCGCTCGATCGCGAAACGCTGGCGCGTCTGCGTGCGGACCTGGGTCCCGGACGCGATGCTTTCAACGAACTGGTTGGGCTGTTCATAAGCGAATTGGTCCCGCGCCTGCAGGCGATAACCCTCGCCCTGGAGCGCGACGATCCGAGACGCATCGCCGCCGCCGCGCATATTCTGAAGGGCAGCAGCATGCTGGTTGGTGCCCGCGCGATGGCCGAATTGTGCCTGGAAATCGAATTGGCTGCCAAAAACGGCACCATCGAGCAGGCCGATGCTCTGATGAAGCTGCTGCGCGAGGAGGCGGGCAGAGTCGCCCGCGCGCTCGCCGCGGCCTGAGGCGCCATGGCTCAAGATTCTACCGTCCACGCGCCTGATGGCCATCGGACTATGGTTCTGCAACCCGATATACTATCCCGATCCGATCATTCGGAAGACCAGCGGGCCGCGATGCGCGACGAATTTGTTAGCCGCGCCGCCTATGCGATTCGCTCGCCGGTCAACATCATTCTCGGCTACAGCGAGCTGATCGCGCAGCGCCTGCTCGCTTTGGGCGACGACAGCCAGCAGCCCTACATCGACGGCATTCGCCGCTCGGGCCGGCAAATCCTGTCCGCCATCAGCCGTATCCTGGATTACGCCAGCATTGAGCAGGGCACGCTGCGTATCAGCCCGGAGCGGATTCATCTGGCCGGTTTGCTGGAGAAGCTGGCGCAGGACTACCGCGTGCTTGCGGTGTCGAAAAAGCTCGGGCTGATCTGTGAAATCGAAGAACCGGGCGCCGGGGTCGAATGCGATTCGTACTGCCTGACGGCGGCGCTTTCCAACCTGATCGACAACGCCATCAAGTTTACCCATCGGGGCGGCGTGGTGGTCAAGCTGCATCGCGACGGCCAGGGCCTGCTCTGCGTCGAAGTGCGCGACACCGGCGTGGGCTTCGATCCGCGGGCGTTGGAGCGCGGCGCACAGGCCGGCGCCAATCCGGGCTATCAACAATCGGGCCTGGGCCTGATTTTGACGCGCAAGTACCTGGAGTTGATCGGTGCCTCGATGGCGATCGCGAGCAGTCCCGGCAAGGGCTCGGCTTTTACCGTCACGTTTCCGGCGCGGCTGGAAGTGCGATGGCAGCCGTCCTGCCACAACGGCGAGCCGGTGTCGCCGCATGAAGCCGCCGCTCCGGCGGCGCCCGCCAATGCGCACGCGGCGCGGCCTGTAGTCCTCGTGGTCGAGGACCAGGCCGATCAGGCGCTGTTCATGCGCACCCTGCTGCAGCGCAGCTTCGACGTTGTGGTTGCGGCCGACGCCGCCGAGGCTCTTCATCGCCTGACCGCGATGCGCGAGAGCCCCGCCTTGATCGTGATGGACATTGGGCTGGGCGGCGGCGAGGACGGTCTCACTCTGACCCGCCGCATCCGGGCGGACCGGCGATGGCGTCAGGTGCCAATCGTGGTCACCAGCGCCCACGCCTTCGAGCATGACCGTGAGCGCGCGCTGGAAGCCGGATGCTCCGCGTATCTGACCAAGCCGATCGACCGCGGCGAGCTGATTGCCACCATTGGGCGGCTGACCAAATAGCGCGCCCATTGCCGGAGATGAAAACCATGAGAATCACTCTACGACTGGCTGCGCTGATGGCGTTGTCGGCCAGCCTCACCGCGCTGCCCGGATGCACTCCGGTCAGCAACAGCGAAGGCGCCGAGCGCTGGACCGCGATTTCGCCGATGGCTGCCACCAGTCCGCAGCTGGCGCAAAATGACGGCCGTCTGAGCGCGCGCTGCGCCGGATCCAAAGCCGGTTTAAGCAACGCCACCGTGGCCGAGGACCGCACCGTTTACCGGATCGAGCGCGGCGACAAGCTCCATCTGTCCTTCTATCGCAACGGCGAACTGGACCGTTACGTTCAGGTGCGGCCTGATGGGCGGTTCACCGTCGAACCCTACGGCGATATTGCCGCGGTTGGACTTACGCCGGGCGAGTTGGCGCACAAACTGGATGTCCTGTTTTCCGAAGACCTGATCGCGCCCGACGCCAGCGTAAGCGTGATCGACAGTCCATTTCGCAAGATCTTCGTGGGCGGCGAGGTGAACTATCCCGGGATGCTGCCGCTGCGGCCGGGGATGACGGCGACGCAGGCGATAATTTCCGCCGGATGGTTCCGCGACGACGCCCGCCCCGACCAGATCGTATTGATCCGGCGCGACGCCTGCGGCGACCCTTACGGAACCTTCGTCCAGGTGGCCAACGCTATCGCACAAAACACCGATCGCCGCGTGCAGGACGTAACCCTGCTGCCCAATGACATGCTGGTGGTGCCGCGCAGCACTATCGGGGAGCTTAACCTGTTCGTTCAGCAATACTTCCGCAACATGCTGCCGGTGCAGCCCTATCTGAGCGTCGGCCCGCCATTCTGAGCGGTTATCAAAGGGGGGACAATGAAAATAAGCGAACCTGCTCTTTGGCTTGAAGTCCTGTGGCGGCGCCGCCGCGTCGCCGTTCGCGCGGCGATCGGAATCTTCGCGCTGATTGTGGCCGGCACCATCCTCTATCCGCCGCTGTACGAGTCCAGCGCGCGCATTTTGGTCTCGCCCAACCGCGCCCATTACGTGGTCTCGCCCGCCCTCCAATCCGCCAGCGACCCCAACGCGCCGGTGGCCAACGACCGCGAGGTTACCGAGCAGGACCTCAATTCCGAAAGCGAGCTGCTCACCCAGCGCAGGCTGATCGAGCGCGCGCTGAGCGATCTGGCCGGCCGCGGTCCCGCACCCGGAGCGATCGGTTCGATGCTGAGCTGGATCGCGGCGCTGCCCGCCGATCTCAGCGCGATTGTCCATGGGGCGCCGCTGCCTGATTCATTGGCGCGCCGCGCACACGCGCTGGAACGGCGCCTGTCGGTCTCGGTGATTCGCAAGTCGGACCTGCTCGAGGTCTCCTTCCAGTCGCGCCATCCAAAATGGAGCCGCGAGTTCCTCTCCGCGCTGCTCAACCGCTACTTCGAACTGCATGCGCAAATCGTGCATGACGTCCGCTCGCAGCGCTTTTTCGATCAGCAGATCCGCCGTCTGCGCGGCCAATTGCACGGTGCCGAGGAGCATCTGCGCGCCGTGCGCGCGCAAACCGGAGTGCTGTCGCTGCCCGACCAGAGCGAAGCGGTGGTCTATCAGCTGTCGGGATTCCAGGCCGAATATCGCAAGAACCAGAGCCGCCTTGACGGCGTCAATCGCCAGATCGCGGCGCTCCAGGAGGGGCTGGCGGGCACGCCGATGCGCCTGCTGAAGGAAGTCAAAACGGCGCCCAATCCCGCTTATGAATCGCTCAAACCCAAGGTGCTGGGCCTGGAACTCAATCGCGACGACATCCTGGAGCGCTACAAAACCGGCAGCAAGATGGCCCGCGAGGTAAGCCGCCAGGCCGACAACGCCCGCCAATTGCTGGCGCGCGAAGACCACGCTGAAGTGGTCGAGCGCCTGAGCGATCTCAATCCGGTATGGCTGGGGCTCGCCTCCAACCTGGCCCAGGCCCGCGTCACCGCCGCGGCGCTGGCCGAAAGTCAGCGTTCGCTGGCCGCTCAAATCACCGTCTATCAGAACGAGCTGCGCCGCCTTACCGATGACGGCGTTGAAGTCGAGCGCGCGATGCGCGAGGTCGAGGCCGAGAAGGAAGCCTACTTCTCCTATCTGCGCAAGGGCGAAGAGGCCCGCGCCGAACTGGAGCTGAACGAAAGCCGCATCATGAACGTGGTGCTGGCGATGCCGCCGACGGAAGCGATCGAGCCGAGCTTTCCCAAATTCGGGCTGAACCTGGCCGCCGGTTTGATACTGGCACTGTTGGTGGGCTTCGCCGCAGCCTGGTGGGAGGAGCGCGGCGACCCCATCATCTATTCGGTTGATGCAATCGGCGAGAGCGCCGCTGTCCCGGTCGTCGCCGTGATGCGCTCGCATCCCGGCCAAAGCAGGGCCTGAATCCCGCCCGCAAGGAGAGTCATCGTGTCGAATTCCGCACACATAGCCACGACCGATCAAGGCGTCGCCGCCCCGTTAGCTTTAGCGCCCGCGCGCGACAATTCGCTGCCGGTTTCCGCGCTCGCCGGCAGCGACGCGATTCGCACGCTGGCCGAGCCGGTCGCGGCGGTTGCGCGGCTGGGCGGCAATGCCCGCGTGCTGATCGCCGGATGCCGCCCGGGCGACGGTGCCACCACGGTCGGCAACGCAATCGCGCTGGAGCTTGCACAGCGCCTGGGACTGGAAACCCTGCTGATCGACGCCGTTACGCCGATGCGCCGCAACGGCCAGACACCGGGCGTGCATCAGAGCGGCGCCGCCCATCTATGGACGGCGCATTACGCTGCGGCCTGGAATGAGCCGGTCGAGCAGGATCAGAACGAGCGCGGCGATGTGCTGGAAGAGATCCGCCGTGCAATCCGCCGTTATCGCGCGGCGGTGATTGACGCCGGCGTGGTGCGGGTCGACGCGCGGATGCTCGCGCTGGCGCGGCCCGAGGACCCGGTGCTGGTGGTCGCACGCTACGGATGCACCCGGCGCGAAGAACTTGCCGCCACTGTCGAAATCGTGCGCCTGGCCAATTGCCGGCTGGGCGGCGTCATCCTCAACGGCTACCAGAGCCCGGCGCTGGATCGATTGCGCTGGATTACGGGCCTGCGAGTGGACCGCGATGACCAGCTCGGCCGCCTTGAGTGACAACGGATCGCACGCCGCCGCGCTGCGGGAGCGGCGGCTGCGCGGCGCCGGCGTCGTTGGGCTCGGTTATTGGGGGCCGAACTGGGTGCGCAACCTGCAAAACAGCGCAATGTGCGATCACGTCGCCGCCTGCGACGTCGATCCCGTCCGCCGCCATCACATTAAAAAACTCTACCCGATGGCGGCGGCCTATGAAGGGATCGAACCGATGCTGGCCGACCAATCGATCGAAGCGGTGATCATCGCGACTCCCGTGCATACGCATTGGGAGCTGGCCCGCCGCTGTCTGGTGGCGGGCAAATCCGTGCTGGTGGAGAAACCGCTGGCGTCCTCGACCGCCCAATGCGCCGAGCTGATCGAAATCGCGGAGGCCCGCGGTCTGGTGCTGATGGTCGGACATACGTTTGAGTACAGCGCGTCGGTCGCCAAGCTGTGCGATATCGTCAACTCCGGCGAGCTGGGCGAGATTTTCTACATCAGTTCGATCCGCACCAATCTCGGACTGATTCAAAAGGACATCAACGTGGTCTGGGACCTGGCGCCGCACGACATCTCGATCATTGTGGCGCTGCTGGGCCGCGCGCCCGAATCGGTCAACTGCCAGGGACGCAGCCATTACAACCCGGCGGTGGAGGATGTGGCGATGTTGACCATGAACTTCTCCGGCAACCTGATCGCCTTCGCCCACGTCAGTTGGCTGGACCCCAACAAGATCCGGCGCATCACCGTGGTCGGCTCGCGCAAGATGCTGATCTACGACGACATCGCCTTACAGGAACCCATCCGCATTTACGACAAGGGGGTCAGCGTGCTGCCCTACTACGATACTTTCGGCGAGTTCCACTTCTCCTACCGCTACGGCGATATTTTGGCGCCGCGCGTGGCCGAGACCGAGCCGCTGAAAATCGAAACCGAACATTTCCTGCAATGCGTGCTGGACAAACGCCGCCCGCGCAGTGACGGCTTCGCCGGACTGCGGGTGGTGAGCGTGCTGGAAGCCGCCGACGAATCGCTGCGACGGCACGGCGCCATGGTGCCGGTCAGATACGGGGCGGCGAGATGAACCCTCCAGACCCCAATGCCGTTGTGGCCGACGATGTGCGAATGGGCCGCGATGTACGCCTGGCTCCGTTTGTCAATCTGTACGGCTGCTCGATCGGGGACGAGACCCGGATCGGAGCGTTCGTCGAAATCCAGCGCGGCGTGGTTGTCGGACGGCGCTGCAAGATTTCCAGCCACAGCTTCATCTGCGCCGGAGTTGAGATCGAAGACGAAGTTTTCATCGGCCACGGAGTGCTGTTCATCAACGATCGCCATCCGCGCGCGACCAATCGCGACGGCAGTCTCAAAGCCCCGCAAAACTGGAGGATGGAACGCACGCGCGTGCGCCGGCGCGCCTCGATCGGCAGCGGCGCCGTGATCATGTGCGGCATCGAAATCGGAGAGGGCGCGATGGTGGGGGCGGGCGCGGTGGTAACGCATGATGTCGCGCCGGGAGCGCTGGTGATCGGATCGCCGGCCCGGATCCGCGCCGCCGCATCGCAGGAGTAAATTGAAATGGCCGTAAAGTTCCTGGATCTGACTGCGCAAAATCGCGCAATCGCGGCCCGCGTCGCGCGCGAGTTCGAGGCTATCCACGCTGCCACCAGCTATGCCGGCGGACCTGCCGTCGCCGCATTCGAGCAGGAGTTTGCGCACTATCTCGGCGTCAGGCACGTGGTCGGCGTAAGCAGCGGCACCGACGCTCTGCGCCTGGCCCTTTTGGCGCTCGGGATCGGCCCCGGCGACGGTGTGATCACCGTCCCGATGACGTTTATCGCCACCGCCGCCGCAATCGTGCAGACCGGCGCCGTGCCCGAGTTCGTCGACGTCGATCCGGTGACCTGCAATCTGAGTCCGCGCGCGCTGCTGCGCTATCTGGAAGCGGGGCGCTTCCGCTCGCCCAATGGTCCGCGCGCCATTGTCCCGGTCGATCTGTACGGCCTGCCCTGCGCGATCGATCAAATCATGGAGATCGCGCGCCGCTTCAAGCTGATGGTCGTGGAAGACGCCTGTCAGGCGCATGGCGCGGAGTTGAAGACCGCGCGCGGATGGGTCAAGGCGGGTTCCTGCGCGGACGCGGGATGCTTCAGCTTCTACCCGGGCAAGAACCTCGGCGCGTGGGGCGACGGCGGCGCGGTTGCGACCAACGACGAGCGCGCCGCCGTGCTGGTTTCAAAACTGCGCGACCACGGCCGCACTTCGCACTACGGCCACGACCTGTTCGGCTACAACGCCCGGCTTGACACGCTGCAGGCGGCGGTTTTGCGGGCCAAGCTGGCGCATCTGGAGGAATGGAACGCGCGCCGGCGCGAGATTGCCGCGCGCTATCGCCAACTGCTGGGCGCCAGCGGTTTGCTGATGCCCGCGGAGCCCGAGGGCTTGCGCTCCTGCTATCACCTGTTCACGATTCGCAGCCGCAAGCGCGAGGATATCCGCGCGGCGCTGGTCGGCGCCGGGATTGGCTACAACATTCACTATCCCCTCGCGCTGCATCTGCAGCCCGCCGCCGCCCGGCTTGGATACCATCCGGGAGAATTTCCCGTCAGCGAGCAGATCGCCGAAACCACGTTGTCGCTGCCGATGTATCCGCATCTGAGCGGCGCCGATGTCGAAACCGTCGCCGCCGCGGTGCGCGCCGCGCTTTAGGAGCATCTCAACCGTGGCCGCCAGCATGGCTCATCCGGCGCTAGGCAGCTTCAATTTTGTCCGCAAGCGGGCGTTCGATCTGATCGTGCTGGGCCCGATCCTGCTGATGGCGGTTCCGGCAATGCTCCTGATTGCGGCCGCGATCCGGCTGTGCGACGGTTCTCCGGTTCTGTTCCGGCAGACCCGCGTGGGCATGGGAGGCAAGCCGTTCGAGCTGCTGAAGTTTCGTACCATGCGTGCGGCGAGCGACGCGGCGCATCGCGAATACACCCGCCGCTGGATCAGACAGGGGCGTCCGTTTCGGTCCGGAAAATCCGCCGTGTACAAAATCACCGCCGATCCGCGCATCACCCGGCTCGGCGCCTTTCTGCGCCGCTTCAGCCTCGACGAGCTGCCGCAGCTCATCAACGTGCTGCGCGGCGAGATGAGCCTGGTGGGGCCGCGCCCCGCCATTCCTTACGAAGCCGAGATGTACAAGGGATGGCATCGGCGGCGCCTGGACGCGCTGCCCGGCTTGACCGGTCTGTGGCAGGTCAGCGGGCGCAACCGGCTGTCATTCGACGAGATGGCGCGGCTGGATATCGAGTACATCGAGCACTGGTCGCTGGCCCGCGATTTGGCAATTCTGGCGCGCACACCGCGCGCGGTGATCGAGGGCGACGGCCGATGACCACCGCCGCGCCACAGGCGGCGCCCCCCGATCCCGCGGACCGCCGCCTGTGGCGCGCCTTCGCGCGCAGCGTCCTGTTCAACATCCAGGCGGAGCTGATCGGCAATCTGATCCGGATCGGCGGAGTTGTGGTTTTAGCCCGACAGTTGCAACCGCGCGATTTCGGCCTGCTGCGCATCCTGCTGGTGCTGGCCGCGATTGCCGCACTGACCGGCACGGCGGGCTTTCCCGAAGCGTTAATCCAACGCAAGCATCTGCTCGACCATCACAAGACCACCGCATGGTGGATGACCGCGGGATGCGCGGCGGTTTCGGCCCTGAGTATGTTCGCCGCCGCTCCATTCATCGAGCGCTGGATGGCGATGCCCAGTTTGGGCGCAATGATCCGCCTGATCTGCCTGCCGGTTTTCATCGAAGGCAGCGCGGCGGTGCCCAACGCGCTGTTGCAGCGCGGGCTGCGCTACGATGCGCTCGCCGCCGCTGACATTATCGCCGAAGCGGGTTTCGTGGTTTGCGCGCTGACGCTGCTCTATTGCGGTTATCCGCGCATGAGTCTGCCCGGCGGGTTGGCGGCGCGCGCGGCCGCCCGCGGCGCGTCGACCTGGATTGCGGCGCGATTCATTCCGCGCGGAGCGCCGCGGCTGTGCGCGCTGCGCGAGATCTGGCCCTTTGCGGCCGGCGTATTGGGCGGCCAGTCGATGGTCATCCTGTCGCAAAATGCGGACTACGTAATGGTCGGGCGGCTGCTGGGCGGCCGCGCGCTGGGCTACTACAGTATGGCGTGGGACCTGCTGCGCTTTATTCCGGAGCGGTTCTATCGCGTGGTCGGGCGCGTCACGCTGCCGGCCTTCAGCGCCATCCAGGATGAGCGCGATCGGCTCGCGCGCGGTTATTGCGCGTTGACCGGAACGATCGCGCGCCTGCTGCTCCCCGCGATGGTGATACTGGCCATCGCCGCTCCCAGGCTGATCGCGGCGATCTACGGCGCCCAATGGCTCGGATCGTCCGCGCCACTGCGCATGCTTAGCGCCGGTCTGGCCCTGATCGGACTGCGGCTGGCGATCGGTTCGATTTACTATGCGCGCGGCTGGCCGGCGCTGGATGTGCTGCTGCATGGAGTTCGGCTGCTCTCGATTCTGCTTGCCGTCGCTGTGGCCGCGCCGCTTGGACTGATTGCCGTCTGCGCCGCGATGAGCGCGGTTGAAGCCGCCATCAGCATTTTCGCCCAGTTGCTGGTCTGCCGTCTGACCGGTCTGGGCTTCCTGAAGCTATGCGCGGCCCTGATGCCCGGGCTCGCCACCGCCGCGGCCTGCGCGCTGCCCGCGATGGCGGGAGCGGTGTCAGGCGGCTTGTTGACGGCCGGTAACTGGACGGGCCTGGTCCTGATTCTGGCGCCGGCCGCGGCGGTGTTCTGCTGGCGCGAGCGCGCCGCGCTGCGTTCTTTGCTCGGCGGCCCGGACTTGGTTAGCGGCGCCGCGCAGGCCCTGGAAGGTTAGCGCCATGACGGTTCGCTGCCTGGCCATCACTCCCGCGCGCGACGAGGAGAAGTTCCTGCCCGGACTGATCGACAGCATGCGCGCGCAGACCATAACGCCCGCGCGTTGGATCGTCATCGATGACGGATCCGCCGATCGCACCGGCGCGATTATCGATCTGGCGGCGAAGCAAACGCCATGGATCGAGCCGCATCATCTGCCTGCGCGGGGGGCGCGTCTGAACGGGGGCGAATCCGTGATCACGCGCTTTCTCACCAAAGAAGCGCGGCAACAGGCGGATTTCATCCTGCGGCTGGACGCGGACTTGAGTTTCGGCCCGCGCTTGTTGGAGTCGCTCATCGAAGAGTTTCGTCGCGACCCGCGGCTGGGAATCGCCAGCCCGATTCTCGCCGAACCATACGCCGGCGGATGGCAAGACGCGGCCGTCAGGTCGATGCATACGCGGGGCGCGGCGAAACTGTATTCGCGCGCTTGTTTTGACGCAGTCGGCGAACTCCAACCGCACCTGGGATGGCATGTTATCGACGGGGCGCGGGCGCGGATGGCGGGATTCACCACGCGCACCTTCCCGCATATCAGATGTTTCCATCATCGCCCGCAGGGCTCCGCCGGCGGTCTGCTGCGCGGCCGCTGCAATTTGGGCCGCTCCGCCTGGTATGCGGGTTATTCGCCGCTTTACCTGCTGATCGCGGCGGCGCGGCGCGCGCTGCAACGGCCTGTGCTTATCGGATCGGTCATGATGCTGGCGGGTTATTGCGAAGGATTCCTGTGCCGCCGCCCGCGCGTCAACGATCCCGATCTCATCCGTTTCATTCGCCGCCATCAGCTGCGCCGCCTGCTGCTGATGGACTCCCAATGGAGCTGAATTTTTATGTTAACGGTTCATGACGGAACTACGCCGCAGATGCCGATCGAGGTTGGCCGCCAGAGTAGTGTGGCGCCCGCCCAACGGCGGGCCATGATTGTCGGGTATCTGGCGTATCGCGGCGACGCCAGGGTCAA
Source organism: Pseudomonadota bacterium (assembly GCA_021324455.1). Classification (GTDB taxonomy): domain Bacteria; phylum Desulfobacterota; class Binatia; order Binatales; family Binataceae; genus JAJPJA01. The sequence continues at coordinate 6,240 of JAJPJA010000086.1, read as the reverse complement.
GCGTCAGGTCAAAACGCTCGCCGCCGCCGGCTACGCGGTCGATGTCATCTGTTTGGCCGAGGACATGGGCGATGCGCCCGCGCAGGCCAATCTGATCGGGATCGACGTCGCGCATTACCGCGGCTCCAACCGGCTTCGATATATCGACGCCTATCTGATGTTTTTCATCAAGGCGGCGTGGACGGCGGCGCGTCTGGCCGTGCGCCGTCATTATGATGTGGTCGTGGTCTGCAACATGCCCGACTTCATCGTCGCATGCGCGTTGGGACCAAAACTGGGCGGTGCCAGGGTGGTGCTGGACGTGCACGACCCGCTGCCGGAATTATACCGCGTGAAGTTTGGACGACCCGCCGGATGTCTGGGCGAGCGGCTGCTGATGCTGGAGGAAAGGGCGAGCGCGTGGATGGCGGATCGGGTGCTGGCTACCCATGACCTGCATCGGAGCCGGCTGGCGCGCGCCGGGATTCCCGGCGACAAGCTGCGCGTGGTGCTGAACGCGCCCAATCCCGAATTGTTTCCCTATAGCTGCAAGCCGCTGCGGCGCCAAGCGGGGTTCCGCCTGGTTTATCACGGCACTATTTCCGCGCGTTTGGGCATCGACGTTGCAATCCGCGCGATGCCGCTGCTGCGCGGGCGTATCCCCGACGTGCGGATGCTGCTGATCGGAAAGGGCGAGGCGCTGCAGGAGTGCCAGTCACTCAGCCGGGCGCTGGATGTTGACGACCTGGTCCAGTTCGAAGCTCCGGTGCCGGTGGAGCGGATGGCGCCCATTTTGCACGCCTGTTCGGTAGGTATCGTGCCCAACCGCGACAACGCCGCCACTCAGATCATGCTGCCGGTGAAATTGATGGAATATGCGATGCTCGGGGTTCCGGCGGCGGCGGCCCGGCTGGCTCCGATTATGCAATACTTTGACGATCGCGCGGTGGAGTTTTTTACCCCGGAAAATCCCGCCGATCTGGCCGCTGCGATTATCCGGCTTTACGAAAATCCGGTTCGCTGCGCGCAAATGGCCCACCAGGCCAATCGCGCCGCCCTGCGGCTGTCGCGGAACTGGAGCGAGAACTATCTGGAGGCGATCGCGTGATGGACACCCCGGTGATCGAATTTCGCCCCTGGTCCGCCGACCGCGGCGCCGCGCCGCCGGCGCAAATCGCAGGTTTCATTCTGATCGTCGGCGCATCGGCACTGGCGGTAATGCTGTTCGCGCCGGTTGCCGCGCTCGCACTGGCCGTCGCCGCGATACTGCTGATGTTCGCCCGCCTCGCCTATCGCAGTCCGCAATGGCGCATCTTCGCGCTGCTGCTGATCGTGGAGACTCTGCCCTCGGCCAATTTTATTCCCGTCACCGAAGCGCAGCGTCCGCTGCTGCGCTACCCGCTGTATCTGCTGTTCTGCGCGCCGATGCTGCCGCGGATGTGGCGCGGCTCGATGCTCTCGCGCGGCGGCTTCCGTCTGTACGCGATCTACTTCGCCTGGGCGCTGCTGAGCGTCTGCTGGTCGCTCGTCCCGGCGTTCTCATTGGGACGCGCGCTCAGTTCCGCCCTGCTGTTTGTGGCGCTGTGTTCGATTGCCGCGCAGATTGACGATGATCAATCGCTGCAGCGCATCATCAGGTATGTGCTGTTAGCCTGCGCCGTACTGACCGCGATCATCGCGGCGACAGCCTTGATGCCCGGCTTTTCTTCCGCCTGGGTTTTCGATTCGGAGCTGGGGGCCTATCGTCTGCAGGGAATGTTCGACTCGCCCAACCAGGTCGGTGAAGTCAACATGATCACGATCGGAGCGGCGCTGGCCTGCTGGCATTCGCTGGCCGGATGGCGCCAGAAGATGGCGGCCGCGATTCTGATCGCGGTTTCGATCGTTATGATGGCGGCGGCGGACTCGCGCTCGGCCGCCGTGGCAATCGTGGTAAGCATGGCGGCGCTGGCGGTGTGGCGTTTCCAATGGCGCGGCGCCGCATTCGTGATTCTCGCCGCGTTGTTGGTGCTGTTTGCCGCCGCCGAGTTGAGTCCGCATGCGCTGTTGTACCTGACCCGCAATGACGTCGCCACCCTGACCGGACGCACCGGCGTGATGCATTTTTCCGTGCGCCGCCTGATGGAAAATCCGCTGCTCGGATTTGGTTTCGGCTCGGAGGGTCAGATTTTTCAGAACCGTTATTTTCCGTCGTGGGATGATTTATGGACGCAGGGCCCGCGCATCCCGATCCACAACGGCTATCTGTCGCGCGCGGTGGGTTTGGGTCTACCGGCAGCTATCTTATGGGCATTTCTGTTTCTGCGCCCCTTCGCCGCGCTCTTCATCCGCCGCGATGACGACGCGTTTGGGCTGCGCAAACCGGTGGTTGTCCTGCTGGTGCTGCCGGTTCTTATCCTCTATCTGAGCGAGACGCTGGGCGGCGACTGCCGCTATCCAGCGGGAATCGTCAGTACGTTGATTTGGGCGGTGGCGGAAAAACAGCGGCTGCGCGCCGCCCGTTCCTCGGCGCCGCGTGCGGAGCGATCGGCTCGCTTCATCCCCGCACGGTTGGGCTTGGGGCGCGGCGTGGGGGGCTTGGTTTTGCTGCTGTCCGCGGCCGCGATCGTGTCTGCAACCGGCCTCGCGAACGCCAGCGCGTTCAAATTGCATGTGCCGTGCACCACCAGCCACGATTGCCCGCGCGGCGCGTTCTGCCGGCATGAAACCAGTTTTCGCGGCCAATGCATCATACCGCCGCAGTCCCCGTTCGGAGTCACCGGCGCGCGTCAGGTCGAGCTCCCCCCGCAGTCCGATCCGCCCGAGCATCTGTTCGGATCGATGCCCATTCTCAGATGCTCGCAGCGCACTCCGTGTCCTGAGGGTTTCGTGTGCGCACGCTACGGCTCCTCCAGACTGCAGGAGGCGTTGTGCGTGCCGTATTCCGAGCCCTGTTGGTCAACCGCCGACTGCTCGCCCGCCGACATCTGCGACAAACCCGAGGGCGAATTCAGCCTGACCGGCGTATGCCGCGCGCGCGAGGACGCGGAGTAGTCCTCAGACGGCGTCCGGGCAAAGCAGATCATGGGTCTGATCGGGAAAATGCCCTTGAAATGGCTGCGCGCGGGCGGCCGCGCGTGGCATCTGGCGCGGCGGCTCACAGGGGAGGCTCACACGCTCCGATGCCTGATACTCACCTATCATGACATCGCCGACGGCGCCGCCGCCGAGCTTTTCGAGCGTCAGATGAAACATCTGAGTTGTATGGCCACGGTGGTTCCGCTGCGGAACCTGCTCCAGATCGCGCGGCGGGGCGGCGGCCGCGGAATCTACTGCGCCATCACGTTCGATGACGGTTACGAGGGAGTTTACCGCAACGCGTTTGCGCGCCTGCTCGAGCATCGCTTCGCCGCGACGGTTTATCTGTCCTCCGGCTTTGTTCGGGAATCCGGCGCCGCTGGCGCGCGCGCCGCCGATGCGGGACTGATCGACGGGCATCCGCTGCTGTCATGGCGGCAGGCGCGCGAAATGACGCGCGCCGGAATTTGCTTCGGCTCGCACATGTCAGAGCATGGCGACCTGTCGGTGTTGGGCGAGCGCGAGGCAAAGGATCAGCTGCGGCGCTCGCGGGAGGAAATATCGTGCCGTCTTGGCCGGCGATGCGACCATTTTGCCTATCCGTTCGGCCGCTTCAGCGCCGCGGCCGTTAAGTGGGTGCGCGAGGCTGGATTTGAAAGCGCCGCCACCACCGTGCATCGCGCGCTCACCGCTCGCGACGATCCCTGGCGGCTGCCGCGGGCGGGAATCGCGGAGCGCTATTCGATGCGGGACTTCGAACGTATCATCGCGGGGGATTGGGATTTTATCGGTCTGCTCCAGACCCTGAGGCGGCCCCTTGTGCGCGCGCGGCCGCGTTCGACCAGCCCATAACCGCCGCCGCGGGCCGAAAAATTATAACCCTTTGCGCGACGCCGCGGGGTATCATTCTTTCAGGCGGGCTTTCGATGCAACGCAGAATTCTTTTGCTTGCGATCATGACGGCGGCGCTCACGCAGGCCTGCGCCGAGTTGAATTGGCGGAACTGGGGCGTCGCGCCCGCGGCCCAGCCGGTCGTTACGGCGCAGAAATTCGTCCTGATCGACGCCCAGGGCAAGGCGGTTGCGGAATTGGGCGCCGCCCAGGGCGGTTCCGGACTGGTGCTGATGGATTCCGCGGGCCAGCCGCGCGCCGCGCTGGTGCTGACCTCGTCCGGCGAGCCGGGGTTGAAGCTGTACGATGACAAGGGCGTGGTACGGGCCGCGTTGGTGGTCGCCACCGACGGCCGTACGGGCCTGGTTCTTTACGACGGCCACGATAAAAATCGCGCCGCGCTGGCAACCGGCCGCGACGGCGCTCCCGCCATGGTCCTGTTTGACCGCGACGGACGGGCAGTGAAACTGATCGCGGCGCCGGCGGGCGAGCGCCGTCGCGAACGCGCGGTCTCAGGACAATAGGTGAGAACCAACATCCAGATGCGCGCCGCAGCTGCGGCATCCCGCGCTATGCCGCTGCAGCAAGGCTCCGCAGTGGGGGCATTTCTCGCACATCAGCCGTACGAAGCCATAGGCGCTGGCCGCCGACAGCAGGATCACGATTGCCATCGCCAGCGCCGTCCGCAGCGGTGAGTTCTCGGAATCCGGAAACTGCCCGGATATAATCCATCTCTGGGCCGACCGACTGTCGAACTGCAGCGGGTCCGAATCCACCACCAGCGACATTGCGGGCGAGATATCGGCGTCAACGGCGGCGGGCGGCGCGCCCGAAAGCGCGGCGGCCGCCGCGTCGGACGGTTTCGCGGCGCTCGCGTTGATCGGTATCGCGGTGGTGGTATCCGCAACCAGGGTCGCGCTGGCGAAATCAACCTCGTTGGGCATGCTCCTGGCAACCGGGCTGTCGGCGCGGCGGCCTTCGACGCGGTTCTTTGTCATCGGCGTGGCGTCAGCCTGCAGGTCGGTTTGGGCGGCGTCGATCCGGTAGACCTCCGGTACATTGCCCAGGCCGGCCGCACTTCCAGAAATCGCGATGGAACTGCCAAAGGCAGCCGCGCTCCCCGCAACAGGAGGCGTACCGCCGCGACCATCTTCAAAGCCAGAACAGACGCCGGTCAGCACCAGCGCCGCCATCCCTGCCAACAAGGCCGTGAAGGCCGCTTTCGTTTCCATCGAAGGATGCGCCAAACCCGGGCGCGAGTGATGGGAATACCGCATGCTCAAATCAGTCTAACTGACTTCCGCGCCTCTACACTAAATAATTGTTGGGTCACGTAACCGAAATTCTCAGAATCGTGTCACTTATGTGCCCATCGGCTCAAGATTGTGAAAATCCGAGGCGGGGATCACAGCGGGCACGGCCGTCCGGTGCGCTTTTCGGAACTCGGAATCGAGCAGCACATACGCAAACGGCGCGGTTGAACAATCGCTCGCCGCGTCGTTGACACGGCCGTATCTCAGACATTGATCTATTGTGATGAAGTGGGTGGCGTCCGTGGCGCGCGCCGACGACCGGGCGCCTACGGGCGGGTACGAAACCACGCGCGTCCCGATCGATTTGAGCGACGCAAGGCGTGCAAAGGGATTGGAACCGAAAGAACGAAAATCAATCAGAGGAATGGGCCGCATCTTCAAGCGCGGCTCGATTTATTGGATCGCGTACTGCTATCGCGGCAAGGAGTACCGGGAGAGCTCGAGGTCGGACAACGAAAGCCAAGCTCGCAAACTGCTGAAGAAGCGAATCGGCGAAGTGGCGAATGGTCACCTGGTCGGCCCAAGCGAGGAGCGGCTGGGCTTCGAGGACCTCGCGAAGATGCTGATCGTCGATTACGAGATCAACGGCAAGCGATCGTTGGAATCCGCGCGGCTGTCGATTCGGCATCTGAGGGAATTCTTCGGAGTTGATCGTGCAGTCGATATCACGGCTGACAGGGTCGCGAAATATGTTCGCGAGCGGCAGAAGGAAGGCGCGGCAAATGGAAGCATCAACCGTGAACTGGCCGCACTGAAGCGCGCGTTCACTCTTGCAACTCGTGCCGGCAAACTCGGATCGGCGCCTTATATCCCGTTGCTCGAAGAAAACAACTCGCGGAGGGGATTTCTCGATCACGGTTCGTTCCTCGCGCTGCGCGACGGTCTGCCAGCCCATCTGAAAGACCCTGTGACGTTCCTCTACCTGTCCGGATGGCGCGTGAGCGAGATGCGCACGCTCGAATGGCGCGACGTCGATCTTTCCGGTCGTGAGCTATGCCTT
>JAJPJA010000089.1 GCA_021324455.1 Pseudomonadota bacterium | reverse complement strand
TAATCTGTTTTTTCCGGCGCGCTTCTATGATCGCCCTTGCCGCTCTTTTCCACCTGGGCTCTTCGCCTAAATCGCGGAACAATTGGCCAAGTTCTTGCTCTGGCCAAGTATTGACGATCTCTTTTGCAGTCAGGTCTGCAGTCGGGTCCATGCGCATATCCAGCGGACCTTCGCGCATGAAACTGAAGCCGCGCGACGCATCGTCCAGCGCGAAGCTGCTCATGCCCAAATCGACGATCATCGCATCCACCCCGCTGAAGCCCGCCTCGCGCACCAGTTCGGCGATCGCGGCAAAATTGGCGTGGCGCACGATAACCCGGCCGCCGTACGACTCCAGACGCATCCCGGCCAGCGCCAGCGCCTGCGCGTCGCGGTCGATCCCCAGCAGGCAGGCGCCGGCGGGCGCCGCATCCAGCAGCATCGCCGCATGTCCGCCCGTGCCCAAGGTCGCGTCCACAATGCGCAGAGGACGCGACTCGCTCAGCATCGCCGCCACTTCACGGCCCATCACCGGCTGATGGATCGTGTGAGCGGGATGGCTGTCGCTATGCGCCGCGGCTTCGTACATCTCTCAGGCTCTAGATTCCCAGACTGCTCAGGAAGTTGGGATCGGCGAAACACTTTTCAGCCTCGCCCATTACCCGGTCCAGCGTGACCCGGTCCCACAGCTGAAAATGGTCGCTGGTCGCGGAGAAAGTCACATCTTTATCCAAATGCGCGAACTGACGCAGCTTGGGCGGTATCAGAACCCGCCCCTGACGATCGACCTCGACCTCGTGCGCACCGCCGACATAGAACAGTTGAAACAGCTGCACGTTGCGATCGAAGGCCGGCTTCTGTCTGACCTTTGCCACCAGCCGCCACCAATCGTCCGGGGGAAAAACTTCCAGGCAGCGCTCGCTATTGACGATGTTATTGGTGATAAAAAGGCGGTCATGGCCGTTTTTTTGCAATTCTTCGCGGAAGCGGACGGGAATACTTACCCGCCCCTTGTTATCGATCGCGTGGTCGTAGCGACCGCTGTACACCGCCTCTTACCTCGTAGCTCCACAAAATCCCACTTCTCCCCACCGACTGTCAAGAGAAGGCAAGGTCAAATATGAACAAAAATTGCGAAGGTGGCCTACTTTCGCTTTTTGTACGACGTCAGCGGTCGTCTGCGTCCGATTCAGTGGCTCGCTGCGGTCGAGCCGTGATAACCCTAGGCAGGGAAGCGGCGGTGGATTACTTTGGAGGCGGCAACTTGAACCACTGATCTCCAGTATCTAATCTCAATCCGATGCCCGAAATTATTGATACAAACCTGAACACCACGGTTGAAGTTGAGCAGTTGCCCCGCGGCGACATGCTGTATCAGATCCTGGTCGGAATTGGAATTGCGTCGGGACTGGCGTTGCTGTGGACGATGGAGTCGATGCGCAACGTGATGTTCCGCGCCCTCAACGCGATGCATCTGCCGTCGCGGCGGCGGCGGCGCGGGGCGGCATTTCCTGCCGGTCAGCCGCGTTCCTGACCCGAACTGGCCGGCCGCCGCCTGGCCGGTGCGATCTCGCTGGTCTCAAGCAGCCGCGCGATATAGGCGGTCAGGTCGTCGTCGAGTACGGCGGCCAACGCCTCGGTCTGGGCGGCCTGGGTGATTTTGAGAAATCCGTCCAGGCGATGGGCGCGGTCGTATTTTTTGATCAGCCGCGCAATCGCGCCGCGCGAGAGTGCGGTGAGTTTTTCGCTCAGCGCGCGCCGAATCTGGTCCAGGCTGCGGTCCAATTCGGGCATTGGCGACGCGGTTCCCAGACGGTAGTTGCATTGCGGACAAACCGCGGCGGCGTAGGCGTTGAACTGGCCGTCGATCCCGCACACTTTGAACCCCGCGCCATCGACGCGCGCGGGTTCGCAGCCGCCGCTCAGGGGCGGTCCCAATGCAGCAATCGAATCGAGCCTGCGCAGCGCCTGCAGGTAACGGCGCGCGTCGTGGGCCAGCAGCGACGCCTTTTTCATCTCCTCGCGCCAGCGTTCGTGGGCGGCGCGATAATGCTCGACGTAGCTCCACTTGAAGCTTTCGAAGCGCGCCAGCAGGGAATCGCGCGTTCTGGCATAGGGCGCCCGCGGACCCAGTTCGGCTTCCAGCAGCCGCCGCTCCGCTGCCAGCGCAGCAATCTCGGGCGTCTGGCGGCGGTCGATTGAGTCGGCCTCCAGACGGGTCTGTTCGAGGTAATCCCTGATGGCGAGCAGCGCCGGGACGGAGGCCGCCGCCGCGGCGATTTCATGGTATTCGGCGGCCAGCGCTTGCACGGCGGCGGCAGCCTTGTGCTCGCCCGCACTTTTCACCAGGCCGCGCGCGCCGCCCTGCGCGATTTGCACGATCGCGTCGATCGCGCGCGTCACTTCGGGTCCGGGCTGATCGGGAGCATTGGACGCGGCAGCGAAGCGATGCAGCGCCTGTGCGACTTGTTGGGTCTCCTCGATCAGATTGGACAGCGACAACTCAAGCCGCGCCATCGCGGCGCCGAGTTCGGCGGCGGAGGTCACGGTTTCGAGGCCGGCATCGAACAGGCGCAGCAGCGGCAGTGCGCGGTTGAATTCCTCGCAATCGGGACCCGACGATCGCGCGGGAACGAAGGCTGCGCCCCCGCTCCAAACGCTAATCGCTCCGTTGCTGGCCGCGGCCAGCTCCTCAAGGATCCCGCTGTTGCGCTGGGCGGCATCGGCGGGCAGCCTGCTCCAGAGCTGATCGATTTCCAATCCCGGGTCGCGGTCATACAGATGCGCCAGTATGAGCGTGCGCACGATCGCGCGAGCGAGATGGCGGTTGCGGCGCGCCATCTCCTGCGCGGCGGCCTCCGCGGTGCGCATCGCGGCGCGGCCGTCGGTGCCCAGGCGCTGGCCGATGATGCGCCTGATCTCGGGCACGTCAAACAGGCCGCACGGATAAATCAGCGCCGCCGCGCCGCCGGCCGCGGCCAGCACCTCGCGCACGGTGCGCGTCAATCCGGCTATGCTCGGGTTTGTTTCATCCATCGCGCCCAGCAGCCGCAGCGTTTGCGGATGGAACGGAAATATCTCTTCGGCGGTGAATGGGGCGAGGTCGATTGCGCGATACAGATGTGCCATTGCAGCCCATCGCGGTTCAAGCCGGCGCGCGCGTCCCACCGCGATAGCCAGGCGCTCTTGCGCGCTGGCGGGCGCAATCTCAACCATCACGGCGTTGGCGGGATGCCCTGCTCCGGCCCCGATCGCGATCAGATTAGGGCGCCGGGAGGCGCGCGCGATTGCGGCCAGCCCGGCGCTGTGGGATGGAGCGGGGTTGGGGCCGCAATCGATGACCGTCGTAATCGTATGAATTCCCGCACGCCGCGCTTGGCCGACCGCGACCTCGAAGGCGGCATCGGCGCCGATGCGCCGCCACAGGGGTGTTGCGCGCCGGTCGCTGCCGCCCAGCTCGCGGGCCATCGCGGCCACCAGGTCGTTGAGCAACTGCGCGGCGGAACCGGGCGCGGGATAGTCCAGCGCCACTACCAGTTCGCGTCCGTGATTGCGGGCCTTGGCCAGCTCATGCCGCAGAGCGATGAAGTAATTGAGAAAGTGAGTCTTGCCGGTCCCGGATGGATCGGTCAGCCAGAACAACTCGCCCAGGCCGCGATCGTAACGTTCGGTCAGCAGCGACAAGGTGCGATGAGCGGCGCGGGTTGCGAGGTAGCTTTGCGCCGTGTGCTCGCGCGGGGAGGGCTCCAGCGCCATGCGATCCGCGATCGGCGGCTCCAGTTTGTAGCAACGGCCGTCAGGATGCGCGTGTCCCCCCGCCATGCTCATCTATTAGCAAGCTTTGCCCAATCATATCCAGCCCCGGACCGGTCCCAGCCTGGCTATTCCTGATCTGCCCGGATTGGCTTTTGTTGAAACCCGGGCGACAATTGTAGTTATGGTCGAAATAAGCGTTGACGGCGGCACGATCAAAGTCGACGTGCTCGGATGGAGCAAGATCTGGTGCCTCAAGAGCCGCCTCGCGGCGCCGCTGCGATGCGTGCGCGGGGTCCGGGCTGACGGGCCATTGCCGCGGCGCTTCTGGATCAGGCTGCCGGGTACACAGATACCAGGGGTGATAAAAGCCGGCAGTTACTGCAACGGCTCGCAATGGTCGTTCTGGGACGTCCGCCGCCGCCGCGACGATGTCGTGGTGATCGAACTTCAGGGCTGGAAATACGACTATCTGGTGGTTGAAGTAAAAAACCCCGCCGCAACCGTCGCTGTCATACGAAACGCCCTGAGCCTGCACTCCAGCGGCAACCTCAGCCGCAGCTTCTGAACGACGTCAGGGATGCATGAAGCTCAGAGGTCATACACCAGCGGCGGACTTTCCAGGCGGCCGCGCATGTTCTCCATCATTACGGAATGCATCCGCTCGACATCGAAAGTACCCCAGGTGCCTTTGATGTCGCTTTGGATCTCGCGCATCCGGCCCAGCGCAGCGCGCATCGTGTCCAGCGCCGCCTTGCCCCGGGTCTGCGGCTGATTGCCCGCCCGGGCCGCCAGATATTCGGCGACGCCGGCCAGTGTCTCCAGCCCGTATTTCCACAGCTTGCGCTCGGCTTCGATAAGAGGGTCGGCGCGCGCCGCGAGCAGGTTATCGGCGAGGTCGATGGCGATGCGCAACTGTTCCACCGCGGCCTGCAGTTGGATGCGCTTGTTTTTGGCGGCGTCGGGCTCAAGGAAGGGGCGCAGCACGTCGCCGTAGCTGAGCGTCAGGGCGGAAGCCTGTTGCACCGCGCGATAGGCCGGCGCCATCTGCGAGCGGCACGCCGGATGGCGCTCGGCGGCCGCCTGCAGCAGGATGGCGTCGGCGCTCTCGGCGGGCTCGACCGTCAGCCGCGCAAAGGCCAGCAGATTGACCGGATAGGCGAACACGCTGAAGGCGCCGAAGGTCAGACAGGACACGCGCCGGATGCCCAGCTTTCGGTAGGCGCGCAGGTCCTGCGCGATAACCGACGGCATCGCCGCGCTCAAACCGCCGAAAAGGATCGCGTCGGCATAGTACTCGAAAACCTGGCCGCGCCCTTCGAACAGCTCCATATATTTCTTCAATCCGGCGAAGTAGCGGGGGTTGGTGGTGCAGCGCGGGTCGTCGATCGCGTGGCTGTAACATCGCTCGCGCGGCGCCCATTCGAACCACACGTTGGCCAGCGGATTGAGTCCGTCGGCGGGTTCGATGGTATCGTGATAAGCCAAAAAAGTGATGGCGGGCGCGGCCGCGCGTCCGTGGCCGGCGACCGCCGCAATCGCGTTGACCAGCTTGAGATACTGATGCTGCGGCGCAATGCGGCGGCATTGATCGCACATGCACCAGGCGCCTTTCATCACGTCGGCGCCCCAGACGTGAAGAATCCGGGTGTGCGGATGACTCTCCAGATAATCCAGCGCTGCGCGGCGCACCGTCTCCAGCGCGCCCGCGCTGGAGACACAAAGATTGCCCATTTGCATCCGCGCGCCGTTGGCTCCCGCCGGAAAGTACTCCGGATGCGCGGCGAAGTGCTCGCGCGGCAGCAGTTGTTGGATGACGTGGCCGCCGTATTCCACGTCGATACCGCGCTGCGCGAACAACTCCTCCAGTTCGGGTATCCGGTACTGCGTGTCGATAGCGTGGCGGATGTAGAAGAACGCGTTGAGCCCGCT
>JAJPJA010000087.1 GCA_021324455.1 Pseudomonadota bacterium | reverse complement strand
CGAAGAAGTCGCCGCGATGAAGGCGAAGTTCCCCAGGATGAAGGAGGTCTTCTTCGACGACGACACCTTCACCGCCGACCCGCCGCGGGCGCGCAAGATCGCGCAACTGCTCAAGCCGCTGGGCCTTACCTGGTCGACCAATTCGCGCGCCAACGTCGATTTCGAAACCCTTAAAATTCTCAAAGAGGGCGGCCTGCGCCTGTTCGTGGTCGGCTATGAGAGCGGCAACGCCCAGATTCTCAAGAACATCAAAAAAGGCGTGGGTCTGGAGCGGGCGCGGCGCTTTACCCAGGACTGCCACAAACTCGGCATCCTGATCCATGGCACTTTTATTCTGGGTTTGCCCGGCGAGACCAAAGCGACCATCGAGGAATCGATCCGGTTTGCGCGCGAGATGGACTGCGAAACCATCCAGGTGTCGCTCGCCTCGCCCTATCCGGGGACCGAGTTGTTCCGCCAGGTGACCGCGGCCGGCTATTTGGCCGTCGACCCGCTGCTTGACGAATCGGGCTACCAGCGCTGCACAGTGCAGTACCCCGGACTGACTTCGGACGAAATTTACGGCGCCGTCGAGCGCTTTTACCGCAGTTTCTATTTTCGCCCGCGCTACATCTTCAAGTCGCTGCGCAAAATGGCAACCTCCACCGAGGAATGCAAGCGGCTGCTGAAGGAAGGGATGCAGTTTATTTCGACCATGCGCCAGCGGCGGGCGCAGACGGTGTCGGCTTGAAAACGGTTTGGCCAGACCGGGCAATTGCAAGCGCGATGCGAACGGACGCGCCCGGACACCGGTTTGGTGTTTGATTCTCCTTTCCCCGGCAACGGCATTCGCACGGGGTATCCGGCGGTGAAGACCCCTTCGCGCAAGCTCATTGCATTCAGCTCCCGCGGACAGCGCGCGGCGCCCAGGTGACTTTGATGAATTTCGCGGCATGGGCGGCGCTCGGCGCTATCTGCATCTCGATCGGATACTATGCGGCGTGTGTGGTCGCGGCCTGGCGCTTCCTGCGCCGCGCCGCCACCGGTCCCCGTCCACTGCCGAAGATCGCTCCGCGCGTCGCGATGCTCAAGCCGCTGCATGGCCTGAGCCCCAGCCTGATGGACGCGCTGCTGAGCTTCATGGAGGTCGATTATCCGCGCAAGGAGTATCTCTTCGGCGTCTCCAGCTACGAAGATCCGGCCGCCCAGGTACCGCTCGCGCTCAAACCGCGCTATCAGTTCGAATCGATCAGTCTGACCGTCGGCGGCGATCCGACGGCGGTCAATCGCAAGGTCGCCAAGCTGATCCGGATGGTGCCGCGGGCGGCGCGCGCCGACGTGTTTGTCCTGAGCGACGCCGACATTTCGGTCGAGCCCGATTATCTGCGCCGTGTCGTGGGCGACCTGTACGCCGACGATCGCCTCGGGCTTGTCACCTGCGCGTACCGGGCGCGTCCGCCGGGGTCAGACCTGGGGGCACGGCTGGAAGCGTTGTACATCAACACGGATTTCATGCCGATGGCGATCCTGGCCGATTCCTTCGAGCCGCTGCATTACGCGTTCGGCGCCACGATCGCGATCCGCAGCAAGGTGCTGGAGGAAATCGGCGGCTTCGAAGCGGTCAAGGATCTGCTGGCCGACGATTTCCATCTGGGCAATCTTGCCGTACAGCGCGGTTACAGAATCGGGCTTTCCAGCGCGCTGGTGACCATAGTTCCGGGCGAGCGCACCTTTTCCGATTTCTGGCACCATCAGCTGCGATGGGCCCGGACCTATCGCACCGTGCGTCCGGTAAGCCTCGGCACCATCCTGACACACGGCCCGTTCTGGGCGCTGCTCCTGATGCTGGCCTGCCGCTTTGACGCGTTTTCCGTGGGCGTCGCGGCGGCGGCGGTGGCGGCGCGCCTGCTGATGGGATCGATCATGATAAGGCGGGTGGCGAGGCTGCCGGTCTCGCTGGCGGATCTTGGCTTGTTGCTGGTCAAGGACTTCTGCATCACCGGCATCTGGTTCACCAGTCTGCTGGGCCGCAACGTGCGCTGGGGCGAGCGTGAATTCAAGGTCACGCCGGACGGCCGGCTACATGAGCTCAAGCCGGCTGCGAACGCGCCCCCGCAATCCATTACACCACCGCAGCCGGCATCGCCGATGCCCCCCTCAGCGATGCAGGACGCCACCCACGGCTCGCACTGATACCACCACAGTTTGCCAAAAGATGGCCGGCAGAGACGGAGCCGGAGACCTCGCGAAATCCACCGCCCCTGACGGTGCGGTCGGCGGCCATCAGATTCGGAAGTCTATTTGCTGATTCCCAAATCCGCCGGGGCGGCGGCGATTTCGCGCTGCTTGAACGCGACTGCGATGTGCAGGCGCTCCAGATGCTGCTCGACCGTGCGCTGGCCCTGCTTGACCTTGTGCGCCTTGAAGAACTGGTCGACATCGCTCTCGCGATCGACCAGCACGGTAATACCGCTGCACATGCGCGGGATCGCGTTCTCCGGATAGGTCGCGACCATCCTGTCCCAGTTCTGCTTGAGGAAATCCCAGGCCGCGTAGCGCGATTGCGTATTCATCATCAGTTCGACGATCAGGTACGGGGCGTTCTGGGTCCGCACTTCGCCATTGAGCGTCATCTGCATCACTTCGCGCAGCAGTTCGGGACGGCGGAAATCCGCCAGCGCATAGAGATAGCGCTGCTCGTCCTGCGGGGTTCTGGCATTCTTAAAGCGCTCCTTGAACTCGCGGAAGTCGGCTTCGGTTCCGGTATGCGCCACAATTCCGATCAGCGCCGGCACCAGGTTGTTGTCCACCGACGCGGGGTCGTTCTTGTATTTCAGATAGAGCTCGCGCGCGCGCGCCTGTACCTGCCGGTCCTCGCCCTGCGTGCCCAAAGCGCCGATCAGCGCGCCGCGCAGCTGGCTTTGCAAATCGCTCTCGCCCGGCTTCGGCTCCCACCCCAGCCGCTCCACGGCCGGTGTAAGGAGGCGGCGGATTTCGGCCTCGAGCGCCGGCCGGTGCCGGGGGTCGGCCACGTGGTCCAGATAGCTGAAGCCGCCGAGAATCGCGCGCCATACGTTGAGGTCGGTCTCGTTGCGGAAATTGGCCGCCATATTGAAGAAATCGCGCAGCGGCGCCAGTCCCGCCACCACCGCGGCCCAGGTGTCGCTCACCAGGCCGAACCGCTCGATGGCGCTCAGCTTGTCCAGCTCGCCGGTGACGGCATCCAGCAAGCCGCTGCTGTAGCGGACGCGGTAAAAGCCGTTGCCGCCCTCATTGACCACCACCCACTTCACCGCCGCGGGCAGCTCCAGTGTGCTCTGCGCGGAATTCAGCAGCAGCTTGTAATCGCCGACTCCCTGGTCGGTGGCGGCCTTGATCATGAGCGGTACGTGCCATTGCTGGGATTCGGATCCGGCGCCATGCCTGTACAGAAAGCGGCGTTGGCTCAACTTGATTGAATGCCCGTCGGCGCCTTTTTCCACGCTGATGATGGGGAAGCCGGGCTGGAAGATCCAGCTATCCATCATCTTGCGCACCGGCTGACGGCTGGATTTTTCCAGCGCGTCCCACAGATCGCTGGTCTCGGCGTTGGCGTATTCGTGCTCGCGCAGGTACAGCGAGATGCCTTTGCGGAACTCCTCGGCGCCCAGGTACTGCTCGAGCATCCGCAACACCGACGCGCCCTTCTCGTAGGTCAGGACGTCGAACATGCCGCCGGCGTCGGAGGGTGAATGCACCGGGTATTCGATCGAGCGGGTGCTGTTGAGCCCGTCCACCGCCATCGCGGCGCCGCGCGACAGCCCGAAACTGACCCAGCGCTCCCAGTTCGGCTTCCAGGCGTCGACCGCCAGCATCTCCATAAACGTGGCGAAGGCTTCGTTGAGCCAGATTCCATTCCACCACTGCATCGTGACCAGGTCGCCGAACCACATGTGAGCGTTCTCATGCGAAACCACGTCGGCGACGCGTTCCAGTTCGGCGCGCGACGCGGTCTTCTCGTCGACCAGCAGGGCGGTTTCGCGAAACGTAATCGCGCCCAGGTTTTCCATCGCACCCGCGGCAAAGTCCGGAATCGCGATCAGGTCGAGCTTGTCGCCCGGATACTTGATTCCGTAATAGTTGGCGAAGAACTTCAGCGAGAACGCGCCGATCTCCTGGCCGTAGCGGGTCAGGTTTTCCTTGCCCGGCACGTACCACACGCGCAGCGGTGTGCCGCCGGCGTCAACCGCTTCGGTGGACTTGAACTCGCCCACCACGAACGCCAGCAGATAGGTGGACATCCGGATCGTCTGCCGGAACCTGACCTCTTTTTTGCCGTTGCCGAGGTTGCGCTCGTGTTCAATCGAGGTGTTGGAAATCGCCGCCAGCTTTTGATCGATTACCAGCGTCAGCCGGAAGGTCGCCTTGGCCGCCGGTTCATCCCAACACGGGATCGCGCGGCGGGCATCGGTCGCTTCGAACTGCGTAGTCGCGATGGTGTGGGTTTGCCCGGCCGGATCCTTGTACTGGCTGCGGTAGAAGCCGTGCAGCTTGTCGTTCAGTACGCCGCGAAAGCGGATTTTCAGCGACCATTCTCCAGGCTCGATCCTGTGCCCGAACCCCAGGATGGCGCGCTCGTTGACCGCGTCCATTTGCGCCTTGCCGCTGAGGCTCTGGCCGCCGCGGGACAGCGTCACCTCGTCGATTTCCAGTTCCAGCGCGTTGAGCTGAATTTCCTCCACCGGCTGATGAACCTCGACGGTTACGGTTTCCTCGCCGGCGAAAGTGAAGTTCTTCAAATCCGGTTCCAGGCGGATTTCATAATGCTGCGGCCTGACGGAAGCAGGCAGGCGATAGACTTCGGCGGTCTGGACGGTAGCGCTGTCGTAATGATGGTACATGTGGGCTCCCTTTACCCCATCGGCCGGCGCTCAAACATCGCCGGGGCTTTGGCACCATTCTTACCAAGGAGTGGAACTAATGAAACAGTCATCGGGGCGCGCGCTCAGGCATCTGAAAACGCGCGCAGCCTGAAGATCCTGCTCAGAAAGCCGCTCAAAGTGCCGGCGTCCGGACGCAAACTGCGAAAACCGACGTATCCGTCGGGACGGATCAGGTAAAGACACGGCGCCATCGCTCCGTATGCCCGATGCGCCAGGATATCCGTATCGACGATCACCTCTCCCGGCCATCCCCGCGGCGGCGCGCCGCCGACCACCACCGGATGCACCGCGATCAGCGCGCCGAACCCGCCCCCGATCATCTCCGCAATCTCGCGCATCCGCGCCTCAACGCCAGGCGCGGGCTCAACTCCGCACAACAGCATCAGGTTGTGCCGCACCGGATCCATCAGTTCGTGCAGCCGCAAGCCCGCCCGATCCCCCAATCTGACCGGCCGGGCATCCGGCGCGCGGTCGCCCGCCCGCGGACCGGTGCTGAAGGCCCACCAGGCCCGCGCGCCGAGCCCGGGCATGCGGACGGCGTCGCGCAGCCGCGGCATCGATTGGGCCACTATCGGGCTGCGGCGGTAATTTATCGCCAGTTCGCTCAATGTCAGAGCGAAGCGTTTCTGCACCAACTCCTGCGATCCAACCACCGGCATCAAAAAGTCGCGCACGGCGCGCGCAACCGGATTGCTGACCGTGACCATCCGCGTCATGGTGTCGGTGGTGCGCAGGACCTGCTCCGCGACTGAATGGCGCTCGGCCTGATAACTATCGAGCAGCGACGGCGCGGCGGCGCCCTTGAGCACCAGCGCCAGTTTCCAGGCCAGGTTGTGCGCGTCCTGGATCCCCGTGTTCATTCCCTGCCCGCCGACAGGGCTGTGGATGTGCGCCGCGTCGCCCGCGACGAACGCCCGTCCGTCGCGGTAGCTGTTCACCTTGCGGCGATGTATCCGAAACGGCGCCAGCCAGCGCGGATCGGTGAGCTGCGTGCCCGGAGGGCCAAGCCGGTCAATCAACGCCTGCACCTCGGCCAGCGTGGGCTCATCGCTGACGGTACCGGCGGAGGGCGGGATCTCGGCAACGATGCGGTAGCGTCCGCCGCCCATGGGAAAGTAGGCCGCGGTGCCCTGGCGGCTCAGGTAGGTGCGCGCCTCATCCTCGGCGAACTGCCAGTTGATTTGCACGTCGGCGAGCACGAACTGCTCCTCGTACTCGACGCCCTCAAAGCGCATCCCGAGCAGATGCCGCACGGTGCTATGCGCGCCGTCGCATCCGATGAGATAGCCGGCGTGGAACGTCTCGCCGGTGCCGTCCGCGCGGCGGACCGTCACCGCGACGCCGCCGGAATCCTGGCTAAGGCCGGTCAGCTCGGTGCCTCTCTCGACCTCGACGCCAAGACTTTGCAGGCGCTGCTCGAGGATGCGCTCGGTTTGGCTCTGCGGCAGAGACAAGACGAAGGGATAGCGGCTGGGAAGCCGGTCGAAAGCGGCGTGAATAACCGGCTTGCCCTCCATCGTAACGTGCATCCCGCGAATCTTCTGCCCGCGGCGCAGGACCTCGTCCGCGATGCCGATCTGATCGAAAATTTCCATGGTGCGGGCATGGATCGCGATCGCCTTGGATTTGTCGCTGGCCGCCGCAACCTTGTCGACAATGCGGCATCGCACGCGGTGCAGCGCCAGACACACAGCCATCATCAGTCCGGTGGGACCGGCGCCGGCCACCAGCACACTGGGGGACTGCGCGCTCACTGCGCCGCTCCCGGATCAAGCGCACCGGCGTAAGTGGGCGGCTCATCGGCGGATGTTTTGCCGCCGGCCAACTCGCGATAGGTCGTAAGCTCGATGCCGTAGCGCCGCAGAAGATCGCGCAGATAGGGGTCGGTCAGGATGCGGACTTCATTCAGCGCCGCCTCGCGCGGCCGTTTGCCGCCGAGGTCGGCCGCGGGATGAAAATAAATTTCGGTCGTGCCCCGGGGCAATCGCGCCAGCACACCATGCATGTAAGCGGGGGTGAAGTTGCCGCTCTGATGCAATCCAAACAGCCAGTCGGCGGATTTCAGTCCGCGCCGCGCCATCAGACGCCGCGCCCGCAGCGAGAGGGTGCGAAAAACCGCCGCTTCGGCCATTTTACGCGTCCGGCCATCGCGGCTCAGTTTTATGGTTGTCATCACCCGCTCGCGCGGCAGGCGCACGCAGGGAACACCGTACTCCGCCGCCAACTCCGTCAGGATTTCGATGATCACCGGATGGACATGAACGTTAAGGTGACCGTCGATATGGTTAAGATAGCCGATCAGGTCAAGATGCGCTTCGATCTGCGCGCGGCATTCGTCAACAATCTTCTGCCGCAGCCGCCGATCGAAGAAGTAGCGCAGTCCAGCCTTAATCGGATTGCCGGTGAAGCTCGAACTGGCGTCCACCATCGTTCCAAGCCGCGCCGGATCGAGCACGCTTCTGCCCTGGCAGAAAACCAGATGCAGTCCCACGTCGAGCCGCGGATACGCGCGCGCGATAGCGGCCGCCTCATCGCGCCCGGGTTCGGCGACCATCAGGCTGGCGCTGGTGAGAATCCCCTCGCGATGGGAGCGCAGGATGCCCGCGTTATTTTCGGGCGCCGCGCCGAAATCGTCGCCATTGACGATGAGCCGCTTCATCATTTGCCCAATTCTGATAGCAATTGTACGGCTGGCTCAAGATGATACGAAACCCAAACCAGGTCCGAGCGGCGAATGATCCTCGTTTTTTATGCCCTGCGGCATGAACTCGGCGCGATTCGCAAACGCGTCGCCCGCCGCGCGGCGTTAAGCGATGGGTTGGCGGGTTTTACCGGGAGCCTTGGCGGCGAGCGGATCGCCTTCGTCGCGACCGGCGTCGGTATGGCGCGAGCGCAGGAGTCGGCGCGCCGCGCGCTGCGCGCCTTCGCCCATCCCCGGCTGGTGATCTCCACCGGCGTCGCGGGCGGACTGGCCCCGCAACTGAAAGCCGGCGACCTGGTGATTGCGCAGCGCCTGTTGATTGAATCAGGCGGCGGCTACGATGAGGCCGGGCGCATCGCGCCGGCCACGCTGGAGTTGGTCCGTCAGGCATTGGAGCGGCGGCATTTGAACGCCGCCGTTGGAACCACG
The DNA here is from genome assembly GCA_021324455.1 of Pseudomonadota bacterium. Taxonomy (GTDB): domain Bacteria; phylum Desulfobacterota; class Binatia; order Binatales; family Binataceae; genus JAJPJA01. The sequence continues at coordinate 382 of JAJPJA010000087.1, read as the reverse complement.
CTGTCGGTGCCGCGGGTGTTGTCCACCGCGGCCGCCAAACGCGGCGCGTATGTCCGCAGCGGCGCGCTGGCGGTGGATATGGAAAGCGCGGCAATCGCGCTGGCGGCGGCAGCTTGCGGCGCGCCGTTCGTTTGTCTGCGCGCGATTATTGACGAGGCTGCCGATGACCTGCCCGCCAGCGAACTGGCCGGCGAATCGGGGCACGTGTCAAAGCTCAAGGCGGCGGCTTTTTTACTCAAACATCCGCGCGTGCTGGCGCGGATGCCGTCGGTCGTGAAAAACCTGCGCCTCGCGACCGCGTCGATCGGTTCGGCGCTGGAAGCGTTGTGCGCCGCCTGCGATTGATTTGATACACGACGCAATCGCGGCTATTGAACCACTT
>JAJPJA010000075.1 GCA_021324455.1 Pseudomonadota bacterium | reverse complement strand
CCCCCAATCTTTGCGGCTCCGCCCCCGCCCCCAAACCCGCCCCGGGCTCGGCCATGCTGCGTAGACTTTGTGCGGCTCCGGACATTTGTCTTTTTGCCCCTTTTCAGGACGCGGTTCGACGTTCCCCTCGGCGCCGTGTTGATTTCCGGCGAGAGGAATCAAGAGCGCGCAGCGGTGAACTTCGGCTCGTTTACACGCCCGCATGCGCACAATTGGCGGACAAATGCAGTTTTACGTTTCTTTCCGGTTCAATCCAAGGCCACTGCTTAACCAGTTAACGCGCCGAAATGGTTAATCCTGACGGCGGCTGATTAACAGTCTGCTTACGAATGTAAGTTTTGATTCAAGCGCAGAGAAAGCGTCTGGAAAAAGGACTTGCTAATTGTAAATAGTCGCGAGAGCGACCGCTCTTCCGCTCAAATCCGACGGATAGAAAGGTAAATCCGGATCGATATCATCAACGCCGTGTAAACTGTTGCCGTCATACACCAGCACGTCGCCGGTCCGGCTTCCGTCTTCGGTGTCCACAACCTTGCCGTCGCGGACTATATAAGCTCCACCGGAGCGGTAATCGGCGCGCTTTTCGGTAAGCAGCAAAATCAGTTGAATGTAAGCATCGGAAATCCCTTTGAGGTTGTCGGCGGCGCGCATGTCCCGATGCGCGGTCATGAAGCCCCCGCCCCTGGGGTAAATCTGGATACGGGTGGCGTTGAACAGCGGCGGCGGCAGCTGGTCGTCGAGCAGCGCCGACTCGCGCATCGCGAGCACGTCGCGTACCTCAATCAGCGTGCGGAAATGGCGATGTAGTTGAAAGAGGTCTTCGCATCCGAGCGGGTTGTAGACCGTGATCATGCAGCGCGAAATCCCCGCTTGTGAAGCGCTGGTGCCGCCAATCGACCATTTGGAGGAGTTGGTGCGGACCGCCTGGCGCGGAGCGCCGGCGCTCCCCAGATGCTTCGCCCGGTTGGCATAGGCATAGACCGAAAGCGTCGATCGCCTTATCGCCTCGCCGTCGAAGACACCGCGGATTAGCGCGAATCCGGTCTGTTGCACCCGGCGGGTAATCGCCTGCGCCTGGCCGCGAAGCTGTTGGGTCGAATCGATTTTGAAGATTGATGCGTTCATATCGAGGTCCCAGGCGGGAATATCGCCGAAAATCCCGGTTATTGCAAACTAAATAGAATATGCGAAGCATTATCGTCGGGTTTTGTGGCATGTGATCCCGAACTGTAGCCAGGTTGCACTTAAGTTAACGGCTTTCGCCGGAATCCGGCTCGATACAGGTATCGGATCGGCGGAAATCTGTATAACAGCTGACGGGCGCTTTGTACTGCGTATCAAAGGTTCAGTGGATAGCGGCGAACCCGCTCGGGACTGCGGCTCGGAAGCGATACAAATGAGCGGTGTTTACTCTGTCCGGAGCGGTTTATGTCCGGGCTCTGGAAGAAGCTTGCAGCGCCGCACCTCACGGGCGGCGCCGCGGTTTGAAAAGCGTCAGCTCGATTCGCCCGGTGCCAGCAGATTGACCTTGCCGGCGTACTCCTCCAAATCCACTTCAGTGGTTTCCAGCAGGCGCGCCACCATCCCCCAGAAGCCGATCGACAGGATCAGTTCGACGATTTCGGTCGCGTCCAGATGTTTTTTCAGGGCTTCGACACTCTCGCGCGATCCTTTGACGTTCGCTGCGACCTCGTCGGTGAACTTGAGCACCGTGCGCTCCAAATCGTTGAAGCATGCGGCGCTCTGCCAGTTGTCCATCGCGGCGACCTGCGCGTCGGTTACGCCGACGTGCTTTGCCATCGGTACATGCTGGGTCCATTCGTAGACCGAGCGGCTGACCTTGGCGGTGCGGAGGATGGCGATTTCGCGCAGCTTCGGATCGAGTTTGGTCTTCATCACCAGCGCGTTGGCCATTTTGGCGAAGGGTTTGGCGGCGGCTTCCGAATTCCCGATCATCCGGGCAACGTTGAGTTTGACCGCGGCTTTGCGTACCGATTCTTCGCTTCCATATGGGAGCAGGGCCATTGGGGTTCCTCCTGTGGCGATGCGGGTTCAGCGGTTGGCGTCCAGCAGATTGACCTGGCCGGCGAAATCCTCGAGATCCACTTCGGTGGTTTCCAGCAGGCGTGCCACCATGCCCCAGAATCCGATGGTGAGGATCAGTTCGACGATCTCGGCGGGGCTCAAATCCTTCTTGAGGTCTTCCACCGCCTGATGCGAACCTTTTACATTGGCCGCCACCTCGTCGGTAAAGCGCAGCACCTTGCGCTCCAAATCGTTGAAGCACGACGCCTTTTGCCAGTCCTCCAGCGCGGCGATTTGCGCGTCGGTCACGCCGACATGCTTTGCCATCGGCACATGCTGGGTCCATTCATAAACCGAACGGCAGATTTTGGCGGTACGCAGGATGGCTATTTCGCGCAGTTTGGGATCGAGCTTGGCCTTGCCGATCAGAGCGCCGCCGAGCTGGTTGAAGTATTTGAAGACGGCATTGGAGTTCGCGATCATCCGCGACACGTTGAGCTTGACGCGCCCGCTGTTAAGCAGCTTCAGCGTCTCTTCCGACGCCGCGCCCTGGTCGCCGTAGGGTAGTAAAGCCATCTGAGAATCCTCCCGATTTGTCCGCCCTTAAAGCGGCGGGCCGGCGCCGGCCCGCGATGGGCGCACGCTACCATCGGGGATTGCGCGGGAGCAAACGGGAGCAGTCAGGACTCGATCCGGGCAGTGGCGCGGTAGCGCAGCCACAGCGAATAGATCAGGGCCGCGGCCGCGGCAACGCCAATCATTATCCAGGGTCCGGCGGCATGGACCTGGCGCGCGACGTATTCCCACTGGTCGCCCAGCACGAAGCCCAGATAAGTTACGGTTGAGCACCACACGGCAGCGCCCGAGACGTTCCATCCGAAGAAGCGCCAGAACGGCATCCGCAGCGCGCCCGCCATCGGGCCGGCGATAAAGCGCAGGCCGGCGATAAAGCGGGCCAGGAAAATGGTCTTGTTGCCGTGCGCGTCAAAAAATACCTTGAATTTCTGATAGCGCCATCGCAGCCATCCCGAAGAGCCGGTCGCGCGCATCAGGATTTGCCGTCCCCCCGTGCGCCCCAGCATGTAGCCGAAATTGTCGCCGATAACCGCGCTGAGAAACGCCACCCCGATCACCGCCTTGAGGCTGAGCACGTCGCGTCCGGCCAGAAAACCAGCCGCCAGCACGACAGTTTCCTCCGGCACCGGCAGACCCAAATTGCCCACGAAGACGCATACGAAGATGCCGATGTAGCCCCAGGTTTCCAGCACCTGGGCGATATTATGGGGGTCCAACGCGTGATGCATCCCTGCGGCCCGCCTGCCGCTCCCGGCGCGGCAAGAAGCGTAATCGGTTGACTATATCATGAGCGGCGTGGAGGACCGGAACCGGCGCGCGGCCGAATAAAAAATTGATGAACACGCCAGCCGGCTTCTCCGCCGCCTCAACCGACCTCAAACCTTTGGGCCATGGTCGGGCCGCCGCAGGAGGAATGCGGTATCAATGCGGAAATTCGATCATCACTTTGGCCTGGGTGGTCGGCTTGCTCAACGCCTGGAATGCGGCGGGTACCTGGTCGAGCGCGATGATGTCGGTAATCAGCGGGTCGGCGTTGATGCGTCCGCTGGAAATCGCGGCGATGCTCTCTTCGAAATCGGCGCGCGAATAAGCCAGCGCGAACTGAATGCCGACCTCCTTGAAAATGCATTGCAGCGGCATGATCTGATCGGGTTCCATGCAGACTCCGATCACCACCACCTGTCCGCATTTGTCCACCAGCCCGACCGCCTCACTGAGCGTCGATTTGACCCCGATGCATTCGAACACGATTTCGGGAAGCCTGCCGCACAGTTCCCTGACTTTGGCGGCGGGGTTGTATTCGCGCGGATTGACGACCGCGGCGGCGCCCAGGCGCTGCGCCATCTCGCGCCGCCCGGGCGCGATTTCCGACACCACGACAGGATCGGCGCCCTTGGCCTTGCACCACAGCAGGGTCGCCAGCCCGACTGGTCCGGCGCCCATCACGACGCATGGGGTGGCGGGTTTGATGCGCGATCGATTCACGCCGTGCAGGCCCACCGACATCGGTTCGACCAGCGCCCCGCGCCGCGAGTTCATATCGGCGGGCAGCTTGAACAGGCTGGTCTGGGCGCACGCAACGTACTCGGCATAGGCGCCGGGCAGCGGACCCAGGCCGACCGATTTCATCCGGGCGCAATGATAGCCCTGTCCCTGGCGGCAATGGTCGCATTCGCCGCACGAGGTAAAGGGCAGCACGGCGACGCGCTCGCCGGTTTGAAAGCCGCGGACCTCGCGTCCCACCTCGGCGATCTCGCCGCAGAATTCATGGCCCAGCACGCAATCGGGCTTCAGCCCCAGGCCGAATTGGACCGCGTGCAGATCCGACCCGCAAATCCCGCAGTCGTGCACCTTGAGCACCACCTCGCCGGCGCCCGGGCTTGGTTTGGGAAGTTCGCCCAGTTCGAGCTGGTTGCGCCCTTTGAAAAGGATCGCCTTCATTTTTACGCGTCGCCTCCCGCGCGGTCCTCGATCAGTTCGATACGATAGCCGTTGGGATCCTCGATAAAAGCGATCACCGAGGTGCCATGCGCCATCGGGCCGGGCTCGCGCACCACCTTGACGTCCTTGGCGCGCAGCTCGTCGCATACGCGATAGACGTCGTCCACGCCGATCGCAAGATGGCCGAACGCGTCGCCGAGGTCGTACTTGTGGCGGTCCCAGTTATAGGTGAGTTCGATCACGGCGGTGTCGCGAATCCCGCCGTAGCCGACAAAAGCCAGGGTGAACTTGCCGCCCGGATAATCATTTTTGCGCAGCAGCTTCATGCCGAGTTTGTCGCAGTAGAACTTCAATGATTCGTCCAGGTCGTTGACCCGAATCATCGTATGCATCAGGCGCATTGATGAGTACCTCCGTGCCCCGGCCCGCCGGCGCGGGCAGCCGTTGCGATAACTGACGATAGTCGTCCGCCGGGGCCGCCGCAACGAATGGCGCCGCGACATTTTTGCGCCGGCGCTTTGCTTTGGGCCGCAATGATGCGAAAACTGGACGGCGCCGTAACCCATCAAAAAAGACGGCCGGAAAGGCGCGTAATGACCGCAGACAGAAATCTGGTACCACATCGGTTCGGTCCGCTGCAGGACCTGCGTTTGGCTTCCACCGGCAGCGGCATCGCGCAGCCCTTCGCCGCGTCGCTGGCGGCGGAGATGGGCGCGGAGGTGATTCATGTCGAGCCGCCCGGGCGCGGCGACCCCTACCGTGCGTCGGGCATGAGGATGAATGCCGGCGAAGTTGCGGCCGGCTCCAACTGGATCCAGGAGCGGCGCAACATCTTCTGCGTCACGCTGGATGCCGGCGCCGCGCGCGGGCGCGCCCTGCTGATGCGTATCCTGCAGCGCGCCGACATCTGGATGGATAACTCTCCAGTTGGTACATGGGAAAAAATCGGCCTGAGCGACACCGCGATGCTCGACGCCTGCCCGCGCCTGGTCATCGCCCACGTCTCCGGTCTGGGCCAAACCGCCGGCGACGGTCTGCCCGGCTCCGATCACGATTCGATCGCGCAGGCTTTCGGCGGCATGATGGCGAACGTCGGTTTTCCCGACCCGCATCCGCCCGGACGCGGGATGCCGTCGATTGCGGATTACATGACGGCGCTGTGCGCGCTGTGGTCCGCGCTGGCGGCGGTGATCCGCGCGCGGGAGTCGGGAGCGGGCCAGGCGATCGACGTGGCCAAATACGAAGTCGTCCACAAGCATCTGGGACCCACGATGATCGACTTTTTTCAGCGCGGCGCGGTCGCCGCGCGCGGCGGCAACAAGTCGCCGGGGGCGCAGCCGCTCGATACGTTCCGCGCCAAAGACGAATGGCTGATGATTGCCGCATTGCGCGAGCAGTACGGCCGTCTGTGCCGGATGCTGGGGCTGGATCCGAAGGATCCGAAATGGCAGCACGCGGCGTGGCATGTCAATTCACCCGAGGGCCTGGAGTTCGACGCGTTGTTCCGTCAATGGGTCGCGCAGCGCACGGCGGATGAGGTGCTGCGGGAGCTGGATCAAATCGGCGTCCCCTGCTCCAAAATCATGTCCAGTGCGCAATGCGCGGCCAATTCCCACTTTCAGGCGCGCGCGATGCATATCGAATGGGAAGATGGCCAGGCCGGTCAGGTCAAGGGGATCGGAGTGGTGCCCAAATTCAGCGCCACGCCCGGCACAATCTGGCGCGGCGCGGTGGGCCTCGGACATGACAACGATCTGGTATATGGGGAGCTCCTCGGCCTCGGGCAGGGCGAACTGGAGCAGCTGCGCCGCGACGGCGTCATTTGAAAGGACGAACTGCGATGCGTCTTCAGGGCAAAATCTCTCTCATCACGGGCGCCGCTTCCGGAATCGGAGAAGCCGCCGCCAGAACATTCGCGCGCGAGGGCGCCGCCGCGATAATCGCCGACCGCGACGAAGCCAACGCTGCGCGCGTGGCCGGCGAGATCCGCGCCGCCGGCGGCCAGGCGGATTACGTCATCGTCAACGTCGGCGAAGCGGCCGATATCGAGCGGATGGTGCAGAGCACCGCGGACAAATTCGGGCGCATCGACATTTTGCTCAACAACGCGGTCTACACCGCGGTCGGACGCGTCGCCGATATCCCGCTGGAAGAATGGCAGCGGACGCTGGACGTGAGCCTGACGGCCTATTTTTACGCCACCAAGCTGGTGCTGCCGATAATGGTCAGGCAGGGCGGCGGCGTGATTCTTAACACCTCGTCGACCGCGGGCTTTCTGGCCGATTACAAGCTGGCGCCCTACGCGGTGGTCAAAGCCGGGGTGCTGGCGCTGACGCGCAACACCGCGATCGAATACGCGCGCAAGGGAATCCGCTGCAATGCGATCTGTCCGGGTTCGACCGCGACGCCGGGCTTTTTGCGCACGCTGAGCCGCCCCAAAGGCTTCAGGGAAATTTACGAGGACAAGATTCCGATGGGCCGGCTGGCCAAACCCGAGGAAATCGCCAATCTGATGCTGTTTCTGGCTTCCGACGAAGCGTCATTCGTGACCGGCGCGTACTATTTGGCCGACGGCGGTTTCACCGCGCATTCGGGCAATCCCTACGTCCCCGGCCAGGGCCCGGATTGGGAATGAGCGATCCGCGCCTGACCTTGCGTCTGGAAGGACCTAACCCCTGACCCCTTCGCTTCGAGGGAAGGGGAATTGGAGGAGATGCTTTGGTCGATGATGATGGACAGAGACTGCCGATCGGTCATCATGCGGCGGCCGGCCAGTGGCAGGGATTGCGCGCTCAATCCGCAGGGGGGCGGCCAACGTAGTAAGCAGAGGGAGGGGCCGTCGTTGAAGGCCGCGGGATAACAGCCCCGCTGCCCGCGCGCCTTACTCGTCCCCTCCCGGCATCGGCCAGCTTGCCAGCACCATCCGAACATTTGTATAGGAGAATCGGTACGCGGCCCGCCGCCCGCATCGAAACCGGCCGCTGCGCGCATGGAGGTAAATCACCATGACCAACGCACGCATCATTTCGGCAGATTCCCACATGATGGAGCCGCCCGACTTGTGGACGACGCGTCTGGACAGCAGCCTGCGCGAGCGCGCGCCGCGCGTGGTCAGGCAGGAAGGCAAGACCGGGTCGGTGTTCATCGGACCGGGGCTGCGGCCGTTTCCGGTCGCGGGAGGTTTCGCCGCCGGACGCAGCGGCGAGGAACTGAAGAATTTCATGCAGCGCGCGCAGGGCTATGAAGACGCGCGCCCCAGCGGCTGGGATCCGGTCGAGCGCATCAAGGATCAGGAGGTCGACGGCGTATCGGCCGAAGTTCTGTACACCACGCTGGGCATGTCGCTGTTCGGGATGGAGGATGCGGAGATGCAGCACGCCTGCTTCCGCACCTACAACGACTGGCTGGCGGAGTTCTGCGCGTACGACCCCAAACGTCTGCACGGCATCGCGCTGATTTCGCTCAAGGACATCGCGCGCGGCACCGCGGAGTTGGAGCGGGCGGCCAAAATCGGACTCAAGGGCGCGATGATCTGGGGCGCTCCCTCGCCCAGCCAACCGTACTGGCATCGAATGTACGATCCGTTCTGGAGTGCGGCGCAGGAGACGCAGATGCCGCTGTCGCTGCATCTGGGGACGGCAGGTTCGCGTCCGCCGCGCCCGCGGGATCCCAACGCTCCGCGCTGGACCGATATGCCGTTTGCGCGCGGCTACATGAATGTCATTCACGAGGTGCAGCGTTCATTCACCGACATCATTTTCAGCGGCGTGCTGATGCGGTTTCCGCGGCTCAAACTGGTGTCGGCCGAAAACGACAGCGGCTGGATCGCGCATTACATGTACCGCCTCGACCACGCCTTTGAGAAATGGGGTGCGTCGATGGGCGATCCGCTCGACCTGAAGCCGAGCGAGTATATCCGGCGCCAGGTATGGGTTACCTTCCAGGACGATCCGATCGGTCCGATGACGTGGCAGTTCTTCGGCGAAGACAACTACATGTGGGCGTCGGATTTTCCGCACACCGACTCCACCTGGCCGCATTCGCGCGAGGTGATCGAAAAGGATTTTCAGGGCGTGCCGGAAACCGTCAGGCGCAAGATCACATGCGACAACGCCGCCCGGCTTTATCGAATCGAAATGTAAGTCCCGGCGGCTTTTCAACGCGAAGCGCTTGCCCTGCCGGGCGGCCGGCCGAATCGCTTCGCGTTGAGCTGCGCCGCGCTGTCCGGCGCGTGGGGTCGAACGGCGCGGCGGCTTATCCAGCCAATTCCAGCGCGCTGAAAAAGAACGCGACCTCGCGGGCGGCGGTTTCTTTCGCGTCCGAGCCGTGGACCGCGTTCTGCTCGATGTTCTGACCGAACTTCCTGCGAATCGTGCCCTCCGCCGCTTTGGCCGGATCGGTGGCGCCCATCAGCTCGCGCCAGCGCTCGATCGCGCGCTCGCCCTCCAGCGCCATCACCACCACTGGCCCCGAAGTCATGTAATCGCACAAGGAGCCGAAAAACGGCCGTTCCTTATGTACCTCGTAAAACGCTTCGGCCTGTTTGCGGGTGAGGGTCAGGCGTTTGAGCGCGCGGATTTGCAGGCCCGATTCCTCGATCTGCGCCAGGATCTTTCCAATCAGGTTGCGCCTGACCGAATCGGGTTTGAGAATCGCCAGGGTCTGTTCCATCGCACTACTTGCGGCCATCGAGCACCTGCTTCATGGTCGAACCCAAATCCGCCGGACTCATCGCGACCGCGATTCCGGCTGCCTTGAGCGCGGCGATCTTATCCGCCGCGGTGCCGCGTCCGCCCGAGATAATCGCGCCCGCATGGCCCATCCGGCGGCCCTTGGGCGCGGTCTGACCGGCGATAAACGCGACCACCGGTTTCTTAAAGTTCTGCTTGATATATTGCGCGGCCTCTTCCTCCGCCGTGCCTCCGATCTCGCCGATTAGAATGACGGCTTCGGTGTTGGGATCCTCGTTGAACAGCTTGAGCGCCTCGATATGACCGGTGCCGATAATCGGATCGCCGCCGATTCCGATACAGGTGGACTGCCCGATACCCAGTTGGGTCAGTTGATAGACCGCCTCGTAGGTCAGGGTGCCCGAGCGCGAGACCACGCCGACCTTGCCCGGCTTGTGGATATAGCCCGGCATGATCCCGATTTTGCATTCGCCCGGCGTGATGATCCCGGGACAGTTGGGTCCGATCAGGCGCGAATGTTTGCCGGCCAGGTAGCGTTTGACCTTGACCATGTCGAGCACCGGGATACCCTCGGTGATGCAGACCACCAGCTCGACGCCGGCATCCGCGGCCTCCATGATCGCGTCGCCCGCAAACGGCGGCGGCACGTAAATGACGCTGGCGTTGCATCCGGTGGCCTTGCGCGCCTGCTCGACCGTGTCGAAGATCGGGATTCCCTCGAAATCGGTGCCGCCCTTGCCCGGCACCACGCCGGCGACCATCTGGGTGCCGTATTCCCGGCAGGCGCGCGTATGCAGCTGGCCGGTGGCGCCGGTGATTCCCTGGGTCACGACGCGGGTGTTCTTGTTGACCAGAATGCTCATGGTTTCACCGCTTCCCGATTGCTTCGACCACCCGCCGCGCGGCGTCGGCCATATCGGCGGCGGCAATCACCGCCAGCCCGGAGTCCTTCAGAATCTTCTTGCCCTGATCGACGTTGGTGCCTTCCATCCGCACCACCAGCGGCACTTTGAGATTGACCTGCCTGGCGGCTTCGACCACGCCTTCGGCCAGCACGTCGCAGCGCATGATGCCGCCGAAGATGTTGATCAACACGCCGCGCACGCGATCGTCGGAGAGCAGAATACGGAAGGCGGCCGCGACTTTTTCGGTATTGGCGCCGCCGCCCACATCGAGGAAGTTGGCCGGCTCGGCGCCGTAGTACTTGACGATATCCATCGTCGCCATCGCCAGCCCCGCGCCGTTGACCATGCATCCGATGTTGCCGTCCAGATGCACGTAGCTCAGATCGTACTTGGCGGCTTCGGTTTCGGTCGGGTCCTCTTCGTTGGGGTCGCGCAGCTCGCGGATATCCGGATGGCGGAACAGGCCGTTGTCGTCAAACGACATCTTGGCGTCCAGGCACAGCACGCTGCCCTGCTTGGTGACGACCAGCGGATTGATTTCGATCAGCGAGGCGTCGGTCTCGTTGAACGCGCGGTACATCGAGCTGAGCAGCGCCACGAACTGGTTGACCTGCTTGTCCTTAAGTCCCAGGGCGAATGCGATCTTGCGCGCCTGGAACCCCGCCATCCCGGCAGTCTGGTCGATCGGCTCGGTAATGATCTTGTCGGGCGTTTTGGCGGCGACTTCCTCGATATCCATCCCGCCTTCGGTGCTGGCGATGACGGCAACGGCTTCCGCCTTGCGATCGACCAGCATCGCCAGATACAGCTCGCGCGCCACTTCGCTGGCTTCTTCCAGGTAGAGTTTGCGCACCACCCTGCCCTGCGGTCCGGTCTGATGCGTGACCAGGGGCTTGCCGAGCAGGCGCTCGGCGAATTCGCGCGCTTCGGCGGCGCTGTTGACCACCTTGACGCCGCCGGCCTTGCCGCGTCCACCGGCGTGGATCTGCGCCTTGGCAACGGCTTTGGGCTGGCCCAGCGCCTTGAAGGCGGCTTCCATTTCGGCCGCGGTGGCGGCCGGTTGTCCTTTGGGGACCGGCGCGCCGAAGCGTCCCAGAATCTGCTTGGCCTGGAACTCGTGTATGTTCATCGTGCTTCCTCGCTGTCCGCGTCAGTTTCCGGCCAGCACCTTGTCCATCGCTTCGACCAGCTCGCGCACATGATTAACCGAACTGGCAAAGGCGCTCTTCTCCGCCTCGGTCAGGTCGATCGGAACGATCTTTTCGACGCCGCCCGCGCCGATAATCACCGGCACGCCGGCATAGAGTCCCTTCACGCCGTACTCGCCTTCCAGAAAGGCGGCCGCCGGCAGCACTTCCTTGCGGTCGAGCATGTAGGCTTCGACCATCCGATAGACCGCCGACCCCGCCGCATAGTAGGAGGAGGTCTTCATCAGGTTGACAATCTCGGCGCCGCCGTCGCGTGTGCGCTTTTCGATTTCGTCCAGGCGTTTGGGATTGATCAGCTTTTCGATCGGTACGCCGCCCACGGTGGTATAGCTGCGCACCGGCACCATGTCGTCGCCGTGCCCGCCCAGCACCATCGCATGCACGCTATCGACCGAGACCTTCAGTTCCTGCGCGATAAAGGTGCGATAGCGCGCCGAATCCAGCACGCCCGCCTGACCCACCACCTGGCGCTTGGGAAAGCCGGTGACGCGCTTCATCTGGGTGACCATCGCGTCGAGCGGATTGGTAACCACGATCACGAAGGCGTCGGGCGCGTAGTTTTTGATCGCCTCGCCGACCTGGTTCATCACGCCGGCGTTGATCTTGAGCAGATCGTCGCGGCTCATGCCGGGCTTGCGCGGCGAGCCCGAGGTGACCACGCAGCAGTCGGCGCCCTCGATTTCGCTGTAATCGAGCGTGCCGGTGACTTTGACGTCGACGCCCATCACCGGCGCCGACTCCAGCATGTCGAGCGCCTTGCCCTGCGGCAGTCCGTCGATAATGTCGAACAGGACGATATCGCCCAGGCCGCGCAGGAAGCACAGATGGGCACAGGTGGCGCCGACGTTGCCGGCGCCGATAAAAGCGATTTTCTTGCGTGCCATAAAAGCCCTTCCAAAAATCGGCGCGGCGTAAGCGGCGCTTATCAACCGGCCATCCGTTAGTCAGTACAACTTAAACCAACATCAGGAAAGACCCGGCGAGCCTGAAGTTGGCGGGAAGACCTAACCCCTGACCCCTTCCCGGCGAGGGAAGGGTGGGCGAAGCTTTGTTGGTGATTGGCAACGGACATTGCTGGTCTGGGTTTGTTTCGCGCCCGGGAAGAGGCCGGAGGTCAGGTCATCCCGGCCGGTAGCCCCAAATCCTCTTCGGCTCGCTCTCGAACGGATACACCTCGACCATCCAGCCGTGGATCTCCGGATTCCATTTTCCGCCTGCGGCTTTGCATTCGGCTTCCGTGTCGATGGTGCCGTCCGAACCGAAGCGGCGGTCGCTGCTGTCTTCGGCGCCGCCCGGCGGCAGACAGACGTTGACCTGGCGGTGCCATCGGGCCAGGCATAGCGGCACGCGTTGGTCGAGTTGATCTTCGGAATACCTGGCCGGCGCGTAGAACATCGCGCCGATCAGTTCATATCCGCCCCCCGGAGTTTTCCTGTAAAGCAGCGCGGTGGGCTGGGTGGGATCGAATCGCACCAGTTCCTTGAACGCGCGCCATTTGCTGGCAAAGTGATACATCGGCAGAGCGGTCCCGGTGTAATATCCCGAATAGCCGGCCGCTTGCGCCGCTTTGGAGTCCTGGTACTTTTCCAGGCTGTTTCTCAGCGTCTCGATCAGTTCCTGACCGCGCTTGAGGCATTGCGGCGTCCGCGGCCGCAGCGAGGTGAACTTGATGTGCAGGTCGGCGGGGTCTTTTGCGGGAGTGCCGGCGGGAACCGCGGCCGCTCCCAACAGCAGCGACAGGAGCGCGCAAGACAGGGCGATGCGGCGAAGAGCCATGATATAACCAGACCGAAATTTGAGCAGCCGATCAGGGTCGGGGCGGAAACTTTGTGCGAGAGATTTAAACCGCGGTTGACGGTGCCCAAGCCTCATCGGCCCGCCAAAAAAGGCGGCGGCTCATGTGCGGCCGCCGCCTTGATGTGCGTCAGATGTTATCCACGATCGCCTTTCCGAACTCCGAGCACTTGAGCAGCTTGGCGCCCGTGGTCAGCCGTTCGAAATCGTAGGTGACGGTTTTGTTCGCGATGGTTTTCTCCAAACCGCGCACGATCGCGTCGGCCGCTTCCTGCCACCCCATATGCTCCAGCATCAGCACGCCCGACAGAATCACCGAACCCGGATTAACCTTGTCCTGGTTGGCATACTTGGGCGCGGTGCCGTGGGTGGCCTCGAACACGCCATGGCCGGTGATGTAGTTGATATTGGCGCCGGGCGCGATCCCGATACCGCCGACCTGCGCCGCCAGCGCGTCGGAGAGATAGTCGCCGTTGAGGTTCATGGTCGCGACCACGTCGAATTCGTCGGGCCGCGTCAGCACCTGCTGCAGCGTGATGTCCGCGATGTTGTCCTTGACCAGCACCTGCCCCGGCGGCGGGTTGCCGTTGCAGTCGTCCCATCCGACGGCGCGGCCTTTATACTCGCGGCGGGTCAGTTCGTAGCCCCAGTCGCGGAAGGCGCCCTCGGTGAACTTCATGATGTTGCCCTTATGCACCAGGGTGACGCTCTTGCGCTTATGCTTGATCGCGTAATCCAGCGCGGCGCGGATCAGACGTTCGGATCCTTCGCGCGAAACCGGCTTAATCCCGATACCCGACGTGTTGGGGAAGCGGATCTTGTTCACTCCCATCTCGGTCTGGAGAAACTTGATCACTTTTTTGGCCTCGGGCGATTCCGCCTGCCATTCGATACCGGCGTAGATGTCCTCGGTGTTTTCGCGGAAGATAACGACGTCGAGCTTGTCGGGATTTCTGACCGGGCTGGGCACGCCCTTGAAGTAGCGCACCGGCCGCAGGCATACGTAGAGGTCGAGCAACTGGCGCAAGGCCACATTGAGCGAACGAATACCGCCGCCCACCGGCGTGGTAAGCGGTCCCTTGATTCCGATCAGGTACTCGCGGAAGGCGTCGACGGTTTCCTCCGGCAGCCAGTTCTCGAATTGCTTGTAAGCCTTCTCGCCGGCATATACTTCCATCCAGGCGATCTCGCGCTTGCCGCCGTAAACCTTACGTACCGCGCCGTCAAACACGTACTGTGAGGCGCGCCAGATATCGGGGCCGGTGCCGTCGCCCTCGATGAAGGGCAGGATAGGCCGATCGGGTACTTCCAGGCTATGATCGGGCCGCAGGCGGATCTTCTCACCGTTGCTGGGAACTTTAATCGTTTTGTATGCCATCGCTCCGAATGATCGCTCCTTATGTGCTTGCCGGCGAACGGTTCGCGCCCGCCACGGTGTTGCAAAGCCGAAATCTCGCGGCGCGCCGCCCCAGGGCGTGCAATCCAGCCCCGCCGCGCGCTATTTCAATGACATCAGTTATGGCGATCATACAAGAATGGCCCGCTGAAACCAGTACCGCGCCGCGGCGGCGCGGCGCGGCCGCAGTCTTGATCGCGGTGGCGATACTGGCCGCCGCCGTCAGCGCCGGCGCGCAGCAGATTGGGAATCAGGGTTCCAGCAGGCTTGAGCTGCCCACCACCAGGCATCAGACCCAGACCCTGCCGCAGTCAGTCCCGGTGCCGTCGATGCAACCCGGACGCAATGTGCTGGTGATCCCGCGCGCCAGCCGCGATTTCGTCGGCGAATGGGGCGGACATTTGCGCTTGACCCGCGTGGTCGGGATGGGCGCGCCGCCCTCACGCGATTCAATCGTGAGCCTGGCCTTCGGCGAGAGCCACGGCACCGTCTTCATGCAGACCACCGCGTTTGCCGGCCGCTCCTCGCAGATCCTCGACACCAGCGCCGACGTGGTCAATCCAAAATCGATTAAAGTAAAGCTCAAGGGGCTGGAAATGGCGTTTCGACCGCCCATCGTGCACAAGGAGGAACTGCACCTGGCGCTGATTGGCAAGGACACTTTGAACTGTATCAAGTATGTCGATTTCTATCAGTCCGGCAGCGACGTTCCGATTGTCTCGATGGCGTACGAGGGCAATCTCCACATCCTCACACCCGAGGAACGCCGTGCGCTGACCCAGCAGGTGCTGGAAAAAGGTCAGATACCGCAGAAGCAAATCCAGGGCAGCCGAACCTTCGAACGCTGAGACCACCGCGGCACGAACTCACGCCTGGTTGGGGTTATTTTGATTTGCGCTGGGCGATGACCTGGTCCTGCTGGTTGGGATCCGGGGCTTCATCGCGGCTGAGGTCGAGATCCACGATCTGGCCGGGCTGCGGCCCCGGGACCATGCCCTGGAGGTCGGCGTCGATGCCGCCCTCGCGTTCGCGCTTTTCACGCTCGGCCGCGCGCTGGACACGCCGTTGTTGTTTGTCCTGTTGTTTTTGCCTGCGCAGTTTTTCTCTAAGGCGTTTTTCCATAAGCCTCCATATGAAGGAAAAACCGATCCATTGTGGCCGCGGATGCCGGAACCGACGCCAATCGGCGCGCAAAAAGGGCGGGCCGAAGCCCGCCCTTTAATTCTACCAGCGATTCCGGCCCCGGCTTGCTCCTCCTCCTCCACCACCACCGCCGCGTCGGCCGCGGTTGCCGCCTCCTCCGCCTCCTCCGCCAAAGCTTGACTCGCGCGGTTTAGCTTCGTCCACCCGGATGTTGCGGCCCTTGAGTTCAGTGTCGTTAAAGCGCTGAATCGCGGTGGCCGCGTCGCCCGCGCTGGCCATCTCGACGAAGCCGAAGCCCTTGCTTTGGCCTGATACCTTGTCGGTGATTACGGTGGCGCTTTGCACCTCGCCCGCCTGCGAGAACAGTTCTTCGAGATCGGCGTCTGAGACCGAGTAGGCCAGGTTACCGATATACAATCTGCTGGGCATTCGTAGCCCTCCGAGATTTTGGCCGGTAGCTCCGAACAGAAAAACCCGGGCTCATTCCCGGGCTGCGTGAAAGGAACAATCCGAGCTGTTTCGATAACAATACGCCTTTTGCATCGTTAATGATACACAATGGCCGGCGCCAAATCGCCCAAAAATCGGGCGCCGATGGCTTCCGGCCGAGCTTTCCCTCCACCCCGGATCGCCGCGGCTGCGTGTTCCATATACTTTGCGACCGGAAAATTATAGACTGATGGTACTCGCCATTCGGACTGTCCCTTCGCGGAGAAAGCTCGTCATATCTGCCGGGATCGTCCGAACTGCTTGATACGAATACAGGAGGACTTGGATGCCCAAGGTTTACGTTGGCAATCTTGCGGGCTCGGTGACCAGCAGCGATCTGGCGGCCCATTTCGCGCGTGCCGGAGAAGTCGTGGGAGCGCTGGCGGTCACCGACCGGACTTCGGGAACTTGCCGCGGTTTCGGCGTGGTCGAGATGGCGGAGTTGGCGGACGTCGCTCTGGCGTTCAGCCTGTTGAACAACAGCGAACTCAAGGGACAGAAAATCCTGCTCGAGCCCGACCCCGCCTTGCGCAACGGCAAAGCACGCAGCAAGGCGCGCAGCGAAGGCCAGCGCCGCAACGGTTCCTGATTGCCTGACCCGCTTCTATCCGTTTTTCCTGCCCGGGTAACATCGGCTACCAGCCCCATACCTCAAAGGCGCCGCGCACCAGCACAACGCTCGCGCATCGTGCACGCCGGTCGCGACCTTTGAGACCGCAAATCTCGTCGGTCGATGGCTCCGGCGCGGCGCTGAACACCCGCCCCCGAAGCTTGTCGCAAATCCTCCCGCGTTGGACTTTAGCCCGAGCCTGCTTTAAGGTTCTGAGCGGCTGCGCTGACCCTGTTCCATAGGACCGCTAACCGAACCACAGCCGGACGGGAGTGACAATATGAAACTGGTGCGCTTCGCAATGGCTGGCCGCGTGCAACATGGGTCGCTTGAGGGCGATCGGATCCTGCCGCTGGAAGGCGAACTGCATGCCCTCAAGCCAAGCGGCGCGGCGCCGATTGCGCTGTCGTCAGTCAAGCTGCTCAGCCCGACGGCGCCGACCAAGGTGATCGCGATCGGTCCCGGGCGCCGCCGTGTGCTGGGTCCCAAGGGGCAGCCGCCGGAGCGTCCGACGCTGTTCTTCAAGCCCTCCACGGCGGTCAACAACCCCGGCGACCCGATCATCTTTCCGCCCGAGCTGGACTACATCAATCATGAAGGCGAAATCGGTATCGTGATCGGACGCGCCGCGCGCCGCGTCAGCCGCGAGGCCGCCGCCGGCTGCATCCTTGGCTATACCTGCGTCAATGACGTAACCGCCGGGGAGCTGCGCAAAATTGCCAACACCCCGATGATGTATCACGCCAAGTCGTTCGACACCTTCGCCCCCTTCGGTCCTGTGGTCGCCACCGACGTCGATCCCAACAACCTTGACACCGAATGCCGCGTCAACGGCGAGCTGCGGGTCAAGGCGCGCACCGACGACCTGCTCTACGCGCCCGATTTTCTTGTAAGCTGGATCTCGCACATCATGACGTTGATGCCCGGCGACGTCATCTCGACGGGAGCGCCGGGTGTGGGACCGCTCAAGCCGGGCGACGTGGTTGAGGTGGAGATTGAATCGATCGGCTGTTTGCGCAACCCGGTGGTTGCCGGCAGCTAAGCCGCCCCGCTTCGCATCGGCTTCCGCGTCGAGCAAAAACTGGAGGTCCTTAATGGCCGAATTCGAAACGATATCGGCGCGGGAATTCGCTCGCCTGGTGGAGGTGATTGGCCGGCTGCGCCGCGAATGCCCCTGGCATCGCGCCCAGACGCCCAACTCGCTTTCGAAGTATCTGATCGAGGAAAGCTACGAGACCCTGGCCGCGATCGAGTCCGGCGAGGCCGCCGCGCTGGCCGACGAACTGGGCGACCTGATGCTCCAGATCCTGCTGCAAACCGAAATTGCCAGTGAAAGCGGCCGCTTCGATTTGCCGGCGATGCTGTCGGCCGCCGCCGACAAGCTGGTCCGGCGTCATCCGCACGTATTCGCCCAGGACAGCGCCGCCAGCGCGCAGGAAGTCGCCGCGCGCTGGGAGGAAACCAAGCAGGCGGAGCGCAAGCGCGCCGGTATCCGCTCCGCGCTCGACGGTATCCCGCCCCATCTGCCGGCGCTGGTACGGGCCGAGAAGCTGGGCGAGCGGGCCAAGGCCGCGGGAATGGACTGGCCGGACCTGCGCGCCGTCCTGAACAAGGTTCGCGAGGAACTGGACGAAACCCTGGCCGCGTTGGACGCGGGCGCCAGCCCAGAGGCGATCGCCGAGGAATTAGGCGATTGCCTGCTGGCTCTGGCCAACGCTCCACGTTTCATCCAGTGGAGCGCGGAGGAAACCCTGCGCCGTTCATGCGAAAAATTCATCCATCGCTTTAAACAAGTGGAAGCCCAGGCCGCGCTCTCAAGCCGTCAACTGAGCCAACTTGACGCCGAAGAGATCGACGCCTTGTGGAACGAAGCCAAAGACCGCGATCGCTAATCAAGCGCTCCACCCGCCCTGGTACAGGCCGGATTCGGACCTAAACTGACCTGCGCGGAATCCCACGGGCGATGCCGGAGTTGACTGGGGGAAACCCGGTTGGTAACTTCCACGATTCGATATGCCACACGTTCCAGTCCATCCCTCAGCCATCAAGCGGCATCGCCGCAGCCTCAAGCGGCGCGCCCGCAATCGCGCGGTCAAAACCCACGTGCATAGCGCGGTCAAGAGCACGCAGGACGCGCTCGGCGGCGGCAACCCCGAACAGGCGGCGCAGGCGCTGCGCCAGGCCATGAAGGTACTGGGCAAAGCCGCGACCAAGGGCGTGATTCATCGCAATACCGCCGCGCGCAAAATCTCGCGCCTGGCTCTGCGCTTGAACCGGGTCAAGGCGCAGGCCGCTTCCGGCTAAGCCGGGCAAATCGCGTTAGCGTTTTTATTTGGGTGCGGCCGCGGGGCCGCGGCCGTCCGCCGCTGACGGTATCAGGCGCGGCCGCGGACCGAGGATGTGCTCGAGTTCCTCGGCGCCGACCGTCTCTTCGACCAGCAGTCGACTGACCAGCTCATCGAGGCGCTCGCGCGCGCTGGTCAGCCGCCGCAGCACCTCCTGATGCGTGTCTTCGAGCAGCTGGCGCACTTCCTCGTCGATACGCGCGGCGGTGCTCTCGCTGTAATCGCGTCCCTGCGCGATCTCGTAGCCCAGGAAAGGCTGCTGCTCGTCGGTCTTGAACGCCGCCAGTCCGAGCTTGCCCATACCCCATCGGGTCACCATCCGGCGCGCCAGCCGCGTAGCCTCGACCAGATCGTTCTCCGCGCCGGTGGTTATTTCGCCGATCGCGACTTCTTCCGCGGCGCGTCCACCCAGCATCACCGCCAGCCGCGCCTTCAGATATGAGTAGCTGAGGTTGTGCCGCTCCTCGCCGGGAATCTGTTCCGTCAGACCAAGCGCCTGGCCGTGCGGAACGATGGTCACTTTATGCACGGAATCGGCCGCGGGGGTCAGCCATGCGATCACCGCGTGCCCCGATTCGTGATAGGCGACGACGCGCCGCTCCTCGGGGTCCATGAGCTGCGGATGAGCCGCGCCCAGGCGAATCTTGTCCTGCGCCTCTTCGAAGTCGCGCATCGTCACCACCTCGCGATTATGGCGCGCGGCGGCCAGCGCGGCTTCATTGCACAGGTTGGCCAGATCGGCGCCGCTCATACCGATGGTGGTGTTGGAGAGCACCGGAATGTTCACGTCGGGTCCCAGATGCAGGCGGCGGGTATGGATGCGCAGGATGCCTTCGCGTCCGCGCCGGTCGGGCAACGGCACCACCACCTGGCGGTCGAAACGGCCCGGACGCAGCAGCGCCGGATCGAGCACGTCGGGGCGGTTGGTGGCGGCCAAAATGATGACCTCCATTTGCGGATCGAAGCCGTCCAGTTCGCCCAAAAGCTGGTTAAGCGTCTGTTCGCGCTCGTCATTGACGGTGCCCAAGCCAGCGCCGCGGCGGCGGCCGACGGCGTCAAGCTCGTCGATAAACACAATCGCGGGCGCGGCCTCCTTGGCCTGACGGAACAGATCGCGCACGCGGCTGGCGCCCACGCCGACGAACATCTCCACGAACTCCGACGCGTTGAGGCTGAAGAAAGGCACGCCGGCTTCGCCCGCGACGGCGCGCGCCAGCAGCGTCTTTCCCGTCCCCGGAGGACCCACCAGCAGGACGCCCTTGGGGATGCGCGCGCCGAGGTCGTGATATTTCTTCGGATGGCGCAGGAAATCGACTTCTTCCTGCAAATCGGATTTGGCCTCGTCGGCGCCCGCAACATCGTTGAAGGTGATGCGGGGCTGCTCGCTGCTGTAACGCCGCGCCCTGATCCGTCCGATGCCGAACATTCCCGACTGGGTCTGAGCCGACCGCCGCGCCATCCACCAGAAAAACAGGATCAGCAGCAGCATCGGCGACCATTCCAGCAAAAGGTCCAGGAACCATGGCGCCGAAGCCGGCGACACGTCGACCACAACCTTATGCGCCTCCAGCCGCTGCATCAGTCCGGGGTCTCCCACCGCGGCCGGGAACGTGGTGCGGAAATGCGTGTACTTCGCGGGCTTCTGCTCGACATTCTGGTCGCCCAAAAGCGGCGCCGGGGCGGGCGAATGCTTCGCTTGGGGCCTGGGCGGCGCCGACGCTTGCGGCGCGCCTTGGGACGGCGCCGCCTGCGGCCACAGCACCGCCTTGACGAAATCGCCGCTGATGCGATCGCCGACGATATGAACTTTGGAGACGTTGCGGTTATCGACCTGATCGACGAAGGCGGAGTACGGGATGTTGACCGACAGCGGACCGCGCGGCCATAGCGCGAGAATATTCCATGCCGCCAGGACGCCGAGGATCAGCCACCAGAACCATAAATTGCCGGGACTCTGATTGGCGGGTCCCGTTCCTGAACCCTGAGGTTTGCTTTCTCCCGCTGGCATCGGATTTTTGTTTGAGGCGCCCTTTCAACCACCGTGTTCCAAGCATTGCTCGACTGGGGCAAAAAAGGAAGCGGCGACCAGCGCCAACCGTCAACGGGCGGGCGCGCGCGGCTCGGTGAGCAGCAGCGGCGCCAGCAACCCCGACAACGCCCGCTCGCGCTCCTTTACCATTCCGTTCTTGAAGTCGGCGTCCAGCTTGATTGCCTCGCGATAGACCTGCGTCAGCCGGCGCAGTCCATAGCGCCGCGCCGCGTTGGCCAGCGCCGTCAAGCGCGGGCTGCGCGGCGACATCCCGGTCTCCAGCGCGATTTCAGCCGTACCCTGGCGCTGGGCCTCAAGCGTGGCCGCGATGAGAAGCCGCCGCAGGGCCGGGATGATCTCGACGGCGAGCAGTTCGGTGGGGTCGCGTCCGAGGGCGGCGGCGCGATCGATCATCGCCAGCGGCATCAGCGGCAGGTCCCCGCTGAGGCTCTCGGAGATTTGGAACAGGTCGGCGCCCAAATCCGCGGCGCCGCTGCGCACAAACTCGTCGGGCTGTTGGCGCGCAGCGGCAATCGCGGCCAGTACCAGCGCGTTATGCATCGCGGCCAGATTGGCGCCGTAACGCTCGGTCAACGCGTCGGCAGTGGCGTAGCCGATCTTCAATCCCAGTCGGCGTGCGAAGATCCCGGCAAATTGCGGCAACTGGCTGTCGAACGGCTTGTTGCACACGATGACCAGTCCCGCCTTTTCCACCTGGCGCTGGACTCTGGCCGGCGCGTTGTCGCGCTCGTAGAGCAGGATCAGATGCGAGGGGGCTTTAAGCAATTCGATCGCGCGCGTAAGCTGCGAATGGTCGGCGCCGCGCCCGGAGCGGGGCTCCGGCGCTTCGCCGTCTTCGTCGCCGCGGGATTTCAACACCCGGCAGCTTGCGATTATCGCCGGAGCGAACAGGCTGGGGGCCGAGATTGCTTCCAGCACCGCCCCGAAATCGCCGCCCGATCCGATCTGAAACGACCGCGTCTCGCGCCCCGCCCCGCGCAGCGCCTGACGGCATTGATCGAGCACATATTCTTTGAGGAACGCCTGCGCACCGGAGATCAGGATGGCCGGCGGCAGCAGCGCCTTGCCGGCGTCGAGTTGGGACAGCAATGCCAGCGCGTTTTCGGCAGCCATCGGGCAGCGCGCCTAAAATCCGCTCGCCATCCCGGCGTAGACGTTCTGGGCCACCTGCGTCATGGCTTCGTCGCGGGCCACGCCGGCCTGGGTGATTTGAGTCTGCGAATCGGTCAACTGGGCGATATCGTTGGAGCGGAAGTTGTGGCGCAAAAACTGCGGCGAGGTGACCAGCACCGCCTGCGGCACCATCGCATACTGCTGTTGCGAGGTGATATTGGTCCCACGCCACAGCACCTTGTTGGCCTTCCTGTCGGTCAGCGTGGCGTTGACCGCCATGCTGAGGTTGTAAATGGTTGGCTCGCCGACCGCGTTCAACGCCGCTGGATAGGGCTCCGCGCCCATGATGGTGCCGGACAACTCCAGGTCCGCCTGAGCCGGGTCGTCGACCAGCTCCAAGCGGGCGTGGCGGGCGATTTCGTCCTTCATGTAGCGCATGAAAACATCCTGGATTCCGGTCACCGTAGTGGCGTTGGTAAAGCGCGCCACATAGATGGTATGGGCGCTGGGCGGCAGCGTATCCGCGGCCGAGAAGGTATAGCCGCATCCGGCGCCCGCCAGCCCCATCAGCACGATCGCCAATGCGGCGCTAATCCTTGGCCGCGGCAAGGTCCTGATCACCCTTATGCTTGAGGCCGGTGCGTTCGGCCAATACGTCCAGCACACCGTTGACGAACTGACCCGAGTTGCGATCGCCGTAGCGTTTGGCCAGTTCGATCGCCTCGTCCATCGTGACCCGCGCCGGTACGTCCTCCAGATTGAGCAACTCCCACGCCCCCAGCCGCAGGATGTTGTGGTCGATGCGCGACAGGCGGCCGATCGACCAGTTGGTTATGACTTGGCCCAGCAGTTCGTCCAGATGCGGCAGGTCGGCGCCGACGCCCTGCACCAGCCGCAGCGCAAAATCGCGCGCGCGCGGATCGGCCGGCATCGAGGCCAGCAGCGTGCGCAGGTTGTCGTGCGAACGATCGCCGACCATGTCCATCTGATACAGCACTTTGAGGGCAAGGTCCCGCCCCGCCGTTCTAAGACCCATGAACCAGCACCAGGTATTTTCAGACCACCAAGGAGCGGGCCGCCGTCATCAGCCCAGAAGTTTGAGCTCCGACAGCAGATGCCCCAGCTTCTCCTTCTTGGTTCTGAGGTAGTCGATATTGCCGCGATGCGGCGTTACTTCAAGCGGGACCCGCACCACCTGCACTCCGTAGGCGGCCAGGCTTTCCAGCTTGTGCGGATTGTTGGTCAGCAGCATCACGGTGCCGACCCCAAGGTCGCGCAAAATCTGCGCGCCGATTCCATAATCGCGCAGGTCTTCCTTGAAGCCCAGCTCCAAATTGGCCTCCACCGTATCCAAACCGCGGTCCTGCAGGGCGTAGGCCCGGATCTTGTTGCCCAGTCCGATTCCCCGGCCCTCCTGATGCAGATAGATGAGCACGCCGGCTTCAGCCGCGCAGATCTGCTGCAAGGAACGTTTCAGTTGCTCGCCGCAATCGCACCGCTTGGAGCCGAATACGTCCCCGGTGAGGCATTCCGAATGCAGCCGCACCAGGGCCGGCCGTCCGCCGCCCACATCGCCCTTGACCAGGGTGAGATGCTCGCGGCCGTCTACGATATTGCGATAGACGATGGCGCGCAGTTCGGTTTCCGTGGTGGGAAAGGGAACGTCGGCGACGCGCTGCACCAGCAATTCATGGCGCAGGCGGTAGGAGACCAGACTTTCGGTGCTGCAGATGGGCAGCGAATGCGCCTGCGCGAATTCCTTTAATTCCGGTACGCGGGCGGCATAACCGTCCTCGCGTAGAATTTCGCACAGCGCGGCGTAAGGACGCATCCCGGCCATCCGCACCAGGTCAACCGCGCCCTCGGCCCGCCCGATCCGCATCAGCACGCCGCCCGGCAGCGCCATCAGCGGCGGCACATGCCCGGGCATCACGATATCGTCGGGACCGCATTGGTCCGACGCGATGGTCTGAATGGTCCTGGCCCGATCGCCCGCCGAAATGCCGGTGGTGGTGCCCTCGCGCGCCTCCACCGACGCGCCCACCGTTTCACCCTCCTCGGGGGAGCGCTGCGGCAGCAGCGGGATGCGCAACTCGCGCAGCCGGCGCTCGGGGATCGCCGCCGATACGATACCGCGAGCGTAGCGCGCCATAAAGTTGACGTGTTCCGGGATAACCTTTTCCGCCGCCATCACCACGTCGCCCTCACCGGAGGGCCCCACCAGAACCACCATCTTGCCGGCGCGGATACGGTCAAAAGCTTCTTCAAGTTCAGGCTCGATCATAAGCAAAGCAATCTTACCACCATGGCCGCGGTCTAACCAGCGGCGCCAACCGGGGCGTTTTGTAAACGGGATGGATAAATCCGCTTAACATGTTTTACAAAACACCCGCCGGATTGGCTGTCGATCCCGGTCCCATCCATTCGACTATGGCTGAAACCCCAATCACCCTCGGGAGACAACGACGATGCAATACATGCTGCTGATTTATGTGGACGAGAAGGCGCCCCAACCGGCTGCGGCCGCGATGGGCCAGATAATGCAGGAGTACATGGCATTCACCCAGGACATCGTCAAAGCGGGCAAATTCAAAGCCGGCGACCGGCTCGAGCCTTCCGCCACCGCAACCACGGTGCGGGTGCGCGATAATCGGACCCTGACTACCGACGGGCCTTTCGCGGAGACCAAAGAGCAGCTGGGCGGCTACTACCTGATCGAGGCCGCCGACCTGGAGGAGGCGATCGCCATCGCGGCGCGAATTCCGGGCGCGCGGCATGGCTCGGTCGAGGTGCGGCCCGTCGCCCGCATCGATCGCTGACAGGCTAGCCTGGCGCCGGAGTTATCCATTAGCCTTGGATCGTGCCGCCGCCGATCGCCGCAATGCTGGAGCAGCTCTATCGCGAGGACTTCGGCCGCATCATCGCGAGCCTGATTCGTCTGCTGGGCGATTTCGATCTGGCCGAAGAGGCGGCGCAGGAAGCGTTTGCGACCGCGGTCGAACAATGGCCGCGCGAAGGCGTACCGCAAAATCCGCGTTCGTGGATTATCGGCACGGCGCGGCACAAGGCCATCGATCGCATCCGGCGCCAGGCCCGTTTCGCCGAAAAACGCAGCGAGCTCATCCGCACTATCCAAACCGAAGCCGAACCCGGCGGCGCAGACGCTATGGGCGACCCGATTACCGATGAACGGCTGCGCCTGATCTTCACCTGTTGTCATCCGGCATTGTCGCCCGATGCGCAGGTGGCGCTGTCGCTGCGCACTCTGTGCGGGCTTGGTACCGAAGAAATCGCGCGCGCGTTTCTGGTGCCGGCGGTCACGATGGCGCAGCGGCTGGTGCGCGCCAAGCGCAAAATCAAGGACGCCCGCATCCCCTACGAAAT
Source organism: Pseudomonadota bacterium (assembly GCA_021324455.1). Classification (GTDB taxonomy): domain Bacteria; phylum Desulfobacterota; class Binatia; order Binatales; family Binataceae; genus JAJPJA01. The sequence goes on along the minus strand of JAJPJA010000075.1, from coordinate 27,860 downwards.
TCCGCCGCCCGAAGTCCTGCCCGAGCGCATCGACGCCGTGATGGCGGTAATCTACCTGGTCTTTAACGAGGGCTACGCGGCCACCTACGGCGAGGACCTGGTGCGCGCCGATCTGTGCGCCGAAGCGATCCGCCTGGGGCGCATCGCGAGCGAATTGATGCCCGACAACAGCGAGGCGCGCGCGCTGCTGGCGTTGATGCTGCTGCAGGATTCGCGGCGCAACACGCGGGTCAATGCGCAGGGCGAAATCGTGCTGCTGGAGGACCAGGATCGCTCGCAATGGAATCGCGCCCAGATTGTCGAGGGACTCGCGCTGGTCGATTCCGCCCTGTCCGCCGGGCCGGCCGGCGCCTACGCGATTCAGGCCGCAATCGCGTCGGTGCATGCCCGCGCGCCGCGCGCCGCCGATACCGATTGGAAAGCGATCGAAGCGTTGTACGCCTACCTCATGCGCATCCGTCCCTCGCCCGTGATCGAACTCAATCATGCGGTGGCGGTCGCGATGGCCTCGGGCATCGAACAGGGATTGCGCATGGTCGAATCGATCCGGGTGCGCCATGAACTCGACCAATATCACCTGATGTGGGCCGCGCGCGCCGACCTGCTGCGGCGGCTGCGCCGATGGACCGAGGCGCAAGAGTCCTACCGGCGTGCGCTGGACCTGGTTACGGCGGAACCCGAGCGCCGATTCCTTACCCGCCGCCTGGCCGAAGTGCAGTCGCACGCGGCAGAAAAATGATCGCCGCCCTCCTCGATCGGCCTGGTTCGTGATAGGACCCGAACCGGTTCCGTGAACGCTCGATTTGCACGACGATGAACACCATACCCGCCAAAGAGGCTGCGCCCTGCGCATACGGCGCGCCGCGCCGTGTGCGGCGACGGGCGCTGGGCGCGGCCGCCGTGCTAGTGACTCTGGCGGCTTGCGGATGGGCGCTGCTCGGCTGGTTCACGGCGCTGCAAAACCGCAATGTCAGCAGCGGTATCCGGATCGGCGAGCGCGCACCGGACTTCTCGCTGCCGGACCAGAACGGACGCGTGCATTCGCTGCGCGACCTCAGCGGCCCCAACGGACTGCTGCTGGTGTTCGTGCGCAGCGCCGATTGGTGACCCTACTGCCGATCGCAGCTCGTCGAGCTGCAAAACGACTACGCGGCGCTTAAGGCAAACGGCATCGGTCTGGCCAGCGTCAGCTACGACTCGCAGGCGGTCCTCAGCCGCTTCGCCGCGGCCCATCTGATCGCGTTTCCGATGCTGTCGGACCGGGGCAGCCGGGTGATCCGGGCCTACGGCATCTTCAACGTGAACATCCCCCGAAGTCTGCCGCTGTATGGAATTCCGTTTCCGGGCCAGTACCTGATCGGTGCCGGCGGCGTGGTGCGCGACAAGCAGTTTCTCAACGACTATCGCGAGCGGCCGACGGCGTCCGAAGTGCTGCTGCAGGATTTTGGCGCCGGCCGCGGCGCGAAAGTCAGGATTCGGGCGGACGACGTGCAAGCAACACTGCAGCTTTCATCTGATCGGGCCTTCGCCGGACAGGAACTGGGCATGGCGGTGGGTTTCACGGTGAAACCGCCGTGGCATATCTATGGCGAGCCGCTGCCGTCGAATTATACCCCGACCGCGCTGCGGTTGGATTCGGCGGCCGTCTCCCGCCAGTCGCTGAAGTTTCCCCCGGCGCGGCTGATAAGAATTGCGTCGCTGGGCGAGAGCATGCCGGTTTACAGCGGCAGCTTTCGCGCGGCCGGGGTGATGGTTCTGGCCGGGGGCCTGAAGCCGGGCGCGCATCAGATTGGAGGACAACTGCAACTGCAGGAATGCAACGACGAGCTTTGCAAACTGCCGCGCACGATTGATTTCTCCGTGCCGGTAACGATCCAATCCCCGGCGGGAAAGTGAATCAGCGCCGGCGCAGCATACGCGAGGCCTGGGGCTGGTCGTGGCCGATGATGCCGCGCACCCTGTAGGGCGCTTCCAGCGCCGCCACTTCCTCCGCCGACAGCTTCACCTCCAGCGCGTTGACCGCTTCATCGATATGCTCGATCTTCGAGGTGCCGAATATCACCGAAGTGACCCCCGGCGCCTGCAGCGTCCACGCCAGCGCCACCTGCGACATCGTCACGCCGCGATCCGCGGCGACCTTCCTGACCGCGTCCTGCACGTCGAAGTCCTCATCGCGCGCGTACCACGCGGCCGCGGACTGGTCGCGCTGCGCGCGCGGTGTGCTCGTGTTTCCGGCGCGGTCGCGATTACCCGATAAAAACCCCTGCGCCAGCGTATTGTACGGCACCACGGCGACGCCCTGGTCGACGCACAGCGGAATCATCTCGCGCTCTTCCTCCCGATACGCCAGGTTGTAGAGATTCTGCATCGCGGAGAATCGATGCCCGAATGCGCGCGCGGTGTAGATGGCCTTGGAGAATTGCCACGCCGCCATGCTGCTGGCGCCCAGATAACGGACCTTGCCCGAATCGATCAGATAGTCGAACGCGCCGACGGTCTCCTCGATCGGCGTGGTGAAGTCCCATCGATGCATGTAGTACAAATCGATGTAATCCGTGCGCAGCCGTCTGAGCGACGCCTCGCAGTTCTGGATGATGTGCTTGCGCGAAAGCCCGGCCATGTTCGGACCCTCGGCGATCCGGCCGAACACCTTGGTCGCGATCACCAACTCGTCGCGCTTGCCCATCTCGGACAGCCAGCGTCCGGTAATCGACTCGCTGACGCCGGCCGAGTAGCGATTGGCGGTATCGAAGAAATTGATCCCGTCCTCAATGGCGCGGGCAAAATGGGGCCGCGCCTCCGCCTCGTCCAGTATCCACGGATACCATTTCTTGTCGCCGTAGGTGCCGCATCCCAGGCAAATGCGCGAAACGCTGACTCCGGTATCTCCCAGCCTGACGTATTTCATAAAGCCCTCTCCTCCATGGAGCTAAGTGCGTTTATACCCTGCCGCGCCTGTCGTCCATCGCGTCTTGAGCATTTGCCGCGATGATGCGCGAACGGAAAAACGGCTGCGGCACATCCGACGCGCGTGGAGGCACAATCCCGCATCTTTTTGCTCCGATCCTGTCCACAGCCGTGGTGAATAATTCCGCACAGCGGCATCGTTGATGCTATTCCCGTCTTGTTCCTGGTCGTTTTTTGGATTAGAAAGTACCCTCGCGAGCTATAACCCATATTTTTTCGGGGGCCGTGCGGAAATGAAAAGTCAATGCCGTGGAGTTGTGTGCGTGGTGGCGATCGCCGCGATGCTCGCCGGGTCGATCCCGGTCTATGCCGGTTCGCCTGACCTCTTCAGCGAGCTCGGATCGGATTTCAAATACACCATGAACAACGGCATGCAGGACGCCCAGGACGCGATCACGGCGCCGTTGCATTTCCGCTTTGACATGCTGACCGAGCCGCGCGTGTACCTCACGATTGCGGGCGCCGGCGCGGCATTGGGCGGAGCGTTCGCGCTCGACCCCACCATCCGCTCCCAGATTCGCAGCATGTCCAGCGGCGCCGCGACCGGGCTTGAAGACGCCGGCACCTACTCGCTCGCCGCCGCCGCCGGATTCATTTACATCTCCGGTCTGGTTACCAACGACGCCAAAGCCCGTCAGGACATGATCACCACGGGCGAGGGCGTCGCGGCGGCCAGCGTTGCCGCTTTGGCGCTGAAATACGGATTCGGACGCGAACGCCCCAACGCCGGCAAAGGCGCCTGGGCGTGGTTCAAGGGCGGCCAGTCGTTCGTCTCCGGAGAGGCGACGCCGGTGTTCGCGCTGGCGGCCGGTATCAGCCAGCATTACAACTACCAATGGTATGTGGCGCTGCCGGCGTATTCAGCCGCGGTCGCGGTGGGACTGGGCCGCATGGGCCATGACGCGCACTGGTTTTCCGACGTGGTCGGCGCCGGGCTGCTGGGCGTCGGCACCACCGAGCTGCTCTACTACCTGCACAAGCAGCACGGCGACAATCCCGAACATTACTGGATCTTCCCCACCACCTCCGACCGCGGCGGCGGCGGCGTGGGAGTCGGCTACGACTGGTAGCCGCAGTTGGCTTCAGTAGGGCCGCGAGACCTCGCCCAGCAGCTTGCGCGCCACCACCAGCTTCATGATCTGGGCGGTGCCGTCGCCGATTTCCAGACCGATCACGTCGCGCAGGCGTTGCTGATGGGGCAGTTCGCGGCTGAAGCCCAGATGCCCATGCAGCAGCAGGCATTGATGCAGTACGTCGGCGGCCAGTTCCGGTCCCAGCCATTTGCATCCGGCGGCTTCCGCGGTATGCGGCAGGCCGCGGTCCTTGCGCCATAGCGTCTCGTAGCACAGCAGACGCGCGGCACGCAGCCGTATCGACGCTTCCGCCAGCGGAAAGGATACGCCCTCGAAGCGCGCCAGGCTGCCGCCGAAGGCCTGGCGCTGCGCCACATAGCGGCAGGTCTCGTCCAGGCTTTGCTCCGCCGCTCCGATACACATCAGCGCGATCAGCACGCGGCTGAAATCGAAGCCCTTCATCACTTCGACAAATCCGGCGCCTTCGGGACCGACGCGATTGGCCGCCGGCACGCGGACGGCGTCGAAAAAGAGCTGGCCGCGGCCGATCGCGCGGCTGCCCAAATCGGCAAAGCGCGAGCGAGAAACCCCGGGCGAATGCAGATCGACGTAAAACGCGCTCACTCCCCGCGCCCCCGCCGCGGCGCCTCCGGTGCGCGCCATCACAATCGCGCAGTCGGCGTAGGAGGCGAAGGAAATCGAGCTTTTCTCGCCGTTGAGGATGTATTCGTCGCCCTCGCGGCGCGCGCTGAAGCTGACATGGGCGGCGTCCGACCCGCGCCCCGGCTCGGTGACCGCCAGGCCGGGCAAAACCCGTCCGCTGCAGATCTCGGGCAGAAACGCCGCGCGCTGGCGCTCGTCGCCATGCTCGGCCACAATGGTGGCGACCAGCGCCGACAGCATCATGACGTAGGCGGCGTTGAAGTCGGCGCGGGCGATTTCCTCGTGCGCGATTCCCAGCGAAACGTGATCGAGGTCCTGTCCGCCGAAGGCCTGCCCCACGGTCGGCGCCAGCAGACCCATCTGGCCCAGCTTCAGAATCAGATCGCGCGGCAGGTCGACGTCGGCGTCGCGCGCGGCGTAAGATGGGGCAAGTTCGTTGCGGGCAAACTCGGACAGCGTTGTCTGCAGCATCTGCTGGTCGGAGTTGAAGGCAAAATCCATTGTAAAAGATCCTCTGTGGACAGGTTGGGGAGGGACGGCCCTGTTATGCGCGCATCCCCCGGGCCCAAGCCCTATACGTCATAGCTTAGCGAGTTGAATGTCGCGATAGGGGATTGTATAAGAATAGCTGGAAGCGATGGGATCGCGGGATTCGATTCAGCTAATAGTTCTCCGATCCTTATTTTTGCAGCGCCCGGAAATTGCGGGAAATGTGTCAGGGACAACGGTCCCTTTAACGAGAGCCACAACCATGGCCGTGCGGCGCGCCGCACGGCGGCTTTGTACAGGTATCGGAGGTCGCAGCAGTTAAATGGCAGCGGCAGCACCCAAAGGAAAAGCTCCGGTTGATGAGGCGGAGCTCAAAAAATGGCGCAACGAGGAGCAGGCCAAGGAGCGCTCCAAGCGCGAGCGCGAAAAGGCCGAACTGGGTTCGCTCTGGAGCCGGCGCGATTTCCTCGGCCGTCTGGGATGGGGCGGTTTCACCGCTTTTTCGCTGGTCGGATTGCTGGCCGCGGTCCGCTCGGCCTTCCCGCGCGTGCTGTTTCTGCCGCCCTCGAAGTTCAAGGCCGGCTATCCGACCGACTACGTGATCGGCGAAGTCAGCGAAAAATACAAGCAGGCCTACCGCACCTGGATCATCCATACCAAAGCCGGCTTCTACGCGATTTTCGCCAAATGCACCCATCTGGGATGCACTCCGCGATGGCTTGCGACGGAGCAGAAATTCAAGTGTCCGTGCCACGGTTCGGGGTATTACATCAGCGGACTCAATTTCGAAGGTCCCGCACCCCGTCCGATGGACCGCTTCAAGATCTACATCGCCGAGGACGGACAGCTCGAGGTGGACAAGTCGGTGGTGTATCGGATGGAGCCTGGGATCGATCCCAACGAGCAGCATCCGGAGAGCATATTGAAGGTGTGACGCCGATGGCGGCGGCGCGACTCAGGGCACGGCTGCCGATCGGCCGTGCCCTTTTTATTTGCGGTTAAACTTTTTGCGGAAGTGCGGTTTATGCCGATCGTCAAAGCGGGCGCGATCAATCTGAGCTACGATACTTTCGGCGCGGGCGAGCCGTTGCTGCTGATCATGGGCTTCGGCGCGCCGGGTATCGCGTGGATGCCGGTGCTGCCGATGCTCTCCGGCTTCCAATGCATCTACTTCGATAATCGCGGCACCGGCAATTCCGAAAAGCCGGGGTCATACCGGATTTCCGAGATGGCGGACGACGCGGCCGCGTTGCTCGACGCGCTGGGAATCGCATCGGCGTCGGTCTACGGCATTTCGATGGGCGGGATGATCGCGCAGGAACTCGCCCTGCGCCATCCCGGCAAAGTCCGCAAACTGGTGCTTGGATGCACCACCACGGGCGGACCGGCCGCGGCTGCGCCAGCCGAAGAAACCATCGCGGCGCTGCTCACCGCGATGAAACTGATGTCGACCGATCCGGAGCGCGCGATCGATATTCTGCTGCCGGTGGTGCATCCGCCCGATTTCGTCGCGGCGCATCCGGAGGTCAAGCAGATGGCGCTGATGGGAGCGGCGATGATTCCGCCGGCGCCGCCCGAAGTGATCGATCGCACGCTGGAAGGAATCGCGCAATTCGACAGCTACGAGCGCCTGCCGCAAATAAAATGCCCGGTGCTGATAGTCCACGGCGAGCGCGATATTCTGATCAAGCCGGAAAACGCGCAGGTGCTGAAAAGCCGCATCCCGCAGGCCGAAGTGTTCATGATCCCCAATGCCGGGCATAATTTCTTCGCCGAAAATCCGCTGGGCATTCATCAGCGAATCGTCCAATTTCTGCAGCGTTGAGGCGGCGCGCGCATCAATCGTAAATTCCATCGACGTACCATCGGTCGGAGCGCAAATCGCGGAACACGCGGTAAACTCCGCCGTCATCCAGCGCCATCTCGTAATAATCATGGGCGAAACCGCCTGACAGGATGCGGTTGGCCAGGCCGTCTTCACACTCCAGCGCCGCCTTCCACCATTCGCCCTGCCGCCGCCATGGACCCGCGATGGAAACCACGCGGGCGCATATCCGCGCTCCGCGCACAAACTCCGGCATCCCGCGCGAGGACATCACTTCAACCTCCTGCGCCGGGCGGATGGCGCGCAGCACGATTCGGTTGACGCCCATCGCGTCCTGTTCGGGCGGCGGCGCAGCGGCGGCGGGCGGCGCGAAGTCCACCCGTTCCGTGGCCTCGGGGCGATGCGAATTGGCGGGAAGCAGGGTTCCTACGCGCTCGGGTCCGCACAGCGCGGCCAGACGCGCCAGAGTGGTCTGCAAACGCTCGGGCGCGGGCGCCGGCGGCAGAAACATATCGCTTTGGGCAGGACGCGGGATGCGCGCGTGCGCGCCTAATTGCACCGCCTCCACACCTTGCGGCGGCGGTGACTTCTCCAGGTCCAGAATGATCAGCGTCAGCAGGGAGCGGACTTCGTTGCTGGCGGCGGCCACCCTTATCCGCCGTTGGTCGCGCCGATGCCCCACCAGCTCGAGCGAGAGCGTCAAATCGCCGGCAACCAGTCCGCGTAGTTTAAGCCGGGCGCACAGCCGCTCCAGCATCCCGCGCAGGATAAAACCGAGCGGCTCAAGCAATTCGATGGCGTATTCCAGCTCTATTTTTTCGCTGAAAATCTCGGCGGCGCACCGGGCAACCAGGGGACCGCCGGTATGACCGCTGATCAAGCGAACTATTTCCACCGCGCCGGCGCCCATCCGGCTGCCCAATTCGCGCGCGTCCAGCCGCGACAGGTCGCCGAGACGGCGGATCCCCAGGCGCTCAAATTGAAGTTCTACTTCAGATTCCAATCCGAGCAGCTCGAGCGGCACCCAATGGAGAAATTCGCGCTCGCGCCCCGCGTCGATAATCCTGTTACCGCCGCAGCGGGCAGCCAGATAAGCGACCTCCTTGTTCGCCGCGATTCCGATCTCGGCTTCCATCCCGACCTGACGGACACGGCGAGCCAATTCCCCCGCCATGTTATCCTCGGCGCCGTAAAGACCGCTGAGTCCGGCCAAATCGAGATAGACGCGGCCCGGACCGCCATCTTCGACTACCGGTGAGAACGACTGTGCCGCGTCCAGCAGGGCGTCTGCCGCGGCCTGTTCAAGCGCGGGATTGCGCGGCACAACCGTCAGATCGGGCGCGACCGCATTGGCCTGCGCCACCGTCATCCCGGCAACGATTCCGGCGCTGCGGGCCGCGCCTGAAACATAGCCGAGCGGAGCGCGCGGCCCTTTGCCGATACTCAGGGCGAAAGCTACAGTGCGCAACTCCGGATTGGCGCGCATCGCCGCCGCCAGTGGAAAATCCTTTACCAGCAGGCAGGCGATGCGCCGCGGCGATGCGGATGCGGGGTTCATCGCGGCGGTCAGGGTAGATGCTGTGCTTGAAATGTGCCCGCATCCGCATCTCTCGCCTCATCCAGTTTGAAAACGCGTGCGTGTACCCCAAACCTGTCAGACGTCCGTGCCCGCTCCCAAGGATACGATTCCGAAAGGCTCACCAAAGAACGCCATTGCGCGCTCTGGCCGCAGCGGCCGAGCTTGTTGCGCCTCAGCGTGGCTCTGATCTCCATCCCCTCGAACAGCGCGGCTGCTGTTGCCTCTCCTGCCATCGTCCGTGGAACCGGGCGGGGATGCGGCTGCCTGAGGTCCTTCAAGTAATGCTTTGGACCTGGCCGCGCCCATCGGATGCGCCGGATGAAAAGCCGCCGCATAGAGGCCAATTCCAGACTCAGCGCGGCAAAGGTGCCGCATACCGGACGCGGCGCCACGACCAGCACGGCGGTGCCGCTGCGCTCCGCCATCCGGGCCAGGCGCAGCGCGCTGCTGGACGGCAAAGTAAATCCGCGGTCGCCGAAATCCATCACCAGCAGGCCGAAACCGCCCGCTTCCAGCACCATCTCCGCGGCGCGCAAAAAGCTGCGCATCGAATTGTCCACCCGGGTTTTGGCGCCACGAAAGTAAGATGATGATTGAAGATCTTCCGTTGCTCTCTCCCAGACGGCATTCGAGGCGGGCACCGCGGCCCATAGTACGCGCGACAGATCGACCCCCGCCTCCGCCATCGTGGACGGATCGAAGGCGTTGGCCAAATCGATTACCGCCGCGACTTCTCCGTGACGGGTGGCCGCGCTGATAAACGCGGCCGCAAGCGACGTCTTGCCGCTGCTGCGCCGCCCCACGATTTCGCTGATACGTCCGCGCGGAATACCGCCTTCGAGCAAGGCATTGATCGGAGCCAGAGCGGTCCTCAGACGGCGCTCCTTGCGGGTCAGTTCCCGGCCTCTGAAGACGCCGGGTAAAGTATCGATCGAAGCGGCACCGGCAATGGAAAGAGCGGCGGCCATGAGGAGTACTTTCGTATTTTCTTCGCCAACTGTCAAGGAAGCTTGAAGAGCGGCGCTTTCGTCAAGCGGGACAGGCGGCTACATTGACCGTCAAACAAGCAGAATGTCCCGGCTTCCGCAGGAAAATGGACTTGGCGGCTCTGGGGAATCGAAACCAACAAAAGAGAGTTAACTGATGAAGGCAGGAATCGCGCTTACCCTGGCTGGCCTTGGTCTGGAACGGTCCGACCAGCAACTTTACGAGGAAGAGCTCAAGCTGACCGATATGGCGGAGCCGCTCGGTTTCGACTCGATCTGGAGCCTGGAGCATCACTTCACCGGCTACAACATGGTGCCCAATCCCACCCAGATGTTGAGTTACTTTGCCGCGCGCACCAGGCGGGTCCAGCTTGGTACGGCGGTGATCGTGCTGCCATGGCATAATCCGGTACGCGTGGCGGAAGATATCGCGCTGCTTGACGTGCTGTCGGGCGGGCGCACGATTTTCGGCTTTGGCCGCGGCACCGCGACGGTGGAATTCGAACGTCTGGACAGCCCGCAGGAACAGTCGCGCGAGCGCTTCGCCGAGGCCGCCACTATCATCCGCAAGGCGCTGACGCAGGAAGTGTTCTCGCACGAGGGCAAGTTCTGGAACATCCCGCCGACCACTATCCGCCCGCGTCCGATTTCGCATCCGGAGCGCCGCTTTTACGCCTCCACCGTAAGCCCCGAATCGTCCGAGATGATGGCGCGGATGGGTTTCGGCGTGATGATCATCGCGCAGAGCACGTGGGAGAAAGCGGCCGATGATTACCATCGCTATTGCGACGTCGCCCGCGCCAACGGCTACGGCGTCAAGCCGCCAATCGCGCTCATGACGGTGCTGATGTCGGAAGACGCCAACGAGGCGCGCGACCTGGGCGACGTTTACATTGCCAAGGGCTTCGAGCACGTGGACCTGCATTATGGGCTGTCGGACGGACATCTGGGCAAAATCAAGGGCTACGAATTCTGGGCCCGGATGGCGAAGACCTACTCGCGCCTGATTTCGCCCGAAGATCGCGCCAAGGCGGTGGAATTCTTCAAGAACCTGCAGATGGTGGGAACGCCGGCGCAGGTGCTGGAAAAGTTCCGCCACGTGTTCAGCCTGACCGGGATGGGTCATGTCGCCGCGCAGTTCCTGCCCGGCGCGATGCCGTACCATCTGGGCGAGCGCAGCGTGAAGCTGTTCGCGGAGAAGGTTCTGCCGGTGCTGCAGCACGACCCCGCGTTCCAGCCCAGCGAAGAGTCGGAGGGGGCGGCGTCCGCCGCGGCCAATTAATCGCCGAATCGGTTACTGGGGTTTGCAAATACGGGAGGCGGACCGATGGATATAGGCGTCATGATCGCCGCGACCGCGGAAAGCGGGGATATCGCCGAGATTGCGCGCGAAGCGGAAAACCTCGGCTATTCTTCGTTCTATATTCCCGAACATCCGGTAATCCCGATCGGCTTCAAGACCACTCCTCCCGGCGGCCGCGAACTGCCCGAGCATTATGGCCGCTGGATGGATCCGTTCGTCGCGCTGGCCGTGGCTGCCGCCGTGACCAAACGGGTGAGACTCGGCACTGGCATCTGCCTGTTCCCCGAGCGCGAGCCGATCGTTACCGCCAAAGTGATCGCCACGCTCGACGTGCTGTCGCATGGGCGAGTGGTGCTCGGAGTCGGCGCCGGATGGCTGCGCGAAGAGACCGAAGTCATGGGCGTTCCGTTCGTCAAGCGCTGGAAGCGCCTGCGCGAGACGGCCGAGGCGATGCGCGTGCTGTGGACCCAGAAGGAAGCGGCGTACGAGGGCGAAATGGTGCGCTTTACGCCGGTCCGATGCGAGCCGAAGCCGGTACAGAAGCCGGGGCCGCCGATTTTGCTGGGTGCCCGCGGCGTCAAGGCGCTCGAGCGCGTGGCGCGCAGCTATGACGGATGGTGTCCGATCGTAACCCGGCCGGAATCCTTCAAGCGCGACGCCGACGCGCTGCGCAGGATGGCGGCCGAGCGCGGACGCAATCCCGACTCGCTGCGGATGGTCGGGTTTATCGGCCCCGACCAGAACGGAATCCCGCTCGATACGCTCAAGGCGCTCAAAGATGCCGGCGCGCACGAGTTGATCCTGTTCTCCCAGGTTGACGCGATAAAAATGGCCGCGGGCCAGACGATGCAGATAGTGCGCCGCTGGGCGCCGATCGTAGAACGCGCCCAGCATGCCTGAAGCGAGCTTCAGTCCGAGGCGCGGCCGAACTCCCGCGCCTCGGGCTGATGCGTTTTGATTCGAAGAGGGCTGGCATGGCAGGCGTCCCCGCCGGTCGCGGACGCACTTTGCGGTGGCGCGGGCTAATCCCCGCACCGTTTTTGAAGTGGGGCTTCAGGCAAGACAGTCGCTGACCGGGGCGGCACGGAGGCAGCTTCGGGTTGCGGCTGCGTCGCTCAGGCGCGCGGCTCAGGGTTCCAGCGGGCTGCGGTACTTTGACCCCAACTGACGATCCAGTTCCGGCAGACTTTCGTACAACCGCTGCGCTCTTTGCAGTTTGCGCTTCAAATCGCCGAGCGCCGCGATGTACTCGTCGATACGCGCGAATTCCTTGCGCGTGACGATCCGCTTGGCGGGCGGCGTTGGCGGCTGCGCCCATGGTGGGCCCGAGGGCGGCGGCTCTATCGCCAGCATTCCAGGGCCGGCGACCTCGATATAGTCGCTCCGGGTGTTCAGTGCGGGCGGCAGGTCCTTTATCCCGGCGACCAGCGCATTGAACTTGCGCTCCGCTTCTTTGTAAGCCGTACGCGCCGCCATGTACTCGTCATGGAGTTGATCCAAAGCCTGACTTTGGGCGGTTTCCATCGTGATTACGGCCCTCGCTTCCAGCTATTTGGCGGATCAAGGCAAGCACGCGCCGTGCCTGATAAAAACCATCGTATCAGCGCGAGTATGCATCCGCAGGCGACAACCGATGATTCGCCTGCGGGAACACCTGTATCCGAATCAGCCTCGGGGCGGTCCGGATTATTGGCAGGCATGTGATACTATGGCCGGTTGAGATGCGCTCAAGAGCGCGCGGGCGCGGCGCCGAATTTGCGGCCGCTGAGAGCCTCCAGCGATGTCATCACCGGCTTACATCGAACTTCGCGCGCGCAGTGCTTTCAGTTTTCTGGAAGGCGCCGCGCAGCCCGAGGTTCTAATCGAGCGCGCGGCCGAACAGGGCTACCCCGCCCTCGCCCTGGGCGATCGCGACGGTCTGTACGGCGCGCCCCGCTTCTATCACGCCGCCGTCAGAGCCGGGCTGAAGGCGATCGTCGGCGCCGAGCTGACGCTTGAGGACAACAGCCGCCTCTATGTGCTGGTGCCCGATCGCGCCCGCTACCAGAACCTCTGTCGCCTGATCACCGGATCGAAACTCAGAGTGGTCAATCCACCGGCCGAAGGACGCAGGAAGCCGCATTCGCCCTACCCTGCCAAGGGCGAAAGCCGCGTCACCATGGACGACCTCGAGCGCTTCGGCGAAGGTCTGATTTGTCTGGCCGGCGGCGTCCACAGCCCGCTCTCCCGTCTGCTGACGGCAGGCGAGGATCCACGGCCGCTATGCGGCCGGCTGCGCGCGATTTTCGGCGAGGACAATTTCTATATCGACCTTCAGCGTCATCTTGACGCCGGCGAAGAACGCCTCAACCGCGGACTCGCCGCGCTGGCCGCGGCCGCCCGCGTTCCCGTCGTTGCCAGCAACGACGTATGCCACAGCGGCGCCGAGCGGGCGCTGCTCGACGTCTTGAGCTGCATCCGCATGAAGACCACGCTGGACGCCGCCGGACGCGCCCTGTGGGTGAACAACGAACGCTATCTTAAATCCCCCGCTGAAATGGCCGCGCTGTTCGCCGACCTGCCTGAGGCGCTCGCCGCGACGCGGGAGGTGGCCGCGCGATGCGCCTTTACCATGGCCGACCTCGGCTACCGTTTTCCCGACTATCCGCTGCCGCCGGGGGAATCGCCCGACAGCTACCTGCGCATCCTCACCTACGCCGGCGCGCGCGAGCGATGGGGCGGGATGCTCGGCGATCGCGTGCGCAATCAACTCGAGCACGAGCTCGCAATCATCGCGAAACTCAAGCTGGCCGGTTATTTCCTGATTGTCTGGGACATCGTCCAGTTCTGCCGCGACCAGCGTATCCTGACGCAGGGGCGCGGCTCGGCGGCCAACAGCGCGGTATGCTACGCGCTGGGAATCACCGCGGTTGACGCCGTCGGAATGGATCTGCTGTTCGAGCGCTTCCTGTCCGAGGAGCGCGGCGAATGGCCCGATATCGATCTCGACCTGCCCAGCGGCGACCAGCGCGAGAAGGCCATCCAATACCTGTATAAACGCTACGGCGAACGCGGCGCCGCGATGACCGCCAACGTCATTACCTATCGCAGCCGCAGCGCCGTGCGTGAAATCGGCAAGGTATTGGGCTTCTCGCCCGATCAGGTGGACCGGCTCGCCAGGCTGGTGCGCGCGTATGAGTTTCGCGACGACAAGGACGAGGTGCAGGCGCTGCTCAAGAGCGGCGGCGTTGACGCCGCCGCGCCGCGCGTGCGGATGCTGGTCGAACTGGTCGGGCAGATCCAGGACCTGCCGCGCCATCTCGGACAGCATAGCGGCGGGATGGTGATCGCGGCGGGACCGCTGGATGAAATCGTTCCGCTGGAGCCCGCCGCGATGCCGGGCCGCGTGGTCATCCAGTGGGACAAGGAGGATTGCGCCGACCTTGGAATCATCAAGGTTGACCTGCTGGGGCTCGGGATGCTGGCGGTGCTCGAAGAAGCGATACCGCTGGTCAAGCGGCATGAAGGGGTCACTGTCGATCTGGCCCATCTGCCGCCTGACGATCCCGCCGTCTACCGGATGTTATGCAAAGCCGACACGATTGGCGTGTTCCAGGTCGAAAGCCGCGCCCAGATGGCGACCCTGCCGCGGATGAAACCGCAGCGTTTTTATGACCTGGTGGTCGAAGTGGCGATCATCCGGCCCGGACCGATCGTCGGTCAGATGGTCAATCCCTATTTGGAGCGGCGCAACGGCCGCGCCCCGGTCCGCTATGCGCATCCGTCGCTGGAGCCGATTCTGCGCCGCACTTTGGGCGTGCCGCTGTTCCAGGAGCAACTATTGCGCATCGCGATGACCGCGGCCGGCTTCAGCGGCGGCGAAGCGGAAGAGTTGCGCCGCGCGATGGGTTTCAAGCGATCGCGCGGACGGATGGAAAAGCTCGAAGCGCGCTTGCGCCAGGGGATGGCGAACAACGGCATCACCGGCAAGGCCGCCGACGAGATCATCCTGAGCATCACGTCGTTCGCGCTCTATGGCTTTCCGGAATCGCATGCGGCCAGTTTCGCCCTGATCGCGTACGCGTCGTCGTATCTGAAATGCCATCATCCGGCGGCGTTTTATGCCGCGATGCTCAACTGTTATCCGCTGGGATTTTATCATCCGGCGACGCTGGTCAAGGACGCCCAGCGGCATCGGGTGGAAGTCAGACCGATCGACGTAACGCGGTCGGACTGGCGATGCACCATCGAGCAGGCCGGCGAGGGATTGGCGATACGGCTGGGGCTCAAGTATGTGATCGGCCTGCGCGAGGAAACCGGGATGCGGATCGAAAACCAGCGGCGCGCGGCGCCGTTCGCGTCGATTGCCGACCTGGTGCGGCGCGCCGCTCCCAACCGGCGTGAACTGGACACGCTGGCTTATGCCGGAGCGCTCGGTGCATTCGGCAAAACCCGGCGCGAAGCCTTGTGGCAGGCCTCAGCCGTCGAGCGCGATTCGGGCAGCTTGTTCGCCGGCGTCGATCCGCCGCCCAGCCGCAGCCGGATGCCGGCGATGACGCCGATGGAGGAAACGCGCGCCGATTACGCCGCCACCGGACTTACCGCGGGGCCGCACGTGATGGCGCATATCCGGCCGCGGCTCAAATCGCGCGGCATTCTCTGCGCCGCCGATCTGGAGAAGACCCGCGACGGCGCGATGGTCCAGGTGGCCGGACTGGTAATCGTGCGTCAGCGCCCCGGCACCGCCAAGGGATTTTTCTTCATCACGCTGGAAGACGAAACCGGCGTATCCAACATAATCGTGCTGCCGGATTTGTTCCACCACAATCGCGCCCTGCTGCATCGCGCGCCCATCCTGCTGGTCGAAGGCGTAGTGCAAAAACGCGACGGCACCATCGGCATCCGCGCCCGCCGCTTCGCCCCGATCAAACTGGATTCCCCCCTTCCCTCCCCGCACGATTTCCATTGAGCTGGAACAAGCGGGATTGTCGTTGCGGCCGCAAAAGCGCGTCTTATGCAGTTCCAGATGCCGATTCGGTCAACCCCCCGCCATGCGCAGCGCCCTGCCGTTTACCGCTCCTGCCGGATGAAATCCGCGATGCGTTCGCCGATCATCATCGTGGTCAGGTTGATGTTGGCGCGCACGCAGTCCGGAAAGACCGACGCGTCGGCAACCCGCAGGTTGCGTATTCCATGCACCCGGCCGTACTGATCGACTACCGCCATGGGATCGGACGCCGGTCCCATCCTGCAGGTGCCGGAAATATGCATGCTGGTGGTCACCGCGCGCCGCGCGAAATCGTCCAGCGCCTCATCGCTGCGCAGGTCCTCCGGCGTGGGTTCGATGCGCTCAGTCGTAATCGCCCGGAAATCGCCGTGATCGCCCAGCGCTACCGCGGTCCTGATCGCCTCGCGCATCCGCCGCCGGTCGAATTCATCTTTGAGATAGCCGTAATCCAGCGACGGCTGTACGTCGGGATCGGCGGATTGCAAACGCAGCTCGCCCGCGCTGAGCGCCAGTTCGATCACCGCCAGCATCCGCGTGCCCACCGGCGCCAGCCTGCCCTGCTCCAGTTGCTGCGCGTAGGTAAACATCAGCAGCATCAGGTCGTTGCGCAGGTGCGATTCTTTGGCGGTCCAGCGCAGGGCCAGCTGCAGCCGCGGCGTCATCGGATCGAGCACGAAATCATCGCGCGTGCGCCAGGTCACGTTGCAGTAAGGATGGTCGCGGAGATTGCGCCCAACTCCGGGCAGATCGCGCACGACCGCTATGCCGAATTGGCGCAACTGTTGGGCCGGACCGATTCCCGACAGCATCAGCAGATGCGGCGAGCAGATGGCGCCGGCGCTCAGGATGATCTCCTCGCCCTCCAGCACGAAGCTCTCGCCGCCGCTGGTTACCTCCACGCCGGCCGCGCGGCCGCGATCGAAAATGATGCGCCGCACACGGCATTGCGGGCGAATCGTCAGGTTCAGGCGATGGCGCGCCGGATTCAGATACGCGATCGCGGTGCTCCAGCGGATTGAATCGGGATTGTTGAAGGGAACCGGCCCCACGCCGCCAGCTTGCGGATGGTTGAAATCGGCGCAATCGGGAAAGCCCGCGGCCCGGCATGCGTTGTAAAAGGCGCGCTGGTCGGTGACCCATTGCTCGGGTTTGAAGCGGCGCGCGATTATCGGACCGCTGGAGCCGTGGAAGTCGTCGCCGCCGAAATCGCGATCGGTCTCCAGCTTGCGCATGTACGGCAGACAGGATTGAAACGTCCACTGATCGTTGCCCATCGCGGCCCACGCGTCGAAGTCCTCGGGCAAACCGCGCAGGAAAACCTGGCCGTTGACGGAGCTGCCGCCGCCCGTCAGCGTACCCGCCGGAACCATCATCGGCGGCGCCTGATCGGTGGCTTTGGCCACAAACCATCGTACGTGCCGATCGTTGACCATCACGTCGGCGGCGGTGGCGTAGCCGTACTTGACGTCGTCGGGCAGGCGCGAGAAATCGGGATAGTCGGGGCCGGCCTCGATCAGCAGGACCGAGCGACGCGGATCCTCGGACAGACGCGCCGCGATAATGGCGCCCGCCGAACCGCCGCCCAGCACGATATGGTCATACTTCATGGTTCCCTCCGCCGCCGATGCTCCGGCGGGCGCCATTGTCGTGCCGCGCGGGCGGAAAGGGAAGTGCCAACGAGGCTGGGGATTGCTTTGGCCGCCCCACCTTTAATCGGCCGCCTGCCTCTGCCACAATCCGGAAATTGGCTTCTCACAGGACATTCGATGGCGTCCAGCGCGGGCAAATTGAGCAGCTCCGGTGAACTGACGACCACCCGGCGGGTCGGCGCCGCCGCCCTGCCGGTTTCGATCGTTATCCCGGTGTACAACGAAGCCGCCAACCTCGACGCATTATGGCGCCGGCTGAGCGCGGTGCTGGCCGATCTTCCCGATTGGGAGGTGGTCTTCATCGACGACGGCTCGCGCGACAACTCGCTGGCGATGCTGCGCGAAATTGCCGCCGCCAACAGCCGTGTACGCGTGGTCGAACTCGCCCGCAACTTCGGCCAGCACGCTGCCATTGTGGCCGGATTTCGCCAATGCCGCGGCGAGGTCGTGGTCACGCTCGACGCCGACCTGCAGAACCCGCCCGAGGAAATCCCCCGTCTGCTGCAAGGGATTGAAGCCGGCAACGACGTGGTTGGCGGATGGCGCGCTGAGCGTCAGGACCAGGCCTATCGGCGGCTGGCCTCGCGGCTGCACAACCGTGTCACTTCCATGATCGTGGGCGTGCCGATGCATGACTACGGATGCATGCTGCGGGCCTACCGCCGCCACATCGTCGATACCGTGGTGCAATGCGACGAGAAGGCGGCGTTCATTCCGGCGCTGGCCAACAGCTTCGCCAAGCGGGTGGCGGAAATTCCCGTCGCGCATGAAGAGCGCGCCGGCGGCCATTCCAAGTACAACCTGCTGCGGCTGGCCCAGCTCAGTCTCAACCTGCTGACTGGCTTTTCGCTGCTGCCAATCCAGGTGCTGAGCATGACCGGGATCGCGATCGCCCTGCTCGATATCGGGTTTGCCGGCGTTCTGGCGGGGCATCGGCTGATCTACGGTCCGCAGCAGGAAGGCGCGATGTGGACGCTGTTCGCGATCCTGTTCTTTTTCGTCGGCCTGCTGTTCCTCGCCCTGGGGCTGATCGGCGAGTACGTCGGCCGTATCTATCTTGAAGTGCGCCGCCGCCCCACCTACCTGGTGCGTGCGGTGCACGAGGTCAATCCGGGGTCCTGAATCGCGGCGTCCTGACCTTGTCCGATCCAGCTCACATCACCGTAGACCGGGCGCCATGCGTGGTGTTCGGCTATCACGAATTGGGCTACGTCTGTATCCAGGCGCTGCTCAAGCTGGGCGCGCCGATTATCGCCCTGTTTACGCATCCGCACGACCCCGGCGAGCAGGTGTGGTGGCGTTCGTGCGCGCAACTGGCGGGGCGGCACCAAATCGCGGTTTACACCGAGGAGGAATTTGGTCCGCAATGGGTCGAGCGACTTCAGGGCTGGGCGCCGGCGGTTATCTACTCCTTCAATTATCGCAAGCTGCTGCCGCGCCCGATTCTGCAATGCGCATCGATCGGCGCGTTTAACCTGCATCCCTCCAAACTGCCGGCCTATCGCGGGCGGGCGCCGATCAATTGGGTGCTGGTCAACGGCGAGCGCGAAACCGGCGTGACGCTGCATCATATGGTCGCGCGCGCCGACGCCGGCGACATCGTCGGCCAGCAAACCGCCGCCATCGAAGACAGCGACACCGCGCTGAGCCTGTCGCGCAAGCTGACGCCGCTGGCCGCGGATCTGATCACGCGCCTTCATCCGCTGATCGTGGCCGGGCGCGCGCCGCGCATACCGCAGGATTTGAGCGCCGGCAGCTACTACGGGCGGCGTACGCCCGCCGACGGACGCATCGACTGGAACTGGCCCGCGCGCCGCATCTTCAACCTGGTCCGCGCCGTGACCCATCCGTACCCCGGCGCGTTCTGCTTCGCCGCCGGCCGCAAGCTGTTCGTGTGGGAGGCGGCAATCGAAGCCGAACACGGCAAGGGCGGCGAAGCGGGCCAGATTATCGGCGTCGGCGCGTCCGGGATGCGGGTCGCGGCCGGCGCCGGCGTCGTGATCGCAAAACGGATTCAATTCGAGGGCGGCAGGGAAATCCCCGCCGGCGCCGTGGACGGCCAAACCCTCGTTGAAGCAAAGTGGAAACTTGTTTAATTAAAAACCCATGCGAGTTTTGATTACCGGCGGCGCCGGATTTTTAGGGTCGCACCTGAGTGAAGGCTTCATCAATCGCGGCGACGAGGTATTTGTCCTCGATACCGGCTCGATTGCCAAAGTGCGGCATCTGCTGGACAACCCCCGCTTTCACTACGTCCATGATTCGGTGTTCGACCTCGAAATCCTGGACGGTCTGATCG
This sequence comes from Pseudomonadota bacterium, assembly GCA_021324455.1. GTDB lineage: Bacteria > Desulfobacterota > Binatia > Binatales > Binataceae > JAJPJA01. The sequence continues at coordinate 8,040 of JAJPJA010000075.1, read as the reverse complement.
CCAAAGTCGATTTGATCTACCATCTGGCGGCGGTGGTCGGCGTCGAGCATTACGTCGCCGATCCCTACGAGACGCTCAACGTCAACGTCAATGGCACACAAAATGTCTTGAAAGCCGCCTATAAGTACAGCAAGCGGCTGGTCTTCAGCTCGACCTCCGAAGTTTACGGCCGCAATCCCAAGGTGCCGTGGCGCGAGGACGACGACCGCGTGCTGGGCGCCACCACGGTCGATCGATGGTGCTACTCGACCTCCAAGGCGGTGGGCGAGCATTTCTGTTTCGCCTATCACAAGCTCGGCCTGCCGGTGACGGTGGTGCGCTACTTCAACGTGTACGGGCCGCGGCTGGACAAACTCGACGTCGGCCGGCTGTTCACCATCTTCATGGGCCAGCTGCTGCGCGGCGCCGATTTGACCGTGGTCGGCGACGGCAAACAGACCCGATGCTTCACTTACGTCAGCGATGCGATCGAGGCGACCATGGCGGCGGGGCTCAAGCCCGAGGCCGACGGCCACGCCATCAATATCGGGTCCGACGTGGAAACCACCGTGCTCGAGTTCGGCAAGCTGATGCTGGAGCTGTTCGGATCGACCCGCTCGAAAATCAAATTCGTCAGCCAGGAAGAAGTTTACGGCAACAGCTACGAAGACATTCCGCGGCGCGTACCCGACAACACCAGGATGCGCACGCTGCTGGGATGCACGCCCAAGGTGCCTCTGCGCGAGGGACTTGCACGCACGATCGAATGGTTCCGCAGCGAGAACGGCCGCGCCTGAAAACGCGGCCGCGCCACGAAAATCTTGCGGATAGCGCTCAAAATCGACGTCGATACGCATGAAGGGCTCAAGACCGGGGTGCCCGCGATGGCGGCGATGCTGCGGCGCGAGGGCGTTAGCGCGAGCTTCTTCGTGGCCATGGGCCCCGACAATTCGGGCAAAGCCATCCGCCGGGCGATCACCAATCGCGGTTTCCTGAGCAAGATGTTCCGCACCCGGGCGGTCTCGATGTACGGATGGCGCACGATCGTGTCGGGCACGCTGCTGAAGGCGCGTCCCGTGGCGATGGCGTTTCCCGGCCTGCTGCGCGATCTGGCCGCGGCGGGCTTCGAAGTCGGCGTGCACGGCTACGATCACGTGCGCTGGCAGGACCGCCTGGACCAACTCGCAGAACCGGAGATGCAGCAGGAAATCGCCGACGCCTTCGAGGTGCATCGCGCGATTTTTGCCGAGCCGCCGCGCGCATGGGCCGCTCCCGGATGGCGCATCAACGGGCTGGCGATGCGCCTGCTCGACCGCGCCGGACTGCTCTACCGCAGCGACACGCGGGGCATTGCGCCGTTCAGGCCGCAGGTCGACGGCGAGCCGCTCTCCACGCCCGAAATCCCCACCACACTGCCGACGCTGGACGAAGTGCTGGGCCGCGAAAAACTGCCCGACGCGGCGTCGGTGGCGCGATTTTATCAGCGGCAGATGAACCCCGGCGCTCTCAACGTACACACCGTGCATGCCGAGACCGAAGGTATCGGCCAGTTGGAAAGTTTCACGCTCCTGGTGCGCGGTCTCAGGGAGGCTGGAGCCCAATTCCTGAGAATGGACCAGGCCGCCATGCAACTTGATCGCGAATCGCTGCCGGTCTGCCCCGTAGTTCGCGGCCTCCTCCCCGGCCGCTCCGGCTGGGTCGCGATTCAAGGTGCTTGACCGAATTTGCCTGAAATCCATTCGGTCCAGGGATTAAACGGGAACCCCCCGGGTGGCTCGAAAGGTCGACGCCCTCAAGCGTGGGTCCTCTGCCCGAGGAACTGTATCAGATCAGGTCGTTTCCCGGTCAGTTTCTCGTATTCGCCTGAGAAATCACAACCGAAGTGTCCTTGCGCCGCACGATCTTAAGGAAACCTTCGTCGAGCGCGCGGTTGAACACTGACTGAAGCGATTGCTGGCCTGGGCCAGCCGCCATGCCATTTCCGTCTCTCCATCTATCCGGCCAATCCAGACCGAAACATTGGGATCGTCGTGCAACAGGTCCAGCTCCACTGTTGCGGCCGCCCGCGGCGGCGCGTTGGAGACCCGTGTGGTTTCAGTCAGGCGATAGAGCTATCCTTGGTCGTGCGTGATGTTTTCTCCAATAATCCACCCCGAACCATCGCAAAGTGTCTGCGCTTAAAAAGTATCTTTTCGCTCCCGGTCCTACCCCTGTGCCGCCTGAAGTGGCGCTGGAGATGGCTCGCCCGATCGTCCACCATCGCACGCCCGAGTTCAGCGCCGTGCTCGAGCAGACCCGGGGCCGGCTCAAACCGCTGATGGGCACCGCGCAGGAGGTGCTGTTGCTGGCCTCTTCCGGGACCGGCGCCATGGAAGCGGTCGTAACCAACCTGCTGGCACCGGGCGAGGCGGCCATTTACGTCGACGGGGGCAAATTCGGCGAGCGCTGGGGCCGCATTCTCGGCGCCTTCGGCATCATCGCCCACCCGGTAAAGGTTGCATGGGGCGGCGCGGTGCGTCCCGAGCAAATCGAACAGGCGCTGCGGCAATATCCCGGCGCCCGCGCCGTGCTGATGCAGGCCAGCGAGACCTCGACCACCGCGGTACATCCGGTGGAACAAATCGGCGCCATCACCAGAGCGCGCGACGTGATGCTCGTGGTTGATGGAATCACCTCGGTGGGCGTGTTCGATCAGAAGATGGACCAATGGGGCGTGGACGCGCTGGTGACCGGCAGCCAGAAGGCGCTGATGCTGCCGCCCGGCCTGGGTATCGCCGCGCTGTCGCCGCGCGCGTGGGAACGCGCCGCCAAGCCCCGCTCCCCGCGCTTTTACTTCGACCTCAACCGCGAACTGAAGGCCCAGCGCGACGAGCATACCACCGCCTACACTCCCGCCATCTCGCTCATCTACGGACTCAACAAAAGCCTGGAGATGATTCACGCGGAGGGACTGCCCGCGGTCTTCGCTCGGCATCGGCTGATGGCGCGGGCGGCGCAAGCCGCGGCCAGGGCTCTTGGATTGGAGCTGCTGGCGGCGGAAAATCCAGCTCCGGGAGTGACCGGAATTCTGACGCCGGCGCGAATCGACGGCTCGCGGCTGGTGCGCTACATGCGCGACGTGCTCGGCGTCACGGTCCAGGGCGGGCAGGATCAGATGAAGGGCAAGTTAATCCGGATCGGCCATATGGGCTACGTCGCGCCGTTCGACATTTTGGTCGCGATCGGAGCATTGGAGCTGGCCCTGCGCGCCGAAGGCTACGATTTCCGCATCGGCGCCGCAGTTGCCGCGGCGCAGGCGGAAATCGCCGCCGGCCAATCCTAGTCATGGAAAACTACCGCGTTCTGTTAAGCGACAAGCTCTCCGCCGAAGGTATCGAGGTGTTGCGCGCCAACCCGGCGCTGACAGTGGACGTCAACACCGGCCTTTCTGCGGACCAACTGGCCGCGATCATCGAACCCTACCACGCCCTGATAATCCGCAGCGCGACCCGGGTCACCCGCGAAGTAATCGAACGCGCCCATTCGCTCAAGGTGATCGGCCGCGCCGGCGTGGGCGTGGACAACGTCGATCTGGAGGCCGCCACCCGGCGCGGAATCGTGGTGATGAACAGCCCGTCGGGCAACAGCGTAACCACCGCCGAACATGCCATCTCGATGATGATGGCGCTGGCGCGGCATATCCCGGCCGCCGACCTCTCGACCAAATGCGGCAAGTGGGAACGCGAGAAATTCATCGGCACCGAAGTCTGCGGCAAAACCCTGGGCGTCGTCGGCCTGGGCAACATCGGACGCATCGTCGCCGACCGCGCCGCCGGGCTTAAGATGAAGGTCATCGGCTACGATCCGATGCTGACGGCGGGAGCGGCGGGCAAGCTTGGCATCGAGCTGGTCGGTCTGCTCGACCTGTACGCGCGGGCCGACTTTATCACCGTGCACACCCCGCTGACGGAGGAGACCCGCGGCCTGATTGGCGACGCCGCCATCGCGCGCATGAAACCGGGGGTACGGATCATCAACTGCGCGCGCGGCGGTATCGTGGACGAGGTTGCGCTGGTCAAGGCGCTGAAATCCGGCCGCGTCGCGGGCGCCGCACTTGACGTCTTCGTCCAGGAGCCGCCGCCCTCCGACCATCCGCTGCTCAAGCTGCCCAACGTGATCACCACGCCGCATCTGGGCGCCGCGACCGGCGAAGCGCAGGTGCAGGTGGCGATCGATATCGCGCGCCAGGTCACAGACTTCCTGCTCAACGGCGCCATCCGCCAGGCGGTCAACATTCCGACCCTGACGGCGAAAGAGCTGGAGGTTCTCGGACCCCATCTGCGTCTGGGCGAGCAGTTGGGGCGTCTGGCGGCGCAAATCATCAACGACGCTCCCAGCCAGGTGACGGTGGAACTCGGCGGCGAGGCGGCCAATCTCAGCGCGGAACCAATCACGGCAGCGGTACTCAAGGGCCTGCTGAGCGGATTTCTGGACGAGCGGCTGAATTACGTCAACGCCCCGTTCATCGCGCGCGAACGCGGAATCCAGGTGGTGGAAACGCGCGCGCGCGAGTCCACCGACTACATCAATACGCTGACGCTCACCGTACGCACGCCATCGGCCACGCATGAGGTCGCCGGCGCGTTGATCGGCAACCGCGCCCTGCGCATCATCAGGGTCGACGGTTTTCGCGTCGAAGCGGTGCCCGAGGGCTACTTCATCCTGTGCCGTAACCGCGACGTGCCGGGCGTTGTCGGCGCCGTGGGCACGCTGCTGGGCCGCAGCGGCGTCAATATCGCCGGGATGGCGCTGGGGCGCGACCATAGCGGCGGGATGGCGATCAACCTGGTGCATATCGACGGTCCGGCCCCGCAATCGGTGCTCGACGAACTGCGCGCCCTGCCGGCAATCAATTCGGCCACCCTGATCCGGTTGTAGGCTCAACCCGCCCCATCAATCCGCATTCGCCCCGTTGATTTAGCCTGGCGCGGCCAGCACACTGTCACGGGCGCAAATCGCATCGAGGTCCGCTATTCCGATGAACACAGTGGCCGTAGTCGGCACACAATGGGGAGACGAAGGCAAGGGCAAGATCGTCGATCTGCTGGCGGCAGACGCCGATATCGTCGTCCGCTTCCAGGGCGGCAACAACGCGGCCCATACTCTGGTCGTGAACGGCCAGAAATTCATTTTGCGGCTGGTGCCCGCCGGCGCGCTGCATCCGGGCAAGACCTGTGTGATCGGCAACGGCACCGTGGTCGACCCGTTCGCGCTGCTCGAAGAGATCGACACTCTGCGCGCCAGCGGTTTTCTCACCGGCGAGGATAGCTTCAAACTCAGCTGCGACGCGCACATGGTGATGCCGTATCATGGCGCGATCGATCGCGCCCGCGAAGCGCGGCTGGGCCGCAACGCAATCGGCACCACCGGCTTCGGTATCGGTCCGGCCTACGAAGACAAGGTCGCGCGCAGCGGCTTGCGCTTCGCCGATCTGGTCGATTTCCGCTCCTTCACCGCCAAACTGGAGCGCAATCTGGCGGACAAGAATGCCTACTTAAAGGCGGTGCTGAAGGCCAAGCCGCTCAAGGCCGGCGATTTGGTCGCGCAGATGAAAACCGTGCGCAAGCGCCTGCTCCCCTTCATGGCCGATACCGCCGCGCTGCTGTATTCGGCGCAGCAGGCCGGCAAACGCATCCTGTTCGAGGGCGCGCACGGCACGATGCTGGACATCGACTACGGCACTTATCCCTACGTCACGTCGTCCAGCTGCCTGGCCGCCGCCGCTCATGCCGGCGCGGGGCTGCCGCCGGGAAGGCTGGACGCCGTGCTCGGCATCAGCAAGGCCTATACCACGCGGGTGGGCGGCGGTCCCTTTCCTACCGAGATCAAAAGCGGCATCGGCAAGCGCCTGCGCGAGGAAGGCGACGAGTTCGGCAGCGCCACGGGACGGCCGCGGCGCATCGGATGGTTCGACGCGGTGCTGGCGCGCCATGCCCTGCGGCTCAACGGCGCGTGGGGTCTGGCGCTGACCAAGCTCGACGTGCTGACTGGAATCGACCCGGTGAAAATCTGCGTCGCCTATGAGCGGGGCGGACAGCGCTTCGATGAAATGCCGCCCGGACGCGTCGGCCTGGATAAGGTGCGGCCGGTGTGCGAGGAGCTGCCCGGATGGCATCAGAGCCTGCAGGGAGTCCGTTCGCTGGAGGAGTTGCCGGCGGCGGCGCGCCGCTATTTGGAACGAATCGCCGAACTCAGCGGCGTCCCGCTGGCGATGATCGGCACCGGCGCCGCGCGCGAAGCGACCATCATGATCAGCAATCCGTTCCGGTGCTGAGCGGCCGCCCGACAAAATAGATCCGCGCCGTCTCCTTTTCAGCCCCGGCAGGCATACAGGCGGCGCGACGCAGGCGGAAATCCGGCAGACATCCCGGTCCGCCGCGCACGGCGCTGTCGAGTGTGAGGCGGTGGACGATTCGTCCTGGTGACGCTTTGCTCATGCTCGGATACCGTTTCACCACGCATTCGGCTAAATTCCACGTGATCGGCGCTTCGGTGTCATGGCGTCGATTGGCGGAGGTCCGAGGTGAAAGCGATTACAGTGACGCTTGAAAAAGGCAAGGAAACCAAGGGCACGTACCGCTTCGATTCGCCGGATCCCAACGCACCGATTACCAGTATCTACGTCAGGAAGAGCGCTTTTGAGGGCAGCGCGGTTCCCGCGCGGATCGTGCTTACGGTGCAGGAGCCCTGAGCAGCGGATGTCTGGGCCGGAACAACTTGGAAATCAAAGCGGCGTTCGCATTTCGTTCATCGGCATGGACCGTGGTTTCGGACGACTGCCGGACCTTTGGAACTCGGATTTTCGAATTCCGCTCAACCGCCGCTCAAGCTCGATGACGTTCTGGCGGCATTGGGATGGCCAAATCGGTCCGAGCGCATGGCTGCTCGATACTGATTACAAGGGGTTGCGGTTTTACGTCTCGCAGGTCTCGTTTGCGCGCGGCGGCGCCTGGCAGACCGCCGCTGCGGCAGAATTTCAAGCGCGCCCGCCATTCGAGATGAACAGGGGATAGCGTCGTGGAGGACTGGTTGATGGTTAAGCAGCCCCGGGAAGGTAAGTGAAGCAAACACCGCTATTTGCATCGTTGTCGCACGGACTTGAGGCGACGCTGCGGGATGACAACGTCTGGTGGCGCGGCGAAAAGATTTTTGGCTTGCCGCCGATGCGCCGCTGGGCCTTCGAACCCGTGTTGGGAGGACTGAAGCGGGGAGTGACACCGGTGACGGTTCTGCGCGGTCCACGGCAGATTGGGAAGACCACGCTTCTGAATCAAGTCATCGACGATCTTCTCAATGAAGGTGTCGCGCCAAAACGGATTTTTCGCGTTCAGTTCGACGAGCTTCCGGCGCTGAAAACTCTAACCGAGCCCATCCTCGAACTGAGCCGTTGGTACGCTGACACGATTTTACGCAAAACCTTCAACCGGGCCGCACAGGAGGGAGAGCAGCCTTTCCTTCTGTTTGACGAGATCCAGAATCTCGATGACTGGGCTCCCCAACTTAAACATTTGGTTGATATGCAACCGGTTCGGGTTGTGGTTACGGGGAGTTCCGCGCTTCGCATCGAGGCCGGCCGCGACAGCCTTGCGGGCCGGATAACGACGCTCGAGATGGGGCCACTGCTGTTGCGGGAAATCGCCGCGTTGCGCGGCTTCGGGGACGTTCCGGGGATGCTCCACGACAACGGACTCGGTTCGCTGAAGGAAAAGCACTTCTGGCGAGAATTACGCGCCCTCGGCGATAGATACCGCGACATCCGCGTGCGGGCTTTCGAGGCGTTCTCCGAGCGCGGCGCTTATCCCGCCGCTCAAGCTCAAACGGATCGCCCGTGGGAGGCGATCGCCGATCTGCTCAATGAGACTGTAATCCGCAGAGCTATTCAACACGATCTGCGAATGGGACCGCGGGGGCAAAAGCGCGATGAGCACCTGCTTGAAGAGGTGTTTCGCCTCGCATGCAAGTATGCGGGTCAGTCTCCCTCACAGAGTCTCTACCTCAGCCAGCTGAAACGCTCAATGAATG
>JAJPJA010000080.1 GCA_021324455.1 Pseudomonadota bacterium | reverse complement strand
TCGACCGATTCTTCGAAACCATCGGCAATCGATCGGCTGAAAGCCGCCGCATGAAGACCCTGGCCGACCTGCTGATTGCGCAAAGCGGGCCCGACGCGATGGACGCGCTGTCCGACGCCATCGCGGCCGGCGCCGTGCGCGAGTTGCGCCGCGTGCGTCCCTCGGCCGACCTCTCGCGTCCCGCCGCCTTCACTTTGGATCGATTCGAAGTGCTGGAAACGCTCACCGCCGAAAACGTGCATGACAGCGCGCAGCGGGCCAGCGCCGAAATGGACGTCGCCACGCCCACCGTGATCAAGAATCTCGCGATGCTGACGTTTTCCAAGGCGGCCAAGGCGCTGGCCGAGCCCGGCGGCGAGGAAATCCTGGTCCTGAGCGAGAGCGAGCGGCTTGACGACGCGGTCGATGCGCTCAATGACAGCGACATCATCCAGGCCACCCAGGCGCTCGCGGCGCTGATCGCCGGCGTCGCTTCGATGGTCATGATTACGGGCGGGCGTCCGTGAGCGGCAAACAACGATGCGTGCGGCGCCGGCCAGAATCCGCAACATCCTGCTGACCACCGATTTTTCGGAAAGCTCGGCCACCGCCCTGCCTTACGCGCTGGCGATGGCGGAGCGCTTCGGCGCCACACTATACGTCCTCCACGTCATCGCGAACCCGCTTTCGCCCCGCTACGGTCCGGTCGCGGACGACTACACTTCGATCGTGAACAACGCGCGCGCCAAAGCGCGGGAGCTGATGGCCGCCTATGAGGCCGAATTGAGCGCGGTCGATCATCGGACCATCATCCGCGAAGGCGAGGTGGTGGCGGAAATCCTCGCCGTCAGCCGCGACAAACAGATCGATACCATCGTGATTGCCAGCCATGGCGAGGGCCGCCTGCGCCATCTGCTGCTGGGCAGCACGGCGCGCAACGTGCTGCTCGGTGCCGACTGCCCGGTTTATATAATTCGCGCCGGCGAGCCGCGCCGGGCTTCCGGCTGAACACTGAACCTCGCGCCGGCGAGGACCGCGGCCGCCGCCCCGTGGCTTAACGGGGCGGGCCGGCGGGACAAGAGAAAAAGGGGGAATGCCAGGGTCTGCCGCCATCGCCGCGCCGCTCTCGATCGGCCAATTGGGCCGCGCGGTATCGGCTTCGCCGCGGGTCCCCGCCTTGTACCTGGTTGCCGGGGCGATGGTGGCGGGAGATCTGGCCGGACGCCTGCGCCCCGCGCTGCCGATCTGGATCGCCGTGGGGCTGGCCGCGGCCGCAGTAATCCTGTTCCTGATTGGGAATGCGCGTAGCGCAACGGCGCTGGCGATGAGTGCGATTGCGGCCGCCGCCGCATTCGCCGCCCACCAGGTTTACTACTTGCCGCCGCGCGCCGCCACCATCCGATCGTTGGCCGGCGATCAACCGGCCGTATTGGAGGGCGTTGTCGACCGCGAGCCCGAGCACGTAAGCGGCGCGGATCGGCTCTACCTGCGCGTGCGGCGGGCCGGATTGGATTCCTCCCCTCCCGCTCCCGCGACCGGCCGGATTCGTATCACGGTGCTTGACGCCCAAAGCTTCCGCATCGGCGAGCGGCTGCGCATCAGCGCGCGCATCCGCCTGCCGCGCAATTACGGCGACCCCGGCGAATTCGATTACGAATCGTACATGGCGCGCGAGGGCATAGCCGCTACGGCGCTGGTATCGCATCCGGAACAGATCGAGCGCATCGGCTATGAGCCGGTGGCGCTGTGGAGCAGGGTGGAATCGATCCGCCGGCGTATCGGCGCGTTCATCGACGCGGGCCTGCCTTATCCGCAAAGCGCCGAGATGCGCGCCCTGATTATCGGCGACCGCGGCGGCATCGACCGCGGCCTGCGCGAGGATTTCGCGCTGGCCGGGATGGCGCATCTGCTGGTTATCTCGGGCCTGCATCTGGGCTTCGTCGCGTCGGTGGCGTTCGTGCTGATCCGTTTGGCCTGCGTTCCGTTCCCGCGCCTGATGATCCTCGGCTACGCCAACCGGCTGGGCGCCATCGGCGCGGGAATTGGCGCGGCGGCCTACGCCGCGATTGCCGGTCCTCACGTCTCCACGCTGCGCGCGCTGATCATGGTCCTGTGCTACGTGGGCGCGGTGCTGGCCAATCGCAGCCGCGAGGTGCTGGCCAGTCTGGCGGCGGCGGCCGTAATCATCTGCTTTGCCTTGCCCGGCTCCAGCGGCGATATCGGCTTTCAGCTTTCGTTTGCCGCCGTGCTTGGAATCGTGCTCGGGATGCGCCGCTACGGCGCGTGGTGGAATCGCGAGCTCCTGTTGATCGACGACGTGCGCCGGAGATTTCGCTACCGCGCCGCTGCCGCCGCCGGCGCCTACGTCGCCGTCTCCTTCTTTGCCCTGATTGCGACCGCGCCGCTCACCGCTTTTTACTTCAACCAGCTCTCGCTGGTGGGCTTGATTGCCAACGCCGTCGTGGTGCCGGTGATGGCGCTGGGCGGGATGATCCCTGGTCTGGCCGCGTCGGTCATGAGCTTCCTGTGGATGCCGGCGGCCAAACTCATCCTGCACGCGGCCGCGGCCGCGCTTGGCGCGGGCAACTGGATGACGCTGCGCTTTGTCAGCCTGCCCGGCGCATGGATGCGGATTTTCACTCCCAACCTGTTCGAGCTGGGCTTGGTTTACAGTCTGATCGCGCTGTGGCTGTGCGCGCCGATCGACAATCCCTACGCCGCCGGGATCAATCCGGTGGCGCAAAGCGCTGCCGTGCGGATGCGTCAGGCGGCGGTGTGGATCCTGCTTTGCGCAATCGGACTTGACGCGGCGTGGTGGATTCATCAGCGCTATTTCGATCGGCATCTGCGCGTGACCTTCCTGTCGGTGGGGCAGGGCGACGCCGCCGCGGTGCAGTTCCCCGGCGGCGCCGTGATGCTGATCGACGGTGGCAGCGCATTCAAAGACGGCTCTGGCATGGGCGAGCGGGTGATCGGACCGTTTCTATGGTCGCGCAAAATCATGCGGGTCGATTACCTGGCGATGAGTCATCCGGAGCTGGATCATTTCGGCGGGTTCCTGTTCATCGCACGTAATTTCCATCCGCTCGAATTCTGGACCACCGGCGCCGACAGCGTCGATTCCACTTTCGCCGAACTGAAGACGCGCCTGGCGGCCGCCGGTGCGGTCACCAGGATGATCAACGCCCAGTCGCCGCCGCGCAACCTGGGCGGCGTTGCGATTGCCTGCATCAGTCCGCAGCGCGGCGGCGCCGGCAGCCCCAACAACAATTCGATGGTGCTGCGGATGAGCTTCGGCCGCTGGGTCTTTCTGTTCACCGGGGATTTGGAAGCCACCGCCGAGCGGACGCTGCTGGCGCGCGGCCTCAAGCTCGGCGCCGCCGTGCTCAAGGTGCCCCATCACGGCAGCATCACCTCGTCAACGCCGCAATTTGTCGACGCGGTGCATCCGCGGTTCGCAATCATCTCCGACGGCTACGGCAACCGCTATAATTTCCCCTCGGCCGTGGTGGTACAACGCTATCGCAGCGCCGGCAGCATGGTGCTGCGCACCGATCGGCTGGGCGCAATCGGTTTGGACGCCGAAAAAGAGCGCATCACGGTATGGAGCGGCCCCGGATCCAGGCCTGTTGCGGCGCTGCCGCCCGCGCCTTGACAGTTTGTAACGATCGTTCTACAAGTGCCGCAGGAGCGGTAGCAATATGTTGACTGAAAAAAGCTATCCGTCGCACAAAGTAATTATTTCAATTCTCCTGATGTCGATTTTCAGCCTTTTCTCAGTTTGCCTCTGCGCCGTTTGGGCGGCCGGGGAGAGCTATCTTGCGCCGTACGCGGCTCTGACCGGCGCGGATTCCACTCAGGCTATCGCGCCCGGGACGGCGATCACACTGCAGAACTGGCAGCAGTACAAACCGTTTCTGCCCATCGGTCTGCAATGGCTATTCAGCGGCAGATACTTCTTCAGGATTCTGTCCGGGCCCGACTATACAATCGAGGTGCAGGAAACCCGGCCGATTCCGCCGCCCCATCAGTTCGCGCTCGATACCGAGAAGTATGCCGGACAGGCCAGACTGAAAGATCTGGGCGGCGGCCGCTTCGGTATCGAAGGCTACGTCGCGGGGCTGCCGTTTCCCAATCCCGGCACCGGACCCGACGCGGGAATGAAGATCCTCTACAACTTTTATTACCATTATCAACCCCACATGCTATACAACCTGTATAACGTCTGGCTGATGGACCGCTACAACAACCGCTACACCGAAAGCTCGGCCGAAGTGTTCCATCGTCTGATGCATGTGAGCGACGCCGGCGCGCCGGTGAATAATCCGATGGCGGGCGGATACTTCATGAGCGTGTACGACGAAGTGCTGTCGCCCGAGCAGTCAAAATACACTGCGGAACTGGTGCTGTTTCCCGAAGATGTCACCAAGGTGCAGGAGATCTACGTATTCCTGCCCTCGCTGCGCCGTTCGCTGCGGCTGTCGAGCACCGCGCGATGCTCGCCGGCGCTCGGCACCGATTTCACCAACGACGACAATCGCGACGGGTTCAACGGTATCCCTACCACTTTCTCCGCGACCCTGATCGGCCGGAAAAAGGTGCTGGCGCTGGTGCATGACGATCTGCAGGCGCGTCAGAAACCGGAGAACTACCTTACCAGCGGACTGGCGGGATGGGCCAAACCGGTGGTGGGCAAGTGGGAGCTGCGCAAGGCCTACCTGATCGACATCCGCCCCCTGCCCGAGATTGCCAGGTCGTATTGCTACGCCAGCCGCGTGCTCTACGTCGACCAGGAAACCTCCGCACCGCTGTTCGTGGATCTCTACGACAATTCGCTCAAGCCCTGGAAAGTAACCGTCAACCGCTTCGGCCCGATTCCGGTCAACGACGGCTTCAACAGCGTATGCCTGACTCCGGGCGACGCCAATCCGACCATCTACGATTTGCAGAACAGCCACACCAGTCTCGCATTCCAGCAGATGGTGGCGGCGGCCAATTCAGCCGTTCCGGCCGAGTACGCCAACGTTCAGCGCTACGCCACCCCCGGCGGCCTGTCGCAGGTGATGAAGTAGACGCAAGCGCCAGACTGATTTCGCGCGCCGCGCGGCATAGGGCCGCCAGTGAGTTTCGGCCGCAGCCGCGGGACCTCCAGGGGCGCCCGCCAATGTTTCGTCCGATCGTGGGCAATTGCGAACAGTCAGGTCTTTATTTTCGCTTGCTTTAGCGTTACCATCAGCCCCGCGCACAAGTCAGGGGGTGGCAGGACACGGCTTCATCTGCGGACGCATGCCCGGAGCTTTCGCTTTCGCTCTACAGAGTCAGCTTTGCGGCGCACACCGAGCTGGATTTGCCGGCCTATCTGGGCTCCACCCTGCGCGGCGCGTTCGGCCACGTCTTCCGCGCGATGGCCTGTCCCGGCCGCATCGGCGAGCCCTGCCCCATCGCGCAAAGCTGTCCGTATCATCTGATTTTCGAAACCGCGCCGCCGCCCGATTCACAGGCGCTGCGCACGCATGAGGAAATCCCGCGCCCCTTCGTGATCGCGCCGATTACGGACGGCCGATGGATGGAACAGGGCCGGCGCCTGCTCGAGCCCGGCGAAGAGCTGAGCTTTCACCTGACTCTGATCGGCCGCGCCCAGGAGTTTTTCCCGTACTTCGTGGTGGCCTTTCGCGAAATCGATCGCATCGGCAGAAAATCCTGGCCGGCCATCCCGAGCGCAGCCGGCGGAGCGGCGCGAAGCGATTCTCCGCCAACAGGGCGGCGCACCGTCGAGCTGCGCCGCATCGATAGCATCGACCCGCTGACCGGCGCCGCAACCCAGGTGTACGACGCCGCCGAAAACCTGGTCCGCGCCGGGGGCAAGCCGCTCACCCTGGCCGACTGCGCCGCAATTCCACCGCCATCATCAGACCGCCTGACCCTGGAGTTCCTGACCCAGACGCGGCTCAAACACGAAGGCGGCTTCACTCGCATCCCGGAGTTCCACATCGTATTCCGCCGCCTGCTCGGCCGCCTGTCATCGCTGGCGCGCTTCCATTGCGGCGCCCCGCTGAAGGTTGACTTCAAGGGCCTGATCGAACGCGCCGCCGCCGTCCGCCTGATCGACGACCAGACCCGATGGGTATCCTGGACCCGCTACTCCAACCGCCAACACCAGCGCATGCAGTGGGAGGGCATAATCGGCGGCGCCGCTTATGATTTCGCCGCCATCCCAACTCAAGGCGCCTGCGTTCGCCCCGGAGCAAAATCAACGCGAAGCGATTTGCCTGAAGTCAATCCATTTGCAGGCGTCGACAACCAACCGGCGCGCGGACACGGTAAGGCCCTCCCTCTGTTCTGGAAATTCCTGAAATTCGGCGAGTACGCCCACGTCGGCCACGGCACAACCTTCGGCCTGGGCAAGTACGCGATTGGGGGATAAATGACCGAATTCCGGTTGACGCTGAATTTGTACGGCCATACGATGTTCGGTTATGGCCCGAACTTCGGTCAAATCCACTTACGCGCTGGATGTGGAAACGGTCCGGAAACTGGAGCGGGTGGCCGCGCGATGGGGGGTCTCGAAATCCGAAGTCCTGCGCCGCGCGATCGACGCGGTAGCCCGCGAACAGGCAGCGGCGGCGCCGTCGCCTCTGGAAGCTCTGGAGGAATTGCAAAAGAGCCTCAAACTGTCGCCGGCCGGCGCCCGGAGATGGTCGCGTGAAGTGCGCGAGGAAAGGCTTGTCAGTTCGGCGCGCCACCAATGGCGTCGACGATAATTCATCTCGATACCAGTTTTCTGATTCGCGCTTTGAGCGCGCACTCGCGCGAGGATCGAGTGCTGCGCCGATGGATCGCTGGCGGCGTCGAGCTCCGCATCAGTTGCATCGCATGGGCGGAATTCCTGTGTGGACCCTTGAACGCGCGGCAACTGGCCCTGGCGGCGGCCATCGTGGGAGAACCGGAGCCGTTTGTGGCGGAGGATTCGGTTCAGGCGGCGGAATTGTTCAACCGCTCCGGACGGCGCCGCGGCTCGTTCGTCGACTGCATGATCGCCGCCACCGCAATCCGCCATTCCGCCCGTTTCGCCACCGCCAATCACGCCCACTTCAGGAGATTTCCGGGTCTGCTGCTGGAGCCGGCGCCACAGTAGAGGGCCGCGCCGCCTGCAACTTCGATCCGCAACTCTCCGCTCCTGTCATCCCGACCGAGCCTAGCCACCGCCGGCGCATGAACTGTGAAGGCAATGGCACCGCCGGCCCCGAGTAGGAGGGGATTGAGGCCGCGCCTTATGGAGGCTACCAAGGAATACGCGGAGCATTTCTTTAACCTTACGGGTTGCTCGCCCTATCGATATCAGACCGCTGTTGCCCGCCTTCTGATGGAGGGCCGGAATGTTACTCTGCGTGCGCCGACGGGTGCCGGGAAAACAATGGCGGTCCTGGCGCCGTTCCTTTTCCCGGGATGGAAGGCACGGCCCTTTAAGCTGATTTATGCGCTTCCGCTTAGAACACTTGCGCAGGGTGTCTACAAGAACGCGTGTGCCTATGCCGCCAAACTTGGCAAGACACTCGCGCCCGTTTTCGATGAAAATGGACGCGAGAAAATTCCACCGTTCGTAACCCTCCAGACCGGGGAACAGCCGGATGACCGGTTTTTCGACCGCGGCACCATCATCGTAACCACATACGATCAGGTCCTAAGCGGCTTGCTCGAAGGGCCATACGGCCTTTCCGACCGCCTGCACAATGTTAATGCCGCGGCAATTGCAGGTGCGCTGGTCGTGTTCGACGAATTCCACTTGATGCCGCCTCAGCGTGCGTTCCTCACCGCAGTTGCCGGCCTGAAGCTTTTTGAAGGATTGTGCCAGTCGGTATGGATGACCGCGACCGCCACCGAGCCGTTGCAGCAAGTGCTTCACAGCGCACTTAACGCGGTCAGCGTGCCGGGCACCCCTGAAGAGGCGAAAGAACTCAATCTGTCGCTGCCTAGCGTCCGTGACGTGACTCGCAATCTGGTTGTGGAAAGCGAGTCCTTGAACGCCAGTACCGTGCTCAAATTTTTCGAAGGCCGGTCAATCGTCCTCAGTAATACCGTTGCGAGAGCACAGGCGCTGTATGCTGAGATCGCGGCTGAGTTGAGCCGCCGCGGCTCCGACACTCCTCTGATTTTGCTTCATTCCCGTTTCTTTAAGCAGGACCGCCAGCCCAAAGAAGATCGATTGCGCTCGCTGTTTGGACCGGAGAGCAAGGGTCCGGCGATTCTCGTCGCTACCCAGGTTATCGAAGCCGGAATCGACATTAGCTGCGAGCACCTTCATACCGAACTCTGTCCAATGAACTCGCTGGTCCAGCGTGCCGGTCGCTGCGCCCGGTTTCCCGGTGAACGGGGAACGGTGCACGTCCATCCGCTGCCGGACGCTGCTCGAAACTGGCTGCCCTACGGCGATACGGATCGCGAAGACCGTGCGCTTTCTCAAACGCGCGGTTTGCTGGCAAACGTTGGCGCAAGCACCATGACACCTATCATGGCCGCGGAATGGGTCGAAGCGGTTCATCGTGAAGAAGATTCGCAGGCCCTTCGCGCCGGTTGGCCGGCGAGACTTGCCGAGTGTGTACAACGAATTCGTCAAACCGCGATCCTGCGTCAACCACGAGGCATAGCGGCATTGATTCGCGGGGAAGACACCGATTCCATCAGAGTGATCATTGCAAGACCCGATCGTCTTCCCGAAACACCCGCAGAGCGGGAGGGCGTCAGCCTGGCGCGCTGGTCTTTGTCGCGAATTGTAAATCGAAACAGTCAGGTTGGATTCACCTGGGACGCCTCCGATGACTCGCCTTGGAAACCATTGGCGCAGGCTGGAGATCTGCAGCGAGCCTATGCCGTTTGCCTGACTCCTCAGGTAGCTCAGTATACCGCAGAATTGGGTCTGGTCCTGGGTGTTGGCGGTGTCCAGGAGAGCCCACCGCGGGAAAAGATTAGGTCGCCGGGTTACGCCCCGCTTCACGCAGAGAGTTGGGTGCACCATGCTCGATCTGTAGCCGCGGCTATTAGCCGCCGGATCGAGCAAGAATGCGATAGGGGCGGCTTTCTAAGTTCTGGATTTGTCCGGCTTTACGGCCTTGAAAGCCGGGCCGTGTTGGAAGCGGCTCAAACCTGCGGATACCTCCATGATTTGGGCAAGCTTCAGGAGCGGTGGCAACAATGGGCAGAGGCGGCAATGCGTGCTGCCAGACCTTCTTACGTCCACCAGACGCCGCTTGCGCATACCGACTTCGATCCCTTCGATCCTCAGGATCGCCGACGCGAAAACGACGTGTCCAAAACGGTTTCCCGTCCGGCTCATGCTCCAGCCAGTGCATATTACGCCAGCGGGTTGATTGCCCAGTTACTCAAAACATCGTCTGAAGAGAACCGCCCGCACATCGCCTCGGCTTGCCTGGCCGCGGTGTTGGCGCATCACGGTGGATGGTTGCCCGACCGGGATGGTCCTGGTCTCGCTATCACGCGGATGGTTGCAGGCTGGGAGCGGCTGCTGGGCGAAGCTCTGGATCATGCAATCGATTCAAGGTTTATCGAGCGCCTTTGGCGCAAAGACGATCGCAGGGGCGCACTGTCAAAGCTTCTTCAGCTAACCATTGGTCCCGATCAAGCCCGACGATGGTGGCCGCTGGTAAGTTACCTGACGCGAACCCTGCGCTTATCAGATCAACGCGCAACGGCCGAGGGTCACAATCATGAGTGAACGGCGCAAGTTCTCAATGCTTCGCACGACTGGCACGCACGCTGATATATTTGCCGCCGTTGGCTTGGCGAGGCTTCTTTCCTCCGCCGGAGCGGTAGTTCGTATTGCTGAGTCGCAGGCAAGTTTTGAAGTCTGCTTTGACAACAACGAGACTCACGCTGGTTCGCAATTTTCCACGTCACCAGGTTATCCATTCCTAAAGGCCAATGACAAAGTCGCGGTGCCGCACGGCGCTTTCGACCCGGTCGACTACAAGGCGGAGAAAGCCAAAGCGGACCGAATCAAGTCGCTGCATCAAGGTAAAAAGCTCAAGATGCTTGACGAAGCGACCCGCCAAGCGATCGAACAAGACAAACCCCGCCCAGACTGGCGGCTTCTGCAGGTGCTCAACACTCTTCAGGGCGACGAGACCAGCAACCGAATACATGCGCTCATCACCAGGACAGACGCAGCCGAAGTTAGACAAATAATCGCTGAGGGGCTGAAAGCGATATCGGAGAACCGCCCATCTAATCTGAAATGGGCGGCAACCTCCGTACAGCTTTTCAACCCAATCGCTGCGAAGGGCTACAGCAGACTGAAGCCGGACAGCACAGATCGAAACGACAAGACCAAAGACCAGTGGACGGATCCGTTTTTGGAATGGCTCCGTTATCAAGGTTACTTCGGCGTTGCTTGCCCGTTTTTCCAAGGCTCGAAGAGCGAACACGTTCGGCTGTTCTGCCCTGTGCCACACGATATCTCTGTCAACGCTCTGATTGCTGCCGCGGCGGAGTTGCGCGCCGCCGGACTCTATGGAGGTGCAGCCAAGCTCGACAGCCTCGCCGCCCTCAAGCTGGCTGAGATACTCGTGTTACATTCCCGCGAGTATCACGACCAGGATTCACAGGAATTTGAGGATTTCGGACTGCGAGGTAGAACTCCAGCTGATGCGATTTCAGGAATTACCATCACTCACTACCAGTCACTTGGCAACGCAAAGGCGGTCTCCGCTATGTCCACTATCGCATTACCAGGATGGTTCCGGCTTGATACGGCGGAGCGCGCCGCCAGATTTCTCACCATTCTGTCTGAGCATCAGACGGTACTGCGCACGCTGCGCGACGATTATTCAGACGAAGTAGGGCTGCTGGTAGCATACAGGCGATTCCTGCAGACTCGCGGAGAATCTGCTGCCGCGCTACTCATCGATTTTCTCTCGCGCTATGGCGCGATGCTGCTGGGGGCATGGCAGGAGGGGCGCCGGCTTCGTGCTTTCCGCACCGATAACCTAAAGGAGGTTCTCATGGCTGTTGCTCCACAACTTAGCGAAGTGCTTGTTAATCCGGGCTTTGTGTCGGTAGCCGCCGCCGTACGGCGCGCGACGGTGAACGCTCAAGCCTTAAAGGCGATGAAGCGGACCGACTATAGAGATATCCGATACGATTTGCTGCCCGAACTGAGGCGCAAAAGCAGTCTGCCAGGTTCCAATCCTTTAATAGAAGCGGTCTCGGACTTCATTTCAAAATACAACGTTGAAAACGCGCGGCGGCGGGAAATGGGAAAGCCAGCTCCCCGCAACGTGACCACAGAAGAGTTCGCTGCCTTTGTAGCGCTTGTGGAAGCTGCCGGCGCTCCGACGGTGGGAGCGATGCTTTGTGCCTACGGCTCATGCCGGGAGCCACGAGACGAGGAAATAGCTCAAGAGACCGACGTGGTGGAAGAATCCTGAGAGAATCGGCTTCTCGGGTATCAAAGGAGGGATTGTTATGGCAATCGTTAGTTCGCTTTCACTTTGCGCTCGAATCACACTTGACCTGCACAGCCTCAATAACGAGGGAACAGAGGGAAACCAACAACAGACCAGGATGGTGCATATTATCGACCAAAGTGGGCGCCGCGCGATCGTTAATGCAATCAGTGGCGACATGTTCAAGCACATTCTCGTTGGTCATCTTGTTCCACTTCTCGAAGCAGCGGGGCAGCCCTTGTCGGATCCAGCCAGGCGTCTGGACCCGGACCGTATCACCGCGGATGAGAATTTTCTAAAAAAGGCTAAGGAATATAAAGGCAAGAACTCTGAACTTCTCAGTCATCTTCTGCGCGATTGCAGCCTGACGGATCTGGCGGGCGCACTGTTCGTGGATGCCGCATTACCGCGCAAATCTTGCGTGGAGTTCGGGTGGGTCGTCGGCCTTCCAACAACCGCGGATGGAGAACCCGTCACCGCCACGGAGCAATATTTTCACGTGAAATATGCGGCGGAACGGGGCAAAGCGGCCGGTGGCGAAACGACGGTTGGTTCCCAGCCAATTTTTCATCGTCCCGCCTCATCCGGTATCTACGCCATGATCTGCAACCTCGAGGTCTATAGAATTGGTCTTAACGACATAACTCGTCAGCCTGTCGTGGATGGACCGGGCAGACGGCTACGAGCGAAGGCTCTCATCGAGAGCCTAGCGGCGACCATCTTGAAACCAGCTGGTGCCCAGCGCAATACACAAAATCCGCATATTCTTAACTGCGAAGGCGTGATTGCAGTCTCTGCAACGTCATTGCCAGCACCCACTGTTAGCCCGTTAAATGATGGTTATCGCGAGGAAATGGAAAAGGCCGCCGCTGTACTTAATGAGATTCACCCAAGCTCAGTTGGTGTTACTCGATTTGCGAGTCTCTCCGAAGGTATCAAGTTGTTGGCTGATCTTGCTCGTAGCCTTGAGCTACCAAACTAAGGGGGAGTCATGACGCCAGACAAGCGCAAAACTGAAGCGCGTACAACGGCCCACAGCTCTTGGGATAAGGATCTCGACTTACCCGATTCCATTGCGGGCATTCCGGGCCCGGGTCGGTGGCTCGTCGCGAACTACACTCCCACAGCTTTGTTTTCACTTAAGACCAGCCTGGCCACTAGCACTGTCGGAAAGACGCTGTTGATACCGACCCCATATGCGATCAAGATGGCCTTAGTTGATGCTGCGTTTCGCTGCGGTTACAGCGAATCAGATTCCGATGGTCTACTTAGGTCTTTAGTTCCCGTAACGGTACGCATCGGTCTTGGTCTTGGCGCAGTAGTTACCCAAACTTTCCTTAAGGTGCGGCAGCAAAGCCGCGATGCAGACTCGCTCCGTCCCTACAGCTCAACGATCGCGTATCGCGAGCTCGCACATCAGCACGGTTCCTGGCAATGGGCCTTTGATTTGGCTGCTGCAGACGTCATCTTAGTCCGCCGTCTTGTCCAACTCTTACCTCACGTGTGCTACGTCGGGAAGCGTGGGTCTTTCATACAATTCATAGGTCTTTCCCGCCGTCGGGAACTTGGCAACGATTTTACACAACCGGTTCAGACCGCGGCGAGCTGGTCGCCCCCTCCTCGAGCTCATATCGTGCCGCTTGATGACTTTGGTCCCGAAGCCGACCTCGATACGCTTAACTCATTCACCACCAAAAGACCCAAGCGTGGCTCCCACCGCCGATTCATCGAAACCATCATACCGATCGGAGTTGTAAACACGGGGCCAGGCTTTACCGAGTATCGTCGGGAATGAATGCACCGCCCGGCGCTGCTAGACCTCGCGAATGCGAGGGGAAAATCAAAGAGTCATACCGACGAGGATCCAGAGATTCATCAAATGCGGCGACGGCCGTTACACGCGGGCTCCCGGGATTCTTCGACTCCGGCAGCCTGCGGTCAGAATGACGGAGAGAATCATTACCGACTGCCAGGATGCAGTGGAAGACCCGGAAGGCAATTGTTGTGCGCGGGGCGCGGGTTCAGCTTGTCTGCGTCGGCCACTGGATGAACACAACCGCACAGGGGTCTGCTGCGAGCGCGGCTGGGGACCGCCTGGTGTCATCCCGAACGAAGCGGGGTGGAGTCCGGGATGGGCTGGGTGAGGGATCAACGCGAAGCGATTTGTCTTTGCGCGCGCAGCGAATCGCTTCGCGTTTATCCCTCCGCTTCGCTCGGCATCGCATTATTGGTCGAGGCAAGCCTGCTCCATTGCTCGCATGGTCACCCGGATGATCCGGACACCGATGATCCGGACAAATCGCGTTGCGGCGATCCCTGAGCCGCACCCGGCCAATCATTCCCGGCTCCCCCTCGGGAGCCTCAGGGCCTTTGGTTCAGCGGCATAACAACAGCGGCGCTTACCGACAACCTCAGGGGAGCCAGAAATCGAAAAATGAACTCGGTAATCGTCACTGACTATGGAGTGGCGCTGGGGAAGACCGGGGATCGGCTGGTGGTGCGCGGGCGGCGGCCGCGCTTTGAACTGATTGAAGGCGGACCGCAACTGCTCCTGCCGCTCGGACTGGATGCCCGGCGGCCGAAACTGACGCTGCTTTCCTCCGCCGGCGCCAGAACTTCACCGCCGCCCCTGCGCCTTTCTGCCAACGGCCCAGCCAAACCACTCGGGCTGCTTCCCGACCAGATCGAAATGCCGCTGTTTCGCGTCGACGAGATTATTATCGGATCGCCCGGCGTCTCGGTCTCCGCCGACCTGATCGAAGCCTGCTGCGAACGCGGCATCCGGATCGCCTTTCTCACCCGCCGCGGCCAGCCCTTCGCGATGCTGTCCTCGCCGATGCTCGGCGCCACCGTGGCAATTCGCCGCGCCCAGCTCGCCGCCTACCAGGACCGGCGCGGGGTTGAACTGGCCAAATCGATCGTTCGCGGCAAACTGGGCAATCAGGCCGCCCTGCTCAAGTACTTCGGCAAATACCTCAAAAGCGCCGACCCCGGCGCCTTCCGCGCGCTCGACCAGATAATCGCGGCGCTCGCCGCCGGCCGCCGCCAGGCCGCTCAACTCGACGCCGCCACTGTCGATGACGCGCGCGAGGCGCTGATGGCGATCGAGGGCAGCAACGGACGGCGTTACTGGACCGGCGTGCGGATGCTGCTGCCTGAAGACGCCCAGTTCGATACCCGCGAGCATCGCGGCGCCGCCGACCCGGTCAACTCCGCCCTCAACTACGGCTACGGCATTCTTTACGCGCAGGTGTGGGGCGCGATCATGAACGCCGGGCTGGAGCCCTTCGCCGGCTTCCTGCACGTCGATCGCCCCGGCAAACCCTCGCTGGTGCTCGATCTGGTCGAGGAGTTCCGCCAGCCGGTCGTGGACCGCGCCGTGATCGCCGGCCTGTCGCGCGGAATCCAACTGCAAACGCGCGAAGGAATGCTGACCGACCCCAGCCGCAAGGCCGTCGCCGCCGCTGTGCTCGAACGCTTGGAAACCGAGATCAATTTCCACGGCCGGCGCCATCAGCTCAAGTCGGTCGTCCAGATCCAGGCCCGCGCGGTCGCCGGCTTCCTGCGCGGCGGCCCGAAGTACCGCCCCTTCGCCTTCAAATGGTGATCGACACGCGCGGCGGCGACGCTATAGATGCATCTCAAACTCGCGCCACTTCTGCCGGATCGCAGGGCCCAGGAGCGACTCACAGATCATTAGGGACTTATTGAATGAGTTTTGACACTGCTGGCGTTGGACTCGAATATAGCCGTGCTCCAGGTAGGTGTCGTTACGCACCTTCTGAAGATCACGAACCGCGCTCTCGATTGAAGTTCGATCTAATTCCCCAGCCGATTGCAGTACTTTCAGACCATCATCGAAACCAAGCGGCCGCTCGCCGTTCGGGATTGCAGCCGCATAACGTTGGTAAGCAATCAAACAGGCATTGGGTTTTGATGGATGGATTCCCATTTTGAACAGCCGCATCTGCGTCGCGCACTCCGCCGCCCGGTAAGACCGCAGCACGGAATCCGTATAGCGATGCTCTTGCATGCGGCGATTTGCGTTGGCTAGCGTGTCCGCAACCAGCAACAGCCCATTTTCTTCGACGCTCATGGTCCAGCCGGGTGCAGCCGCCTGGCCATCGAAGCTGTATAGATCGCGAAGTTGGCCCGTGAACTTGTTCATCCGACGGGCGTTTGGCCCCAGCCGCGCTATGGTTTTGCATATATGCTCAAGCAGATCATGCTCGGCATATTCAGTGGCCTTACGCGCCAGGTGTTCCAGCGTCTGACTGGCCTGCTCGTAATCGAAGTCATCCCAATGTGAGAGCGCGGTGAGCGAGACGCGCAGGAATTTCCATTCGCCAACGGTTGGAAGACGCTCGGCGAGACGGGCGGCGAGGCGAACCTGGCCTGAACGCGCGGTTGCCAATGCTTCCTCCGCCACGACGCGATCTCGAATCTGGGACGCAACGAAGTTCTTTTGCCATACATTCTCATGGGCCTGTACGTATACGGGCTTGACCTCGGCGCGTAGGTAAGCCATCGAAGCCTGGAAAAGCGAGCAATTCATCGGGTTGGTGCCGCCTGTGATGCCAATATAGACGCGATCATATTTATCAGCGATTTCGCTTATGAACTTGCGGACCTCCTCGTATGTTTTGGCAAATTCGAATGAGTGAACCATTCGAGACTCGCCCCAGCGTATCCGCGGGTCTTGCACCTCCCGGCGAATCTCTTCAAGCGCTTCTTTTGGATCTGAAAAAAGCCGCGGCTTCGGTTCTCTCCGCTGATTCCCAGGCTCGCCATACAATATGTGAATGTCAAGTGCGGGCTCCTGGCTGAGAATTTCTGCGATGGCCTCTGGCGCACCGCCCACGCTCGTGCCGACCGGGAAGATCGCTGCAACCTTCACCCTCTTTCCTCCCATCGAACCGGTACCGCGAACGCGAGCGCATAATGCATCGCCTTCGGCATCTCCGGCCGTGACATGGGGATCATCGATCCGTACCAGGGCCTCGGTGAACCAGTGTCGGTACGAAAGACAGAGCCTGGCGTCAGCATTATGATCGACCCTTTGAACACATTCGACACCGGATTGGCATGGAATTTCGGGTACGTAACGTGCAGGCGCCAGCGGCCATTTGTTGGATCATGCGGGGCAGGCACGAAATGACTCAGCGTAACGAAGGCATTAGCGCCCTCGACGCCGTCGAGCCAATCGCAATCCTGAGCTTTGTCAAGCAGTTCAAACGCGCCGAGCCCTGACGAACTTTTCTTCCCGAAACCCGTCAGCGCCAGGGCTTTGAAGCATCCGATCACTTGTTCGAGGTATCGATCAGAGCGGACATAGACGCTCAGGGTCTCGAAGTTCTCCTGCAGGTGTTCAATGTCGAGCTCGAACAACTGTCCCTCTGCGGCCGAGCCGACGATCCGGTCGATCGCGGTCCGGATCTGCGACCCGGAGCCGAAGGGCTTGTCCGCCACTTCCGGTGCCAAGGAGCCGCTGGCTACCGAAAGATCCTGAAAGCCTGCCTGCGTAATGTAAATCGGGGGCTTTAGCTTTTTCTCGCTGACCGGTGTTCTGACGTGAAGAGGTAGCGGCAGGAGGTCGCCCGGAAAGGCATCCGAAAGGATGAAGGGGGGAACCCCGGGCCCCGCAAACTGCGACAGCATTTCGTCGAAACTCTCCGGAAACAACTCCACCCACGCCCAGCACAATGCGCCGAACAGGGAATCGGCTCGCAACGGCGTCGCCCAGGGCGACCGCGGACGTAGTCGCAATCGCCAGGTGGTCACAATGTCAGATCTGCCAAGGCAATCTTCTTCTCAGTCAAGTTATGTATCTTGATCCGTCCTGACCCACGACTCCCGCCCGCTCCCAAGGAATCTACTTCCTCAAGAATTGCCAGAGCGTTTCTGAGATGTTTGACCATCTTCCTATCGTCGTCACCCTCGAACACTTTAAGCACCATCTCGGCTCGGAACCTTGCGCCCGCTGGGACGCGCTCCTGCGTTCGCGGCTTGTCAGCGACGCCGCGAATGCGGTCCACGATATTTTCCATCTTTGTCTCGGAAACCGGATTATCTTTGTACTGCTTGGCATACTCCGGTGTGAAGTGAGCATCCCGAACCGTTAATCGAGCGCTGCCCCGCGGTGGCTTGCCCGGAACAATATGTGCGCCAAAAACTGGACAGACCGGGCAATCCTTTTGTCCGCAGCTGCAAGGGCTGCCGTTTGTACTCAGTCCATGTTCCTTTTCTAGGATACTGCGTAACTTGCCCTTGAGACTGGAACCTGGCAAGTAGGGCTCACGGCTCACTGGATCTCTAATCGGCAGTAAATCGACGCCACCAATATCGAGTCCAGCGCCGGCGCCGCCTATTCGAGTGCCTTCAGCCAATTCAATCTCGAACTTCATCTCGACTGCGTGTGTCCACTTAGCCATCTCTTATTCCCTTGCTCGCGCGGAGTATGCAACCACCGCCTCAAAGTGCGGCATGAAGCCCCTTATGAAGCTCTCTTTATCCATGACCTTGTCTATATTGCGGTCGATGAACTCCTTGAATGAGGGGGGAATATTATTCGTGCGGCGCGCCGCACGATCGGCTGCTGCCGCTTTTAGCCGAACGACTTGCGGGTGAACTTCCCCGAATTCATTTCCGTATTGCAACCGCTGTAGTTGTCTCATGGCATGGTCATAGAACACCCGTAGTTGGCGGCGGGTGAGGCCGTCTGCCACCAACTGCTCGGCAATGCGCTGAGCCTCTTCCGCAACTAACTCGACCCTTGTGTGGCCATCCTCCGTGAAATACTGGGGATAGCCGGGCGGAAACACATTTCCAGAGGCCCCGCCACGTCGAGCATTATCTCTTCGACGCTGTTCCGTCACAGGCACCCCAGCCTGGCGTAACTTGTCGCCCAGATCGGCCATGTCACTTCCCTCGCTATATTGCTGGGTCAGCCGGTGCTTCGCGAGAGCAAAGCATCGCATACCGCATCATGGACCCCGCGTTTTTCCAAAAGCGTCCCGGCGCCAGGAACGCGCTTTTTGCCCATTCGCGCGCCTGACCGCTCAGGTTCCGCTCGATCTGATAAAACAGCCGGGAATGCCAGCGCTCATCTCCACACTTGTAGCGGTCGTGCAAATAAACCACGTCGTGCAGAAAAGCACTCTTGATCATCCCGGTCCCGTGCAGTGCCGCGAGGTGCCGGGCCCCCGCATAAATCTCCTCGAACTCGCTCCACGCGATTGTATCACCGAGCGCCCGAATGCTGTCCCGTGGTTTCTTGGCGTGGTCATCAAGCGCACTTTCCGCTTCATCGGACTTTGTCAGGATGTGCTGGCGCGGTTTGGCCAGCGCCATGCCGGCAGAAAACTTCAATTTATTATCCGACAGCTCGCGAAATTCGCCGCGCCAAGCCAGAGCGAAACACAGCACTTCATTCCATGGGCCAATCAGAAACAGGTCGTCGCCGCCGCCATAAACCGAGTAGAGATTTCGGAACCGGGTTCGCAGAAGATTATCGACACTCGCGGAAAAGGCTCCATCGAGTAAGTGGCTCAGTCCCCATGTTCTGTAAGCGTCTCCTTCGAGCTTGCGGAACTCTTCGCCGATCCGATCCGCGTCAACTCGTAGATACCCCAGATACTTGCGCCCGGTTGCGCGCTCGGCCAACTGATCGAAGTCTGCCGGCCGTCCCTTCTCCAGCGGCGCATGCGCAATGACTGGAATTTTGAGCTCGCCGCTAGCGGCGATCCGCCAGCGCTCGCCGAGCAAGCTGACTGGGCCATTCGCCGACCGCCCCAGCGCGGCAACTGGGTGGGCCAGCAGCTCCTTGCCCAACTCGCGATCGTCGATGCACGTCTTACAGAGCAGCTCTATTTCATCCTCGTCTCTTTCCTCTCGGACCATTGCCGTCGAGCCGCATCCTTGGCAACGTCGTTCGCCGGCGCCGCTGAAAGCGAAACGGTCGATGCTGCGCCATCCGCCCGTGCCCTGCAGTGCCCCAACCAGCGGCGTGAGCTTACGCAATGCCATCGCCTCGCGAAGTTGAGCGACCGGTATCCTGCCGTCCCCGAACTCGGCTCCCGCGATGTGAAAGACCAGCTCGCCCCGATACTCTGTCAGCAGAAATTCATCGAGCTCATTTTGCAGCGAACCCAGACGCTCGCGCCAGTCCGCGTTGGGCTGGGAAACAACCAGGAATCGTCCTCCGGCTGAGTAGAACAAATGCGCACCGGGGGCCAAGCGTTCCTGAACCTTTGCCGCTGCCAATCGTGTTAATGCAAGGACACGAAAGGACCGCGCTCTCAGCCGCCGCGCCGCTCCCCCCGCCCCGGGAACGGGTCGCAGGACAAACCGCTGAATACCCGAGAAGTCGCCTTCTATCGCAACCCCCCGCGAGGGCCACTCAGGTACCAACTCCCTGGGCAACTCTCGCCGACCCTTCCACGCGGCCAGAGCAGTTTCAGGGTGACGCAGCATATAACCCTATTGCATCCTTCTCATTAACAACGTTCTAATAGCATATATTGAAGGTTATGCAAAGCTAATTAATGTATGCGCGGCCAGGAACTCCTCACCTTCGTCGTCTATGACATCACCGACGACCGCATCCGCTTGCGGATCGCCGGGGTGTGCAAGGACTACGGCCTCGACCATATCCAGTACAGCGTGTTTTGCGGGCCGCTGGACGCCACCCGCCGGCGCGAGATCTTCGTGCGTCTGGGCGACGTGCTGGGCGAGAACCAGGGGCGCATCCTGATGCTGCAGTTGTGCGAAAAGGACGCCGCCGCGCGCCGGCAGATCACGCGCGGCCCCAAACCGCCCGCTGAGGCAGAGCGATGAAAGCGGCGTCAGTCAGTGAGACGGCGCCGGTGCCGCTGATCGCCACCGACCTTAAGCAGTGGGCGTACTGCCGGCGCATTCCCTACTACCGCTACGTGATGCCGGTGGCGTTTGCGCCCACCTACCCGATGCGGCGCGGGCGCAATGTCGAAGAGGCGGTCGCGGCACTGGAACGCAGGAGGGGGCTGCGGCGCTACGGCCTGGATTCGGGCGAACGGCGCTTCGGGGTGTGGCTGCGCTCGGAGCATCTGGGGTTGTCCGGAAAACTGGATCTGCTGATCGTCACCCGGCGCGCCAGCTTTCCGGTGGATTTCAAGGACACCCGCGGCGGCGTGCGCGACAACCATCGGATGCAGCTGGCGGCCTATGCACTTCTGGTTGAAGAGGCGTACCGGCGGCCGGTGCGCACCGGCTTCATCTATGCCAGCCCGACGCGGGAACTGATGGCGGTACCTATCGGAGAGCGCGAGCGCAAAGCGGTCGTCCAGGCGATGGCCGAGATTCGTGCGATGATCGAGCGAGGGATGATCCCGGAGCCCACTGCGGTGCGGGCGCGCTGCGTCGCCTGCGAGTTCCGCAACTTCTGCGGCGACATCTGGTGAATTTCGCAAATCGAGGGGGTTTGCACGCAGATCGAGAGTTTGCGAAAAATAGGGCGCGACGCAGCCGGGAAAAGCCCCGCTTTTGCAGGCATTTCGCCGCGGTCGCAGAAGATTCCCCGATGAGGAGGGGACTGAAATGGCGGGCCACGCCGAGGCGCCTTGCACAATTACGATGTCGTCGCAGAAGATTCCCCGATGAGGAGGGGACTGAAATAAGATTTGCCGCGTGGGAGCGGCAACGACCACGGCAACGCGTCGCAGAAGATTCCCCGATGAGGAGGGGACTGAAATCTGC